>JBFJCP010000017.1:0-98103 GCA_041615815.1 Gemmatimonadales bacterium | reverse complement strand
TCACGCCCGGAGCGCCGCGTGGCACGCTACGGTGTGTACGACAAATCAGCCCGATACTGCCAGATCCGCGAACCGATCGCATCCACGGATGCATTGAACATGTCGATCAGCCGCTGTCCTTCGGCCTGGCCGTACGCTTCCACGAGGACACCCTGCGGGCTCGTCTCCAACGGCTGGAAGGACGCCCAACTCTCGTGCGGGATCACGACAAAGTAGACGGGTGATTGCTCCGAGCTGAGCACTTGCTCCCACACGTAGCGACCCGCCCAATTGGTGGACTCGGCAGCCTCGGTGAACTTGCGAATCACGTACTCGAGATCCCCCGCCTTGCCCTGCACCACGGCATACTCGTACACCTGAACCATGGCGGGGATACTCTCGCCCCACGGACGGCTTCCCCACGGGAGGGTCATCCACATCATCGCTTCTTCGCTCACCGTGAACTTGCCTGGCCCGTTGGCCCAATCGGCGGCGTCGTTCGCCTGGGACACGCCGGGGGTGTCGAAGTCGGCCCAGGAGTGATTCCCGGAGATGTAGGCGTACTGTCCCTGGGTCCCAGTCACGCTCATCCACGCGTTCCAGGTCCATGTGTCACCTTGTCGCCGATGCCACTCGACGTGCCGTTTGGCCGCGGTCTCGAACGCGGGAATGTCCTGACTTCGGACCGTCGCGAAGTAGCCCATCGTGATCTCACCGTCCTGTCCCTGCGCCGGGGCGGCGAGGAAGGTGACGGCGATCGCGAGGGCACCAAGGGTGGATACGCGCATTGGGCCTCCGATGTTGGGTGAGAATGGCGGGGTGCATAGCGCCGCGAGCCTGCGCGGCGCCACACCGGACGATGCGTGGTCGTCCCGGCGATCGGCGGGGATGAAGCGCTGCCAACCAACGAACGTGATCAGGTGAACCCTAGCTCAAGCTAGCGCGAGAGAATGTACCCTTTTGCGAGCCCTCCGCCAGCGTCGGTCTGCGAGGCTTTGCTTCCCCGTCTTCGGCCGCAGCTCCTCGAGCCAACTGAGCACGACGACCTAATGCTGCCGCGTCGTAACGAGCTGAACACGATGACGGTCCCGGGTGGCAGCACCCTCACGACAGAGACGGACTCTCACACCAGCTCGGCGAGCTCGACGAACCCGTCGTTAGGGAGTCCTCTGCCTCTGCCTGCGGCTTGAGGGAATCCAGAGAGGCCAGTCAAAGGAGTGGATCAAGGGCAGTCTTCACCACGCTGGTCCCGCGTTGGCCAGGGGTCCGGATATCGATATCGACTCAGCACACACGGTCCCGCCCTCAGGAAGAGTCTCACGACCGGAAAGCCGCACTACTGCGCTACTCCCACCGCCGGCGTGCCCACACCGCGCCTAAAGGGTTGCCGCTCGAGATACACCAGCGACCGCCAGAGCCACTCGAGCGGTCCAAACAGGAAGTACCGCAGCCAGATGGGCGACATGATCAGTTGAAAGGCCCACACCGCGAGGACGATCGCCGCTTGGCCGGTTCGCTCGATTTGTCCGAACAGGCCAAAACCATGACCGTAGAACAGCGTGGTACAGATGACCGTTTGCAGGATGTAGTTGGTGAAGGCCATCCGACCAACGGCCGCGAGCGACCGGGTCACCGGCCCCAGGATCTGGCGCTGGCACACGAGCATGACGACACTCACCCAACCCAGACTCACGAGGAGACTGGCCCAGTAATTGAATTGCAGCCCAAAGAAGAAGTAGTACGTCACGTCCCAGTCCACCGCGAAGTTCCGCTGCATGCCGTACACGATCACGGGGATGCCCACCACGCCGGCCACGGCGATCAGTGCGGCATAGAGCTTGGGCGAGCGCTTGGCGCTGAAGACCCCGAGCTTGTACAAGGCCATCCCGAGGAGCATGAGGCCGGAGACCCGCCACGCAGCCCACACCAGGAAGGTGTTGATCTCCATCTCGAGCGACTTGGGGACCCGGTGATCCATCTGTTCCAACCACCCACCTTGGTAAGTGGCGACCTCGGCGGCGATCACCTCCGGAGGCGGCTTCAGATCCATGGCCACCTGTTCCATCGCGGCCTGTGGCCAGAAGGGCATGCTGAAACCGGCGCCGAGCATCATCGCGGACGCCACCGCGATCGACACTAATCCCCAGACAATCAGCCACTGCGGCCGGACTTTGCGAAACAGATACACCACCAGCCCACACATGCCGTACCAGTAGAGGATGTCGGCGTACCAAAGCAGGTGTGCGTGAAGTAACCCGAAGACGATCAGCCAGGCCATGCGTCGATAGTGGAGGCCGGTGGGCGACTGTCCGCGGGATTCGGAACGCTCGGTCATGAGCACGATCCCGGCACCGAACAGCATGGAGAAGATCGCCATGAACTTGAGGTCGGCCAGGACGTGCGTGATCCGCCACACCCACCCGTTCACTCCCGACAGATCACCGTAGGCCGTGGGGTCGAAGTAGGCGGCCGCAGGCATCGAGAAGCCGCCGATGTTCATCGCCAGGATACCCAACACGGCAAACCCGCGCAGAACATCCAGCGAGGCGATGCGTTGGGACTCGGCTACGGGTGCGAGGCGGTCCGGCACGTTTCCTCCCTGGAGTTGCACACAGCCGTACGGGAGCGCCGTGCCACGGTTTCAGCCTCCGCGGCCTCGGCGGCTTGTGACTCAGGTCCTCAGCGGAGGGATCGCCACCTGGCGTGCCCCTCACATGTGGACCATGCTTCGTGGTCCACCTCCCGGAGCACCAGCCGTGCACGACGACACGAAGCCATCTCGCCGGGCGTTTCTCCGTTTCGTCGCCGGAAGCCCGCTGCTCTCACTCCTCGGCAGCTCCGCGTGCGGCGGCCGTGAGACCCGGACGTCGCTCGAGCGCACGATTGTCCGGCGGCTCGCCTCCCCGGACCAAGCCATCAACGTCTTCGACTTTCAGAGAACGGCGCAGGAGGTGCTGCCGCCAGCCCACTACGGCTATCTGGCCACGGGGGTGGACGGCGACGAGACGCTGCGGGCGAACCGGGAGGGCTTCCGGCGACTTCAGCTACGTCCGCGGCGACTGGTGGACGTCTCCACGATCGACATGGGCGTCGAGCTCATGGGGGAACCGTGGGATACACCGATCGTGCTCGCGCCCGTGGGAAGCCAGAAAGCCTTCCACGCGGAGGGTGAGCTCGCCGCTGCGCGGGCGGCGAGCGCGACGGGCCACCACCAGATCCTCTCCACCGTGACCACCACGTCGGTGGAAGACGTGAACGCCGCGCGCACCCGGCCGGTGTGGTACCAGCTCTATCCCACGTCGAGTTGGGACGTCACGCGGCAACTCATCCGCCGCGCCGAGGGAGCGGGCTGCCACACGCTCGTGCTCACGGTGGATCTCCCCGTCGGGAGCAACCGCGAGACGCTGGAGCGGTCCATCCGGGACGATACCCGGGACTGCACGGCATGCCACGAGGCAGCACCGAGCGATGATGACCCGATGAACTTTCCCACGGGGTGGCTCCGTCGCAAACCGATGTTCGACGGGCTCGATATGGAGCGGGTGCAGTTCGACACACCCTGGATGACATGGGACTTCGTGCGACGTCTCAAGGACACCACACACATGAAAGTCATCATCAAGGGCATCATGCGCGACGACGATGCCCGGCGATGCGTGCAGGTGGGCGCGGATGGGATCATCGTATCGAACCACGGTGGGCGGGCGGAGGCGGGCGGACGGAGCACCATCGAGAGTCTTCCGGAGATCGTGGACGCGGTCCGCGGGCGGATTCCCGTACTGGTGGACGGGGGCTTCCGGCGCGGCACGGATATTCTCACGGCGCTGGCCCTCGGTGCGAGCGCCGTCTGTATCGGGCGGCCCTACGTCTGGGGACTCGCCGCGTTCGGACAGGCCGGGGTCGAGCGCGTGCTGGACATTCTCCGCGCCGAGCTACGCATCGCCATGCAGCTCCACGGGGTTCCGTCTATCAATCGCCTCGATCGGTCCTTCGTCACGCGGGGGTGAGCAAGAGTATCGGGTTCCAGCACCTACTTGGGCGTGAAACATGCGAGGAGCTTGACGGTGGAGATTTCAGAACGTCGGCAACCTGCCGACACTGGGAGGAAACCCCGTCCTCGCGGCGCACCGCGCGATCCGGTATTGCATGCCCCATCGTTCGAGCAACTTCAAACCGATCCTCCTCTCGAGCATCGCCCTGGTCACCAGCGTGGGGCCCGCGCCGGCGTACCTCGAGGCCCAGGGATGTGAGAAGACCCACCCGGCCCGCATCGCCCTCCTCGCAGGCGGCTACGCCACAATTACCACGACGGCGATCGCACTGCGACACGACGTGTGGTGGATCACTCCCCGCACCGGCTTTCATGTGGCGTGGGGCGAGAGCCCCAGCCGTGGCCAAGACCGCCTGCTCCACGCTACCGTCTCCTATCACACGTCGCAGCTCGGCGCCCTCGCCTGGGAGTGGGCGTGCGTCTCGCCCACCACCGCCAGTTGGTTGGGGGCAGCCTCGGCACTCGCATTCCAATTGCCCAAAGAGATTGGCGACGGCCTGCACCAAGACCAGGGGTTCTCCGCCAGTGACATGTTGTTTGCCACCGGGGGCGCCCTGCTCCCCGCCTTACACCGGCAGGTCCCGTCAACGCGAGTGTTTCAACTGAAGCTGAGCTACTGGCCATCCGAGGAGCTCAGGCATCCCGCCCCCTTCCCCACGCTCGAGAACGATTACGCGGGACAGCGCTATTTCTTGGCACTCAACCCGGGCCTGATCCCTGGCGGCGTGGGACCGTGGCCGGACTGGCTCGGGATGGCGCTCGGGCACAGCGTCAGCCGATGGGCGCTCGGGCCCGGCGAGCATCAGTGGTATCTGACGCTCGACCTGAATCTTCGAGGGCTGCCCATCAGAGGCAGCGCATGGAAGACGTTTGCCACGTTGGTCGATCAGCTGCATCTGCCGCTGCCGGGGATTCGGCTGCAGCAAGGCGACGTCGCGTTGGGGCTGTTTTGAGGGGTGTCGGGTGTCGGGTGGATCGGTCCCAATCAACCGGTCAAGCTCCGGTCTCCGCGCATCCCTGCGGTCCGCACTCCCCGGCTGGCCGCTCCGGACGGCGCTCATAGTCCGTGACGCCGCCCCGTGCATCCACGTGGATCTCGCAACACTCGAGCAGGGACCGCTTGAGCTTCTCGCGCCCGCGTTGCACCCGGGATTTCATGCCGGAGACCGAAATCCCCAGACGTGACGCGGCCTCTTTCTGGGTTACTCCTTCGATTTCGGTGAGCAACAGGGCCTCTCGATAGGGCACTGGCAGAGCGTGAATGAAAGGAATGAGACAGCGGGCGAGCTGCGTGGCCGCCGAGTCACCTACCGACCCGTCGTTCGGCGTCGCCGGTGCCGCGGTGGCGCGGACTCGGTCCAGCGCCCGTTGCTCGGCGGCCCGCCGCCGGTAATGATCGGTCACGGCGTTGGACGCGACCCGCAACATCCAGGCGGAGGGACGCTCTGCCCCCTCCAGCTCGGCCCGATGCTCGACGAGGCGCAGCAGAATCTCGCCCACGAGATCGTCCACGAACGCGGGCGCCACACGGGCGCCCACGTACGCGCGGAGCCGCGTTGACAACGCCTGCCACAGATCCTGCTCCGAGACCGCCTGTTCCATGACCGTCATTTCTCGAGCCTCTAACAACACGATTGCGACTCTCCGTCCCCGGCGCAACAGACGGTACCAGCGCTTTGCGGGACCTCCACCGGATCATCGTCGGTGATCCGATACCACTCCCAGCGCAGCCCATCCAGCGGGCTCGACCAGACCTTGTCCTGGGTGGCATGGCAACAGACCTCACCGCGCTGCACCTCGTCGAGGATGCCGACGCGCTGGAGACGTGCCTGCGCGTGGTCGACGTCGTCGGTGGTGAAGACCTCCACCCCGAGGTGATTGAGCCGCTCGCTTGCCTTGGGGTTCTCGAACAACACCAGCTTGAGCGGCGGCGATTCGATCGCGAAGTTCGCGTATCCATCGCGGCGCTTGTGCGGCTCGACGTCGAAGAGCTTCGAGTAGTACGTGACGGCCTCGTCGATATCGCGAACGTTCAGGGCCAGCTGCAGACGCATGGGAGCCTCCATTGGCTGTTCAGGTGCCCACAAAGACGCAGCCGCCGGCCAAAGGACGCAACATGCGGAGGCGTCCGACCATCGCGACACAGCTCTCAGGGACGCAAGTGGTTGGAGGTTTGAAGGTTAGAAGAAGGTTGGAAGTGTCACCCCAGCTGCCGGCGTTGCCTCGGACCCTTCCCTCCGTTCCCCTGCTCCACCGTTCGAACCTATCCCCTTCCCGCCACTCCCTCGCACAGCTCCAAGTGCCGTTCCACCATGCGGTCCAGCGTGAACCGCTCCTCCACTCGCCGTCTCGCCGCCTCGCCCAGCCGGCGGCACAGCGCCTCATCTTCGGCCAGTCGTTTCATGGCCGCTCGCAGACTCTCCGCGTCGCCGCGCGGGACTACCAGCCCAGTCACGTTGGCTTCATTCACCTCACGCACCCCGGTGGTGAGATCGGTCGAGATCACCGGCCGGCCGCAGGCCATCGCTTCGACCAACGAGATCCCGAACATCTCGGCGGGTGTGGTACTGGGGAGCACGAAGTATTGCGCCGCCTGGTAATACCCGGCGAGCTCGTCGTCTTTGACGGTTCCGACCATGAGAATGTTGTCCCGCAGACCCACGCTGCGGATCTCGGCATCGAGATGCTCGCGAAGCGGCCCTCCACCCACGACGACGACACGCAGATTGGTCCCCTGCACGGCGCGGAACAGGACGTCCAGTCCCTTGTACCCCACCAACCGTCCCACGAAGAGCCCAACGGGGCCGCGAGCCACGGACGGGAAAATGGCGGGGCGCGACGGGTTTTCGATGGGCACGAAGCGTTTGGCATCCACGCCGAGGGGAATCACGACGGCCTTCTCCTTCCCCGCGCGGCCCAGGTCCGCGGCGTGATCGAGATTGGCTTCGGTGGCCACGACCGCCGCATCCGCCCGCCGCGCCACGGCGCGCGTCAGCGGCTGGTAGGCGAGCCGCACGAGTCGCTGTCGCTGGATATCCGAATGGTGAAACACGATCGTGGGACGCCGCGGTGTGAGCAGAGACGCCAGATCCGCCAGCGGATGGGGACGGTGGATATAGACCACATCCGCGGGCCACCGCGATGCGGCCACGTAGCCCCGCGCGAGCGGCTGAGACCACCACACCCCGTAGGTGGGGAGCCGCACCACCGCCACCCCCCTGCGTGGCGGCTCCGTGACGCGCTTCCGGGGGTCCCGCAACCAGCTGGACCCGGTAGCGCACACCACGCGCACCTCGTGCCCGGCCGCCGCGGCTCCCTCGGCCAATCGAGCCACCACGTGCTCGAGACCCCCGGGATCGGGCGGATAGAACTTGCTGAGGTGGAGGATCTTCACGGCACCGCCTGACGGTACGCAAGCGCTTCGTAGCACCCCGGCTTCGGCGACTCATGAAAGGTGTGCGGCCCAAACCGGGCGCCTACCGCCCGGCGGATCGTCCCCGCACTCCGGAACACCACGTCGTCACTCCCCAAGAGGAACAGTCGTCGGCACCCGAGGAAGTCGGACGCGGCAAGAACGCTCGTCAGGGCGTTCGCGCTCTCACTGAGGGCCAAAGCGGACACGAATAGGTCGGTCTTGAATTCGAGATTGCCCACCAGCCACACTGGCAGGAGGGTGACGCCGCTCTCGACAACCGCCGGTTTCGACTCGAGAGCAACCCGTATCGGCAAATCCGGAAAGTTCAGCCTCAAATACAGAAACGTGATGCCGAGCATCTCCGGGTAGTCAATGTCCACATATACCGCCTCGGGAGCCAGCAAGCGGTGAATTCGGGCGAGATTGCCCAATCCACCTCCCAGCTCGACAACGGGGTCCGGCACTCGCGGCTCGGTATGTCGGAGAATGCGGGCTATGTAATAGAGATGCTCGATGGTCATGGAGCTGGCAATGAGGCCGGGCTCCACGTGATGGAGCCACGGGCAACCGATCCGCGATTCGACCGGACCTCGTTCGACCCATTCCATCAGGGCGTCGCTCGCGGAGAACAGATAATCGCGATACGCAGGCAGATGGCTCGGCGCCGAGCCCGCATTCACGAAATACCTGCCCAACAGCGGGCTGCGCTGGAACGTCCAACTCAGATCCTCGAGTACATACTGCTGCAAACGCGGGCGCGCCTGTAACCAGTAATCCGAGCTGTAGGCGATCACCTGGTCGCGATTCTCGGGCATCGCCTCGAGGGCTAGGAGATCCCGAACGATCCGCCGTGCCTGTGCCAAGGCGACCGCAAAATCACGCGCCGTCACCCGGTGCGGTGGCAACAGCTGTGGATAGTGGCGCGCGGCACGGGTTTGCCAGATCGCCCGACGCACCGCACGCCGGAACGGATTGAGCGGTCGGGACTTCATTTCGTCGGGAGTAGAGGCGGGCACAGCGTCACTCCATGCTCTCACCCTCGAGTTCCACTGCGGAGACGCAGAATGCTGCCAACGAACAAACGGTGCGTCACACAACCACTCCTCACAGCCGTGGCCGCTTACGCTCGTGGGACAGCCCGGCAAACACCGCCCCAACCTGAATCTGCGATGCCGCCTTCGTCAGCGCCGGTTGCACCAGCTCGAGGAGGAGATTGAGATCCAGCAGCAGCGAGCGCCTCCCCAACCGCCGTCGCAGATGCAGCTCGCCACTCCATCCATCTCCGCCAAAGGGACACACTACCTCCCATTCGTCCCGATCGCGTCGGCTCCATTCCTCGACGAAACGGCCGTTGGCTAGCCGCCACGAGCGCGCGTTGCCGCGCCGATCGACGGCGGGGGCCACGATCAGCACGACCTCGTCGAACTCCGAGCGCTCGAGCAGGATGGCGAGAGCCTCTTGCAGGTCTTCCAGGGTTTCGACCCGCTCCAGATGCTCGCTGGCTCGCCGGAGCTCGACGTTGAGTGCAATGGCCCGGGGTTGCAGCGCTCCCCGCTTGGCCAGCCGGCCCAACTCGTTGAGCTCGTGCAATCGGAGAAACCGCACGACCATCCATACCCCTGCCCCGATCACTACGAAGGCTACGGCAAGGGAGCGCCCGCCGGGATTGATGAACAACATGGCGGTCAAGGCAAACGCGGCACTCGCGGCATAGACCACGCCGGCTACCTGGCGGGGGGAAAAACCGGCCCGTGCAAGGCGGTGATGCACGTGATCTCGGTCCGGCGCGAACAGTGGTTTACCTCGCACCAGGCGGCGGAGCAGTGTTATCGTGGTGTCGAACACCGGCACGGCAAACGCGACGAGCGGAACGGCAATCGCCACCAGGGTGGGGCCCTTGGTGGAGCCTTGCACGGCGAGACCGGCGAGCAGGAATCCGGCGAGGGTGCTGCCAGAATCTCCGAGGAACGCGCGGGCGGGTGGAAAGTTGAAGGGCAGAAACCCGAGAATCCCACCGGCCAGGGCGGCTGTGAAGAGCCCGATGGCAGGATGGCCCAGGAGCACCGACGTCAAGAAGATCGCTGCCGCCGCAAAGAACGCCGAGCCCGCCGCCACGCCGTCCGCCCCATCGAGGAGGTTGAACGCGTTCGTGATGCCCACGAGCCAAAGCACCGTAGCTCCGAGGCCGAGGGCTGCACCCAAGTCCACGGTTCCGAATGGGAGCGACAGGATCTCGATCCGCACACCCATGAAGTAGATGCCCACGGCCACAACCACTTGGATGACGAGCTTGGGTGCCGCGGGGAGCGGCGTAATGTCGTCAAACACGCCCAGGAGGAGAATGACGAACGCACCGAGGAGGACCGGACCGAGGAATGGCATCCCGGCTCGGAGGGTGTTGCCGGTGGGCGCGAAGAGAAGTCCCACGAGGAGGAGCGCCGCCACGGCGCCCAACGCGATGGCCGGGCCGCCCACCCGCGGGATGGGAGGCTCACGTGTGCTGTCGAGCGCACCAATGCGGTGCGCAAGCAGCGACATGAGCGGCACGAAGATCCCCGAGGCGAGGGCGGCGACGAGAAAGATCAGAAGAAACGAGATCACGCGCGACGTGCTCCAGAGCGGCAGGATCGCTCTTAAAACAGGGAGCGCTCGCGCGAATGTCAACGGAGCGCCACCCTTTCATCGTTGGGCTGGCACATGAGGGCGGTGGCCATCGCGTCGCCCGGCTACCCCCACACACCAGGGGGCGTAACCGATCACACCGCCCGCCTGGTGCGCCACTGGTCCGCCCTGGGCCTCGACGTCACCGTGCTCGGTACGATCCCGCCTCCGGAGGAGCTCCCCGCCATCTGGACGGCATCCGGGATCGGCTCGGTCCTGATCCAGTACGTCCCGTTCCTCTTCGGTCGGCGCGGGATCTCGCGGTTCCCCGGACGGCTGGCGCGGGCGGCACGGGACGAGAGGATGCGGGTCGTCGTCTTCGTGCACGAGCCTTGGGTACCACCTACCCGACTTCCCTGGCTGATTCTCTCTCCCCTGCAGCGGATCCAGCTCAGGCGGCTCATGAAGCTGTGTGACGCCGTGATCACCCCGGTTCCTGCGTGGCAGCGGATGCTGGGCCATGACGCGCAGGTGCTCCCCGTCAGCTCTACGCTCGGTGACCCCCCGGCAAATCCGCCCGCACCACTTGACGCTCCTCTCGTTTTTTCCCCTTTTGCGGCGGGGCTCGCGTGGGACTGGATCGTCGCGGGCGTCGAGGCCATCGATCGCGGTCTCGTCGTGGTGGGGGCAGATGCTATCACAGCCATCAACCACCCTACCGTGGGACGATGGGCGGACCACCGTTGGGACTGGCGCGGCCGGCGCACCGCGCCCGAGGTCCTCGAGGCGCTCATGGCGGCCCCCCTGGTCCTCGCACCGTTCGTAGACGGCATGACCGGGCGTCGGACATCCGCGCTCGCAGCCATGAGCACGGGAGCTCGCACCCTATCGTCGGAGGGACCGCTGGTGGATCCGATGTATCGCATGAGCCCCATGAGGCTCGCGGAAACGCGTGAGGAGTTTGCGCGGCTGGCCGCGGAGTGGTGGCACGCCCCCGATCCGCCCGAAAGCCGTGCGGCGCGCGTTCAATGGTACCGCGTCCATCTCGATCCTCAGACGCTGGACCGACGATTGCTCGAGATCCTTACCCCGCAGCCTTGACCTCCGCCCCGCTCCGCGTCATCCACACCGTTCCGGCTCTCTTCGGCCCCAGTGGCGTTCTTGGTGGGGCCGAGCGATACGTGCTCGAACTCGCCCGCCACATGGCGCAGCAGGTGCCCACCCGTCTCGTCACCTTCGGCGAAACCGACCGCCAGGAATCGGACGGCAATTTGGAGATTCGAGTGCTGGGGAACCCTTGGCTGGTGCGAGGCGAGCGATTCAATCCGTTCTCACTCAAGCTCCTGCGTGAGCTGCGATGGGGATCGGTGGTCCACTGCCACCAACAACATATCCTGGCGAGCAGCGTGGCCGCCCTCTACGCACGCCTCACCGGGCGGCGGGTGTTCGTCACCGATCTGGGGGGCGGTGGATGGGACATATCGGCCTACGTCTCGACCGATCGATGGTATCACGCCCATCTGCACATCAGCCACTACAGTCAACAGGTGTTCGGCCATGCCCACGATGCGCGCGCGCGCGTCATCTCCGGTGGTGTGGACGCCGACCGGTTCTCACCGGAGCCCTCGACCACCCGGAGCGGCGAGGTACTCTTCGTGGGCCGCCTGCTTCCGCACAAGGGCGTGAACTACCTCATAGAAGGAATCCCGCCTCAGGTACCGCTCACCGTGCTGGGCGACTCCAGCGACGCAGGCTACTTCGACGATCTCACGCGTCTGGCCGCCGGTAAGCCGGTCACGTTTCGACAGGGCGCGAGCGACGCCGAGCTGGTGGCCGCGTACCGCCGCGCGCTCTGCATCGTGCTTCCGAGCGTGTATCGAACCGTCTATGACGATGAATCACGCGTCCCCGAACTCCTGGGGCAGACATTGCTCGAGGGGATGGCGTGCGAGACCCCGGGGCTGGCGACGGATGTGGCGAGCTTGCCCGAAGTCGTGGAGGATGGGGTGAGCGGGTTCGTCGTGCCACCCAACGATCCCGCGGCGTTGGGTGAAAAAATCCGCTGGCTGACCGATCATCCCGAACAGACGCGGCGCATGGGTGTGGCCGCTCGCAAGCGGGTGCTCGAACGGTTTACCTGGCCAAAGGTGGTTGAGCGGTGTCTCGAGAGCTACCGCGGATGACATCCATCTGGCTCCGCCTCTCCCGGCCGTCACGCGATCCACGGTGACTCGCACACGGAGGTTCCTGAGCGGGCTGGCGTTCGGCTACGTCAACCAGGCGCTGGTCACGCTGGTGGGCCTGTGGCTGACCGCGTTTCTCATCGATCGCCTCGGACAGGTCGACTACGGGCTCTGGCTCGTGGGTACCCGTATCCTGGGGTACCTCCTGTTGCTCGACCTCGGGATCGTCGCACTGCTGCCGCGGGAAACGGCGTTTGCGGTGGGTCGAGCCGGTGGCGTCACCCGCGCCGCTGAGCTGCCCGACCTCGTGGGCCGAACGGTGCGGGTGGTGTTCTGGCAGATGCCCGTCGTGGCGCTGGCAGCGCTCGGCATCTGGCTTGCCCTTCCCGCGGAGTGGGAACCACTGAGCCAGCCGCTCGCCATCGTGATGGGCGCGTTCGTGCTCACCTTCCCCGCCCGCACACTCCACGGGACCCTGACGGGGCTCCAGGACCTGGCGTTTCTGGGAGGCGTGACGACGGCCACGTGGCTGGTGAGTACGGCGACAACCGTGGTGCTCATCATCGCCGGCTTTGGCCTCTATGCCCTCGCGATTGGATGGAGCGCCAGTCAGGTGCTCGCCGCGTTGATTTGGTGGGTGCGGATCCGCCGTCGGTACCCGCAGGTCGTACCGTCGAGACTCCCCAAAATGGACGGGACGCGTATTCGGGACCGGCTGTCCCGCGGTGCGTGGATCAGCGTGGCCCAGGTGGCGCAGGTGCTTCTCAGCGGTACGGACTTGCTGATCATCGGCAAGTTCCTCGGGCCGGGAGCAGTGGTCCCCTATTTTTGTACGGCAAAGGTCCTGACCGTGTTGGGACACCAGCCGCTCATGATGGCCGAAACCGCCCAACCCGCGTTGAGCGAGCTCCGCACGGGCGAATCGCGCGAACGGCTCGTCGTGGTCTGTATGGCGCTGACGAAAGCCATTCTCATCATGAGTGGCGGAATCGTCTGTATCGTGCTCGTGGTCAACGAGGGATTCGTCAATTGGTGGGTCGGGCCGGAACAGTACGGCGGCTTCGGTCTGACGGCGGTGCTGGCGGGTGGCATGTTGCTCCGGCACTGGAACGTGACCGCGGTCTATTCCTTGTTCTCCTTCGGCCACGATCGCCGCATTTCGCTGACCACGCTGGCTGACGGTGCGGTCACCGTGACCGCGTCGATCGTGCTCGTGACACAGCTGGGTCTGATCGGTGCGGCGATCGGTGCCGCCGTGGGCGCCGTGTTTGTGGGACTTCCCGCCAACCTGGCCGCCCTTGCCAGGGACATGGGCGTCTCCACCGGCCGCCTGATGGTCGGGCTGTGGCCCTGGGCGTGGCGCTTCGCGCTCATCGTGCTCCCAGCCGCGGTGATGCCCACGGTGTGGACTCCCGACAGCCTGGCCACGCTCGTGCTGGCGACGCTCGTCACGGGCCTCGTGTACGCCGGCCTCATGTTCCCGATCGCGCTAAGGGATCCCCTGGGGACGTACCTCCGACCACGACTCGCCAGACTGCAACGGATCGTTCTCCGCTCCACGGCGGCACCGGAGGTCGAGACTGGTGGGGTGAGCACGGCCGACGCGGCGGATGCCGCGAGCGTGACTGGCACGCACAACCTCATCGACCCCGAGCCCGACGATCGGGCCCTGGGAGACCCTGCGGAGTAGCCATGTTCGAGTCCAACGAACCGAAGGTGCTCGCACGCATTGGGCCGTCGGACACGGTGCTCGACATTGGCGGGTGGGCCCGACCGTTCAACCGGGCAAACTACGTGATGGATGCCGAGCCGTTCGAAACCCGCGGGTACTATGGGGCGGCGCAGGGCGGGACCCGGGAGATGTTCCGGCGGGAGACGTGGATCCACCGTGACATCTGCGATCGTACCCCGTATCCCTTTGGCGACAAGGAGATCGATTTCGTCATTTGCTCACACACCTTGGAAGACGTCCGCGACCCGCTTTGGGTGTGTGCGGAGATGACCCGAATCGCCAAGCGAGGCTACCTGGAGGTTCCATCTCGACAGGCTGAATCCAGCCGCGGCGTGGAGCCAGGGCTCGTGGGATGGTCGCACCATCGGTGGCTGATCGACATCGAGGACGGTGCCGTGACTTTCCTGATGAAGTACCACATGATCCACAGCCAGTGGAGATTGTCGTTTCCGTCGCGTTATCTGCGAAACCTCTCGGAGGCGGAGAAAGTCCAGTGGCTCTTCTGGGACGGCCAGTTTACGTATCACGAGCGCACAATCCACGGTGTGGAGGCCATTGCCCACGAGCTCGAGGAATACGTCGCCAGGGTGCATCCGTACCCCGCATGGCGGTTGGCGTGGGATCGACTCGCTCGCCGGTCACGCCAATTAGGGCGAAGGGTGTGGAGCGGGATCGGCCGACGGCTCGCCAGGGGGGAGCGGGAAGTCGGGCGCGGGGAGCAGTGAACCTTGCCAGCCGCGGTCCGAACGCTGGAACGCCCAGGCTCGTACCGCGTGCGCGCACGCGGTCGCGCTCCGTCCTCGAGTGCCCAGTGCTATGCGCCTCCTGATCGGTAATTGGACGCGGCGTCTCGTGGGTGGCGCCGAGATCTACCTCGGGCACCTGACGCCGCGGCTCGCCGCCCGAGGCCACGAGTTGGCCATCCTGCACGAGATTGACGCGCCGGGTGATCGCGCCGCGATGGATCTTCCCGACGACCACGCGGCCTGGTGCGTGGGCGAGATGGGGCTCGAGAGTGCGGTACGGGCGGCGCGGGAGTGGCACCCCGACCTGGTGTTCCTGCACCAGATGTTGGACCCCGCCGTGGAAGAAGCCACCATCGGGCTCGCTCGCTCCGTGCTCTTTGCCCACGCCTATCACGGCACCTGCGTGAGCGGATCCAAGACCTTCAAGGCTCTCACGATCCGTCCATGCACGCGGCGGTTCGGATGGGCGTGTCTCCTGCACTACTACCCCCACCGATGCGGAGGTCTGAACCCCTTCACCATGCTGGGCGAGTTCCACCGCCAGGGACGGCGACAGCGCTTGCTGCGGCGACATGCGGCAATTGTCACGGCCAGCGAGCACATGCGACGTGAATTTGTGAGGCATGGGCTCGCGCCCGAGCAGGTGCACAAGGTCCGGCATTTCGTGCAGGCGTTCGATGACACCGGCGCACACCCGGCCCTCGGTGGGTCCTCCGGATCGGAAGGCGGGTACCGTCTCCTGTTCCTCGGCCGCATGGACCTTCTCAAGGGCGGACGGACGTTGCTCGACGCGCTTCCCCTGGCCGCGCACGACCTGGGCGTTCCCCTCCACCTCACGATGGCCGGAGACGGTCCCGACCGCTCCACATGGGAGCGACGGGCGGCAACCCTCGAGACGACGCGGGGCGCCGTGTCGGTAGCGTTTCGCGGTTGGTTGTCCCGGGAAGCCATCGGGGAGCTGATGCGAGCAACCGATCTCTTGGTGGTGCCGAGTCTGTGGCCGGAGCCGTTTGGCCAAGTGGGACCCGAGGCAGGTCTCCATGGCGTTCCCGCCGCCGCGTTCGATGTGGGTGGGATTTCGGAGTGGTTGGAGGAAGGGATCAACGGACATCTCGCGCCGGGCAACCCACCGACGGCTGCCGGCCTCGCCACCGCCATCACGCACTGTCTGCACGACCGCGCCGCACACGCCCGGCTGTGCGAGGGCGCCATCCGCGTGGCCCGACGATTCGACATCGACAGACATGTGGCGGAGCTCGAGCAGGTGTTCACCCAGGTGGCGACGAGCAAAACGTGACGCGCACCAGACTGTGTTTCGTGGTGGAGAGCGGCACCGACGTGCGGCTGGCGGAGGGGCTCGCGGAGCGGTACCAGCTGACCGTTCTGGCCCGGCGTATCGATGGGGGCGTGGAGGTGAGCCAGCCACCCGAGCCGCCCATCGACGTCCGCGTCGGATCGCCGTCCCGGGTCGCCTTTGCACGCGCCGTCTACCGCGACTTGCGCGCGGCGCGCGACCGCTACGATGCCGTGTTGGTTCAAGGCTACGGGCTCTCGGCCTTGGCGGCGAACCTCGCCGCGCGGCGCACCGGCATTTCCACAACGATGCTGGTCTGTAGCCCAGTCGAAGCGTACTACCGCTGCCGCCAGGTGGATCCCGACCGTGCGCGACCATACCGCCGTCGGGAGCTCATGGGACTCAGGATCCTCGCGCGCTGGAACGCCAAACTGGGCCAGCGCTACGTCGTGCTGAGTGCGTATCTCGAGCAGGTAGTCCTGCACCACGGTACCCGGCGTCCCATTCACGTCATTCCGGTGTACGGCGTGGACCTCGCCCGTTTTGCACCGCCGTCCGCTCCCAAGCTCGATATCCGCCGCGAACGTGGGCTTTCGGAGTACGGGCAGGTCGTGTTCTTCAGTAGCCGCGTGGCACCGGAGAAGGACGCGGACACCCTGCTCCGCGCGGTCAAGATGCTCAAGGTGGGTGGCAGGTCGCTCTGGCTGCTGCATCGGAGTGGTGGCTTTCGAACGCTGCTGGAGCGCGCCAAGCGGTACGGACTGGAGGAACGCGTGGTCGCAACCGATGCGGTTCATCCCCATCGCCATCTGCCGCTTGACTACCAAGCCTCGGACCTCTGTGTGCAGGCCAGCCGCGAGGAGGGCTTGGGATTCTCTCCGCTCGAGGCGATGGCGTGCGGCGTTCCGGTGGTGGCCAGTGCGGTTGGTGGTCTCACCGAAACGGTACGCGATGGTGAGACGGGTTGGACGTACCCGGTGGGCGATCACGCACAACTGGCGCGGGTGATGACGGAAGCCTTGGACGACCCCGCCGAGGCAGCGCGGCGCGCCGCGCGCGGCCGGGAGCTAGTGGCCGACCGGTACGAACGCGATCTAGTGTTCGGCGCGTTGGAGGGGGTCCTGGGTGGTGCTCGGGCACCAATCGCGCACGCGAAACCGGTCCAAGCGTGAAGGCCACCGAGTCACAGAGCGCGAACATGCCCGACGCCCGGAAGCCGATCCTCGGCCCCAGCGGTCTGATGGGGTGGGCGCACCGCACGCGGTTCGAAACCAGAATGGCCGCGAGCGTGAGCGTATGAACGTCGGCATCGCCGTTCATCATTACGATCTCGCGGAGGGGACCGGTGGGTACGCGGTGGAGCTCGTGCGGCGCATTGCGCGCCACCACAAGGTCACCTTGTACACAGTGAGTGTTCGCGCCCCCGTGCCCGATGGGGTCGAGGTGGTCACCGTCCCGGCGCTCCGCGGACGGGCATATGCGACGATCTTGAGTTTCCCCTTGGTGTTCGCGTGGGTGCGACGCCGCCACGACCTCGTCCACGCGCAAGGGTGGGTGACGGGCGATGCCGACGTCGTCACCGCGCACATCGTGCTCCGGGCCTGGAGAGAGGCGGCGGCCCACGCGGGCATCCGCTCGCCGCTGGGTGAGCGCACGCTCGGTGGCTTCGTGGAACGTCGGGAGCAGCGTCTCTATCGGCGGGCCGCGGCCGTCATTGCGCCGAGCGCCAAGGTGCGCGGGGAACTCGACCGTTGCTACGGTCGGCGCGGGGACGTGACGGTCGTGCATCACGCGTTTCCTTCACCCGTTACGCGGCCGACGCGGGATGCCGCCCGAGCCATGTTCGACATCCCGGCGGATGCCTTCCTCGCCCTGTACGTCGGTGACCCCCGCAAGGGTCTCGATCCCGCGCTCGACGCCGTGGCACGGACACCGGGAACACATCTGCTCGTCGTGAGCCGGAGCGCATCCGATGCGTTCGCGGCCCGGGCATCGAGTCTCGGGCTCGACGGCCGCTTCCACTGGCGAGGACTGCTCACCGATCCGAGCCCGGCCTATGCCGCCGCCGACGTGCTTCTGCATCCGACGATCTACGACTCCTTCGGGCTCGTCGTCGCCGAAGCCATGGCCCTGGGGATCCCGGCGGTGGTGACCGAAGCGGCGGGGATCAGCGAGCTCATCACACACGGAGTGTCGGGGTGGATCGTGGGACCGGGCGATGTGGGGGGCGACGTGGCCACGGCGCTCGCCGCGCTGCGCCACGATCCCGCGCTCCGCCAACGCCTGGCCCAGGGCGCGCGCGCGCGGGCCGCGGCCCGCACCTGGGACGATGTGGCGCTGGAAACATTGGCCGTCTATGAGCGCGTGGCCCGATGACCAACGGCATTCGCGCCCTGCACGTGCACAGCGGGAACATCTATGGAGGGATCGAGACGATCCTGGTCACGCTGGCGCACGTACGCGCCGCGTCTCCCCAGGTCACGCACGCCTTTGCACTGTGCTACGAGGATCGGCTGGCCCGGGAGCTGGGCGCGCAGGACGCGCCCATGTGGTTCTTGGGGCCGGCCCGCTTCAGCAAGCCGTGGACGGTGACGGCCGCACGCAAGCACCTCGAGACCCATCTCAAAACCCGACCGGCTCAGGTGGCGATCTGTCATGGGCCGTGGGCGATCGCGATGTTCGGCCCGACCCTGCAGCAGGCCGGTCTCCCCGTGGTGTTCTGGCAGCACGGCCCGCTCTCCGGTGCGCACTGGCTCCAACGTCTCGCCCGCCGCTTCGCCCCCGACTTCGTGATCTGCAACAGCGAACACACGGCAAAATCCCTGGCACGCCTCTATCCCAACACCCAGCACGCGGTGTTGTATGCGCCGGTGGCGAAGCCCAGTGCCGGTCCGGGCGCGAGCCGCGACGCCGCCAGGACCTGGCTCGGAGTGGGACCCGGATCCACCTTGATGCTCCAAGCCAGCCGCATGGAGGCGTGGAAAGGGCACCGCGTCCTGCTCGAGGCCTTGGGCCGGTTGCGTCATCTGCCCGAGTGGGTCTGTTGCATGGCGGGAGGCGCAGCGACTCGTGCGGAACGTCGCTACCTGACCGGGCTCAAGCGCGACGCCACCCGCCTCGCGATCGCCGATCGCGTGCGGTTCTTGGGTCATCGACGTGACATCCCGAGTCTTTTGGCGGCGGCAGATCTCTACTGTCAGCCCAACACCGAGCCAGAACCGTTTGGCATCGCGTTCGTGGAGGCGCTCTACAGCGGGGTGCCGGTGGTCAGTGCCGGCATCGGGGGTCCGATGGAGATCGTCACGGATGCCTGTGGCGTTCTGGTCCCGCCCGGCGACGCGCCGGCGCTGGCCGCGGTGCTCGAGGCGCTGATCGCAGATCCTGCGCGCCGGAAGCGCCTCGGGGCGGCCGGCCCAGCACGAGCGAGCGAACTGTGCGATCCCGCACAGCAGATCCGCAAGCTCGCTGAGATGTTGCGGAGTGTCGGCGGAGGGTAGTCCCTTCTATGTGCCATTGAATCACTGACTTAAGACTTGAGCTGACCGCGTGACCAGTATAAGCGCCCACTACGAGTCGGTCGCGGAACTCCAGAACCGTTGGACGGACATCTTCCGGCGGGACACTCCCGTGCATTTGGCCCTGATGACCAGCATCGTCGCGGCGACGTTCCAGGGCTATCTCAAAGACCGCTTTGGTGGACCCATCCCCTACGCCCTCGCGGACCTCGCCTTCGTCTTCGCGGCAACGTTTTGGTTTGGTGCCCTGGCACTCAGGCGCACACCCATTCGCGGGCCCGGTTCGGTGCCAGCGGTGCTCCTCATCATCATCGTCGTACCATTGCTCTTTCTCCTTCACCCGGGATCGCCCCTCGTCGTGGAGTTGGCGGGCGTCAGGGCGTGGGCGGAATTCCCCGTGGCGGCGCTCTTGGCGCTCACGATCATCCGCTCTGGCGGACAGGTCCGGGCGTACGTGGCCCTGATCGTGGGGTTGTGTGCGATCACCGCCGTCTACGGCATCTGGCAGTACCAAACGGGTGTGGACGTGGCCCTTGGCGTGAGCGAGCTCGCCCGAGCGCGACACGGATCGAGCGTGCTCTATGCCCTCGGTGGCACGACGGACTTCCGAGCGTTCTCGACCTTCACGTTCCCCGCTCCGTTTGCCGGCATGATGGTGTTCGGGATACTGCTGGCCGCGGGCATCGCCTTGAGCCCAGATCGCACCAAGACGCAACGCGCGCTCTGCGGCCTCCTCATCCCGCTGATGTTCATCGGCATGACGGTCTCGGGCACTCGAGCGGCGCTCATCATCCTGCTGCTCGGACTGTTGCTCGTCGGTTGGTACCGGGGGCTCAACGTGAGACAGCTGCTGCTCATTCCTCTGTTCCTCGTTGCGCTCCATGTCGCGACGATCTTGACGGCCGGGCGCATCGTGGAACGGTACGCGACGGTGATCCTGAACGAAGGAGAGTTGTGGTCGTACCTCACGCAGCCGCTGCGTATCGCCGCCGCGGCTATCGTCGAACAACCCGTGGGGCTGGGCCTGGGACGCACGGGGATCGGCGTGCCGTTTGCCATCGTGCAATCCAAGCCCGAGGGCTACTTCGTGTTCAGTGATGGCGATATCGGGAGGGCGGCGGTGGAGATGGGCATCGTGGGTCTCGCGCTGTTGGCAGCGATCGTGATGGGCATCGTGCCCCCCATCGCGCGGGCCACCCGGTTCCTCAGCCGATCGAGCGCCCAAGACCTCGCGCTCGGCATCGGGCCGCTGCTCATTGCGACCGGCGTATTGATACTGATCGGCTCCCCCCTGTCCGCCGCACCGCACGGGATCATTTGGTGGTTTCTCGCGGGCGCGTTGTTCAAGCTCGCCATGCTCGACGACGACCGCACCCTACCGGTGCACCATCGGCCATGACGACGTCCGCGGCGTTGTCCATCCGCACGGATCAGAACGGTGGTGGACCGGGAGTTCGACGAGTACTCGACTTGGGGGCCGGGCTGGTGGAACGCGCCCCTGGGTCCATCCGCGCGGACCGATCGCGTGCGGTTCGCCCGGACGTCGTGCTCGAGGCCACGACGTCCCTGCCGTTTCGCGCGAACAGTCTGGACCGGGTTTGCTGCTACGATGTTCTGGAACACGTGGACGATCTCGTGGGGGTCATGAGCGAGATCTATCGGGTGCTCAAACCGGGTGGACGTCTCTTCGTGACAACACCACACTTTTCGTGTGCCAACTCCTACACGGATCCCACCCATCGTCACCATTTTGGGTGGCGCTCGTTCGATTACTTCCTCGAGGGACACGAACTCAGTTACTATTCGGCCGCGCGATTCGGCATCGTTCGCCGGACCCTGCGGTTCCACGGCGGGATCATCGATTCCCTGGTGCGCCGCGTCGCTAACCGCTGGCCGGATTGGTATGAGCACCGCCTGGTTTGGCTCAGGCCGGCGTGGTATCTCGAGTTCGATCTCGTTGCCCGGAAGTGACTCGGATCCTCCTCGTCCCCGACCTCCCCATCGAGCGGTGGCCATCGATGGACCGGTACGCGTCTCGCCTTTCGCGAGCGCTCCGCCAGTACGCCACCGACCTGGATGTCCAGTTGGCCGGTGAGATCGCGAGTCTCACCGAACAGAACAACAGCCGGCCGTCGAGACCCGATGTGCGCCCCGTCCTTCCCACCTCGGGACTGGCGGAGATCCAACGATACGTCGCGCGCTACGCGCTCTATCCCCGTCGGGTGCGGCGCGCACGGGCGGACGTCTTCCACGTGCTGGATCATTCGTACGCCCACATGCTTCACAATCGCCGCGCGCACCCCTGCGTGATCACGGTACACGATCTCTTGCCCGTGATCACCGTCCAGCGACCAGACACCGATCTCCGGGCCCGCATCCGCAATTGGCTGTTGCGACGCGTGCTGGAGGGATTACGCCTCGCGGACGCGTGGATCGTGGCCACGGAGTGGTTGCGAGGGGAGCTCGCCGAGTGGTTGGGACGGGATGAGCACATCCACGTCATTCCGTATGGCGTGGACGACGCATTCTTCGAACCCTCCGCCGAGGATCCCACCGAGACCCGGCGCCGGTGGCACATCCCGGATGACGCGTTCGTGGTGCTGCACGTGGGCAGTGTGGGGCCACGGAAGAATCTCCCGGTCGTCATTGCCGCCGTGGATGGACTTCGCAACGCGGGCGTCAACGCCTGGCTCCTGCAGGTCGGAGGCACGCTCACCGATGCGCAGGAGGCCGATCTGGCGAACCGCGGACTGCACGACAAGGTGAGCCGGGTGGGTGCGCTTCCCGAGGGGGAACTCCGAAAAGCGTACCGGGCGGCAGACGTGTTGCTCTTTCCGTCGCTGTACGAGGGGTTCGGGTTCCCGGTGCTCGAAGCCATGGCCTCCGGGTGTCCGGCCGTGACGTCCGGCGCCGGTGGGCTGGCGGAGGTAGCGGGCAACGCGGCCGTCGTGGTGAGCGGCCGAGAGGTTGATCCGTATGTGGCGGCGCTGCGGCGGCTCGTCACGCAGGATTACTGGCGGCAGCAACTGCAGGCAAAAGGACGTGAGCGCGCTCGCCGCTTTCGGTGGGTGGAAACGGCCCGCAAGACCGCCGCGGTCTATCGCGCGCTTGCCTGACGGCGATCAGGGGGTTCGCGTGACGGCGCTCACGGCCGCCGCCCAGTTGGGCGGCACGGAGCGCGTGCTGCTCGACCTCGCTACCCACGCCTTCGAATACGGACTCGTTCTCCGCGTGCTCTCCCCCCGGCAGGGTCCGCTTGTCGACGTGCTCAATCGTCTGGGCGTGGAGACCGAGGTCGTGGAGGCACCCGCCGCCATGCTGCGAGCCTCACAACGCCCTGGCCACTGGCACACCATCCCACCCGCGCTCGTCGGCATCGGGCGTTGGGCACGGGCGCTCGCGGCGCACCCCTTCTGCCGCGAAGCGCAGGTCGTCTACAGCGTCGCGTTCAAGTCGCACCTGGCTGCAACCGTGTCGCGGCTCAGACCCGTGGTCTGGCATCTGCACGAGTTCCCGCCAGCGCGAAGCGGTGCCGTCTGGCGCTGGATGGCGCGACGCATGCCGCGGGCCCTGATCGCCAACAGCGAGGCGGTAGCGAGAGCCTGGGAGCAGGGAGCAGGGAGCGGGGAACGGAGAGCGGGCGGTCGGCCGAGCCGCCGGCCCGCCGATCCGCCGATCACCGTCGTACCCAACGGGGTCGAGCTGGACCGCTTCACGCCGCGCCCGGCGACATGCTGGATTCATTCGGCGCTCGGGCTCGAGCCACAGACACGACTGATCGGCATGCCCGCGGTGTTCGCGCGGTGGAAAGGACAACTCGAGGTGATCGAAGCATTCTCAGCGGTCGTCGAGGAGTTCCCCACCGTGCACCTGGTGTTCGTGGGTGGCAGCATCTACGACACCGTGGCCGAGCGGCGGTTCGGCGCCGAGCTCGACGAGCGCATCGCGGCAGCGGGCGATCGGATCCACCTCCTCCCGTTCCAGCCGGCCATCGAGCGTGCCTACCCCGAGTTCGACCTGGTCGTGCATTACTCGACGCGGGCGGAGCCGTTTGGTCGTGTCGTGTTGGAGGCCATGGCCTGTGGGATTCCCGTGGTGGCCGCCGCAGAGGGTGGACCGATCGAGATCATGGGATCGGGGAGCACGGCGAGCGGGTGGTTGGTCCAACCCAGGAACCCCGAGGCCCTCGCGCGTGTGCTGCGGGAGGCGTTGAGCACGCCGCAGGACCATCTCCGGACGATGGGGGCCGTTGGACGGCAAACGGCCGAGGACCGCTATTCGGCGCGAGAGTTTGCCCGGCGGGTGGCGGCGGTGCTGGGATCGGCGAGTGCGGGGTGACGAGCGCGGATTTCAGATCGGAGATTCAGCAAACTCGAGCACAGTATCGTCACTCTGCCTTCTGCATTCGGTAGTCCGCATGCTGCATTCGCAGTCTTTGCAGCTTCTCTACCAGCTCTCCCACATCCTTCGTGATGGCCGAGACGCATACCGCGTGTTCGTACCGCGAGGCGACCCGGGCACGCAGGCTCTCCGGCTCGGTCACGAGATCCATCTTATTGAACACGTGAATCACCGGTTGGCCGTTGAGGGCGATGCTCCCCAACACGTCGTCCACGACATCGGCCTGTTCCTCCCATTGGGGATGCGATGCGTCGATGACATGGAGGAGAACGTCCGCCTCTTCGGCTTCGGTGAGCGTCGCGCGGAAGCTCGCCACCAGATGGTGAGGGAGCTTGCGAATGAAGCCGACCGTGTCGATCAATCGGAGTCGCTGCCCGTTTCCCAGGCTCATCTCTCGCGTGAGCGTATCCAGGGTGGCAAACAGGCGATCCTCCACGAAGGTCTTCGCGCCAGAGAGGGCACGGAGCAGGCTGGATTTTCCAGCGTTGGTGTATCCCACGAGTGCCGCGGTGGGGATGGGACGTCTGCCGCTTCGCACCACCTGTCGATGGCGCTCTACCTTCGCGAGTTTTTCCTTGAGACGGCTGATCTTCCGCCGGATCATCCGACGATCCGTCTCGAGCTGTGTCTCGCCGGGGCCGCGGAGTCCAATGCCACCCCGAATCCGCGAGAGGTGGACCCACATCCGTGCCAGCCGGGGGAGCAGGTACTCGAGTTGCGCCAGCTCGACTTCGAGCTTGGCCTCTTTGGATCGGGCGCGGGTGGCGAAGATGTCGAGAATGAGCTCCGAGCGGTCCATGACCCGGACGCCCAGCGTCCGCTCCAGATTCTTGCCCTGCACTGGCGACAGCTCTTCGTCGAACACGGCAAGGCTCGCCCCGCGGGTTTCCGCGAGCTCGCGGATCTCGCGGACCTTGCCTTCACCCACGTAGTAGTTGGGAGTGGGTGCGTCGATGCGTTGGACGGTTCGCCCGATAATCGTCGCGCCTGCGGTGTCCGCAAGCCGGGCGAGCTCGTCGAGGTGGTCGTCGGCGTGTACGGCATCTGGCGTTCCCCGCCGGGGAGCCCCAACCAGAAGGGCGCGCTCGACGGGCGATTCAATCTCGATCAACTGGTTTCGCGTCTCCTTCGGAGGTGGCCTCGAAATCTAAGCATTTGGGGCGGGATGGAAGAATGAAGATGGGAAGGACGGACAGCCGCCGCCCCTATGGGCACGTTCCGACTTTCACTCTTTCCAGCATTCCGTCTATGAAGGCGTTTCAACCTTCCAGCCCTCTGTCCAACTTGACCCCGCGCCTTTTCCCGTCGATCTTGCCGCTCCACATGTTATTCGAGGATTTCGAGTTTCGGGAACCGCCACGTGGTTACTAAGCGCCGCAAAGTGAGTCTCTCCAACGTCTGGCGTGAAGCCCGGGAACTCGTGTGGGCGCACCGCTATCGGCTGGCGTTGGGATTCGGGCTGATGGTGGTGAGCCGGCTGGCGGGTCTGGTCCTACCTGCGTCGTCCAAATTCCTCATTGACGAAGTCATTGGCCAGAGGCGCGGGGAGCTCCTGCTGCCCCTCGCGCTGGCGGTGGGCACCGCCACACTCGTCCAATCCGTGACGGGGTTTGCGCTGTCGCAGGTTCTGGGCGTGGCGGCGCAGCGGGCCATCACCGAGATGCGCAAAGTGGTCCAGGAGCATGTGGCCCGCTTGCCCGTGCGGTACTTCGATTCCACCAAGACGGGGGTCTTGATCTCGCGCATCATGACCGACGCCGAGGGAATTCGGAACCTAGTGGGCACCGGTCTGGTCCAGCTGGTGGGCGGGCTGATGACCGCGGCCCTGGCCCTTGGCGTGTTGTTCTACCTGAACTGGCAGCTCACGGCTGTGGTGATCGTCGTGCTCCTCGTCTTCCTGGGCGCAATGGCGTTCACCTTCACCAAGATGCGTCCGATCTTCCGCGAGCGTGGCAAGATCAACGCGGACGTGACGGGCCGGCTGGCGGAGACGTTGGGCGGGATCCGCGTGGTCAAAGCATACACGGCGGAGCGGCGCGAGCAGTATGTCTTTGCCAAAGGCGCGCATCGACTGTTCCGCAACGTGGCCAAGGCGGTGACAGCCGTGGCGGGCATCGGCTCGCTTGCGACGCTCGTGGTGGGAATCATCGGGGTCATCATGATTCTGATCGGTGGCCGGGCTATACTCGCCGGCTCCATGACGCTGGGTGACCTCATCATGTACACCTTCTTCACCGGTCTGGTGGCCTCCCCGCTCATCCAGATCGCGTCCATCGGCACGCAGATCAGCGAGGCGTTTGCCGGCCTGGACCGCATCCGTGAGATCCGCGCCATGACGACGGAGTGGGAAGACGATCTGGAACGGGAACCGCTGGACGACGTGCAGGGGCATTTCCGATTCGAGGACGTCTCCTTCGAATACCTTCCCAACACGTTGGTGCTCACGCACATCAGCTTCACGGCCGCAGAGGGAGCCACGACCGCGCTCGTGGGGTCGAGTGGCTCGGGGAAAAGCACGCTCATTAGTCTCGTGGCCGCCTTCAACCGTCCCACCACGGGGAGGATCCTCGTGGATGGCCGCGATCTCGCCGGGCTGCGGGCTCATGACTATCGCAGCCATATCGGCGTCGTGTTGCAGGAGAATTTTCTGTTCGATGGCACCGTAGCGGACAACATTCGCTTTGGCGCGCCCCGGACCGCCATGGACGACGTGCGCCGGGCCGCCGCGATCGCCCATTGTGACGAGTTCGTGGAACGGATGGCGAACGGATATGACACCGTCGTGGGGGAGCGCGGCGTGCGGCTGTCGGGCGGTCAGCGTCAGCGCATTGCCATCGCGCGGGCTATTCTCGCCGATCCGCGTATTCTGATTCTCGACGAGGCCACCTCCAGCCTGGACAGCGAGATCGAAGCGAAGATTCAGGATGCGCTGCGACAGCTGCAGCAGGGGCGGACGACCTTCGTGATCGCGCATCGTCTCTCCACCATCCGACGCGCCGACCAGATTCTCGTGCTCGAGGAGGGCGAGATCGTGGAACGCGGTACGCACGAAGAGTTGTTGGCAAAGGACGGACGGTATCGGCAGCTGTACGAACGGCAGTACCACATCGAGCAAAACCTGTTCATCAACCCCGGCGAAGACTTCACGCCGGAACCGCCGGAGACCGAGCTACCGGGCTCGAGCCAGCGCGCTACCGGAGGGTTGCCGCAGGCGCCGTAGTCCGCCCCCGCGGCCCCATCATTCGCTATTCTGTAAAACCCGAAACATCTCTTCGAGTTGCGGTATCGCGTCATCCGGCTTCCCTCCAACGTCGAGCAGCCAACCCTGGTGAGGCGCCAGCACATCGATCGCCCAACCCATCTGCTCCGCGAACACTTCGAAGCCCTCCTCCAGGCGGGCCGTCAGCTTCTGACGTACCGTAGCCCGATCGAGACGGGACACTGCGGCTTTCGCCGTTGGACCTCGGAGAATGCAGACCGCCGCTCGACCCGTGACCACCGGTGGCGTGACCGTGGCCTCTGCTGGAACGCTCACCTCGACTTTCTCCTTTCCGTTAGCGAGCAGCGACGGGATCTGTCCCCCAAGCTCGGGGAATCGCTGTGTGGCCTCCCTCGGGAGATGGAGGTGGCCGGGGATGCCCCAGACGCGCAGACGAGGGACGAACTGGAGGTAAACTGCGTCGTCGGTAAGGACTCGGTATCCCGCTCGCGACGCCACGTAGCACAGCGTGCTCTTCCCCGCACCAGTAGGACCCGCGAGCAGCAGCGTGTTGCCTCCGCGGACAATGGCGGCCGCGTGAAACGGAAGCCGGTCGAATCGGGTCAGCAAGGCAAGGGTGAGGGCCTCCACGACACCGTAGCGGAAATGGGCCCGGTCGCCCACGAGATCCTCCGTGACCCGAGCAACAACCTCCCGGCGGGTAGCATCCGCCACCCCATGACTCCCCGGCGTCTCCAATATCACCGTCTCGAACTGGGGCATGCGGTACGTCAGCGGTGCGTGGTGATGGGGGCCTTCGTCTCCACCCTGAAGCAGGAACCGAGCCCGCACCGCCCTCCGCGATACGAGCTCGGGATAGTCCGTGAGTGAAGCCCAGAGACCGAACGTCTCCTGCAACACGTCGAGGATCTCGATCGCATTCGTCTCGAAGTACACCGGGATCCCGAGCACCGGAAACTCGACACGGAGAGGCCTGGCGTTCAATCTGATTCAGCCCTTTCGGGGCCGGCCCCCATGGAGAGATCCGTTGTGGCGACAACACGCTGGGCGCCGACTTGGGAACGGAGACGGTACAGCACGATCAACAGCACGGCAACCGCAACGATCGCCAGGCTGCCGGCCACACCAAACAACGTGCCAAACGAGCTTCTCTCGAGCAGCACCCCTCCGATACCCGCTCCCACGATTCCACTCACTTCGGTCGCCGCGTTACGCCAACTGGAGACGGCGCCTCGGCGGTGGGCTGGCGCCAGCTCCAGCAGGATCTGATCGATCAGGGGATTGGTGGCCGGCGCCACCATACCCTGGACCAGGTACAGGGTGACGGCGAGGACCACGGTCTGGGACGCCGCCAACCCCCACAGCGTGGGGCCGAACACCAGAACCCAGCATGCGAGCGTGCGGACCGGGCCGAGCCGTGAGGCGACCTCTCCGCTCCCGAAGATCACGAGGGCGGTCAGGGCGTGCGTCAACGCGAAGATGATCCCGATGTCGCTGAGAGCCAGGTCATGCGCTCGTTGGAAGTAGATGTTGAAGAACGGCGTGACCAGGGCCGGCGCGATCATCCAAAGGGCCACCAGCAACACCAGAATGCCGAGGGTTCGGGGTACGGCTGCCGGCAAGGCACCGGCCGAGACGTGAGCGGGACGCAGACCGGATGCGAAGCGGTATCGGAGAAGCCGGAAGAAAATGGCGCTGAGCACCGTGCCGCCGGCACCCAGAAGCAAGGCGATGCGGAGTCCACCCAGGCTGCCCACGGCGTGCGCAGACTCGATCCACGCCGGCGCGGCTCCGGCGAGCGCCATCCACAGTCCTCCAGACCCTACGAGCAGTCCCACGTTCCACGAGAACGCGCGGGCACGCGTGCTCCTATCGGTGAGCTGCATGATGATGGGACCGGTAACCACCCGCCACGCGGATGTCCCCGCGCCCGCGAGGAATGCCGCCGCGTATATCAGGAGCGGTGCCTCGACCAGGGCACCCGCCGCCAGGCCGGCGGCCGTCAGCCCGGCCGCCACGTAGTACGTAAGCCGTGTGCCTCGGCGGTCCACCACGATACCCGCGGGGAGCAGCGCGGCGAGACCACCCGCCGTGAGCGCGGCGGCGGCCCCACCCATGATGCTCTCGCCGAGGCCCAGCGCGTCGAGATAGAAGTTGTAGAGGAAGGCGTGAAAGAAGAGCCCCGCGCCAAAGAAGACATTGGCGGTGAAAAACAGCCCGAGGCGACTCCACCTATCGAGTCGCCGTCCGCGCGGGATAGATTCTCGAACCTTCACCACCCGACCATCGTGTCGAGTCTATACAAGGAGCGATCGCTCATGCGCCTACAATCGTTCGTGGTCGTATCAACTTTCCTCTCGATCGTCGGGTTCCCTGCGGCAGCCCAGCAGCCGGATTCCACCACCGAGCAGTCGGATACCACGCGTCCGGCCGTCCGGTTACCCGAGTTCGTCGTGACTGGAACCAAGCTTCCGACCTCCACCGATCGGCTCGGATTCGCGCTGTCCGTGGTGGACGCACGGCAACTCGCCATCGAGCCGTCGTTTTACGCCATCGACGCTCTTCGCGAGCTGCCCGGGGCGTATATCGACGAGGCGGCCGGTCCGGGCGGACCCGCGATTGTCCGCCTTCGGGGAGGCGAAGAAGTTTTTACCCAAATCCTGATGGACGGGGTCCAGATCAACCAAAACGGCGGGTTCTTCGATTTCCAGGGGTTCACGCTCACGAACATCGAGCGCATCGAAGTAGCCCGTGGTCCGCAGAGCGCCGTCTATGGATCCTCCGCCGTTAGCGGTGTCGTACACTTCATGACGCCGCGGGGACGTCCCGGACCGGCACGGATGGAAATTACCTCCGAAGGTGGAGGAGCCATCGACAATGGCGGCTCCTTCCGCACCACCGCATCGCTGTCCGGCGGCACGGAGATCGTGCAATACTCCATGGGCGGAGGCCTGACGTACAGCCGGGGCATCTACGACCTCCCGGATGACACGTGGACTCGCGATGTCTCGGTCCGGCTCGACGCGTCGCCATCGAGCCAATGGGACCTGACCACGACGCTGCGATACGCGAGCATCGACGCCAACCGTCCGGTGCGGGATCCCGGGGCGCGCCGCGTCCCCTTGGACCCCAACGCGCGTAACGAACGGGACCGTTTCATCGGTTCGGCCCAAGCGGCATTCCGTCCCCTGCCCGGATGGACCAATCAATTCCGCGTATCAGCGTACACCGAAGATTTCGTGTTCGAGGACCAGCGCGATGACGTGGCGATGACGGGTGATTTCGACTTCTTCATCTTCGACGCCGACTTTCGCCTCGACAGCCGGCTCTGGCGCACCGCCGTCGAGTACGTGGGGAGTAATCTGCTCGGCCGCGGTGCCGCGAGCGAGATCACGCTCAGCTATGGCGGGCAGTGGGAAAGGGAAGATCTCAAGGATGTGACCGCCGGGGACTTCGGCGACGGCGAAGTCATGTTCGACCGGAACGCGGTCGCCGGGTTCGCCGAGCTCCATGCCGACGTCGGTGCCCGGGTGAGCCTGCTGGCCGGCACCCGAGTCGAGAAGTTCGAGGGGTTCGGCGCCGAGTTCACGCCGCGGGCATCGGCTGTGCTGCATGTGGTGCCGGCCCTCTTCTCGGTGCGGGGCGCCGTCGGCCGCGCGTACAAGGCACCCAACCTGCAGGAACAGTTCGCCGACAACCCGTTCATCGCCGCCAATCCCGACCTCAAACCCGAAACCTCGACCAGCTGGGAAGTGGGCACCGATCTCGTGCTCGGCGAAGGACGGGGTTTCATCGGCGTGACCTACTTCCGCCAGCACTTCGAGAATCTCATTCGGTTCGTGGCTCTCGAGAACTCCACCCGTCAGATCGCCCGCAATCTCGGTCAATCTCGATCCGAGGGGTTGGAGTGGAGCGTTCGCGTCCGACCGGCGCGTCGGGTGCGGGGCGGCGTGGACGGGTCCTGGATCAGCACGGAGATTCTCGACAACACGGGGCTGTCGGACCAGGAGTTTCCCGAGGGCGCCTCTCTCCCGTTTCGCCCCACCGTCGTGACCAGTGCGTTCGTGGAGGTGACCCCGGTGGACCGGCTGACCATCCTCGCGCGCGGCACCGTGGTGGGCCGGCAAACCGTGTTGACGGAACGATTCAGCGGCGACCGCGTGGTGCTCAGGTCCTATTTTCTTCCGGGATTCACCGCCAACGTTCGCATCGCGCCGCGTGTGAGCCTGTACACGCGGATCGAGAACCTGTTCGACGCCTACTACAAGACGGCGTTCGATCGGCCGGGGATCCCGTTGACGGTGGCGGCGGGCGTGCGGCTCACGAACTGAGCCCACGCCGCACCGCGCAGGGCTCAGCGCCCGCGGATCATGTTCACGAACCTCGAAAAGAGTGCGGCGGCAGCGACCATTGCTCGCAGCCGAAGCCGCTTGGTGGTTGTGAGTTCTTCGCGGACGAACACCACATCGTGTTGAACGGGTCGCGGCCCCCGAGCGAGTTCGTGGAACCCCCAACTTGTCAGCAGCCCCCGCACCTCCGGCTCGAGACGCTGGCCATGCCATATCTCCCGATCTTCGACTTCGACGTGGACGAGCTGGACGCGGTCACGTATTCCGGCCATGCCGGACAACACCTCGTAGGCGGCACCTTCCGCGTCGATCCACACGGCCACCGTCGCGGGCGGTGGGTCCAGACCCGAAATGAACGAATCGAGTCGCTGAGCCTGCTGCTGGATCTCGGTTCTCCGGAGCCCGATTCGGTATTCGTCTCGCCGCCTGCGAGTGGAACTGAGGCCCCAAGCGATTGGATCCGTATCCGCCTTGTCGGGCTGCTCCACGAAGAAGGGTACCGTCCCGTCGCGATCTCCCACGACACATTCCCGGACTTCGATCCCTCGTGCACGAAGCCGCGCATTCCTCCGCATGGCCGCCGCATTGACCGGACTCGCCTCGAATGCCACGACCTTCCCACGAGGCACGGTGGCGCTGAAGCGTCGGGCGTGCGCGCCGTCCCGCGAACCCACGTCACAGATGAGCGCGGGCTTCAACCAACGGAGCATCAGTTGAAACAGGATGCCCGTGTTGAGCGGTGTGCTGGCCATCGCCGAATCGCGCGTGTTTGGCAGCATTCGCCTCCGTTACCGCACCTGGCTCGCATCCGTTCCGGCCCGTGACCTCCGGGGTGCGCGACGGCTCCAGCGTCAAGACCACGCTCGCCTTGGCGGCTATCCTTGGTTGGTACCTCGCCGCCACTCTGCCTTTCCTAGCTGACTATCCCCCGCTGGAGTGGTCCCAAATGGGGATCGCGGCCCCCGCCTACAAGTTGGCCACCGAGGGCGTCTACGGAAACGACCTGTTTACCGGCTTTCACCGCACCGAACTGCGCAACTATGAATACCAGCCTGCGTACCCGCTGCTCGTGGCGGCCTCGTTTCGAGTGTTCGGACTGGGAGTGTGGCAGGCGCGCCTCGTCTCCGTCGTTTGCGGGCTGCTGACGGTGGCATTGACGTTCTGCCTGGGCCGTCAGCTGTATGGGACGGGAATCGGCGTGCTTGCGGCAGGGACGCTCTGTGTCGTCCGGTTCGGGAGCCTCACGGGGTCCGGTATCACGCTTGTGGACTACGCCCGCTGGATCCGGTACGACATTCTCGTGCCGGTCTTCGTTTTGGCCGCGTCGATTCTCTTCGTCTCGGCGTGTCGGCGCCGGCGCGGCGGACAACGGGCGGGCGGGCTGTTCGTGGGCACCGGCCTGTTGACGGGCCTCGCCATGCTGACTCACGTGTACGGTGGATTCATTCTCGCCGTATTCGTGTGCGTCCTGCTGTGGGACCAGGGGTGGCGCGCGCTCGCTCGGCGTGACGTGTACCTGGTGCTGCTCGGGATGACGGCGGGCCTTCTTCCGTGGGCGATCTACGTCTTCCAAGATCTCGAGGCGTACCGTGGGCAGATGACGCGGCACGAGGGGCGCTTCGATCTGCTGAGCCCCCTGTTCTATCTCGGCAACCTGGTGCGCGAGTATCACCGCTACGGTCCGTGGGCCGAAGGGTTTCCCGGCGGTCTTCTTCGACCTCGCCTCGGTATTTGGGTGGCGATTGCCGGAACCGCCGCAGGATTTGGAATCCTGTGGCGTCGCACGCGTAGCGCAGACGACGTCGGGGATCGGTTCCTCCTGGTGGCGCTGCCGACGCTCGCGTTGTTGCTCGCGTTGCTGGTGAATCTGAAACGGCATGTCTATGTCGTCTTCCTGCTCCCCTTCATCGCGCTCATGGTGGCCCTATCCGCGAGAACGCTCTGGCAGTGGGCTACCCACCAGCGATTCCGCACCACGCGATTGGCCATGGCGGCGGTGGCCGGACTCGTGGTGCTGGAGGGCGGGCTCGGTGTTGCGCGCTCACTTCGAGCCGCTGCTGGCACGACGCCCTATCGCGAAATTACGAGTGCGATCGGCGACGTGGTACCCACCGGGGCCCGTGTACTGATCTCGCAACCGTACTGGATGGGACTCGTCGGGCACGAGACCCGATCGTTGAACCTGGCGTTTGTAAGCGGCGACTCCGCGACCGTACCGGAGGCATTGCGGCGGATCGATGCAGACGTCGTGGTAGTCGAGCGCGAGTTCTTCCCGTCCGCGACCGGAGGCAGCCGGTCATCCGCGGCGCCACTGTGGGCAGCGGTGCAGCGGTATCTGGCGGCGGAGTGCCCGCAGGTGTTGTTGACGATCCCTGACGCTACGTACGGGACGATCGACGTATACGCCTGTCGATCCGATACACTCTCGAAATTGCAGTGAAGCCGCCGTACACCTCCGCTCTCGCGTGGTCCGTGCTCGTGGCGGTGCTCGCGCTTTACCTCGCCGTCACGATCGAACACCTCGGGGTGCTGCCGCCGATATTCGTTGACGAACCCTGGATCGCCGGCCCCGCTGTGAAGCTCATCAGCGAAGGCGTTTTTGGCTCCGACCTCTACACGGGGTATTACAACTCGGAGCATCACTACGTATGGTACCCTCCGGTTTCCCAGCTGCTCGAAGCGATCTCCTTCCAAATCTTGGGCGTCGGACTGGCGCCCATGCGCCTGCCCGCGGCCATTGCCGGCGCGGTACTCATCGTTGGGGTGTTTCTCGTTGGTTGGCGCTTTGGCGGTCCTGCAACTGCTGCGGTCGCGGCCACGCTCCTCGTCCTTCTCCGCCTCGGCACCGGTGGCGAACAAACCGGCATCTTGCTTCTCGATTTCGCCCGCTATGCTCGGCCGGACGTCATGGCAGCGGCATTCGGCATGTTGGCATTCTGGCTCTTTCTCCTGGCGGAGCGGCGTTCGAACGGAGCGCTCCACTTCGCGACCGGCCTCGTCATCGGTCTCTCCACCATGAGTCATCTGTATGGCGTGTTTTGGCTCGTGGTGCTCCAGATCGCTCTTCTGTGGCGGCACGGTTGGATCGCGCTAGCGCGTGTTCCCATGTACGCGGTGACAGCCGGGTGCGTGCTGGTCTGCGCCCCATGGCTCTACGTGATCCGGGCGTACTGGCCGGACTACGTAGGTCAGACCCTGGTAGCTGTCGACCGTTTTCGCCTGCTGGATCCGCAGTTCTATGTACAGAATCTCGTCCATGAAATCGACCGATTTCGTTTCCTGGATTGGCGGGCAGACAGCGGCGTCCCCTATCTCCTTCGGCCCGGCGCCTGGCTGGTCGTGGCCGCGCTTCCGACCGCCGGGGTCTTACTCGCTCGCGCATCGACGCGACGTACTGCCAACGATACGGCGATCCTCCTCATCGCTCTCGTGGGCCAGGTCTTGCTCTTCGCTCTTCTCATCAAAGCCAAGTTCCGCTTCTACACCATTGCCACTTGGCCACTAGCGGTGGTGGCGATCTCCTGGCTTGGCGTCCGCCTGTGGCGCCCGCAGCGCCACTCGTCGTGGATACGACCCCTCCTTGTGGTCGCCGTCGCACTGGTCGTGGCGGAGGGAAGCTTGCAGATCCAGCGCCGCCGCGCCACCGCCGCCCACATCACCCCGTATGCAGAGTTCGAGCAGCGTCTCGAGCCATTGCTCATGCCTGGCGGCATCGTACTCGGCGCAATGCAAAATTGGCTGGGGATCCCGTTTGTTCCCTACCGATCCTGGTTTCTTCCCCACTTTCTCAGTGACGAGCGCTTTCATCATCAGCCCATTCCGTTCCGAACCGCTCTCGAACGGATCTCACCCGACATCGTGTTCCTGGACAATTACACGGGTGTCCATATGGTAGGCGCAGACGGTGGGGCATTCGCCCATCGTCATCCGGAATTCGAGGCTTTCATGCGCGATCGGGACGCCCGACTCGTGGGCGTCGTGGAGGATTCGACCTACGGAAGGATCGAGGTGTACTGGCTCGAAGGGCGGCACCGCGCCGCCGCCGATTCGGCTCGCGGCCTCACCAGGCCTTAGGACGGTGTCCGCCGTGGGCGGTTCACAACCTGCGGTTGACGAATAGTGATCTCCTCGCCGACCCCCACGAGCCGGTTCACGACCTCGACACCCTGCATGAACGAATGATCCTGGTTCGACACCTCGTAGCGCCACGCACCAAAACGACCTCGGGAGAATACCCGGTGCCGTTCCAGAGCCGGCAGCAGCACGGCCAACCGGTCGTCGCGACCCAGAAACGGCGTGGGGTAGCCGTACTCTTCACGCCGGTACCAGGTACTCACGACCTTCGCGTCGCGAGTGACCAGCCCATCGCGCCGGAGGGCCTCCGCGACCTCCTCGACGACACGGCGTTCGCTCACCGTCCGCGTCGGTGTCTCCGTGACTTCGGCCATGAGCGACCAATAGCCGTCACCCGCGGGGACATTGCGCGGCGAGTAGTTCGACAGCACGGTGACGCGATGATAGGGACTCCGGCCGCTGGGGAAATACATCCAGCACTTCGTGTCGAGCGCGCTGGGCCGGCCGTACCGCAGCCCGATTCCCACGATGTGGACCGCGCTGTGGACGAAACCACGGGCGGACGCCCGACTGGTCGCGTCGAGTCCGGTTGACGCGGCGCAGAGCCGATCCAGCGGCATCGTCGAGACCAGCGTATCGAAGGAAAGTCGCCGCCCATCGCTCACACCGAGCGTGCGATTCGCGAGATCGACCAGATGGACGGACGTGTCGAACACGATGCGACCCTCCGGCAGCGCCCGTGCGAGGGCCTGCCACAAGGCGCCGGTTCCACCCTCCAAGGGATAGGCGAAGCGGTTATTGGGCCCCCACCCTACGTCGTCGCGCCCCTCGCGAATGTTGCCTTCCACCCGGTCGATGTCCGGCACCGCCACCCGATCCCCGATCCAGTCGATGCCCAAGGTCTCGAGGGGGTAGCCCCACACCTTTTCGTTGTACGGACGCATGAAGAGACCGGCGATGCCGGCCCCGAAGGTCTGCTCGATCCACCCATCGAAATTGCGTGCCGGCCGTGCTCGGTTCGTCGCCACCCGCCGCAGCTCCGTCACGGCATGATCCCGATCCTCGGGATCGAGGTATCGGAGGTTGTACTGAAAGGGATAGGGCACGAACCGGCCCTTGAACCAAATCCAGGCTTCGCGCTCACGGTACACTCGGCGGTCGCCCAGGAGCTGGTCGACAACCCGGTCGTAGTAGTCGTAGTGACTGAAGTGGACATGACCGCCCACGTCCCACGTGAATCCGCGAGCATCGATGACGCTGGTGGCCAGCCCCCCGGGATGATCCCTCGCCTCCAGGATCACGTAGTCCACGTGGCCCAGCTCTTCGAGTCGGTAGGCCGCCCCCAGACCCGCGGGTCCCGCCCCCACGATGACCACGCGACCAGGATCGTTCATCACACTCGGGTCGCAGACCGCCGCTGCCGGCGCCCACGCCGTGCCGCAATTCGCACCGTGTCGAACATGGCGCGAGCCGCCCCACGGTACACGTGCCAATTGGCGTGACCCCGACGATCGGCGCGGCCTGAAGGCGGGGTCTCCACGGCCACTTCGACCACACGTAATCCCGCGGCGTGTGCCAACCCGGCCAGCGCGACGTTGGGTGCAAAGGTCTGGTCGGGAATCTCGTTCAGCATGTCGCGGAGCCGATCGCGCCGCATGAGACGAAATGGGCAGTTGACGTCGCGCAGACGCGTCGCAAACGCCATGCGGACGACTAGTCTGGCGCTCCATGACAACAGGCGCCGTGCCGGCGGGAGTCGTCGGGCGCGCCGAAATCCGATCACCATGTCGTGCTCCTCCCGGAGCGGCCACGCCGCTGTGATACTCCGAGCATCGATCTCGCCGTCCCCATCCACCTGGAGTACCCACCTTCCACGAGCCTCGCGATAGCCTCGCAGAATGGTGGGACCGTGGCCACGATTGGGATGGTGGGTGATTCGGAGGCGGGGGACTGACGCTTCAATCCTCGCCAGCGCGTCGGCAGTGCCATCCGTCGATCCATCGTCGTAGACCTGGAGCACGTAGTCGATCGCGAGCCCGTCCAACTGTCGAGCCCACGAGTGGATTACCGCACCGATCCGCGGCGCTTCGTTGTACACGGGAATCACCACGGTGAGCTCAGGGACGCCCTCCCCCGCGGATTCCGTCCGCGCGGTGCTCGACATCACGACTGGTGCCGTCGCACGAGCTCCCCATAGTGGCGAAGCACCTCGGACGCGGTCCAGTCTGCGTCGCGATCCATCGCTCGTGTCTGAGCTTTCGTCGCCATTCGCACGCGACACTCCTCGTCGTCGAGTACCGCGGCAATCGCTCGCGCCAGACCGCAATGATCGCCCACGGGAACGGCCCGCGCCGCCTCGGGCGCCCAATCGCGCACGTGTCCCACCGCTGTGCCTACGACGGGCACGCCGGCCACGGCCGCCTCGAGCACCGCCACCGGGCCCGCCTCGTGACGCGAGGAAACCACGAGCAGATCCGCCCGCTCCATCAGCGGGCGCACACGATCGTGGGGCAAGAAACCGTGGAACCGGACGTGTTCGGTCAGGCTGAGCTCACCCGTCAACCGCTGCACCTCCCCCCGCAATGTGTCTTCGCCCACTTGGTCCAGGCGGACGTCACGTCCTTCGTCCACCAGTGTCCGCACCGCCCGCAGCAACGTGGGCAGGTCTTTCACGGTGTTCAAGCTACCGACGTGGAGGAGACGCGCGGGAGCACCAGGCCGGCGCGCCGCGGGCGTCCGCCGCGGCCAACGGTCCGCGGCCACACCCAGTGGGAGTTCGTGCGCGTGGTGCCCCAAGGCCGCGACCTCCTCGAGGATCGCCGTGCTCGCGCCGGTAATCCTCGTGGCGGCACCAAGGGCCCACCGCACCGCCCGGCCCCGGAGAACGGTACGCAGCCCCCCGTAGCGGAGCTCCGGGATCGAGGTCAACTCCCCTCCGGCAACGTGGAGGAGCGTGGGCCGGCCAAACCGCCGGCCGAGTGCACCGGCGATGACCCCGGGTCCCGTGGCCCAGACGCCGTGAAAGACATCGAAGGGCCGCGCGCGGTGGGCCCGCGCCACGGCTATCAACGTGCGGACGTGCACCGGCGGCGCTCCCGTGTTGGTCACCCGGCAACCGACGAGATCGTACTCCGCCGGCCGCGGCTCCTGGCGGAGGGCGAAGACTTGCATGTCGTGCGTTTTCGCCAGCCGTTCCAGGAGCCACAGGAGCGCCGGGATGACGCGGTGCGTTCCGCTCCGATCCACTCCGCCCGGAACGACGACGCCGATCCTCATGCACCTCCCCGGAGGGAACGATAGGCGCTCCTCAGGTCTCGACCCAACGCCTCGAAGCTGAGCTGTCGCTCGAACCAAGCACGCGCGGCAGTACGCATGTCGCGGCCCTTGCGGTTCGCCCACGCGACGATCATCTGCGCAAACCGTTCCGGATCGCCCGGAGGCGCCAGCCCACCCACCGTCCCATCCGCGGTCAACCGACGAAACGAGGGAATGTCCGTCACGAGCGGGACCGTGCCGCACGCCAATGCCTCGATCACCGCGAACCCGCTGCCCTCCTCGTGACTCCCCAAGACCAAAAAGTCGGCAGCGCGGAGAATGTGCTCGATGTCCGCGTGCGGCCGCTCACCGATGAGGTGCACGCGTCGAGACCACGCGACGTCTCCGTGGATATGCTCCATGACCGAGTCGTAGAGGGGCGCATGACGATACACGCACCAGAGGTGCGGATCCCTGAGATGCGGCACCGCCCGACGCACGGCTTCCAGCACCGTGAGCGGATCTTTGTTGGCGTTCAAGTGGCCGATCCAGACGAGACAGGGATCGCCAACGAGACCGGTACGGGTGCGAGCCGCGCCCCGATCGCCGGGCGCAAACCGACTCGACGTTTCGACGATCTCGAACAGCGAGACCCCCGGCCGCAAGACACGCTGCGCCAGAAACGGATCGGCCTGACGGCGGGCAGTGAATGCCACGCCTGCGACATCGCGCAACCCCCATCGATGAATGGGACGGCGCCACACGCGGGGTACACGGTCTTTGTGTTCCTGCACCAGCACCGGTGTCTGCCGAAGCCCTGCCGTGAAGCCCCGGATCTGAAACGGAAAGCGTAGTCCGTGGAAATGGACAATGGCCGGACCGAGCCTCCTGGTCTGCTCGACGAGGCGTCGGCCAACCGCGGCAGGCGGGGAACCGATGAGCCGCGCCGGTGCGCGGGACGGGCGCTCGGCGACGAAGTGACATGCAACGCCGCCATGGTTCACCACCAGATCCCGCTCTGCCGCCTGGAGCACGGTGATCTCGACGTCCTCGCCTTGCGCTGCCGCCGCCACGTCGGTGAGTGTGGGCCAAGCCGCGAGCAGTTCCTCGGGAGGACGCCCGGCGGGGTCAAGATGACAGCTCACGTGCACCACCAGCACGGCTACCCGCCAACCAGGAGTCGTCGGATGCCGTGTATCCCCACTCGGCCCAGTCCCACCCACCACCGCCACGAGACGATGCCCCATGGAACCGCCTGTCGTAGCAGGCTCGCCCCCGCCCGGAGGCCTCTGATTCTCGCCGCCGCACCCGCGGCCGTAGCCAACTTGGCAATGTGCTGGCGACGCGCCAGACGTCGCGTGGGCCCGTGCGTAGTTGCCCACATGTGCTTTCGATAGATGCGAGCCGCCCACTCCTCGCGGTCGTCTCGAGTCCGTGTCATGCGCCCGGGGTGCTCCCGAATACGGCACAGGGCTTCCTCCACCGCCACCGTCGGCGCTCGCGCGGCCACGCGGAGAATCAGGTCGTAGTCTTCCCGGTGGAGCAGCGCTTCATCGAAGCCTCCGACCTCATCGAACAACGATCGTTCAAGCAGGACCGTCTGAATGGCAACCGAAAGGCGTTCGCAAATCACGTCTGGAAGGATCCACCCCGACCGGGAGACCCAGGAACGTGGCGGCCGAGGCGGAACCGCGCGTCCATGCTGGTCGATCAGCCGGTACGCGGTGTAGCACCACCGAGCATCACCGTCCTCGTGAAGCGCCCTAAGCTGCGTTTCGAGCTTGCGGGATTCCCACACGTCGTCCGAATCCAAGAACGCGACGTATGCCCCGCACGCTCGTCGGGTACCGGCGTTCCGTGCGCGAGCCGGATTCCCCGAGTGCGTGAGCGAATGGACCTGTATCCGCGGGTCCGGACGTTGTGCCAGCGACGAGGCGGTGCCGTCCGTGGAGCCGTCGTCCACGATGATGAGCTCCCAGTCCGACCATGTCTGCGCGCGGACGGATGCCACTGCCTGCATGAGGAGGCCCACCCGGTTGTGTGTGGGAATGATGACGGAGACCGTGGGTCTATTCGGCACGCGGTACTCCGAGCAATCGGCTGACGCGATGCTCCATCTCAACCAGGAATGCCTCCGGCGAGAACCGCAAGGCGCTCCGTCGTCCCGCTTGCGGCGTGAAGGTGAGTCGCTCGAACTGCCGCACCGCGTCTGCGAGCGCCTGCACCGTTTGCGTGGTAAAGAAGAGCCCGGTCGCCTCGCCGCGCTCGTTGCCATCCGCCCCGACGCCGATCACGCTCTCGGTCACCCCACCGCACCCGTAGGCGATCACCGGTGCGCCCGCGGCTTGCGCTTCGACCGCAGTCATCCCGAAGTCCTCCTCACCAGGAAACACGAAGGCGCGGCACCGGGCCAACAAGGTCGCGATGTCCGAATCGGGCAACCGCCCGGTGAACTCGACGGTACCGCCAGCAAGCTGCCGCAGTCGCCCGTATTCGCTGCCGTCTCCCACCACGATCAGTCGTCTGGGCAGCTCATTGAAGGCCGCAACGGCGAGATCGACCCGCTTGTAGGGTTCGAGGGCGGACACGATCAGATAGAAGTCATCGCGCTCGCGGCCGAGCGAGAACCGCGTCACATCCACCGGAGGGTACGCTACAGTCGCGATCCGGCCATAGTGTCGCTCGATCCGACGCCGTACGTGGTTGGAACAGGCGAGGAAGGCATCCACCCGTTGGGCCGATCGAACGTCCCAGCGCCGGAGCCGCCGCGCCACACCGGGCATGACCGCCCGCATCACGAGATTGGCTCGCGCGGTCCCAAAATAGGTTTGATAGAGGTCCCACACATATCGCATGGGCGTCAAGCAGTAACACAGATGGGGAGCCCCATCACGCGGGATGGCCCCCTTGGCCACACAATGACTCACCGACAGCACGAAATCGTAATCTGTGAGATCGAGCCGTTCGATCGCACCGGGAAACAGAGGCAGGAGATACCGGTACCGGCGGTGGATCCAGCGAGGGCCGTTCAGGTACGAGGTATGGATCGGACGAGCCTCGATGGCGGGGGACACGCGGCCCGGAATGTGGAGCAGCGTGAAGATCTCGGCGCCGGGGAAGAGCGGAAGCAGCGCCTCGAGACACCGCTCGCCCCCGCGCATCCCCGTGAGCCAATCATGCACCAGAGCGACGCGCAAACCTGGAAACAACGCGTCCACCGCCATCGGCTGGGGAGTGAAGTTCGATCCGCTTCGTCAACGCATATAGCTTATGCTCACCTATAGGAGAACGTGAGTCCCATATGCCAAACAGCCGCGCGGCGGTGGACGCTCGGCGCGAAGCGTGGCAGGCCTCCCTCGACCCCCGGGTCCTGTGGCCCGAGGTTGGACGCGAGACCTTCGACGGCGCCATGCTCGCGATCGTCGAAACCGTCAGAAGCGTGCTGACGCGCCCGGAAATGACCGCCCTCATGGTCGTCCCACCCTCCCTTCAGGTCGGCGTTGGTCCTGCCGCATATGTCGCGGGGATGGGCGGACTCTTGGGCTACTGGATCGAGCGGGGTAGCGTCAGCACCGCGCCGGCGCTGCAAGCTGAGCTTGCCGAACATCTCCGGCACGGACGTCGCCGGTACCACCGGCTCGCGCAGAGAGTTGGCGGCCTCTTGGATGAGCTCGACCGACGTCAGGTATCCGTCACCGTGCTCAAGGGCATGCATACGGGCCCTCGATACTTCCCGGAACCGGGCGCTCGCCCGTTGAGCGATGTCGATCTCTTGGTAGATCCACACCACGTCGCCGAGGCCGCTGGTGGGCTCCGCGCCTGCGGATTTGACGAAGTCGAAACAAGCCGGCGCCCGTTTCGCTCGGTATGGGAGGACCAGCGGGATGTCGCCCCAATCCCCTCGTTGGACGTGGACCACTGGGCCAATCCGTGGAGCGTGGACCTCCACGTCATGCTGGGACGCCGCTACGCTCGTGGCGTGGCAGCGGTCCTCACGACGAACCGGCCGCGCCAGGCCGTCCCGTTCGCGCTTGGCGCTCGCGCGGCGGCGGGGTTGGGACAGCCGCTGTTGACCGCGTTCCTGGCGCTTCACGCCTCGTACGCCATTCATCAGCTGAGGCTCGTTCGGCTCGTCGAGCTCGTGCTGGTCATTCGGACGGACGCGGCCACAGGTGCGCTGCGTTGGGATGCGCTCGATACCCTGCTGCGACAGTCCGCCCTCTCGCGGTTCTGCTATCCAGCGTTCGAGCTCGTCGAACACCTGGCACCGGGAACGGTGGACCCCATGGTCCGCCGGACCGTTGTGAGCGCCGCCTCGCCCCGGTTGCGGCGGGTGGTCCAGACGATCATCGCCGAAGGAACACTGCGGCTCCCGCACCGATCGCTCGAGGAGAAACTGATGTGGGCGGCATCGCCGCTCGAACTCGCCGGCACCGTCAGCGAGTTCGTGTGGCCGTCCGATTCTCGCTTACGGTGGACGGATCGGATCAGGCTGTGGCGACAATTCGGTTCCCAGATGTTGCAGGGTCACATTGGGCTTCGCGCGCGCGGTGGCGATCCACCCGCGAGGAGCCGCTAGAGGCCCTCCCCATCGATCACGGCCTTCACCGTGCGATACAGGATCACGAAGTCGCCGGCGAGCGACCAAGTGCGCACGTAGGTCAGCTCGAGGTTGGCGCGTTCTGGATACTCCACGCGATTTCTTCCCTTCACCACCCACGCGCCCGTGATGCCAGGACGCACCGACAGCAGCTCCGCAGCGTCATCACCAAAATGCTCGATCTCCGGCGGCACGACCGGCCGGGGCCCAACCAGCGACATCTGTCCTAGGACCACGTTGACGAGCTGTGGCAGCTCATCGAGGCTCGTTCGTCGGAGAAACCGACCAACACGCGTCACACGGGGATCCGTGCGCACCGGCAGCTTGTAGTCCCGATCTCGGTACTCGCGGTGCAGCGCCGCGTTGGCGTTCAAGACCGCCTCGGCATCCACCCGCATGGTGCGGAACTTGAGACACGGGAATGGCCTGCCACCCAGGCCAAGCCGCTTTTGGGTGAAGAGCGCTGGGCCGGCGGAATCGAGCTTGATCGCGACCCACAGCACGGCCATCACTGGGGCGAACAACACCAGTGCGAGCGTGGCACCGCCGAGATCCAGTGCGCGCTTGACCCAGCACTCCCACGGGTGCACATCGCGGACGGTCGCCACTATCTCCTCGGGTGACTAGCTTCTTCTACCGTCCACCGTGAGCGCGCACCAAGGGTCGGAGGGTGCACGGCACGACGGCGCCACCAGCGCGAGACCATGCGAACTGTGAATGGGACACGACGGAACCATGCCGAGACCATGACCGACCAACCTTCCCTCCCCCGCGTAGTCGTGGCCACCAACATGTATCCGAGCGACGCCGATCCAATGCAAGGGGCATTTGTCAAAGCCCAGGTCGACGCGCTCCGAGAACTGCATACCCCTGTCGAGGTCTTTCCGATCCGGGGCCGCCGTCAGGGCCTCAACTATGCTCGCGCGGTGGCGCCGTTGCGGCGGTTGGTCGCGGAGTTTCGCGCCGATCTAGTCTACGCATTCTATGGGCTGACGGGGTGGGTCGCCCTCTGGCAGCCCAAGCCACTCGTCCTGTCGCTGGCGGGAGACGACGTCCTGGGAACGCCCGATGGCCGTGGCGGGCTCACGCTGAAGAGCCGAGCCGGAATCGGGCTGTCGCAGTGGGCGGCCCATCGAGCCTCGGTCGTGTGCGTCCAGAGCGAGGAGATGCGTCGCAAGCTCTGGGGCGCCTCGCTCCGTTCCCGCACGCGCGTCATCCCGTACGGGGTGGACCCCAAGCGTTTCCACCCCGGCGATCGGGCCGACGCCCGTCGGCGGCTCGGCCTGCCTCTGGACGAGCGTCTCGTCATCTTCCCCAACACCCCAACCGAACGGCGCAAACGGCTCGATCTCGCCGAGGCCGCGATGGAGCTCGTGCGGCACGACCTCCCCGACGCCGCTCTGCGCGTCGTCACGCGTGTCCCACACAAAGACATGCCGCTCTACTACCGCGCCGCGGATTGCTGTCTGCTGACCTCGGACTGGGAAGGCTCACCCAACGTGGTCAAGGAAGCGCTGCTGTCCGGCCTCCCCGTGGTCACCACGGACGTCGGTGACGTCCAGCGGTGGATTCCGCTGTCCGCGGTCAGCGCCATCTGCGACCGCACGGCGCCAGCTCTCGCTACGGAGATTCGACGGGTGCTGACCGAGCGCCCACGGGTTGATCCCGCACCGTTCGTGCGGGGCTTCTCGAGCCAAGCCATCGCCGAACAGATGCTCGAGATCTTCCGCGATGTGCTCGGCTCACGGGCGGGGGGACAGCGACGTTGAGCTGCTCCAGCCGCTGATGGGCGGGGAGCCCCGGAGCGTCGTTCGCATCGTTCGCCTGGCGGCACTCAGCGGAATCGCCAAAGGGCCGGGATTCCTCATCCCGATCATCATCGCGGCCTTCTTTGGCGCGGGCCCGCTCACCGACGCGTACTTCTTGGCCTACGGTGGTGTGCTGCTCATCGGTGGGACGGTGGGCCAACCGCTGGAGGCGGCGGTAGTCCCGTTTGCCGCCCAGGCTCTGGTCCTCGGCCGACGGTCGGCCACGACGTTCATGCAGGCGTTGTTTCGACGCGGTGTGCTGCTCGGACTCGCATCCGCCCTGCTCGGCGCGGCATTGCTCGCGGTGGGTCTCGTCATCGGTCAGCCGGAAGGCGTCCGGCCGCTGCACGTGTTGGGGTTCTACGCCCTCCTCGCCCCCGCCGCCGTCGCGTGGTGCGTGTCCGGACTCTACACCGGAGCGCTCGTCTCCGGCTGGCACTTGGAAGTGGGGGCGGCGGGGTACGGATTCCGCGGCATCGGCGCGCTCGTGGGTGCGGGTGCCGGCGCGGTGATCCATCAGCTCTGGCCCGTCGCCCTTGGCGCGAGCGTCGGCGAGTGCGCGAGGGTCTGGTGGCTGCACCGGCGCTGGGAGGGGGCCATTGCCGGGCTGGACGAGGGTACGGAGGGCGATCCCGGCCACGGCTTCGTGCGGGCCGCGCGCCATCAGATGACCGCACAGGGCATGCTTTCGGGGGCGCAGTTCCTCGAGCGTTTTCTCGCAGGCACCGTGGCCGTCGCCGCGATCTCCCATGTCGAGTACGCCACTCGCCTTATCATGGTGGCGGCTGTTCTGTTCGACGGCGGGGTGGGCCCGTGGTTGTTGGCCCGGTGGTCGAACATCCGCGTCCGTGCCGAACTTCGGTCCGACTGGGCGAGCGTGTATCGACCCCTCCTCACCGCGAGCGCGGCGGCGCTCGGGCTCGCCGGTCTCTTGGCGTTGGGCGCGCCGATGATCGTCTCGGTGGTACTCGAACACGGTGCGTTTGCCCCATCCGATGCGCTCGTCGTCAGCTTGGTTCTGCGGTGGTACGCCGTCGGCTATTTCTTCAACATGAGCGCCCTGTGTGTTGAGCGGCTCCTCCTCGCCAGGGCGCAGAACCGGCTGTTCGCCGGCCTGTCGGCGCTCAGGGCGGGCGTGCGCCTTACCGCGATCACGCTGCTCTTGAGCTCATTGGGTGTCGTCGCTCTTCCCGCAGGATATGTGGTATCCGAGGCGCTCTACCTCGTCGCCCTGCTGTTGGTGAGCGGCCGAGAAACCCCGTCACACACAGGCGGACCGCACGCCGTCCCCACCGCCGGCCACCCGTAGGCTTTACTTTGCACTCCAAAGTACTTTACATTGGGACCGTCGCAAACGTGCTATATTCGTGTGATATGGTTTATCCCCTTGACCTACAGCGAGTTAGCCGGCATCTTTCAGCCGCTTTTCCGCGGATTCCATTAATCTCGAGCGATCCCTAGACGCTTGCCCATGAGAATTCACTGCCTCCTGCTTGTCTGCGCCCTCGCAATCGTGGGTCTCCGCGGGGCCCACGCCCAGCAGCCCACCCCCGTCGAGATTCAGCGCCTCCTCAGCGACCCGCAGGCGGCGGAGGCCATCAGGCAGCGCATTCTCCAGTCGGGGCTCACGCCGGAGCAGATCCGCGCGCGGCTCCAGCAGGCCGGGCTCTCCCCCGCCCTCCTGGATTCCTATCTGCGCGGACGCCGCGGTGCTGCCGCGGCGCCGGGGGACTCGGTGGTTCGCGCGATGAGTGTGCTGGGGCTCGGCGGCGTCGACGAACTGCAGGCTTATGCCGACTCGATCCGGAGAGCTGCGCTCGATAGTACGGCGCTGGACTCGCTCCTGCTGCTCGATTCCCTCATCCGGCTCGATTCGCTTCGGCTCGCCGATACCGCGGCGCTCGATCTCTTCGGCGCCGAAGTCTTTCGCCGGGGTACCAGCCGATTCCTCCCGGATATGACCGGCCCGGTAGACGATGATTACCGATTGGGACCGGGAGATATCCTGATCCTCATTCTGACGGGTGACGTCGAGTTGGCCCGTGAGCTCGAGGTAACTCGGGAAGGCTTCATCGTCATCCCCCAGGTTGGACAGATCTTCGTCAGCAATCTGACTGTCGGACAGTTACGCCAGGTCCTGTTCGACCGGCTCGGCCGGGTGTACTCGGGCGTACGGCGCGGTGCCAACGCCACCACCCGCTTCGACCTGACCGTTGCCCGGGTGCGCATGGTGCAGGTCTACGTCACCGGAGAGGTGGTGCGACCCGGCGCCTATCGGATTCCATCCGTCAGCAGCGTGGTGACCGCCCTGTTCGAGGCGCAGGGGCCCACCGAGCGGGGGAACTTCCGGGACATTCAGATCATCCGAGGTCGGGATACCGTCGCGACGTTCGACCTCTACCAGTACCTACTGCACGGCGTGGCGGCGGGAGACATCAGGCTCGAGTCCCGCGACGTGGTGTTCGTTCCCGTCATGGGAGTTCGCGCCAAGGTGGCGGGTGCGGTGGTGCGACCTGCAATCTATGAACTCCGCGCCGGTGAGACGCTCACCCAGTTGATCGAAGCGGCGGGGGGATTTCGCGCCGACGCCGCGCTCCAGCGGATTTCGATCTCTCGCATCGTCCCGCCGGATCAGCGGGTGCCCAGCGCGCCGCCGCGAACTGTCGTGGACGTGCCCATCGAACAGATCCGTGACGGACGGGCACCCCCGTTCCCCATCGAGCCCGGAGACTCCGTCACGGTCTTCGCTCTCACGGAGGGCGCGCAGGACATCGTGGAGCTCCGGGGCGCCGTGTACCAACCAGGCACGTTCGGCTGGCATCCCGGGATGCGACTGAGCGAGCTCATCCGTCTGGGAGGGGGATTCCGGCCGGCCATCTACGCCGGCCGCGCACACATCGAACGCCTCAACCCCACCGATTCCACACGCCTACTCGTGGTGGTTCCGCTCCCTCCCGACTCGACTGCCGGTTTTCCCCAGGACGCCGAGTTACGAGATTTCGACATCGTGACCATCTATGGGCGGGAGGAGTTCCGTCAGTCGCGGACGGTCACCATCTCCGGTATGGTCAACAAGCCCGGCGTCTATCCGTATCGCGCCGGGATGACGCTCAAGGACCTCGTCTTGATGGCGCGAGGCCTCCGCGATGGCGCGTACTTGGACACGGCGGAAATCGCACGACTGCCGAGCGACCGCAGTGACGGCACGCTGGCGATCACCAAACGGGTCCCGATGGATTCGACGTATCTCTTCGAACCCACCGTGTCGACGTATCGCTTCCTGCCCGGCCAATCGGCGCCCGCAACCGGTGCCCCCGAGGTCGGCCTCGAGCCCTTCGACAATGTGACCATCCTCCGACAGCCGTCGTTCGAGCTCCAGCGTACCGTGTCGATCACCGGCGAAGTGAACTTTCCAGGATCGTACGCCCTGACGCGCAAAGACGAGCGATTGAGCGATCTGGTATCCCGAGCCGGTGGCCTTCTCCCCACGGCGTACGCCGAAGGAGCGCGGTTCTTGCGCCGGCTCGATGCGGCTGGACGGGTGAACATCGACCTGCCGGCGGCGCTCGAGGAATCCGCCGGGCGGCAAGACGTCATTCTTCAGCCAGGGGATTCCCTGGATATTCCCGAGTACAATCCGGTCGTCCGCGTCATCGGCGCCGTGAATTCCCCTGGGACCGTGTTGTGGGAGCGTGGGCGGGGACTGGGCTATTACATCGCCAACGCCGGAGGGTACGCGCGCGACGCAGACAAGGGGTTGGTGAGCGTGCGATACGCGAACGGGTCGGCTCGGACGCGAAGCAAGTTTATCTTTTTCACGGCGTCTCCCGAGCCGGGCCCGGGGAGCACGGTCTTCGTGCCGGAACGACCCGAACGGGCGGGAGCGAATGTCGCACCGATCTTCGCAGCCCTCGCCCAGGTCCTGGCCGCAGCAGCAACCATTGTCGTGGTGGCCACGCGCTAGGTGGCGGCCGGGTGGTGACAGGACTGAGACTCACAACCGATTCTCGAGGCGGTCGTTCGTGACAAACCCTGCTGTGCGTATCGCTTGTGTCGGCGCGGGACACTGGGGGAAGAACCTGGCGCGGAATTTCCACGACCTGGGGGCGCTGGCGGCGATCAGCGAGTCCAGTCCAGAGCGGCAGCGCGAGTTCCAGGAACGCTACCCCGCGCTGCCGGTGAGTGACCGCTGGCACGACACTCTCGCCGATCCGGCGATTGCGGGCGTGGCCATCGCGACGCCGGCGGAGACCCACGGTCGCCTCGTCCGTGAGGCCCTCCTGGCGGGGAAAGATGTCTTCGTAGAAAAACCGCTGTGTTTGGCCGTCGCCGAAGGACGCGAGCTCGTTCGGCTGGCCGCCGAGCAAGAGCGTATCCTCATGGTGGGGCACCTACTTTGGTACCACCCTGCCGTGCTCAAGCTCAAAGAGCTGGTCTCGGTCGGAGAACTCGGACGAATCCAGTACATCTACTCGAATCGTCTGAACCTTGGCCGCATCCGACGCGAGGAAAACATCCTGTGGTCGTTCGCGCCACACGATATTTCGGTAATCCTCGGGCTGCTCGACGAGATGCCGGACCGTATCGAGGCCCAGGGCGGCTTCTACCTCCACAATCGGATCGCGGACGTGACCGTGAGCCTCCTCTCGTTCCCCAGCGGAGTGAAGGCTCACGTGTTCGTGTCGTGGCTTCACCCTTTCAAGGAGCAAAAACTGGTCATCGTGGGGGACCAGAAGATGGCCGTATTTGACGATACCAGGCCCGACGACAAGCTCATCTTGTATCCGCATTCGATCGAGTGGAAGGATCGGCTCCCCGTGGCGCGGAAAGCCGAGGGCGAGACCGTGACACACGAGGCGTACGAGCCGCTTCGCGCCGAGTGCGCGCACTTCTTGGAGTGTATGGCGCAGCGGAGAACGCCTCGAACAGACGGCCAGGAAGCGCTGCGGGTCCTCAGCGTGCTCGAGGCCTGCCAGCGTCGTCTCGAGGAAAGCCAGCTCGATCGCATTGGCGCAGCAAACGCCCTGCGAGATCATGCACCGTTGGCGTCGCAGACCCCGCACCGGGACTAATGCCCAGGCGTACGATCGATGAGTAGCGTGCAACCGCCACCCACACTGCCCGCGGACGACACCGAGATTGCGGCACCGCGGGGGGCTGGTGGGCGAGCCTCGCCGGGAGAACCAGGCGTGGGGCAGCGGTTCCGGGAAGTCATCCACCACGGCGTCCAACTCCGCCAGCTTCCCGATGCCCTTTGGCGAGCGCGGCGGCGTACGCTCCTGCTGGTGTTTGGGGCGGGGATCCTCGCCGCGATCGTCGCTCTGTTGCTCCCCCGCTGGTTCGCCAGCGGCGCGTCGTTCACGATCGACGAAGGACAGACGCCCCAGCTGGACGCCTCGATCTTGAGCCTGGGCGCTCGCTTTGGTCTGGGGACTCCGCCGTCCAATAGCCCTCAGTTCTACGCGGACCTCTTGCAGAGTCGCTCACTGCACGAACGACTGCTGATGGCGTCGTTCCCCGTCGGGGACGAAGGGGAGCTCCGGCCGCTCTACGAGTTTTTCGGCCGTTCCTCCGAGTTCGACCCCAAGGTGCGGGACCGGGCCCTCCGAGCGCTCCGCCAGCGGTTCGCCGCGAGCGCCGATCCCAGAACGGGAATCGTCTACTTCGAGCTGCAAGGACCCAACCCGCGGGCCGTCAGGCTCATGGCGGACACGGTGCTGCACGCGCTCGACGAGACGGTCATCGCCATCCGAGCAAAGCGCGCATCCGCGGAACGGACGTTCCTCGAGGAGCGGTGGCGCGCGCTGCGGGACTCATTGACCGCCCACGAAGACACCCTGCGCAAATTCTACGAAAGCAACCGGCAGATCACCTCGCCGGAGCTCCAGTTCGAAGAAATCCGGCTGCGGCGGGAAGTAGAGCGCGTCCAAGGGGTCTACGCGCAAATCGGCCAGCAACTGGAGCACGCCCGCATCCAAGAGGTGCGGGACACACCGGCGCTGTCGATCATCGACACGCCGAACGAACCGTCCCGGAAGGCGGCCCCGCATCGGCGCGCGATCGTGCTCACCGCGATGGTGATGGCGGCAGTGCTGGCCCTGATGTGGGCGCTGTGGGACGTGGTGCTGTACCAGCTTCGTCCCGCTCGCTCGACGACGTCGACTCGAGGCTGAACGCGATCCCCAGCGCGATTCCCAGCGGGACCGCCACGACGTAGACAGGAAGCGAGACCTCGAGGATCGGTCCCGCAATGCTCTCGACTCCCGCCTCGACCAACGCGGCCGCCGCTCCGATGGCCAGAATCCTGATGCTCGCGTCTCCGCCTCGCAGCCCGACACGCCCAACACGCAACCAGAGGTGGAGGTAGAAGGCCGCCAGCACTAGGAGCCCTAGCACGCCTGCCTCCCCGAGCACGTGAGGCCAATAGGTGTCCTGGAGGTAGTAGGGCGCGGCGCGACTCAGACCATAGATCCCGCTGAGGCCGTACTCGTCGTAGACGGGGCTGTAGTGGAGTTCCGAGACGTATCCACCAAATCGGCCAAACCCAGCTCCCAAAGGAAAATGCGTGAGACCGAGGTCCCACCCCGTCGCGTAGAGGAGCACGCGCGCCGTCGTCGGCGCGTACGGGTCCAGATAGGACTGCAGGGTATCGCTCACCACGGCCTCGATCTGTGGTCGGGCTACAACCACCGTCACGAGCGCGAGGAGACCCAAACCACTCAACACCACCCACCGCCGTTTGGCCGTGCCGGCGCGGGTCACCGCAGTCAGGACAGCCACGGGAAGACCGATGAGCGGCTTGCGCCTCAGGGATCCCAAGACTCCCACGACGCTGCAAAGCAAGGCCACCGTCGCGAGTTTGGTCTGGCGCCCCACGAGCAGCGCCGCGGCCGCATAACATCCGGTCACGGCCATCGCCCATCCAAAGAGGCCGGGGTGCACGAACGGCGCATGGAGCACACGAAACCCCGAGCGGATATAGACCCCTGCCGACCCCACGGCGTCCGAGAAGATCGCTTGCACCCACCCGGGCATGAGCCACACGAGAAAGGCAATGCCCAGCAGCGTGGGGCCGGCGAGCAGGGCGACCCGAACGATTCTCCTGGCGTCGTCCGGCGTCCAGTCGATGCTCAACGCCAACAGGAGGAAGAGGGGAAACTTGAGCGCCAAGAACGCTCCCAGCATCCACGTGGTGATCGGGACCCCACCCACGAGAGCGGAGAGCGCACCGGCACTCAAAAACGCCCCGGCGTAGAGGGTCCACGGAACCAGCCGCCGACCCACGCGGGCCCAGGTGAACAGCACCGTGATCCGGATCGCTGCCGCTGCGGCGATGGCTTCGTCCACCCGCTGCAGTGCCCGCCCCAGCGGGACCTCGCGACCGCCTACGATATTGACCAGGGGAGTCTGCAACACGAGGAATACCGCCAGCACGGCCATCGCCCAGCGAGGTGCCACGAAGAGGCCGAGGGCCAGCAGCGCCGTCGTCGTGAGTAAGACACCCGGCATGGGTAGCTCGACGGCGACGGTCACGATCCCGGCGACGACCACGGCCGGCCCCACCCAGCGGGCCAACGCCTCGGGCCATCGCCCGACCGCTGTGGGCGGCTCGACGGCCGTCACATCCGACTCCCTGCCGACCCGCATCCGCGAGACAACGGTCCAGCGCGCGGTACGATCGTGCCCGATGGGACCGTGACCACCTCAACCATCTCCTGCCCCAACGCGGATCCGGAACATCCTTCCCCCATCATCCGGCCAGTTGCGGTGCCCGCGCGGCGACTCCTTTGAGCACTCGCTGCAACCACGTCTCCAGAACGTAGAGCGCGAGCAACTGACGTTCCCGCGCCAGACGCCGCTCCCGTACATCGGTCAAGAGCTCTCGCAGGCGGTCGCCTTCCAGATAGTCCGGCAGACACGCGGAAGGGCCCAGGAGGTCCCGCGTGGCGTCCCGCTCGACCCAGCCGCGAAACCATCGGTCCAGCGGGGTCGTGAACCCGAGCTTGCGGCCCGTACGGGCCTTCCACCCCGTGGTCTCCCGCCGTATGGCCTCGGGAAGGAGGGGCCGGACGGCATCCCGATACAGCCACTTGCGCTCGCCGAGGAGGGAGACTTTGTAGCGGGCCGGCATGCGATCGATGAGCGCCAAGAACTCGAGATCGAGGAATGGAACCCGGAGCTCGACTGACGACGCCATGGCGGTATGGTCGGCCACGATGAGCAGATCGTCGGCCAGCGAGAGACGGGCGTCGACGCGTAGGAGTCGATTGACAGCCGAGCCATCGTCGTGCGCCGGGAGCCACCGCCGTACCGGTGACACGAGCCAATCGGGATCGCGGTCGCTTCCGGTTAGCCACACCGCTTCCGCGGGGGCAAACACCGCCAGGATCTCCGCGAAGCGCCGCGCTTCATCCCCTTCCCGCATGACGCGCCGCAGCCGGCTCACCCGATCACCGCGCGCAACCATAGGCGGGGTCAACGCCAGGAGCGGTCGTAACGCATGCCGCCATGGCGCCAACCGCTCAGCGGCATGGCGGGGGTATCCTCCCAACGGCTCGTCCGCTCCTTGACCGGTCAACACGACCTTGCGATGGGAGCCCACGCTCTGACAGAGATGGCCGATGAGCTGAACGCCCGAATTCCCGATGGGCTCGCTCATCTTGGCCACGTGGTCCGGCCACGCCCTCAAGAATTCGCGTTCGCCGACTTCGGTTCGGTGCAGCGGCACCCCGAGCGCGTCAGCGGCCAGCTGTGCAGCCCCGAGTTCTCCGTCCGGTCCCTCCTCCCGAAAACCGATCGCGAAGGCCTGGGGCGGATCGGGCAACGCCTCAGTCATGAGTCGCGTGACGACCGTGGAATCGACCCCGCCCGACAGCAGGGCGCCGAGCGGCACGTCGGAGACGAGCTGGCGCCGAACCGCCCCCCGCAGCCCGTCACGAACGGCTTCCATCCACTCTTCCCGTCGCTTGGGCAGCACTGCGGGCGCAAAGGCGGGAGCGAACGCCTCGAAGGTGGGCTCGGCGGGGAGCGCAGGTAACGGCAATCGACACCAGTGGCCGGGCGGGACTTTCCATGTGTCGCGAAACAGCGTCGCCGGTGACGGCACGAACCGATAGACGAGATACTCTTCGAGGGACTCGTTCCGGATGGACGCCTCCAGCACCCCTCCCTCGCGCGCGGCCTGAAGCTCGCTCGCAAACCACCAACACCACGGCCCGCGGCCCAGGTAGAGCGGCTTGACCCCTACCGGATCTCGCGCGAGCCAAATGCTCCCCGGAGCCGTACGGCCGTCGAAGAGCGCAAACGCATACATGCCGTTGAGGCGTTCGAGGAGCCTCACCCCCCATTCTTCCCAACCGTGAATCAGGACTTCGGTGTCCGAGCGGGTTCGAAAGGCATGTCCACACGCCACGAGCTCGTGACGCAGTTCGCGGAAGTTGTAGATCTCTCCGTTGAAGACGATCGATACTTGCCCGTCCTCGTTCTCCATCGGCTGGGCCCCGCCATCCACGTCGATGATGCTGAGTCGACGATGACCCAGTGCGGCCGCCCGACGCCAGACGTACTCGAACCCGTCGCCATCGGGTCCGCGGTGGGCCAGCGCCCGGGTCATGCTGCGGACGGCATCGCCAACGTCACGCGCCGGATCGAAGGCGAGCATTCCAGCGATGCCGCACACGGTTGCTACCGGCGGTCGAGGGCTGGGGCTTGTGTGACGGCCTCGCGCACCGCGCTCGCGGCGCGATCGACCTGCGCTTCGGTCATATGGGGGAACATCGGAAGCGAGAGACCTCTGGAGGCAACCGTCTCACTCACCGGAAAATCGCCCGCGGCCAACCCGAGGTCCGCGTAGGCATCTTGCAGATGGAGCGGGACTGGATAGTGCAATCCCGTTGCCACGCCCACATCACCCAGCCGCTGCCGGACTCCATTCCGATCCGCCACCTGGACGACGTACACGTGGTACACGTGGGCGGCGTAGGGCATCTCGGTGGGCAGGACGAGGTCGGCATCGCTCAGACGTTCGCGATACCACGCCGCAACTTGGCGGCGGTGCTCGTTCCAGTCATGGAGACGGGGGAGCTTGGCGGAGAGCACCACGGCCTGCACCGCATCGAGCCGCGCGTTGCTGCCGTCGGCTCTGATATGGAGGTAGCGCTCGCGCTGTCCGTGCTCTCGGAGGACGCGACACCGGTCGACGATTTTGGGATCGTCGGTCGTAATGGCACCGGCCTCACCCATGGCGCCGAGGTTCTTGCCTGGATAGAAGCTGAACGCCCCCACGGTGGCGAGCGATCCGCAGGGCCGCCCACGGTACGTCGCCCCGTGCGCCTGGGCCGCGTCCTCGACCACCGGGAGACCGAATTCCCGCCCCAGCCCCATCAGGGGATCCATGTCGGCGGGTTGGCCATAAAGGTGGACGGGGAGGAGGCACGCGATCCGCCGCCCGGTCGCCCGATGCACGAGCATGTCGTCCCGCCGCACGCAGTCTTGGCGCAGGAACTGCTCCAGCCCCGCGATGTCCATGGTGTAGGAAACGGGGTCGATGTCTACGAAAGCGGGGACCGCCCCCACCTGGGTAATGGCCTCGACAGTGGCGATGAACGTGTGGGGAACCGTCACGACGAGCTCTCCGGACATGACGCCCACGGCCTGGAGCGCAATCCTGAGCGCATCCGTCCCGCTCCCTACCCCCACGCAGTGCCGCGCGTCGCAGAATGTCGCGAACGCCTTCTCGAACTCCGTGACCGCCGGTCCCCCGACGAACGCGGAGTCGTCAATGAGCTTGGACCACTTCGTTTGAATTTCTTGCCGAACCTCCTCGTGCATGGCCCGTAGATCGACAAAAGGCACCTGCATGGCGTTTCCTCACTCACGAAGAAAAAGGATGAAGAAGTCGATGCTTCGGTTGAGCTAGGCGCTCGGTGTACCACCTGGGTGGTGCTCGGCCAAGCCCGACCTGCCGTTCTCCGAGGCCTCGGTGACGATCCGGAGATACTCCGCCCGCTGCCGCGCCCAATCCCACGGTCCGTAGGCACGACACAACCGAGCGGCCAAGTTGGCTCGCTCGCCCGGTCCCATCCCGGCAAAGCGGTGGAGGGCGTTGGTCAAGTCGTCCAGATTCCCCGGCTGAAAATATATGGCGCTGTCGTCTCCGAAGTACTGCCGATAGGACGGGAGGCCGGCCGCGACCACAGGCATCCCGAGGCATGCCATCTCCAGCAACTTGTTGGACAGCGACAAATCGAGCATGGGACCCGGACGGGTCGGCACGATGCCTCCCCCCCTCCTACGCAGCTCGGCGGCCAGCTTCGCGTGCGGCACCCGACCATGAAACCGGACGGCATCGGTCACGTCGAGCTCCGCCGCTAGGCGCTCAAGCACGTGCACCGTTTCGCCAGCGCCAAATAGGTGGAGCTCGATGGGCCATCGACTCCGGATCCGGGCGACCGCCCGGATGGCCAGATCCAAGCCATAGTAAGGAAGGAGCGAGCCGTGATAGACGAGCGCGAGGGGATGGGCGGGTTCTGCTCCCTGCAGGTATGGTCCGCTGCCCTGCGCGAACAGCTGGTCGTCGGCGGAATTCATCACGACCCCGAGGCGGGCGGGATCGGCTCCTCGCTCGACAAAACGGGTCTTCAGGGGCTCGTTGACCGTGATGGCGCTGTCCGCGTACCGAATGCTCGCTTGCTCGAGGCGGGCGAGCAGCCGCACCGCCCAGTGGGTGCGGGGGGCGCGGTACTTCTGCATGTAGAACTCCGGCGCAATCTCGTGCAAATCGAGCAGCAGGGATGCACCCCGCCACCGGGCCGGAGTGGCCGCAAGCACCAGGAAGTCCGGCAAGGTGTGGACCTGCACCACGGCGTAGCGGGGTGCGCGCAGCATGGCCCAACTGGACCAAAGGATGAAGGCCGCGTACTCCGCAGCATACCGTAGCCGCGATCCACGGCGGCGCCCGAATGGGGCCCGGACCACGCGAATCCCATCGACGACCTGAGTCCGCGCCTGCCCATTCGACCGAGCGGCGTAGACGTCCACACTCCATCCAGCGTCCCGCAGCGCCATGGCCTCGCGACGCACACGGACATCTTCGGGATAACTCGAGAGGACGAGCATCGCTGCGCGCCGTTGGGGATTTGCCATTCAGGCCGAGGACTCCACCAGTCGGGCGATCCGGTCTGAGGCTGCACCATCGCCAAAGGCCGGCTTTGGCGGGGTGGGTGGCGCCCCGCGCTCGGCGGCGGCTACGATCTGATCGACGTCGCCTGAGGCCAGCACATTCCAGTCATCGACCAGCGTCTCCAGCCATTCGGTCTCGTCGCGCACCGTGACGCATGGCACGCCCAAGAGGTAAGCCTCCTTCTGGAGCCCGCCGCTATCCGTCACGATACTGTAGGCCCCCTCGACGAGCTGCACCATGGCAATGTACCCGAGCGGTTCGCAACAACGGACGGAGCTGTCTTCCAGCAGTGGCCACAGCTCGGCCTCTTCGATCGCTTTGCGGGTTCGGGGATGCACGGGGAACAGGACCGGGCGGGAGAGCGCGGCGAGCCCGCGAAGGATTCGTCGGAGTCGCTCGGGATCGTCCGTGTTCTCCGCCCGGTGGACGGTGGCAACGTGGTAGCCGCCACGGATGGCCCGCATCTCCTGCACCACCCCGTCGGCAGCCGGTGACCGAGCCCGGATGGCGCGAAGCAGGTCGTACATCACATCCCCGACGAGATACACGCCCCGCGTGATGCCTTCGCGCGCCAGATTGTCCACGGCGGTTTGGGTAGGGCAGAAGAGCCACGCTGAAAGATGATCGGCCACGACACGATTGATCTCTTCCGGCATCCGCCGGTTGAAGCTCCGCAATCCTGCCTCGACGTGCGCCACGGGGAGGTGGAGCTTCACCGCAGCGAGTGCGCCCGCCAACGTGCTGTTGGTGTCGCCGTAGATCAGGACGATGTCCGGACGGCATTCCAGCAGCACGGATTCGAGCGCTTCCAGCATCCGCCCGGTCTGCGCCCCGTGGGTCCCGGACCCAATGCCGAGGTGGTGATCGGGACTCGGAAGCTCCAGCTGCTCGAAGAAGATGTCGCTCATCGTGGCGTCGTAGTGCTGGCCGGTATGCACGAGGATTTCCTCGTGTTGCCGGCGCAACGCTTCCGACACCACGGCCGCCTTGATGAGCTGCGGACGTGCTCCGACGATGCTCGCGATTCGCATGTGGGGAAAAATGGCGGGTGCGACGCCCGAATGCTAACGCGTGATGACTCTCGCGGTTGTGAGGCGCCGTGGACCGTTGCCGTCCCTGCGAACATAGTAGAGGCGCTGGTTGGCCAGGGCGGCATAGCGAATCCAAACACCGGGGGCTCCGATCACTTCACCTTCGAGCACCCACCGCGTCTTGTCGACGCTGACGGCGCTCCAAATTCCGCTGCGCCCGTCGGGGTCGTGACGGTTGTCCGCGGTGAAGAACATGCGCCAGAGCCCTGGCTCGATTTCTTGAATCGTGGGGCTGTAGACCGAGGCCTGCCCCTCTCGCGGCATGTCGTCCGTCGAAAACAGGGGGCCCATATAGGTCCATTCCAACTGATCGGGCGACCGCCACTCGACGATCTGGAACTTGTCCTCTCGCGGGTACCGCCGCTCGTATCCCGAAACGATCATCCGCCATTCGCCGGACTCGAGACGTTCCGTCACGATCCCTTCCCCCACGGGCCACGGCGCGGACACGGGCGTCTCTGGTGGAGTCGTGCCGCCGTTGTCGAGTCGCACACCGGGCTCGACGGTCCACGTGCGCTCATCGGACGATACCGCCGAGAACACCTGCCATCCGTAGCACCCGAACGATCCTGCCGCGAAGAACATCCGCCACCCCGGACCGTCCGCCCGCGGGACGATGTTGATGTTCTCGATACCGCTCCCGGTGAGTGTGCAGTGATCTGGCTCATGCTGGATTGCAACGCCGTCGTATCTGAACTGACTGCCGTCGTCGGATACCAACCGATGCAAATGGCCGCGATAACCGTTCCCTTGGCCCGGCGCCTCGTAGTACCCCGTAAAGTAGACTTCCACCTGCCCCTGCGAGTTCACACGGGCACTCGGAGCCCAGGGCCCCACACCCGCCGGAAGGCTGTCCGCCCTGAGGTCTTCTCCAAGGGCGGGCGTGACGCTGGGTGGGATGGCCACCGCCAGGGGAACGTCGGTCTCGAGTCCGCCGAAGGCGACGCGGAGCGTATCGATTCCCGACCGCGTCACGACGAGATCCCCGCACAGCCCTCCAACCACCGTACCGCGGAGCGATTCGACCAACGCCGGAACGGGCACCGTCGATCCATCCACGATCGCCTGGCATTGAATCGGCACCCGCTCACCAGGGGCGAGCACCAGCACGGGCTCTGTGGCCTCCAGCGCCGCCTCGAGGCCCTGGATCACGGGTATCGCGGCCACGGGAGGCTCGGGCGTACCCGTGGGCATAGCGCCCACGACGGCGGCCACTGGCCCCTCACCACACGCCACCAGCGACACGGTGGCCGTCATCGCGACCCACCAGGCGACGGTTTGCAGAATACGCTTGCACTTCGCAGGCTGCCGCTCGAACATCGCAACCCTGACCCTGCCAGCTGTTGAACGCCAACTCCCCTAACCAACCACGGACGGTCAGTTGGGCGTGCCACCCCCGACTCGCGTGTGGATCCGACCGCGACGGGGTACGCCTGTTCGAGCAATGTCCGTACCGGTTTGGGGGGGGCACATCGGTCACGGCTAGCAGTGGGTCGCACGCCCATCCGAATGTGTGAGCAAACTCACGAAGCGGCAATAGATGGCGCGGTGCTGCGGGTTCCTACTACGGCTGAGGCGGAGGAGTGCTCCTCCTCCTTCGTAGGTTGCTACCGAGGCACGACGAAGATCCGGAGCCGCGCGCAGAGCATCGAGGTACGGATCCAGGCGGTCCGCGTACGCGGAATCGTTGAGGAGACGCCCGTTGAACTCGATCTCGAGTCCCATCTCCAATCGGCGGGCCCTCACGACTGCCGAGTCGAGTCGTGAGCGATCGAGCGCGACATTGAAGAAGTAATTGGGCTGTAGCCAGGCGGCATCGAAACCCCACTCCCGCCACCGATCCACTCCCCACGCGGTGAAAAATGGAATCCAAAAAAACTGGTAGCCTTCGGAATGCACGTGCTCGGCGATCCGCCGGACCAGGACGCCGTCCGCATCCCGAATGCTCTCCTTGAGCCAATAGAATCCGTGGAGCCCGAGCGCGGCGTGGTCCGCACGCTGGAACCGTCGGATCACGTCCGTCACGAAGGCAACGGCCACCTCCGCGCGAGCGCTTTCCTCTCGCAATCGATACACGCCACCTGCATACCGCAGCGTGTCCACAGCAGGCTCGGGGAACGGAATCATCACGACGACGGGAAACGGGAGATCGGGGGGTGGCCCCACTTCGGCACCGACCACACCAACCGCCGAATCGAGCCTCGAAAGAATGCCACCCGGTACGAAGAGCGTATCGAGGTACTGTTCCCAATCGGCGCCGGTCGAGGGCTCGCCGTCGGGGACCCAGGTCGTAAATAGCCGACCCGACGGTGCGCGCAGTTCCAGGAAGATCACGCCCGTGGAAAGCCAGTCCGCCGGACGCCCCGCGGGATCGACATAGGCCAGGAGGTGGACGAAGTCGGATACCGAATAGGCAGGGCGCCTGGGTCCTCCGGGATAGGCCAACATCCAGCGCGTGCCCACGGTCTGCTCGGGATCGGGGTCGGGCACGGGTGGTGGAAGGGTGCAGGCGAAGAGCACGAGCCAGACGGCCGCGCCGGCGCCAAGTTGGATCAGCCCGGGTTGTGGGGAACGGCTGGGCTCGGTGGTGAGCGGGAACGACACGGCCGGGTGCCCCGCGCGGCGCTTGGCCGCTCGGCGGGTCACCGCACCGATGGATCGATGGCGTTCACGCGCAGGACGCGGGCGGGATTCCCGACGACCACAGCCCCGGCCGGCACATCCCGAGTCACCACCGCGCCGGCACCCACCAAGGCGGATTCACCGACGGTAATCCCCCCCAAGAGCACCGCCCCCGTACCGATCGACGCCCTTCGTTTCACGGTGGTCCGGATGACGGCCCAGTCTGCGGAGGATTGCGGAGCGCCCGCGTCGTTGGTGGCGCGCGGGTAGGTGTCGTTGATGAAGTTGACGTTGTGACCCACAAAGACCTCGTCCTCGATGGTCACGCCCTCGCACACGAACGTGTGGCTTTGGATCTTGCAGCGCGCCCCGATCTTGGCACCGCGCTGAATCTCTACGAAGGTGCCGATGGAGGTTTCGTCACCAATCTCGCAGCCGTACAGGTTGACGAACGCGTGAATCCGCACATTGCGCCCGAGTTTCACGTCGGGCGCTATGCGGCACAGCTGTTTGTCGCGGTCATCGGCGGGCGTCGGCGGCCCGTCGGTCACGCGACGGCCCCTGCGCCGTGGAGAGAGATGACGGCACCGCCGTCTTCGAGGGATCGTTGGGCAGCTTCGAGGATCCGCACCACCCGCAACCCCGCAAGGCCGTCCGCGATCAACGGCTCGCGTCCCTTGATGGCGGCAATCACGTTGTCCACTTCATACCCGAGAGCCTCGCGCGTCTCGAGCTTGGGAGCGTGCATGTCGCCAGTGCGGTAGGAAATGAGCAGCTGGTAATCGTTTTCGGGTTTCGGTGGCTGCATCGAGAACCCCTTGTCGTACAGCTTGACTTTCTCGCTCGGCTCCATGTCATCATACACCAACATCCGCTTCGACCCCCCCACAATAGTCCGACGGATCTTGGCGGGAGCCAGCCAGTTCACATGGACGTGCGCCAACAGCGATCCGTTGTAGCGCACCGTGAGATAGGCAATGTTCTCGGTCGGTGATCCACCGTGCGAAGCCCCAATCGCCGAGACGGCTGACGGCTCCTCGTCGATGAGGTAATCCATGATCGACACGTCGTGCGGTGCGAGGTCCCACAGGACATTCACATCCGTCTGAATCAGCCCAAGGTTGATCCGGACCGAGTCGAAGTAGTAGAGCTCTCCGATCTCACCGGCCGAGACCAACTGCTTCATCTTGCGAACCGCGCCGGTGAACAAGAACGTGTGATCCACAGCCACGAGGAGACCTTGCCGTGCGGCGAGATCACAGAGTTCCTCCGCGTGCTCTGTGGCCGTGGTCAACGGCTTCATCACGAGCACGTGCTTGCCGGCCTGGAGCGCCGCCTTCGCCAGTTCGAAGTGCGTGAAGGACGGCGTGGCGATGACGATCAAATCGAGCTCCGGTGAGGCAAACAGTTGGTCCGGCTGGTTCGTGATGAGTGGTGTCCGATACTCCTTCCCAATCCGCTCGGCGCGAGCAAGATCGATGTCGCAGGCCGCGTCCACGCGACATTGGGGGTGTCGTGCAAAGTTCCGCACCAGGTTTGGTCCCCAGTATCCACATCCGATCACGCCTACGTGCAGTGTCGTCATGGCTATTCGCTGGTTTGGGCCGGCTACGCTGCCCGGCCGGAATTGAAGAGCACAACGGGGATCGTTCGCCACAGGATCCGCAGATCGAGCCACAGCGACCACCGCTGCACATATTCGATGTCGAGCTGGCACATCTGCCGGTACGTGAGCAAGTTCCGACCCGACACCTGCCACAACCCCGTGATACCCGGAAGCACGCCCAGCCGCTCGAACTGCCAGGCGTCGTAGATCTCTACCTCGTACGGGAGCGGTGGCCGGGGGCCCACCAGACTCATTTCACCACACAGGACGTTGATGAGCTGCGGGAGTTCATCGAGGGACGTGCGGCGCAGCCACCGACCAACGCTCGTCACTCGTCCATCTTTGACGAGCTTGTAGACCGGCAGCGCCCGACTCCCATTGGCGACCCCGCATTCACCGCTGTCCCCGTTCAACATTTTCGACACCAACTCGCGATGCGCCGCGTCCGACGCGCCGTTACGCATCGTCCGGAACTTCCATACGCGGAAATGTCGACCGCCGCGACCCACCCGCTCCTGCCGGAAAAACACCGGCCCTCGCGAATCCAACTTGATAGCGAGGGCGATGATCGCGAACACGGGCGCGAGAAGTACCAACCCCGCGCCAGCAACGACGAAATCAATCAGCCGCTTGGTGAGGAACTGCCGCATTTCGAGCGCGGGGAGACGCAACTCGACGAAAGGCAATCCATGATACCAGACCAGGGATGGACGCAGACGCCCAATGCCGTCGTACCGAGACATAGCCAGCAGGCGGCACCCCGCGGCGGCACACGCCTCGACAATCTCGTGAAAGAGTTTGTCTTCCACGTCACCGCACAGCACGACCGTGTCGACCTCCACCTCCTGCAATACGCGCCAGACGTCTTCGCCCGAGCGGAGCGCGGCCAACCGGTGACCGTTGCCGTTGACGCTATTGTTCGTGACCCAGCCAACGAGCTCCATCCGTTCGCCTTGCCACAGCTTCGCGCGCACCTCGGTGGACTCGAGACCCCGCGGATCTCCCACCAACAGCACTCGCTCGGCGGGTCGCAGATTCCCTTTCAGTCGAGCCACCGCGCGGTCCAGGGCCGTGCGAAAGGCCACCAGCGAGACACTCACTGCCGCGACCGCGCCCAAGTAGTGCACCAGGAAGTCTCCCACCCCACGGAGCCAGAGCGAAGACCACAGCGCCAGCGCCGTTCCCAGCGCAACGCCCATCAACACCCGTCGCGGATCACGACGGTTGTCTCCGGGACCGTAGCTGCCCGCGACCACGAGTCCGACGAGTAGGGCCGCCCCGTACCGCCATCCGCCCAGGTACCCGCTTGGTGCCACCGCCTGGAGCGCCTCGCTGAGTCCGACCCCAAACGCGGCGCTATCCCGCCCAGCCCACATGAGCCCGCGCAGAAACACGAACGTCGCGAGGTCACCCGCGACGAGCACAACGACACGCAATGTTGTCCGGAAGAAGTGGCGGCGAATCGTCTGGGGAGCACGTCGCTGCAAGGCCAAGCGCGCGGGCGCAGGACGGTCTGCGTGGTTCGCGGTTTGCTCGCGGCGCGCGGCCTCACTCTGTACGGTGATCACACAGCACCCTGGAATAGAGTCAGTGTTAGCTGGCGTGTACAAGGCGGGCACGACGGCCCGGGGGCTCTCCGGGTATCGCCAGTCGAAAAACCTCGGCTCAGACGAGCCGGGCCGCACAAGATGCACTCGAAGTTCCCATCTGTCAATAGCTTAGAGGACATACTCCGAGTGCCATCGCAGGCGATGCCACAGCTGTCTCGAAAAGATTAGCTCACGTGGCTAGCAAGGGCTGTGCCCTATGTCACGTTCCAAACAGCGCCACGATACTGCCTCCACCACTGCATCGCCGTGGCATCAACCTGCGTGCGCGCATGCCAGGCTGGCCCTGACCCTGCACTTCACCTTGAGATACCCCGAAAAGACCGAAAACGTCACGCATGAGCTGGGCACGTCCTCGGCACGGATGTAGGAGCGGTCTCGCCCACCTAGCCGGGCAGGGGCCAAAACCGGGGCACCAACACGACCGCCACGACGACCACCAGAAGGGTGAGCACGCCCCCGAGTTTGGCGTAGTCTCCGAACCGATACCCACCCGGTCCGTAGACCATCGTGTTGGTTTGATACCCGATAGGGGTGAGAAACGATGCGGACGCCACCACGGCGATCCCGATCGCAAAGGGCCGTACATCCAGCCCCATGGCCGCCGCCGTCGCCACGGCGAGAGGGAAGACCAAGACCGCCGCCGCGTTGTTGGTGACGAGCTCGGTGAGCGCCACGGTGGCCAGGATGACGCCAAGGAAGACTCCCGTCGGTCCGAGGCCGCTGAACGTCCCAATCGTGAGCGCGGCGAGTCGCTGCGCCAACCCCGACACCTCCATGGCCGCGGCCAAACCGAAGGATCCGGCGATCACCAGGATGACATCGAGATCGATAGCGTCGCGTGCTTCACCCGGTGCGAGCACCTTGAACGCCACGAGTGCGATTGCGGCTACGAGCGACGCGTGCAGCACGGGGATCAACCCCGACCCGGCTCCGAAGACGATCCCCAGCACCGTGACCCACACGATCCACGCCTTTCGCGTCACCGCCGGCGGCGTTCCCCCGAGACGAGCGACCAACAAAAAATCCCGTCGATCGCGCCAGCGATCCCGGAATCCCGGGTCGGTCAACAGCAGCAAGGTGTCGCCGGTCTTCAACCGCACGTCCCCGAACTTCGCTTTCACACGTGCCCCCGCACGATGGATCCCAACTACCGCTGCCTGGTAGCGACCTCGAAACTTGACGTCGCGGAGCGTCTGGCCCACCAGCGGGGACGACGGACCAACGACCGCCTCGAAAAACGTGTGACGGACGGTGTCGAACTGCGCGAGGTGCTCCTCTTCGGTGGAGACGATCCCCCGAGTGGATTGCAGGTCCACGATCAGATCCGCCCGCCCGACAAACGTGAGCCGATCCCCTCCGCGCAGTACCGCCGTCGGCGCCACCGGAGCGATCAGTTCACCGCCCCGCTCGATTTCGACGAGAAACACACCCTTGAGGTGCCGGAGACCGCCCGCCGCCACCGCCAAGCCATCCAACGGCCCGCCGGTTACCACGCGCATGCTCACGACGAACTCGCGAATGCCTTCGGTCAGCTCTCGCCGCGGTGCGCGCCGTTCTTTCAACAGGGTCGAACTCATGAGCACGAGCCAAAAGACGCCTACGACCATCACGGGGAGTCCTACTCGCGTGATCTCGAACATCCCCATGGGTGGCTCGCCGTGTGCTTCGAGAAGCCCAGACACCACGAGGTTCGTGGAAGTCCCGATCACGGTGACGACCCCCCCGAGAATTGCCGCAAAGGAGAGCGGCATCAGGAACCGCGACGGTGAGAGGCCGCGGCGCTCGGCCCATTCCGTCACCTGGGGCGCGAGCGTGGCGACGATCGGCGTGTTGTTCAAAAACGCCGAGGCGGTGGCGGTGGGAAACAGCAGACGTGCGAGGGAGGTGCGCGTCCCCCGCCCGTCGCCAAGGGTCGCCGCGAGGATCGGCTGGAGCCCACCGGTCTTCTCGACGGCTCGCGCTAGGACGTACAAGGCAGCGACCGTGATCGGTGCTGAATTGCTGAAGCCGCTGAACGCCTGAGCGGGGGATATGATGCCGCCCACGAGCAACACGATCACGGCGCCGAGGATGGCAGCGGCGGGCGCCACTACGTCCCGGACTAGGAGGAATACCGTCACGCCCAGGATGAGCAGCGTGAACCACGCTTCCCCACTCATCCACCCGCTCCCGGGTTCACCGTCCCTTGCCTGGGCTCCTAACTCCCGTTGGCACCCACGTACCCTTCCTTCTCCAAGTGCAGCACGATCTGCTGCGCTGCTTCTTCCGGCGTCACACTGGTCGTGTCGATCACGACCTCGGCATCCTGAGGACCTTCGTAGGGATCGGAGATGCCGGTGAACTCCTTGATGATCCCCGCTCGAGCTTTCGCGTAGAGTCCCTTTCGATCCCGCTGCTCACAGACCTCCAGCGGGGTCGCCACGTGCACCAAGAGGAAACCACCTCCCGGCTCCACCATCCGTCGCACTTCTTGCCGCACCGCATCGTACGGCGCGATCGGAGCGCAGATCGCGATGCCACCATTCTTCGTGATTTCCGACGCGACGAATCCGATGCGTCGGATGTTGATATCCCGATGTTCCTTGGAGAAGCCGAGCTCGGACGATAAGTGCTTCCGTACGATGTCGCCGTCGAGCAGCGTAACGGGACGGCCGCCCAGCTCCAGGAACTTGACCAAGAGGGCGTTGGCGATCGTCGACTTCCCCGAACCGGAGAGCCCCGTGAAGAAAACGGTGAAGCCCTGGTGGTGCCGCGGCGGGTGGCTCTTTCGGAGCTCCTGCGCCACTTCCTCGAACGAGAACCATGACGGAATCTCCCGTCCATCCGCCAGTCGGCCGCGGAGCTCGGTGCCGGAGATACTGAGCGCGCGGGCGCCGTCGGGCACCTCGTCCACTGCGACATACTTGTCGAGGTCCTCGACGTATACCATCATCTTGAACGGCACCATCGCCACGCCCAGCTCTTCCTGATGCGACTGCAGAAGCTCTTGAGCGTCATACGGACCGTAGAACGGCTCACCCTTGGAGTCACTGCCCGGGCCCGCGTGATCGCGGCCGACGATCAGATGCGAGCAACCGTAGTTCTTGCGAATGATGGCGTGCCAGACGGCCTCTCGCGGCCCGCCCATGCGCATCGCGAGCGACAGGAGGGACAAAGTGGCCGTGTTCTTGGGATACCGCGGCAAGAGGGCCTGGTAGCAGCGGACCCGCGTGTAGTGATCGACGTCTCCGGGCTTGGTCATGCCTACGACAGGGTGGATGAGGAGATTCGCCTCTACTTCTTTCGCAGCGCGGAGCGTGAGCTCTTGGTGCGCGCGGTGCATTGGGTTGCGAGTCTGAAACGCCACCACCGTGCGCCACCCCAGCCGTGAAAACTCCTGGCGCAACTCGGCCGGCGTGTGCCGCAGTCGTCGGAAGTCGTAATGCACAGGCAGCTGCACGCCCTCGAGAGTCCCGCCCACATAGAGGGGGTTGCTGTGCTTGAGCACGAAGGCGACCCCGGGATGTTCGGGATTGGCCGTGCCAAAGACGGCTTCAGCCTCCGCCTCGCGATCCGGCTGCCACACCTCCTCGGCACACAACACCGCGAGCATGACGCCTTCGGCGTCACGAAGCGCCACGCGCATCCCGGGTTCGATCCGGCTGCCGAACTCCTGGCTGACATCGAGCGTAATGGGTATGGGCCACAGCGTTCCATCCGCCAAGCGCATCGAGCCGAGCACCCCTTCGTAGTCCCGTCGCCCCATGAAGCCCCGGAGCGGGGAGAATCCTCCATTCAACAAAAGCTCGAGATCGCAGAGCTGACGGGGCGTGAGGTCCCAGGACATCCAGTCTCGGGACGCCTGCCTGAGCTCGGTCGCCTGCCGCTCGTTGACCAGCAGATCGACGAGTGTCCCACCATGCGGGACGATGAGATGATCCATGACCGTCACCTGATCCACATCCGAGTTGACTTGCACTGGTTCCCCTTGCCGTAGAGTCCAGAGCCCCGGGGTAGCAAGAAAAGGACCGCCGTCGCCCTCCCGAGGGGACTCCCCTACGAGCCCCCGTCCGGCGCCGTCCGGTGGGTCAGCTCCGCCATGCGGTCCGAGGCACCAACCTGGTGAATCCGCGCCAACGCGGCAGCGTACGCTGCCGGTGCGCCGGCCAGGACGCCGTGGGTCTTGGGAAACGCTTGATTGAAGACCAACGGATCGCCAAACAACGCCGTGGCCCGCCCACCAGCCTCCTCCACCAAGAGCGCACCGGCGCAGACATCCCACTCGTGCTTGGGGCCTCGGGACAACGTGACCGCCCCCCGCCCCGCCGCTACGTGGGCCAATTTGAGCTGAATGCTGCCTCGCGGCACCACGTTCCACCGATTCTGAAACGGCTCGAATTCGCCCCGTTTCAGCTCGGACCGGGATGCCAGGAGCGTCGTGCCGTCCATCACGGTGACCGGGACGTCTCCACCGAACACGCCGACCCCACGCGCCCCCCAAATCACCTCATCGGTGGCCGGATTGTGCACGACCCCCAAGATGGGACGACCATCTTCCACCAACGCCACGGCCACGGCATACTCGGGGATGCCCTGGATGAACTCCTTGGTCCCGTCCAAGGGATCGACGACCCAGACCAAACGCTGATCGAGTCGCTCTGGAGCGTCCGCGGTCTCTTCTGACAGCCAACCCGCCGGCACCAGGGCCAACAATCGCGCCCTGAGCAGGGCGTCGGCTTCGCGATCCGCCCGCGTGACCGGGCTCGAGTCGTCCTTGAGATCCGTGGCGAAGGGTTCCGCCCGAATGGCCTCGATCCGCTCCGCGGCCTCGCGGACCACGGCACGAACTTCCTCCAGCAACGCTCTCCGATCTTTCATGTGGCTCCCGTCGTCGTGGGTTGACAAACAGGCGGCCCGGGCGGCGGTAGCCGACGTCCGGGCCGTGGTGTCCATGTCATCCAACAACCGTGCGCGAGCAAGGTGCGCCGATCGCCAATCTCCTGCGCCCGCCCGGACGGGCCGTCGCCTACCGGCGGGCGGCGATCAGCGTGGCGGTAAGCAGGAGTCCTGCGAGCAGGCTGACGTTGCGCACCGTTCCCCATACGCCGCCGCCGCTGCGCGGAACCAGTATCCGGTCGCCGGCTTGGAGGTTCAGCTGATCGAGCGTGCGCCCCTCGCTGATCGCTTCCTGTAGCGGATCACCGCCCCAGATGCGATCGTCACCCCGTTCGATCCGAATCGAGGTGATCTTGGCATCACCGGTGGGCCCACCGGCCAGCATGAGGGCGTCCGTGATGAGCGCTTCCGAGGGAAGCAGGTAGAACCCGGGTTCGCTCACTGACCCCACGACGGCCACGCGCAACAGCGCCCGTGCTCGGACCTCGGGGTCGCGCAGATATCGACCAAGGTACTCGGTCAAGTACGGCTGCAGTTCGGCGCGAAGCACCCCGGCCAGCGAGACCCGACCGATCTCGGGCAGGTCCAGCTCACGGCCGTCCCGCACGGCGAACGTGTCCGACAGCGTTTCCTCGTCCCGGACCTGGAGCAGAATCCGATCGCCAACCAGGAAGTCCCCCTCCTTGAGGCGGTTCCGGACGAGGGCCGCCTCGTATTTGGCCCGCGCGCGGAGCTCCTCGCTATTGCTCGAAGACGCCGCCGCTTCCTCGAGCCTCGTCAGGAGATCCTGGAGTTCGGTGCGCGTGCGCAGCTCGCGGGCGGAGGCCCAGTCGGCATCCTGGGCGCCGGCGACAGTCGGCGCAGTCAAGAGGACGACCAATACGAGTCCCAGTGCTCTCATCATCATGGTACCACCTTAACTTGTCGAATCGGTCGATTCCTCGACCGAATGTACGGAAAAGACGATGTTCATGCCCGCCGGCTCTAGGTCACGCTCCCAGCAGAGCTTGCCGTGTTTCAGATCGAAGACGGCAATCCGCGTGGGTGCGAGTCCCATGCCCGAACCGCCGAGTTTGTGCTTCAACCAGCGCACGTTCTCGCGGAACTTCGTGGGCCGGAGCCTCGAGAACCCCACCGCAACATGGTCCTCATCCAGCACCGCGAGTCCCCGGCACCACCCGAGCGGCCGATCCGAATCGCCGATGGCGTTCAGATCGATCACGCGCTCCACCCGCTGGGTCTCGACGTCGGCGATCACGACGTGGGCGTCGACGCTCGTGAAGTAGACCCGATGCCCCAACACCTCGCCGTCGTGATTCGGCGCTCCCTCGATGGGGATCCGTCCCCCGGGACGGGTAAGACAGATGGCGTCCCGCTGTATGAAGCGCGTCACCCAGTACTCACCAGCAACTTCAAACACGAAGTTCGGGTGGGCGTGGTGCGGCTTGGTCGTCGCCACCCGCCGGTAGTCCACATCCTGCGAGAATCGGGCCCACACGTCCTCGCCCAACACACTCCACTCCCGCCGCACTTCTCCATCCGGCGAAACCTCGACGACCGTATCGAGCCCCGTATTGGCCACCATCAGCGTTCCATGAGCCGTGGGACGCACATGATGGACATCGTTGAAGCGCGGGAGCGTGACGTAGCCCACCTGCTCGAAGGATGGCACGGCATAGATCAAGAGCTCGGTCTGGGTGCAGACATAGAGCCGATCGCCCACCAACGTGCCCGCCTTGAAGACGATTGAGGGGTTCTCCTCGACGGCACACACCTCGGGAGGTGAAAGATAGTGCGCGCGCTGGCTCACCTCGCCGTTGGTGAGATCCACTTCGACCACCAATCCCCCACCCCACATCTGCCACTCCGGGGTCTTTCCCGTGGCTCCCCGCTTCTGTTTGCCTCCGACGACGTAGAATCGGTTCATGGCATCAGGTCATATGCTTGGCAGACGTCGTGAGCCTGCCGCCGCGGCCCAAACATCGGGCGGCAGGAGCGGCAGGAGCGACAGATTCTCAAAGGGACGCTCGAAGTGACCCCGTCACTCCACGGTAACACTCTTGGCAAGATTCCGGGGGCGGTCCACATCACAGCCCCGAAGAACGGCGATGTGGTACGCGAGCAGTTGCAGGGGGATCGATGTGATGATTGGTGACAAGAGCGATGGTGTGCGGGGCACCCGAAGCTGATGGTCCACGAGCCCGCATAGATCGCCGTTACCCTCGCTCGTGACGGCCATGATGCGACCTTGGCGCGCCTTCACCTCCTGCATGTTCGCGAGCACCTTCTGGTAGACGTGATCGTCCGGGGCCACGAACACGACGGGCATGTTCTCGTCGATGAGTGCAATGGGACCGTGCTTCATCTCCGCCGCGGGGTATCCCTCGGCGTGGATGTAGCTGATCTCCTTGAGCTTCAGCGCGCCCTCCAGGGCCACCGGGAAGTTGATCCCCCGACCCAGGTAGAGGAAATTGTGCGCCTCGGCATACTCGCGGGCCAATCCCTCGATGACCGGTTCCAGCTCGAGTGTCTGATCCACCCAATCAGGGAGTTGCGCGAGCTGGTAGACGAGCTCGCGTCCCTGCGCCAGCGAGAGCCCGCGCTGTCGCCCCAGATAGAGCCCCAACAAGAGCAGCGCCACGATCTGTGACGTGAAGGCCTTGGTCGAGGCCACACCGATCTCCGGCCCGCAGTGGAGGTAGATCCCGCCATCGGCTTCGCGCGCGATCGAGCTGCCCACCACGTTGACCAGGCCGACGACCTTGGAGCCGGACGCGCGAGCGGCTCGCATGGCCTCGAGCGTATCGGCCGTCTCTCCAGATTGCGAAATGACGACGGTCAGCGTTCCCGGAACCGCGATCCGCGGCCGGTAGCGGTACTCGGAGGCGTACTCGACCTCCACCGGGATACCGGCGAGTTCCTCGATCGCATAGCGGCCCACCAACCCGGCGTGCCAGGACGTCCCGCAGGCCAGGATCTCGATGCGCCGAATCTTGGCGGCATCGGCGGGGGGGAGGTTGAGTCCGTTGAGCCGGGCCGTCCCATCCTCGAAGACCAGGCGGCCACGGAGGGTGTTGCGCACGCTCTGGGGTTGCTCGCAGATCTCCTTGAGCATGAAGTGCGGGTAGCCACCCAATTCGATGGCCTCGAGATCCCACTCGATGTCCGAAATGCCGCGATCCAGTTCGCGGGCATCCTGATCGATGATGCGATACCCGTCCGGTGTGAGGACGGCGATGTCCCCATCATCCAGGTACACGACGGAGCGTGTGTACGTGAGGAGCGCGGCCGCGTCGGACGCCACGAACAGCTCATCCTCACCCACCCCGAGGAGGACCGGAGAGCCCTTGCGCGCGACGACGACCTTGCCCGGATCTTCAGAGGAGATCACCGCAATCCCCCATGCTCCTTCCAGGCGACGCAATGCGCCCAACACCTTCTCCTCGAGCGTGCCGCCGGGTGCCTCCTCGATCAGGTGCGCGATGGTCTCGGTGTCCGTATCCGTGTTGAGCTCGTGACCGGCCCGCTGCAGCTGCACGCGCAGGGCGTCGGCATTCTCGATGATGCCGTTGTGGACGAGCGCGATCGTGCCGGTGCAGTCGCAATGCGGATGGGCGTTCTGGGTATTCGGCGCGCCGTGCGTGGCCCACCGAGTGTGTCCGATGCCACTCGTACCGTCGAGCGGGCGTTGCGCCAGCAGGTCCGAGAGGGCGCCCACGCGACCCGAGAGCTTCCGAACCTGCAGCCCCTTGCCGTTGTGGACGGCGACGCCGGCGGAGTCGTACCCGCGATACTCCAACCGCCTGAGCCCGTCGAGCAGGATGGGCGTCACGTCCTTCGATCCCACGTAGCCAACGATCCCGCACATATCTCAACCGTCCTTGCGCGACGAAATCAGCAGCGGACCGCCACCGGCGCCAAGACCAAATCGGGCCAGTTGCGTCAACTTGCGGAGCATCGCATCCAAAGGGTCCGCCGGGCTGAAGGAGCCACCACATCGCGCGCAATACCGGGCGAGCGGTCGATCCGCCGGGCGGAACGTGGGCATCGAGCGATCGAACCCGATGGCCCGATGATCTGGTGTTTGGCTGTTACAGCGTTCGCACAGCACGCGTGGATGTCCTCCCGTCGTCAACGTTTGCCCGTTTGGCGTACCGACCACTCGAATGTCAAATTCGAGACCCGAACATCCACGCGGTGGCAGAAAGACTGCAGTTCGTTGCAAAACAACGAGTTACGTCGCTTGTGGGCACCGTCCTCATGACCCCTGTGCTCTGGATCACGTTGCGCCTCCGCGGCAGGCAGCAATATCGTTGTGGGGCACTCGCAGCGATTGCGTGGGACCAGGGCATTGTTTAGGGCGCTGGAACTCAACGGGTTGGCGGACACGTTGATAGGGTATGAACCGTGCAGGCATTGCGAGCCGACCATCCCGACATTACCGTATTGCCGCCCAGGAGAACGGATTAGCGATCATCATGGCACATCGTCTCAGTGACGCGCGGCCTCCGCTGGTACTCATCATCGACGACCACGAGTGGTCCACCCGGTCTCTGGAGAGCATCCTCGCTCCGAGCGGGTACGCGGTGATGCGCGCCTATACCGGAGCCAAGGGTCTGGAGCGAGCCCAGGCTGAGCAGCCCGACCTGCTGGTGGTCGACGCCAGCCTCCCCGACGGTGACGGCCTCACCCTGTGCCGCTCCCTGCGGGACGATCCGGTATTGGGCCGCACGCCGATCATCGTCACGGCCGTGGAACATCCCACGCGGCAGCAGCGCCTCGAGGCGATGCGCGCCGGCGCGTGGGATTTCCTGGCGCACCCGTTCGATCCGGAAGAGATGCTTCTCAGGCTCGGGACCTACGTGCGGGCCAAGGTCGAGACGGACCGCATGAAGGACGACTGCCTCGTCGACGAGCTCACCGGCCTCTACAACCAGCGCGGGCTCGAGCGTCGGGCGCGCGAGCTGGGCTCCCAGGCCTTCCGAGCGCATGGGTCGCTGGCGTGTGTCGTGTTTGCGCCGGACCTGCAAGGAAACGAGCCGGAAGACGTCGTCCGACAGGCCGTCCACCAGTTGGGGCGTGCCTTCCGCAACTTCGGCCGCATCTCGGACGCGATTGGGCGCTGGGGAAAAACGGAGTTCGCGATCGTCGCGCCGGAGACCGACGCCACGGGTGCCGTGAAGCTGGCGGAACGCTTGGGCGCCGCGATCAAGACCATGCCGGGCGCCAACGGGCACGACGCGACACCCATGCGACTGCGGGCGGGGTACGACGCGGTGACCAACGTGCGCGAAGCGCCGCTCGGCGCCCTCGATCTGTTGGGCCACGCGGCAGCGGCGCTTCGACGGTCTCGCGGTGACGGCAACGGCCAGTGGATCGCACCCTTCGAATCCACGGGCGCCACCAGCCTGTAACCGACCCCACTGTACTTGGCTCGGCGACGCTCGCCGGCTAGCTCACCCGGTCGAGGAGCTTCGTCTCCCCACCTTCCTCGTCTTCTTCGTACTCGTACCCCGGCAAGTAATACGAGTAGTACCGGTAGACATTGTTCTCGCGGACGCCGTTGAGCACCGCCCCGATCACGCGGATCGGCAGTCGGTCCAGGACATCCAGTTTGGCCTCGGCCATCTCGCGATCGGTGGCACCCGTGCGCAACACGATGACGGCGTTGCCGGTCACGGTGCCGAGGGCGAACGCGTCCACGCCGGCGCCGAGGGGCGGACTATCCACGATGATCACGCCGTAGCGCGACCTGAGGCTCGTCACCAGCTGCGCCATCGATGGCGAGCCGAGGAGCTCGGGCGCACCCGACAAGCGGGTGCCACAGCCGATGAACTCCAGGGACTGGTATTCCGTCTCCTGAATACAGTCCTCGCGGCTGGACTTCCCGGCCAGCATGTCCGTGAGGCCGGGCTTCCGCTGCGCGTTCACCACGCGGTGCAGCGCGCCCCGTCGAACGTCGCCGTCGACGAGGAGCGTGCGATGTCCCGCGTCCGCAAACGCCAATGCGAGGTTGGACGCCACGAAGGACTTTCCGTCTCCTGTGCCCGGACTGGTGATCGTGATCAGCAGAGGACCGGCGGTCCCGTACGCGTGCACGAGGTTCAGGCGAATCCCCCTGATGGCCTCGATGACCGGTGCGGCATCCTGCGCGCGGAGGCCGTTGCGACTTCCCTTCATGAAGGGGACGACGCCCAGAATGGGGAGTCCCATCTCCATCGTGACCTGCTCGGGGTAGCGCACCCGACGGTCCACCCGGTCGAGCAGCAGGGCCGCGAGCACACCCAATCCGAGACCCGCGAACATCCCCAGGAACAGGATCTGCGGCCCGCGATTGCGCAGTGGACGCTCGGGAATCACCGCCCGGTCCAGCACCCGAACATCGGGCAGGGTGCTGGCCGCGGCCAGACGCGCCTCCTCGTAGCGCCCCTGCAGGTCGGTGTAGAGCTGTTCGGCGATCGCGACTTCCCGACGCAAGCGCGCTTCCTCGACCGAGCGCCCGGGAATCTGCTGAAGCTCGCGCGACGCGGACGTGATCCGATCCGTCATCTCCGACTCTCGCGTCTGCAACTCGGAGACGAGCGCCCGAGCCAACGCAGGGATCGAGCGCTGTTCCAACGTTTCGATCTCGGAGGCCAGACGCCTGACCGGGGCATACTCGTCCGTGTACTTGTTCCGCAGCGCCCGAAGTTGTGCGCGCCGCTCGGTCAGTTCGCTCAGGGCGCCGGTGAGGGCGCTCGAGTTCTGCACCGCGCCAATCACTTCCAGCGCGTCTGTGGAGATGCCGGAATCCGAGGCCGCGAGCACGCGCTGGATCGAAGCGCGATCGCGGCGGAGCTGCTCGGCCTCGATCTTCATATTGAAGAAGTTGTTGAACACGGGGTCCTGCGTTTCGTCGAGTCCGGGAGCCACGGGAAACGGATCGGACGGCAACGTGATGGTGCGAGCGCGGAAATTCTCCAGTGCCCGCTCCGCACGATCGAGGTTACTCGCGGCGCGCGCCAGCTGACTCTGCAGAATCCCCATCAACTCGGTGGATTTCTCGCGCTTGAGCTCCGTGGCGACCTCGACATAGCGATCCACGACGGCGTTGACCGTCCCGGCGACCCGCGGAGGGCTCCCGCCCCGCAACTCGACGCGGATAAACGTCTGCTCACGATCACTCTCCACGCGCAGCTGATTCGACAATCCGATGGCCGCGTCGCGCGGTGTGGTGACGTTGAACTCGACCGTCCGGCCGGGGGGCAGTGCTTCGCCGAGCGGCGCCCATGCGAACCCGACGGGCTCGCCAATCGAGTCTCCCGCGGGGACGCGCTCGATCACGTTCCCTTCCACCGTCATCAGCGTAAATGACTGACCGGACTCGTCCCGGGCGATCCGGTACGTGCCGGGACGGAACTGCTCCCGGATTTGGAACCCGGAAAACAACAGGGTATCCCGGTGATTGCGCGGCCGGAGGTAGAGCCGACGATTCTCGACGGCCGCATCCAACACACTCCAGGACGTGAACAGATCCACCCATCCGTTGCTGGCCAACAGCTGTGCGGACTGGAACGGGCCCTCGGAGCGCGACTCCCGACCCGGTTGCTCCACCCAGACGGTGGCGTGGGCCGAATACGTCGGCCGCATAAACCGCGTCCCCACGATCCCGCCAATGACCCCCGCCGCCGTGCAGACGGCGACGAGCCACTTGTTCCGAGCCAGCGCGGTGAGATAACGCCGCCAGTCGGTGGCGCTGGCCTCACTGGCAAACCGGGACGTGGTGAAATCACCCGGCGTCGTGAGCGCCGACTGTGGCGCCACCGGGGAAGGTGGGGTGGGACTCTCGTTCCCCGGAGGTAGTTCGTTTACCATCTAAGCGTGGCGCTCCTTTCGATTCGCCGGAGGGGGGCGCTCCGAAGCGCTCCTTCATGACCCCCAGCGAGACCCACCGTTCACGTCTTAATGACTAGGCTAGATTCGCCTGTAGCAAGTGTAATACCGGCGCGCCGCAGCGATAGCCGGGGGACGACCCCCAAAATTGCCCCGTCAACCTCCTTCGTGCGCCATCCATGCCGCAGGCCCGTCCCCACAGGTGCGCACTCCGTTGCACTGATGCAACATTCCCATATGTTCTGCGTTTCACCGTTGCGTTGGAGCAACAACCCCAGATTCTGCTCCCGCTAAGTTGGGGGTTTCCAAGGCGATTCCCCCTCGGTTCGCGTTTGGTTCCGTCGGCCCGATGTCTGCATCGGGGGGTCTCGAACCCGCTCGCGTCCCTATTGGACGGGCCCGGGCACCAGACAGGTTGCTCACACCACGACGGAGGCGGTTGGATGCCGGCGTCCCCAGACATGACAGATAGCGCCCCGCGCGACACGCTGCCCCAATTCTCGGAGTTGGACCGCGAGGCCAAACTGAGTCTCCGGGCGCTCATCATCGACGACGAGCGAACGCTCCGCGAGAGTTGCCGGACGTTCCTCGGGACCGAGGGCTACAGCGTCGAGGTGTGCGGCAAGGGCAAAGAGGCCATCGACATCCTGCAGCGCCGGGATTTCGATATCGTCCTCATCGACCTGTATATGTCCGACGTCCCGGGCATGAAGCTCCTCGAGGCGACCCTCAACAAGAATCCCGACACCATCGTCATCATCATGACCGGCAACCCCAGTGTGGCCTCCAGTGTGGAGGCGCTGCGGGCCGGTGCCTGGGATTACTTGCCCAAGCCGTTTTCCGCCACCCAGCTGCAGATCCTGATCGGGCGAGCGGCTCACGCCGTGTTGGTGGCCCGCGAATCGAAGGAACTACACGAGGCCTCGGCGCGCCAGCACGGCCATAGCGAAAAGGTCACGGTTCTCGGCGCCGCGCCCGGCTTCCGCCGGGCGATCGACCTCGCCCGTAAGGTGGCCCGCACGGACGCGTCCGTCTTCATCATTGGCGAGAGCGGGACGGGCAAGGAGCTGATCGCACAGTTCATCCACCACCACAGTCGGCGCTCCAGCCGCCCCCTGGTGGCCGTGAACTGCGCCGCGCTTCCCGAGACCCTGCTCGAATCAGAAATGTTCGGACACCGCAAAGGCGCCTTCACCGGCGCCGTGCGTGACAAGCCCGGTCTCCTCGAGACGGCCAACGGTGGGACGATGTTCCTCGATGAAGTCACCGAGATGTCCAAGCCGATCCAGGCGAAGCTGCTGCGGGTGATTCAGGACGGGGTGGTGCGGCGGGTCGGCAGCGAGAACATCGACGCCGTGGTCAACGTTCGCTTCATCGCAGCGACGAATCGTGATCCCCAAGAGGCATGCGACGAGGGGATCCTCCGGGAAGACCTGTACTATCGCCTGCGCGTCGTGCCCATCCAATTACCGCCATTGCGCGAACGCAAGCAAGACATTCCGCTGCTCGCCAATCACTTCCTGCGCCACTACTGGGGTCGACACAGGGATCAGGGACTCACGATGCCCTCGCTCTCAGATTCGGCGCTCCGGGCCCTCGGCTCGTATCCGTGGCGTGGCAACGTCCGTGAACTGCAGAACGTCATCGAGCACGCCGTGGTGCTGGCCGATCCGGGATCACCGATCCTCGCCGACCACCTGCCGTTCATCGGAGAAGAAGTGGCCTCGCCCGACCAAGCCGCATTCTCGCTCCCGGTCGACCTCGAGGAAGAATCGTATCACAACGCACGCGAGCGGGTGTTGGCGGAGTTCGAGCTGCGGTACCTCACTGCACTGGTGAATCGGGCCAACGGCAACATGTCCAAAGCAGCACGTATCGCCGGTGTCGATCGCACCACGCTGTATCGGCTCATGGAGAAGCACGGTCTGCAGCGAGAGACCATCATGGTCGAGAGCGAGTAGACCCATTCGGTAGGCCACGTCGGGGTGTGCCCGGTGTCACAGGGGGGGGATCGTCCGTCAATACCTTCGGCGCGCGCCCATCGAGAGCAGATCCTTGCCCCTTGCCGGTTGCCCTGACAGGATATTCATTGCAACACCCTACCGCTCCAACGAACAGACTCGCGCCGGACCGAGGGGATGAAATCAGCCACCGAGCGTCGAACCACCACTCCGGGAGCTGCCGAACCGACGGACTCGGGTCCGGCACTCAGCCCCAGTCTCGAGGCGGCAGCGGAGCGAGTGGCAGCCGGGTGGTCCAACCAGGTCGGTGACACCGCGAGCAGCGAGGAGGTGTCGGAGCTGTTGCACGGGATCGTCCGAGCCATCTCCGGCGCACCGCCGAGCGCCCAACCCGATCCACGCCTCAAGTCCGTCGTAGGCCGCCGCTTACTCGAGCTGCTCCGCAGCGAGGTCATTCGGCATTGGCGGGCCCAGGACGACAGCCCCAGCGTCGCCGACGTCCTCTACACCCTGCATCGGTTCGAGGCGGTGCAGCAGACGATCGAGCCCAACTGGGACCAATATTTCGCGAGTCGCCTCGCCGGACCCGGCGGTCTCGAGCTCGTGGTAGAGGTCGCCCACGACCTTCGCTCGCCCCTCACCTCCATTCTGTTTCTCGCCGAAATGCTGCAGCGTGGCCGTAGCGGTGAGGTCAACGAGTTACAACATCGGCAGCTCGGCTTGGTCTATTCCGCCGCGCTGGGGCTCAGCACGATGTCGAGCAACGTGATCGAGATGGCTCGCGGCGGAAACCGGCTCGCCGAAGAAGAGCCGAGCCCCTTCTCGGTCCGCGAGATTCTCGAATCCGTGCACGACATCGTCCGTCCCATCGCGGAGGAAAAAGGGCTCTCGGTGCAGATCGCGCATCCCATCGAAGACCACCGCCTGGGACACCCACAGGCCCTCAGCCGCGTGTTGCTCAACCTCACGACCAACGCGCTCAAGTTCACCGAAGAGGGCTTCGTGCGGATCGATGCCCGCAAACGGGGTCGGTCCGAAGTGGAGTTCTCGGTGCGGGATTCGGGAAACGGCATCAGCCCCAAGGCACTCGAAACGCTGTACCTGCCGTTCCGCCGCGCAGCCACGGGCGATGGATACGCCTTCTCAGGCACTGGCCTGGGCCTCGCGCTCAGCCGCAAGCTCGTCGAAGCCATGGGCGCCGAGCTCCGCGTCGAAACCAAACCCGGCTGGGGCACTCGGTTTTACTTCGAAGTGCACCTCCAACCGACCCACCACCAGTAGCTCACTTATGTGAGCCAGATCACGAGTTTTGTAGGACTTGCCCGACAATAGCGGTCGGACCGCTACGGCACCGCCAGCCACCTTGGCAGCACCGCAGAACCTAAGCAAAACCAACACAATAGCTTAAGCGTCACACAATCTCGTGCCACAATGCGCACGCGGCTTGCACCTCCCCCACGGCGTGCGCGCCCTCCCTTCGTGCTCGGGCGCCGAAACGAAGCAGAGACCAGGTGGGGTGAGTGACGTCGATCGATTTCGGTAGCTACACACGAGCCGAACCCAAGACCTCGAGCACCATTGTCGACGCAGACAACGGGTCCGAGCGGGCTCGCCGTGTCCTCAACGTGGCCGCCGCGAGCGCGGCACTCCTCGTCGCAGCCCCGGTCATGCTCCTGATCGCAATCCTGATTCGCGTGAGTTCGCGCGGTCCGGTGCTGTACGCGCAGACGCGCGTGGGCATGGACCGGCGCTGGCGGAATTTGGGGTTGACGAACCACCGGCGGCGGTCCGACATCGGTGGCAGGCCATTCACGATCTACAAGTTCCGCACGATGGAAGTCGGCGGGCATCCTGACGTGCAAGTGTGGGCGCGTCCGGATGACCCCAGGGTGACCACCGTGGGGCGCGTGCTCCGCAAGTACCGGTTGGACGAGCTCCCTCAGCTGTTCAACGTGCTACGCGGAGACATGAACCTGGTGGGACCTCGGCCGGAGCAGCCAAAGATCTTCGCGCACCTGCGGGATCGGATCGATCGGTATCAGGAGCGGCAGCGCGTGCTGCCCGGGATCACGGGATGGGCACAGGTGCAGCATCACTACGATTCCTCGGTCGAGGACGTGAAGAAGAAACTCAAGTTTGACTTGGAGTATTTGAACCGCCGGTCCGCGAGGGAAGACTTCAAGATCATGCTCCGGACCCTACCGGTCATCGTGTTCAAGAAAGGCGCCTGGTAGCACAAGCCAGCGCAGCGTACTGAAACCAACCCGGCCAGTCCAGGCCTGTTGCTCGCGAGAGTCCCTCCCACTTCTCGCCGCCGGACTGGCCGCGTTGTTTGTGTAGGGACGGAGGGCGAGCGGATGGGAGGTCTTGCACGCTGGGAGGTTGGAAGAGGGAGGTCTGAAGGACGGACCGCTAGACCAACCTGCCGCGTGCCGACGCCTTCACTTCCCGACCTTCAGACTTTCCATCTGAGGTCCGTCCGCTTCTCGTCTCGTCGGCTCCCAGACCGAGCTCGCGCCACCCCCGAGCGCTTTCAGCGTCGAGTGAAGCGCAGCGACGTTGGCCGCGATGGCGAAGGTGGGAAGCGCCACGAGACGGGGGAGCCGCGCATCTTTGGGCCACAGCCATCCGATGCCCGCGACCACGGCCAGAGCGGCGCTGAGTCCCAAGACCACCCGCGCCCATAACGCCGTCACGGCCAACACGGCCAATCCCACGAGCACAAGCACGCCAGCCCACGGCACCAACCACCGGCATACCTTGTGGCTGAAGAGCATCCAGGCGAACCCGCCGTACCGGAACGGGTTCAACAGCTGGCGTTTGAACGCCAGTGTCGTCAAACCGCGCGTCATCGTGCGCACCTTGCGGCGGTACTCCCGGTGAAGCGACGCCGTACGGGGAACGTGGCACACGGCCTCGTGCACCGACACCGCGCGGTATCCGTGCTCTCGGGCGATCAGTGGCGCGGCAAAATCCCGACTCAGCTCCGCCGGCACCCTCTCCCGATGCAGATCGGCTCGGTTGGCAAACAGACATCCGGAGGCGCCCACAATACCAGACACGGCGGTCTCGAGCTGCCGAACCCACATCTCGTATCCCACATAGCCCGACTCGCCCGACGTCTGTTCCGCCGTCGCGTGCGTCACCGACACGTCCCGTCCGGAGGCCACGCCCACGGTCGGGTCGGCGAAGGCGGCTACCAAGTGCCGAATGGCATCGGGGTGGATGCGCACCGAAGCGTCGGTGTTGACGATGATCTCGCCGCGCGCATGCTCGTGCGATGCGTTCTCCGCCGCGGTCTTGCCGCCTCGCTGCTTCAAGCGAACGAGCTCGACGCCTCGTGCCACGTACGAACGCACGATCTCGTCCGTGCCGTCCGTCGACGCATCGGAGATGACCAGCACTTGCAGTCGGTCCCTGGGATAGTCACTCGCCAACACGCGATCGAGCACGTCCGCGATGTTGTGGGCTTCGTTGTAGACCGGAATCGTGACGGTGACCAACGGCGGCTCACCCGCGTGCGCCACTCGCGACGCGGGCCGCTTCATCTTCCCCAGGAGCCAGAGCACCGCGGGATAGCCGACGTAGGCGTACAGCGCCACGGCCAAGCCCACCCCCACGAAGCTCCATCCGAGGTTCACCACGACACCGCCGTCGTTCCCTCGGTGCCAGGACTGTTGCAAGCAGACAACACTGTCGGTTGCCGGCCGGGAATCCGAATCGAGGTCTCTGTGTCCACCGGCTCGTAACTCGCTTTCCCAAAACCACTTCACGAAGTATCGTCGGACTGCACGGCTCTTGCGACCCGGAGGCCGCGACGGTCTGTGACTGAGCGCACGCCGGCGCCCCGCGGCCTGCTGTACCGTGGGCCCGCGGCGTGGCTACCGCATATCCTATTCCGGCGACCGGCCCGCGTCCCCGTCTGGGCGGCAGTGCCGGATGCCGACTTCAACCTCGGGAACGAGGAGTGAAAACGACGACCACGGCAGTTCCATCGGTGGAGATTCGAAGCTGCACCGAGGCGGACTACGACGGTGTGTTCGCTCTCTATGGCGAGGTCTTTGGCGACCAAGCGCTCAAGCTCTTCCGACGACGCTGGCGCTGGCAGTTCTTCGAGAATCCCGTGAACCGACGGGTGGCTTCCCACCTCTGGGTGGCGGACCTGGACGGCGCCGTGGTAGGATTTCTCGCCTCGTTTCCCACGCGTATGAAGTTCGGTGACCTCGAGACCATCATTTATCACGACTGCGATCTCATCGTCTCATCGCGGACGCGCCGCTTGGGCATTGGCGAGCGGCTCGTCCGTGCGTATGACGAGTTTCCCAACCCGTTGTCGAATGCCCTGGCCTATGCGCCGGCCAATGGCCGAATCCGCGGCCGCGTCGGCTACCAGCCGCTGCACGCGGTCCCATTCTACTACCGGCCGATTCGTCCGAGCGCGGTCCTGCGGTACGTGCAACGATCGCCCCGGATACCCAGGGCGTTCGCCCGCGCGCCATTGGCGTGGATGCGTCCGCTCGTGGGGCCGCTCATGGACGGGGCCGCGGCGGCGCTGAATCGAACCCGGGCGCCGCGAATCCCATCCGGGTGGACCGCCCACATGGTCGAACACGCCGGGCCCGAATTCGACGCTCTCTGGCTCGAGCTCAAAGACCGCTTCCCGCTCATCGCGGTCCGTGATGCGAGCTTCGTGCAATGGCGCTTCCTCGACGACCCCGTGTTCGATCACCGTGTGATGATGGCCCGGAATCCCACTGGCCAGGTGGCCGGCTACGTTGCGCTTCGCCTGGTCGATCGTCGTGGGATGCGCGTGGGCCGCATTATGGACCTCTTTGGCGATCCCAACACCCCTGAAATGGTAGACACGTTGGTGGCGGCGGCCGTGGATCAGTTTGCCGCACACGACGCGGCCATCATCTCGTGCCTCGGACTCCATCCCAGCCTCCGGCGGCGCGTGCAGCGCTACCTGTATTTCAGACCGCGCGGACTCGATCGCCCCGCCTGGATGTTATGGAAAGGCGACGATGCGCTCCAGGACCTGGTCTATGATGAGCGGCAATGGCATCTGAGCCACGGCGACAGTGACATCGGATTCAGCCCCTAATCCCGGCGCCATCGTGCATCTGGTGGCCAGCGGCGGGCTCTACGGCATCGAACGCATGCTATTGGATCTGCTGCCGGCGCTCCGCGCGCGGGGCTGCCCTGCCGCCTTGGTGTGTTTGGGATCCGCGCACGGACCCGGCCACGCCCTGGGCCAGGCCGCTGCCGCCCTGGGTGTTCCCGTCTCGTATGCCGGGCTCGCGGGTCGGATCTCGCCCAAGGGGCTCCTTCGCCTGCGCAAGATCCTCCGCTCCGCATCGCCGCGGGTCATGCACTTTCACGGCTACAAAGCCACCATCGTGGCCGGGACCTACGCGGTGGCCCGGCGCGCGCCGGCCGTTGCCACGTTTCACACCCACGCCGCCCACGACGTCCATGTCTCAAGCTCGATCGTGCGCTTCGAGAGCCAGATCCTGCGGCGGCTCCGCGGCATCGTTGCCGTGTCCGAGCCCGTGCGCCTGGAGCTGATGGACCGCGGCGTGCCCTCCGACCGCGTCCGGGTCATCCCGAATGGGATCGCCGACCGGGCCAACGACCAGCCCCGCGCCGCGCATCCGCGGGCAGGGCCCGTCTTGCTGTGTGTGGGCCGTCTCATTCGCAAGAAGAATGTCCACGTGCTGCTCGACGCGTTGCACCGGCTGGCGAAACCGTTCCCCGACATCCGCCTCCTCCTCGCCGGTGAGGGCCCGTTTCGCGAAGCGCTCGAGCGACAGTGCGCGGCGCTCGGTTTGGGGGATCGCGTGGAGTTTCTGGGCTTTGTCGAGGATGTCCCGAGTCTGCTCCGACGCTGCGATTGCTTCGTCCTACCCTCTCAAACCGAGGGCATGCCCATCTCCGTGTTGGAGGCCATGTCGTGCGCGGTGCCCATTGTCGCCACCGAGGTGGGATCGATCCCCGCGATCGCGCGTGACGAGTCCGAGGCGATTCTCGTCCCGCCCAACGATGTCGACCGTCTCGCCGAGGCGCTCGAGCGCGTCCTTGGTAATCCTCCGCTCCGTCACACGCTCGCCAGCGCAGCGCGTGCGCGGTTTCTCGACGGATTCACCGCCGGCCGCATGGCGGACCGGTACCTGGAGTTCTATCGTGACGTGCTTCCGGCCAGCGAGCAGCCGCTTGCGCGAGTCCCCGCCCGAGACTCCGTGGGACCGAGAGCACGATGAGGGCGGAGCCGATTGTGGCATCGTCGCAACACCAGCCATCGAGCAAACGGACGCTCCGTCACCACATTTTCGTGCAATATCGTAACTTATTTAAATATAACTACTTATGTTCATTCCGGTGGCCCGTACACGCTTCGGGGGAGCCCCGATTGTCCCTCGGTGGTGGCCCGGATCCTGATATCCCCACAGGCGTTCGCGCGATGACGTCTGACGTGGAGCAATTGGGAGGCTAGATGGCTGTTGGCGTTGCCAGGGAACGGTGGTTGGCCGAAGACATGCGGGCGGCGGTGGGCCGGTGGTTGGGGGTGGTGATTCCGCTCGCGTTGCTGGTTGTGGCCGTCCGGCAATACCAGCTCGAGAGCGGATCCTTCGTCTACGTGACGTTCCTCGCGTTCGTCGGCTTCGTCATCCACTCCCTGCTCCCCCTGCGACAACGACTCCCCTTCTTTGCGCTGCTGTCGCTCACAGGGATTGCGGTGGTCATGGGGATCGAGGCGGGACTCTGGCTGATCGCCGTGGGGCTCGTGCTGATCGGGATCTGTCACCTTCCGCTCTCGTACTGGACGCGGGTCACGTTGCTGTTGGGAGCGGGTGTCTCCCTCGTCGCGTTTCGCGAGACCTGGATCCCGGCCCCCTGGACCGGGGCCATTTGGCCCATCCTGGGGTCCATGTTCATGTTCCGACTCCTCATTTACATGTACGACCTGCGGCACGACAAGTCGTTGCTGACCCCGTCGTCCACCTTGTCGTACTTCTTCATGCTGCCCAACGTGGTGGCGCCGCTGTTTCCGGTGGTGGACTACCGCACGTTCCGGCGCACCTACTACAACGAAGAGGAGTACGCGATCTATCAGAAGGGCGTCACGTGGATGTTCCGCGGGGTCGTCCATCTCATTCTCTATCGCTTCGTCTATTACTACCTGACGCTTGCGCCCGAACAGGTACAAACCGCGGGTGACTTCGTGCAGTTCGTTGTCACGAACTACATGCTCTATCTGCGCATCTCGGGACTGTTCCACCTCTTCATCGGCATGATGCACCTGTTCGGGTTCAACCTCCCCGAGACGCATCACCTGTATTTCCTCGCGTCGAGCTTCACGGACTATTGGCGGCGGATCAACATCTATTGGAAAGACTTCATGATGAAGATCTTCTACTACCCGAGCTTCTTCTGGCTGAGACGCTTCGGGGGAACCGCCGCGCTCATCCTCGCCACGCTCGTCGTGTTCGTCGCGACCATGGTGCTGCATTCGTACCAGTGGTATTGGATCCGGGGATCGTTCGTCTTGTCCACGCCCGATGCCGTGTTCTGGACCATCCTCGCCGTGTTCGTGGTGATCAATGCCGTGTGGGAGGCCAAGAAGGGACGGAAACGCCGGCTGGGCAAAAAGGGCATGACGCCAGGGGAGTTCACGGTGAAGGCGCTCAAGACGGCGGCGACATTCACGGTGCTTTGCGTACTCTGGTCGCTCTGGCAATCCGACTCGGTGGGCGAATGGCTCGCCCTATGGAAGGTCTTCGGACGCGGTGACCTCGCGCTCGAAGGCTTGGGCCCCGTCATCGTCGTCCTGGGCGTGGCCGTCGGCACCACGGTGCGAACGGGTTCGGGGTCCGAGCCCCAAGAGACCAAGACCAGCATGAGCCCAGCCGCGGTGTGGCATCGTTTGACGGTGCTCAGGCAATCGCCGGTTTGGACCACGGTGTTGCTCGTGGGCCTGCTGGTGATGGGCCATCCACGCGTACTCACCAGAATCGACTCGCCGGTCGCGACGACGATGCTGTCGCTCCGTGAGCCGCGTCTCAACCGCCAGGATCAGGCCCTCTTGGAGCGAGGCTACTACGAGAACCTCCTTGGCGTGGAGCGGTTCAATCCCGAGTTGTGGAAACTGTACGCCAAGCGCCCTTCCGATTGGCGAGATCTCTGGGAGACCGAGGCCCTCCGAAACACAGACGACTTCCTGCGAACCGAATTGGTGCCATCCACGCACATCGTGTACAAGAGCGCACCGTTCACGACGAACCAGTGGGGCATGCGGGATCGGGACTACACCCTCAGCAAGCCGGACAACACCTTCCGGGTGGCGATGCTCGGGGCCTCCCCGGTGCTCGGCTCGGGAGTGGCGGACAACGAGACCTTCGAGTCCCTGGTGGAGGAGCGCCTCAACGAGCAATCCAATGGCACGCGCGTCTACGAGATCCTCAATCTCGCCTCGGAGGCGTACGGTGCCCCGTCGCTAGTACGCGTCTTCGAAGCAAAGGCCTTGCCTTTCGATCCCGACGCCGTGTTCTACGTGGACCACGAGGTCAGTGCCGCCAAGGCCATCGAGGACGTGGCGCGCCGCATGACGGATTCGTCGGAGATCATCTATCCAGAGCTACAAACGCTGCTGGATCGGGCGGGCGTGCGGGTGGGCATGAATCACAACGAGGTCGCCCGTCGTCTCGTGCCGTTGGAGAGCGAGCTCATGAGCTGGGCGTACCGGAAGGTCGTCGCCGACGCGCGCGCTCGGGAGATCGTTCCGGTGTGGGTCTTCCTGCCGATGCCGACCCCCGGCGCGGATCGACCCTGTCCACCAGAGCGCTCCGCTTTCTGTTTCGGGAGTGCGACACGCCCCGGCGCCGCCGCGGATCAATCCGATCCGCGGGTCGCCAACCTGTTTCGACTCGCTCAAGAAGCCGGGTTCGTCACCCTCGACCTGTCCGGCGTATTCGACGGCCACGACCTCAAGTCGTTCTGGATCGCCGAGTGGGACGGACACCCCAATGCGGCAGCACATCGGCTGATCGCGGATCGCTTGTACGACGCGCTGGAGCACGCCGACCCGACATTGTCGGCCGCGTTGTTCGCCGATCGCACGGCCATTTCGACCCTCACGGGAGGAGCATTATCCCATGCCAGACACGAAGCAGACCGTGAAGCAGTTCATTCTCGAGGAGTTCTTGCCAGGTGAGGATCCGGACGAGCTGACCGAAGAAACGCAGCTCTTCTCCTCGGGCCTGCTCGACTCCATCGCCTCGCTCAAGCTGGTGTCATTCCTGGAGCAGGAGTTCAGCATCAGCGTGGCACCGCACGACATCGTGGCGGACAATCTCGACACGCTGACGGCAATCGAGCGCTTCATCGAAACAAAGGCAGCGGCCTAGACCGCGCGGCGCCCCCGGAGTCGGCTGCCGGGACGCGACCAAACGCGAGCGGCGACCGTCGCCCACACGTCGGTCGCCGCCTTTGTTGCCTCCTACGCGCCCGTCCGCCGGGCAGCGCCTGTCCGGGGATCAGCTCGTCGGCACACGCTCCGGTTCTGCCGCGGCGTCTGTAGCCAAGGTCACCCGATCCACCTTCCCCGTCGACGTGCGCGGCAGCTTATCCAAGAAGTCATAGTACTCAGGCACCATGTACCGCGGCAGACGGTCCAGACAAAACGTTTGTAACTCGTTGCGCGAGAGGGTCACCCCTTCGTGGGCCACGATGACGGCCTTGAGACGCGCACCCACTTCGTCATCCGGGATGGCCACCACGACCGCCTCCCGAACCCCTTCGTGCTGGTAGAGCGCCTGTTCGATTTCGCCGAGTTCGATACGATAGCCCCGCGACTTCACCATGTGGTCCTTGCGGCCCACGAACACATACGAGCCATCCTTCTCGAGACGGACGATGTCACCGGTACGGTAGGCCGGTTCCTGGTACGCAGATTGGAACGGGTTGGAGACGAGCACCTGTTCGGTCTTCTCGGGTAGCCCCCAGTACCCCAGCAACACGGTGGGACCCCGCACATAGAGTTCGCCTTCCTCCCCCGGGCCAATGACGTGACCCTCAGCACTCACGGCAAAGACCTCGGTGTTGGCACAGGCGCGTCCAATCGGAATGTCCGCCATCTCCGCCGGGATGGGATCCGGCACCGGGAGGTAGGTGCAGACGTTGGTCTCCGTTGGGCCATAGAGGTTGTAGAACGTCGCGGCGGGAAATCTCGCCATGACATCCCGGAGGTATTTCACCGGGAAGGGCTCACCGGCATAGAGCACCGTGCGCACCTTCTCGTATCCGAATCGGTCCAGATTGCCATGCAGCAACATCCTGATGAGCGCGGAAGGCACGGAGTACCAGACAGTGATGCCTTGGCGTTCGATCCACTCGGCCAGCTGTACTGGGAATGCATTGGCCTCATCAGGTACCATGACCACGCAGGCGCCGGTCTTCATGGCCACGTAGATGTCAAACACCGACAAGTCGAAATGGAGCGGTGCGTGATTGGACAGGCGATCCTCCGGACCCACGTGGAACGCGTCGGCACCCCAGTCGACGAACGTCAGCGCGTGACGGTGGCTCAGAATCACACCTTTGGGATTGCCCGTGGATCCCGAGGTATAGAGGAGGTACGCTGGGTCCGTCTCCACGTTGGCCGGCACCAGGGGCTCTTCCACCGCGATCTCCGCCAGGTCGCGCCAATGGTGAATCCGCCGGGCACCCACGTCTGGAGGTGGCTTCTTGTGTTCGTCGGTGAGCACGATGGCCTCGAGCGCTTCCAACTCCGGCAAGACGCTGACGAGTTGGTGCAGCTTGCGATGCGTGGTCACGACCGCCCGCACACCGCAATCTTTCATGATGAAGGCTGCGCGCCGGCCCGGCTGATTGGGATCGATGGGAACGTATGCCGCGCCGGCCTTGGAGATGCCGTGCATGGCCACGACGCTCCACGCCGACTTCGGCATGTACAGCGCCACCCTTGCGCCGGGACCCACCCCGCTCGAGCGGAGCGCCACCGCAAGCCGCGTACTCAGGTCATCGAGCTCTGCATAGGAGAGCACCGTGTCACGCCACGCGACTGCGGGGCGCTGCGGGTACCGCTCCGCACTGTCCTTCAAGTACTGCCACAACAAGAACGCCATGCCGCCTCCAGCCGTCAGTTCTTCGGCGTGAGCCCGAGGTTGCGAGCGATGATGAGCCGCTGGATCTCGGACGTACCCGAGTACAACTTGCCGCCGATCGCGTCACGCAATTCCCGCTCGATCTCGAACTCTTTCATGTATCCGTACCCACCGTGCACCTGGATCGCATCCAGTGCCGAGGCCACGGCAGCCTCGCTGATGTAGACCTTGGCCATCGCCGCGTCGATGGCGCTCATCTCGTTCCTGGACTGACTCCAGGCCGCTTTGTACAGGAGGAGCTTCGAGGTTTCGAGACGCACCTTCATATCCGCGATCTTGGACGCCACCAGCTGGAAGTTGCCAATGGGTTTCCCGAACTGGCGCCGCTCCTTCGCGTAGCAGATGCAGGTCTCGAGCTGACGCTCCATCGCGCCCACATCGGTGGCCAGAATGCAGCTCCGCTCCCACCCCATGGAGTGATTGAAGATGGTGGCCCCCAATCCTTCGCGGCCCAACACGTTCTCCGCCGGGACCTCGCAGTCCTCCAGGATCACCTCCGCCATCGGCGAGGTCGTGAGACCCATCTTGGGAATGGGCTGGCCGACCGTGAGGCCGCTGGTGCCCTTCTCCACCAAGAAACCCGTGACACCGAACATCCCCTTGTTCTTGTCCACAGTGGCGAAGACGACGAAGAGGTCGCCCACGGGGGCATTGGTACAAAAGGTCTTCGCACCGTTCAGGATGTAGCGGTCTCCCCGGCGCTCAGCTCGCGTCGTGAGCCCGAAGGCGTCTGAACCGGTGTCCGGTTCGCTCATGGCGTGGGCACCGACCCAACTTCCGTCACACAGTTTGGTCAAGTAGCGGCGCTTCTGTTCCTCTGACCCGAAGGACAAGATCGGCATCGCCACGCTCCACATGTGCGCGTGGATCGAGAAGAGGAGCCCGCGGTCCTTACACGCGTAACCCAGCGCCTCCATCGCCAACATGGTCGTCACGACATCCTCCCCCATCCCGGCGTACTCCGGGGGGAACGGGAGACCCTGGATGCCGAATTCGGCGCATTGTTGCCAGAGGTCGCGGGCGAACTCGCCCCGCTGCTCGCGCGCCATCACATCGCTGTCCAGGGTTCGTCGCGCGAACTCGACCACCGCCTGGCGGAACTCGCGCTGCTGGTCGTTCCACGAGAATTCCATGAGCTGGCAAAACCCTCTACGTTATTGTATTACAACGTGTTATGAGTTCTTTCATCGTCCTCCCCACCGCCTCGGGCTCCTCAGAGAAGTGCAAGGTCCGTTCCTCTGAGGCCTCGCCAAGGTAGGGTGCCACCTCGGTCCGGAACAGACCGGAAACGAGGCGCGGCAGGGACCCGTGGGGACCTGCCGCGCGTTCGTGCTAAGGGGCGTGCCCCCCGCTGGCCTCACCCCACCGGGATGTCAGTGAGATACTTGCGGAGAATGTGGTTGGGTGTCTCCTCGACGGTCTGGACGTAGTTGCGCATGGCATCCAGCACCGGCGGACACTCCTCGCGCTCGTACACGTCGCCCTGCAATAGCTGGAGCAAGCCCAGCCGGTGCTCCGGCGCTTGAATGAAGTGCGTGAAGAGAGGCAGGAGCTTGTAATACAGTCGAATGAAGTCGTACCAGATCTCCACCCCACCACGCAGCTTCGTCTCGTAAGGCAGGAGAATCTCTCGGTCGAACCGGTTCTGCTCCAGCGCACACCAGATGCGTTCGGCTGCGAACTTGGCGCTGTGCATGGCCACACTCACGCCCGAGGAGAAAATGGGATCGACGAATCGCGCGGCGTCGCCGAGCAGCATCCACCCATCGCCGCAGAACTTCCGCATGCTGTAGCTGTAATCGCCTTCCCGTCTGAAGTCGTTGAGGCGCCGGGCCGGCCTCATGGCGGCGGCCAGATTGGGGTTGGAGTCCACGTATTTCTGGAAGTATCCCTCGACGTCCAGTTTCGCAGCCCGGAACACATCCTTTTCCGCCACGACGCCCATCGACGTGATCTCGTCCGTGATGGGAATCTGCCACGCCCAGCCGCGCTCCACCGGTAAGAAGTAGATATGGATGTAGTCGTCCGTGGGTACCGTGCCGCGGTCGACGTTGTCGTACCAAGCGTGGACGGCGTACTGGTCGAAAATAGGATCGTTCTTCTTGAGCTTGAGCTGGCGTCCGAGGATCGTGTCCCGCCCCGTGGCATCGATGATCACCTTGGCGTTCAAGGTGATTTCCTTGTCGGCGAGCGCCGCCCGGACCCCACACGCCGTCCCGTCCTCGAACAGCACTTCCTTGACCTGGACACCTTCGTAGATCTTCGAGCCCAACTGCTCCGCGTGCTTCAGCAGGAGCAGGTCGTACTTGGCCCGGTCCACGTGATACGTGTAGTCCTGGTTGATTCCTTCCTGGGGGAACTCGCGGAACGCGATGTCGATCTCTTCGGTCTTCCCCGCCGGGTGCCAGGAAGCCCCGTACTTCTTGGGGAAACGCTCGGTTTCCATTGTCTCGAGAAACCCGATCTCATCCCAGATGCGCACGGTGGCCATCACCATGGATTCGCCCACGTGCGGCCGCGGATGGATCGCCTTCTCGATGATGATGTTGTCGATGCCGGCCTTCGAGAGGTAACAGCCGAGTGTGGCGCCGGCGGGCCCTCCCCCAATGATGATGACGTCTGCCATGAAACCGCCAATGTCTCGCTGGTGGTCCACCCACGGATCGACGGCCCGGTCAGTCGTGCCGAACCGGTCCGGGGCTCAACGAGGAGGACGGTGACCCGGTCCCCTCGATCGCGAGCGTATCTCGCGAATGCAGACGCCCCAGGTGCAAGTAGCAGGCCAACTTGCCGTGCCTCGCCGAGGGGGACTGGCCTGCCTCTCAGCAGCTCAGCGGCGGTGATCGCTGCATCGCTGCAACGTTCACCCTCCGAGCTTGCGTCGCACGCTCCGCACCGCGTGCCCCACCCGCTCCTTGGCACTCCGCCAATCGTAGAGGCCCGTAGCCTTGAGCCCCAGCACGCGATCCGAGTCGTCCTCCTGGAAGTAAATCCGGCGCAGTCGCAACAGCTGATCCACGGAGTTCCATGCACCCCAGTGCGTCGTCACGGCGCTCCGATAACCGGCAGCCCGCACGGCCTCGACGGCCTGCTCCGAAATGTCGTCCAATTGGCCGTAGGGGTAGGCGAACATCGTGACAGGCACACCCAAGAGGGTTTCGAGCTCCCCCTTCGATTCCGCGGTTTCCTTGTGGAGATCCTCGGTGGAAAGATCGCTCATTCGTGCGTGCGTCACCGTGTGGGAACCAAAGTCCACCAGCCCGCCCTGCCACAACGTCCGGAGTTGCGCTTTCGTCATCAGCCGCTTGCGCCGGTAGGAGGGATGAGCGGCGTCCCAGTCATTGTGCCCGCCGACGTACCCCGTGGGTACGAACACCGTCGACGGAACCTCGTGCTCGGCGAGCACGGGATAGGCGACCTCCAGAAAGTCGAGGAACGCATCGTCGAACGTGATGACCAGCTTGCGGGCGCTCCCACTCGTGTCGTTCAGCGCCGATTCGATATCATGGAGACGAATGATCGCGAAGTGACGCTTGAGAAACCGTATCTGCCGTAGGAAGGCGTCCGGGCTGATCGTGTAGGCATCGACCTCCGGGTCGACCGAGTGATACATCACGATCGTGACGGGCCGCCGCTGGGCGGTCTCGGAATCGGGTTCCGCTGTTTTCGCTTCCACTGGCATCGACATCATGGATAGTGCACCCTGTGGCGGTCCCGCGCCGTCAACCTCATCACCACACGTACGCCGCGGCGATCACACCGGGGCATGGCAACAAGCGAGCCACCACCGTCGCAGGACGCAACAGCGGCAATCCGGCCGTGACTGTTGCCTTCACGCAACAGTCACGAACCGCTGCTGCTGATTCCGGAACGGCAGGAATAGGCCTAATAACGTTACTTACAATAACTTATCATACTTCTTGCGGAGCCAACCATGCAGCGGGCTCCTGGCGCCTCCCTTGCGCCACCCAAGCGTGTTCTGCGTTCCGACCACGATGGTCGGACAACGCCTCACCCCAGGAGCGACTGCCCGTGCCAGAGGTTACACCATGTGCGGCATCGTAGGTCTCGTCCACCGGACCCCGGAGCACGGGGTGTCCCGAGCCACGCTGACCGAGATGTGCGACTCCATCCGTCACCGCGGGCCGGACGACCAGGGCCTCTTCGTGTCCGGGCGCGTGGGACTTGGCATGCGGCGCTTGAGTATCATCGACCTCGCTGGCGGGCACCAGCCGATCTTCAATGAAGATCGTTCCAAGGTCATCGTCTTCAACGGCGAGATTTACAACTATCGCGACCTCCGTCGCGACCTGTTGGCCCGTGGACACCTCATCGAGACCAGCTCGGACACCGAGACCATCGTGCATCTCTACGAGGAGCTCGGACCCGAGTGTGTCACGCGCCTTCGCGGCATGTTTGCGTTTGCCCTTTGGGACGCCTCGGACCAATCACTGTTGCTCGCCAGAGATCGCTTCGGAATCAAACCACTCTATATCGTGCGCGGCCCCTGGGGTCTGGCCTTCGCCTCGGAGCTCAAGGCGCTGCATGCAGTCGGGCTCACCGGCGGCGAGTTGGACTGGCAAGCGCTCGACATGTACTTCCGCCTGGGCTACATCCCCGCCCCTGCCACGCCCTTCCGCTCGGTGCGCAAGCTCGAGCCCGGGCACTGGCTGCGCTGGCGGGACGGCGACGTCACCACCCACCGGTACTGGGATCTACCACTGGGCGATGACGTCGCGCCCGCTGATCTCGAGCGTCACGTTTTGGAGTGGCTCGACGAGTCCGTGGCGGCGCATATGGTCAGCGATGTCCCGGTGGCGGCATTCCTGAGCGGTGGGATCGATTCGTCTGCGGTCGTGGCGAGCATGGCGCAAACCGGGGAACCGCCGCACGCCTTTACTGCGCGCTATCACGGCACGGGTGCGGCCGCCGCGGACGAGACCGACCTGGCGCGTCTGCTCGCCAAACGCTATCAGGCCAAATTAACCGTCGTCGATGTCCGACCCAGCGTTCGCGAGCTGTTTGAGCCCATCGTGCATGCGCTCGACGAGCCCCACGCCGATGACTCCGCCATCCCCTCGTGGCTCATCTCCGAGGCCGTGGCCGCTGACTACAAGGTAGCGCTGGTGGGAACGGGAGGGGATGAGCTGTTCGCCGGATACCCCAGACATCTCGGGCTGCTGCTCAGCGATTGGTATGCCCGCCTGCCACGCGCTCTGCGACAGGGCGCAAGTGCCCTTGCCGACCTCGTGCCCGAACCACGTGACGCCAGCCCGGGGGTGAATCGGCTCAAGCGGTTTCTGCGGGTGAGCGGTGGCGCCGCGACCGATCGTTATCTGGACATGCTGAACCGGTTTCCGGCCAACGGCCTCGGTGGGACCCTCTACGCCAGCGGCATTCGGGAGATCATCCAGCATCACCCCACGCTCGATCTGTTTCGCCGTTTGCACGACGATGGGGGAGCGCACGCCGGCGTCCGAACCGCGTTGTACCTGGACTACAAGACCTACCTTCCTGACGATCTCCTCCACCTGAGCGACCGGGTGGCCATGGCCCACAGTCTCGAGATTCGTGTGCCGTTTGTGGACCATCCGTTCGTGGAGCGTGCGTTCCCATTGCCGGATCGGGTGCGCATCGGCCTCGGCCAAAAGAAGCGCTTGCTGCGCGCCGCGCTGCGAGAGCGGCTCCCCGACCAACATTTCTCCGCTCCCAAACGCGGCTTTGTCGGACCCACGGCGGCGTGGTTGCGCCACGAGCTTCGGGATATGCTCACCGACGAACTCTCGGAGGCGCGCATGGGCCGGTTGGGATTCTTCGACCCGAACACCGTCACCCGCCTCATCGACGAGCACACCTCGCGGAAACACAATTGGGAAGGAACATTGTGGGCCCTCCTCTGCTTCTCGACGTGGCACCGCCTCTACGCCGAGTCAGGCTCGATCACTCCCTACGAGCACCGAATCTCGACGACGAGCGCCATCGATTAGTCCGCGGTTGCACGCCCTCGCGTGCCGATCTCGCACCAGACGATGTCAGTACGCTCCGTCACCGGAACACGAGCCCGCGGCCACCCCAATCAACGCAAAGTTTCCAGCGTCGGGGTCGGTGAATACCGCACTCTTGTTCGTCTCTACCAACTGCACACTATTCAGCTCACGAGAGAAGGTGTTGCGAAACTCGTCGAGCGTGAATGAGCTCCCGCCGCTGACCGCTCGGAATGCCGTGAACCCTGCAGGTGTGATGAAGCAATTGTCGTCCAACCCACTTTGCCCAACGTCTCCGCTCGCGCTGTTGAATTCGAGCAGATACCCTGGACCGAAGATCACGTTGTCCTCCACGGTATGGCCGTTCATGGGACCGTCCAGATTCACGGCGTGATCCATGTCCACGAACGTATTGTTGCGATACACGTTGTTCGTCGAGCCACTCCGCGTGCGCGGTCCTCCACCATCCAGCACATTGAACACCACGTTCCGCTCGAACGTATTGTTCGCGGGCCGCCACTGCCCCATCGTCACCACGTTGAAGATGAGATTCCCCTGCACAACGGTGGGCCCCGCGTGATCCCGTTTGAAGTAGAACGCGCTCGGCGCATTGTAGATCACGTTATTTCGGAACTGAACGAGGCCCGAGGAAGCGATGAGGGCAAAACCGGCGTGATGCTCCAAATCGCCCTCCTGGCTCCACGCCGTGCCTCCGTCGTTCATGTCGTGCATCACGTTGTTTTCGATATAGATGTTGTACGGAGAGGGATCCGCTTCGTCGACCTTGATGATCCCCCAGTTCGACCCGGACATGGTCCGATAGTTCGAGACTTCGTTCCCGAGGATCCAGATATCGTGGACGTCCGAGACGAAGCGCTCCCCCACACCGATGTTGCCACCATCGATGATCAGATTCTCGACCCGCCAGTACGGCTGGCTCACCCACAGCCTGATGTCCTCCGTGGCTGTGCCTTCGATGACCGCGCACGACTGACCCGGTAGGCTCTTGAGCGTAATCGGTGCGGCGGCCGTGCCCGGCCCTGCACCGCCGGGAGGCGAGATATTGGCAATGAGCCGCTCGGGAGTGCCCGTCTGGCTGTTGTCCGGTCCAGCGACGGTATGGTCGACCCCGAACACGGCACCGGGCATCAAGTAGATCACATCGCCCGGGCCCGCACGCGTCACCGCCGTCTGCGGCGTTCGGAGCGGCTGGCTTTCGGTGCCGGCATTGCCGTCGTCACCGTTGGCTGACACGTACCAGCAAGTCGCATCACCCATCGCCTCGCAACTCGACGAGCCCGTAGCCTGACACCCTGGAATCGCCACTGGTGGAGGTGGAGGAGGAGGTGGCGGGGGAGGCGGCGGTGGGCCTTCGTCACCGTTCGATTGAACCGTGAAACTCACTTCCGCGGTGGCGTCCGAACTGACCTGGATCGTCTTGGTGGGCGCATCGCCGGGCGCGATCACATGGTCTGCCGGCGGCGAGTACTGCACCTCGTACGATCCAACGGAAACGTCCGTCGCCTCCCCCACGCCGTTGCTAGCAATGACGACCGTGACGATCGCCCCCTCACCGTCGGTCGGGTCGAGCGACGCCGATCCGCCGTTCGATGCTGAACCGGCAAGACCCGCGACCGCAATCTGGACCGTCCCCCGCTCGCCAAGCGGGTCGATGAGCTCGCCTTGAATGCCGCACCCCGCCACGAGTCCCATCAGACCCGCGAGGAGCATCGTCGGCGCATAGCGACGTCCGGCGGGCAGGTTCGTCCCCAACTCAGCCCCCCGTCGTCGCTGTCGCGACGGTCAGCTCATCGATCCACATGGTTTGGTCCACGGGTGAGCCGACCCCGATGAAGGGCGCGATCAACAACTGATTGAACCGCATCCCCTCCTCC
>JBFJCP010000016.1:0-104214 GCA_041615815.1 Gemmatimonadales bacterium | reverse complement strand
GCTGGCCGAGATCGCAGTGGCCGCGACCCGGGACCGGGGGCTCGTGGTGGGCGATGAGCCCGTCGTGGCCTTTCTGTCCTACAGTACCAAGGGAAGTGCCGAGGGCCCGCGGGTCGAGAAGGTCCAAGCCGCCGCGGCTCGGTTCAGAGCCCTCATGCCCCGGGTGCCCTCCGACGGTGAGCTGCAGGGCGACGCCGCGCTGGTGCCCGCCATCGCTCATCGGAAGGCGCCAGAATCCCCCGCCGCGGGGCGAGCGAATGTCCTTGTGTTTCCTGACCTTGACAGCGGCAATATTGCGTACAAACTGGTGCAACGCTTGGCCGGTGCCAGCGCGACGGGCCCCATCATTCAGGGGCTCGCGCGCCCCATGGCCGACCTCTCTCGTGGCGCCTCCGCCGACGACATCGTGGACGTTGCGGCGGTGGCGCTCCTACAGGCCGCTGGCCAAACGGGATCCCGCTCGGAGGACTTATGAGCTTTACCGTACGCAAGGACGACCGGAAGGGCGTGCTCGTGGTCGGGGTCGACGGGCAGCTGATTGTCGGCAATCGCCACGAGCTCAAGCAAAAGATTCTCGACTCCCTCGAAAGTGGCGAGAAGAAATTCGTCATCGACTTTTCGCGAACCGGGTACATCGACTCCTCGGGCCTTGGTGTCCTGGTGTCGCTGTCAAAGAAGATTGGGGAAGCGGGTGGCGAGCTGCGGCTGGCCGGACTCAACGAGGATCTGCTCACCCTGTTCGAGCTCACCAAGCTGGACACGTTGTTTGCCATCGTCGAATCGACCGACGAGGCTCTGGCCGCCTTCTGAACGCATGACGGTTCCCTTCCGCCTCGTGGTGCACCGTCAGGACGCGCGTCCGCCTGCCTCGGCGGGGCACGCCGTGCAGTTTTTCCTTCGCGTCCCAACGGAGCTCGAGGTGGTCGAGGAAGCCGTGGATCTGGTGGCCAGGCATTGCGTGGCAAGCGGGCTCACGCCGCGGCGTGCCCGGTTTCATCTGCGCGTCATGCTGGCCGAAGCCCTCACGAATGCCATTGTGTACGGCAATGCGATGGATCCCCAAAAACAGGTGGATGTACGCGTCGTGCTGAGCGAAGACATCGTGACCATCCACGTGCAAGATGAGGGCAATGGATTCAATCCTGCGCAGATTCCCGATCCCACCGAACCCGATCGCGTCGAACGCATCGACGGACGCGGCCTCTTCCTCATCCGCCAGTTGGCGGACGAAGTTCACTTCAACGAGCGGGGAAACTCGATCTGCATGATCATGCGTTGCGCCTAGACCGGCTCGACGCAATCCTCCAATCGCTGGGCGCGCTCGTAGGTTGCCGCATTCGGCTGTGGCGGCTCGGCCGCGGCCGACTTCGCCCAGTCATCGGTTGCGACGGTGCCAGCCCGCCCCCGGTGAAGGCCGATCCCACTGGCCCAGTGACGCCAACGGATGCCAGCCGGTGGGTGGCACCTGTGCCAGGCACCGACGCCTACTGGTTCGAGATCGTCAGTCCAGGACCGGACGTCGAACGGGCACGAGCAACGCTGGCGCCGCTCCTCGCCGACCTCGTGAGCGCCGAGCGCGACACTCTGCGCCTCGCCAAGCAGCTCACGTCCCGCTACGAGGAGATCGAGCTTCTCTATACCATCAGCGAGATCCTCGGTCGCACTATCCGCCTGGACGAAGCAGCACAGACGATCCTCGAGGAAGTGAGCTCCGTGGTCGGCGCCACCCGTGCGTCCATCCTCGTGCATGACGAGCGTGCGAACGTGCTCCGTCCGGTGGCCGGTCTGGGCCGCGACATTTCCCGATACGGCCCTCTACGCGTGGACGATGCCAGCTCGATCGCCGCCAGAGTGTTTCGCGAAGGCCGGATCCTGTCGTTCGATCCGCGCGATCCCAAAGCCGAGGCGCCCGAGATGGAGACGGCGCGGGAGTACCGCGGGTCCGCGTTCCTCTCGGTACCCATTCTCTACCCGCGTCCGGAAGGTCCACCGCAGCCAATCGGCGTCATCAACCTGACCGACCGGGTGGGAACCGACGCGTTCAGCGGGGGCGAGCGACGTTTGGTGGCGGCCATCGCCTCGCAGATCGGTGCCGCGATCGAGAACGCGCGCTTGGTGGCCCAGGACGCGGCCCGCCAGCGCCTCGAACACGAGTTGGAGCTCGCACATGACCTGCAGATGAAGCTCCTGCCGCGACCGTCGCTCCTCGGTCCGGACGTAGATGCCGCGGCGGAATGTCACCCCGCGGAAACGGTGGGTGGGGACTTCTACACCTTCGTCCGGCTCTCGGAAGGAAAAGTTGGTGTGATGATCGGCGACGTGTCGTCGCACGGGTTCAGCGCCGCCCTCGTGATGGCCCTCGTGCTCTCGGCGGCAGCGATCCACGCCGTGGAAGAAGCAACGCCGGCAGGGACGGTGCGACGACTCTTCGAGTCGGTGCGCGACGATCTCGCAGAAACCGAGATGCATCTCTCCCTCTTCTACGCGGTCGTGGATCGCGTGGCCTCGACCCTGCAATACGCCAACGCCGGGCATCCGCATGCGTTTCGGCTCCCGTCCAGCGGTCCCCCCGAGCGGTTGGCCGCCACCTCACCACCGCTTGGCCTGGCGGGGGCGGAAACCATCGAGGGAGTCACGGTCCCGTGGCATGCCGGCAAGGACCTGCTCGTGTTGTTCTCCGACGGGATCACGGATGCGCAAGACGAAGCCGGTGTGCGCTTCGGTGAGGACCGCGTGCTCGCGCTCGTGGCCGACCACCGAGCCGAGCCGAGCCAGCACATCGTGGATGCGGTCCTCGGGGCGTCCGACGGGTTCCAGGCGGGCAGGCGCGACGATCGTACCATGCTCATCCTGCGCATCTGAGTGCCGCGCCGCCTCGGGCAACACTTCCTTTTCGACCCGAGTATCCTGGATCGTATCGTCGATGCGCTGGAACCGGCGTCCGACGACGTCGTCATCGAGATCGGGGCAGGGAAGGGAACGCTGACCCGGCGGCTGGCGCCGCGGGTAGGGTGGGTGATTGCGGTCGAGAAGGATGCGCGGCTAGCCATGGAGCTGGGAGCGGGGCGCGGGGAGCAGGCAAGGGTGCCCGACAACGTGACGGTCGTTGAGGGTGATGCGCTAGAGCTGCGATGGTGGGACCTAATCCAGGAAGTCCCGCTCCCGGCGCCCCGCTCCCAGCTCCCCTTCAAACTGGTTGGCAACCTCCCGTACTCCATCACCACCCCGCTCATCGCCAAGACGTTGGAGCCGCCCGAACCCCGCCTTGCCGTCTTTCTGGTCCAGCGGGAGGTAGCAGACCGATTGGTCGCGCCACCCGGAAACAAGACCTATGGTGCGCTCTCGGTGGGCGTGCAGAGTGTGGCGGTGGTGGAGCGTCTGTTCAGCGTGCCGGCGGGAGCGTTTCGCCCACCCCCGCGAGTCGAGTCGGGAGTCGTCCGACTCCGCCTGCGTCCCAGCCCCCTCGTGGAGCTTGCGGAGCGCGTGCCCTTTCGGCGTTTCGTCGTCGGGATGTTCAGCCGGCGGCGCAAGCAACTACGCCGGGTGCTCCGCGCGCAGACCGGCCGGTCGGCGGAGGCCGTGGACCTCGTCCTCAACGATCTGGGGCTGGATCCCACGGCTCGTCCGGAAGTGCTCGAACCACAGATGTTTGTACGGCTGTTTCGCGCGTTTGGTCGTTGACGCGTGCGACGGGACGGCTATACATTGTGAAAGTTTTCACAAAATTCGATGCCCAAGATCGCCGAGTCCACCGTTCGGAGGCTTTCCCTCTACCTGCGGTTCCTCGAGGAATTCGAGGAACAGGGGATGGAGACCGTGAGCTCGGAAGCGCTGGCAGCCCGCGGGGGCACGACGTCGGCCCAGGTGCGCAAGGACCTCTCGTTCTTCGGATCGTTCGGCAAACGCGGGCTGGGGTACTCGGTCCCGGAGCTCGTCTCCCGTTTGCGCGACATTCTCGGTCTGAGGCGTACGTACCGGGTGGCCGTGATCGGGGCCGGAAAGATGGGAAGCGCGCTCGCCCAGTACCGCGGGTTCACGCAGCGCGGCTTCCACATTGCCGCGGTGTACGATTCCGACGCCACGAAGACGGGGAAGATGTGGAACGGCCTCCGCGTGCGCGACAGTCGAGATCTGGAGGGCGACCTGGTCAAGGACCCGGTCGACATCGCCATCATTGTCACGCCGGCCGAGAGCGCCCAGGGCGTGGCCGACCGCCTGGTGCGAGCCGGCGTTCGCGCGATCCTCAATTTTGCCTCGGTTCGCCTCAAGGTGCCAGACAGCGTGACGGTCAAAACCGTCAACATGGCCCTTGAGCTCGAAGCGTTGAGCTTTGCCCTACGAAATCAATAGATTGGGGCAATGCCTCCCGTACATGTCACTTCTGAAATCGGCCCGTTACGGGCCGTCTTGGTACATCCGCCAGGCCGGGAGCTGGTGGCGGTCACGCCGGGTACTCGCAAAGACTATCTCTACTCCGACATCGTGGATCTGGAGTTCGCCCAGCGCGAGCATCGTCGTCTGCAGGCCGTGCTGGAGCGGTTTGCCCAGACGCTAGAGATCGGCCAGACGTTGCGGGAAGTCTTGGGTCGGCCGGACGTGCGCGACTTCTTGATCTCGAAGACGCGGGACGTCATTCCGTCCGACGCGCTGGCTCGCCGATTGGCAGAGATGCCGCCCAAGGAGCTGGTCTCGTTGTTGATCGAGGGGGCCGAGGACACGCCGGGACCCATCAGCGCCACACTCAACGAAGCCGGGTTCTCCCTGCCGCCCGTTCCCAATCTGTTCTTCACGCGCGACCTCGGCATGGTGCTCGGCGATCACGCCGTCGTGGGGTCCATGCGTCACGGCGCGCGGTGGAGCGAAGAGCTCCTCATCAAGATGTTGTTCTGCTTCCATCCCGAGTTCGAGAACGCCGGCATTCTGTACGACGGCTCAGAAGAGCGCCGCCTCACCCACAATCTCGAGGGAGGGGATGTCCATCCCCTCCGGCAGGACCTGCTGCTCGTGGGATTCAGTGCACGGTCCAGCACGGCCGCGCTCGACCTCCTGTGTGACATCGTGTTCGAGCAAACGCCGATCACCGACGTGCTGGTCGTGGTCCTGCCCGGTGTGCGGTCGGCCATCCATCTCGACATGATCTTCACCCAGGTGGATCGCGAACAATGCGTGGTCTATCCGCCCTCGTTCATCGGTCCCCAGCGGCTCCCCGTACTCCATCGGCGCAAGGGGAGCGACACCGTTGAGGAAGAGCCCAATCTGTTTGCCGCGCTCGACGGCCTGGGGATGCGCCTCGATCCCATCTTCTGCGGAGGACGCCATCGAGGGGTGCAGGACCGGGAGCAGTACGCTTCCGGGTGCAACATGCTCGCGCTCCGGCCAGGTCTGTCGGTCGGGTACAAGCGCAACGACGCCACCCTCAGGGAAATGGAGCGGGGTGGCTTCCAGGTGGTCGATGCGGTGGAATTCCTGACGGGCGACACGTCGATCCAGGAGCGGGATCGCGCCGTGATCACCATTGAGGGGAGTGAGCTGGTGCGCGGGGGAGGTGGACCCCGCTGCATGACGCTTCCCCTGCGAAGGGACGACCCCTGACCATCACCGGGCTGCGCACCGTGCCTGGCGGCACGCTCGTGGACCGCGCGCTCGCCCTCCTCCGAGCCGGCCCCACGGACAGTGGGACCCTCGTCCGCGAAGTCCTGGGGCTGCGCCATTTCCAGCGTGCGGTGGCGGAGCGGCTCGCCGTCGCCCTATTGGGCGCCGATCCCCGAGTGGGGCGCCTGCGGGACGACCGATGGGTGCTGGTGAGCGAAACGTACGCGTCGCCGCTGCTCGGCGACTGCACGTTTGCCGTGGTCGATGTCGAGACCACGGGGAGTGGACCGGCGCGTGGGGATCGCGTGGTCGAGATCGCCATCGCGACCGTGACCGGCGGTCAGGTGGATCTGGCGTTCGAATCGCTGGTGAACCCGGGCCGTCCCATTCCACGGCGCGTGACGTCGCTGACCCGGATCACGCAGGACATGGTGCGTGACAAGCCGCCGTTCGAGATGATCGCCCAGGACGTCGTCGCCGCGCTGGCCGGCCGCGTCTTCGTGGCGCACAATCTCCGGTTCGATTGGCGCTTCGTGTCCACCGAGGTGCGCCGCGCCCGCGACGTGATGCTGGATGGTCCCCGGCTCTGCACCGTGAGCCTAGCGCGCCGTCTCCTGACGGGGTTGCGGTCCCGAAGCCTCGACAGCCTCGCTGCCTACTTTGGGATCGAGATCACGGCCCGTCACCGGGCGGCTGGGGACGCGATGGCCACAGCGGAGGTTCTCTGTCGGTTGCTGTCGGTGGCTGAGGATCGCGGCGCAGTCCGGCTCGTCGATCTCCACCGGCTCGTGCAGTCGAGAAAACAACAACGCCGCAAACGAACGGCGCTGCCCACCTCGATGCAGGAGCTATGAGCCGCGTCACGACACTCCAGATAGGGCGCTTCCGATGTCACCTCCTGGACGCCGGACGGCAGTGGCTCGATGGCGGTGCCATGTTTGGCGTCGTACCCAAGCCCCTCTGGGAGCGGCGCATTCCGCCAGACGAGCGGAATCGGATTCCCCTGGCCCTGAACTGCCTGCTGATCGAACACGACGACGGGTTGGTCCTCGTCGATACCGGCGTGGGTAACAAGGAGTCCGACAAGTTCCACCAGATCTACGGCATCGATAACAGCGGTCGCCACGGCCCCACCAGCCTCGAGGACGCCCTGCACGAGCTGGGACACCACCCGGCGGACGTTCGATGGGTCGTGAATACCCACCTGCACTTCGACCACGGCGGTGGGAACACCTTCGTCGAGCGGCTCGGCGAGGCCCCGCAGCTCGCCTTCCCGCAGGCGACGTACGTGGTCCAGCGTGGCGAGCTGGAGTTCGGGACGCAGCGCAACGAGCGAATCGCGGCGAGCTACCTACCGCCCAACTTCGAGCCGGTGACAAAGGCGGGACGGTGGCAGTTGGTGGAAGGAGAGGTCGCGCTGCTTCCGGGCGTTCAGTTGGTCCCGACACCGGGCCACGTCCCCTACCATCAGTCCGTGCTCGTATCCGGCGGCGACGCGACGGCACTGTTTCTCGCTGATCTCGTGCCTACCACCGCCCATCTGCCGCTGCCGTGGATCATGGGGTATGACGTGGAGCCGCTGGTGACGTTGGAAACAAAGCGGCGGATCCTGGCTCGAGCGCTTGCGGAGGAGTGGGTGCTGATCTTCGAGCACGAGACCGGGCGGGCCGTGGGCCGGGTCATCATGGACGGCAAGGCCTACGGGTTCGCGCCGCTTGACACCCCGTAGGTGCCTGCATAGCTTGGATTTGACAATTTGGGAAGCAAGCGCCTCCGCGCTTCACCCTCCTGCCGCGCGCGTGCGTGAGTGTCGAGGGTTCCGTTCGTCCGGCGGGCCTGTCTGGCCCGCATGGACTCGGTGTCAGCGGGCGTGGAGTCCGCTTTTTTTGTCACTGCAAACCTGAATAACGGGAGGTATCTCACTGGCCGTTCAGCCCGACAAACGAGAGGTGCGCGTTCGTGTCAACGAGCAGATCCGGCTGAGCCCGGTTCGCTTGATCGGTGAGGATGGGGAGCAGGTGGGGATCGTACCGGTCGATGAGGCCCTGAAGTCCGCGCGAGCCAAAGGACTGGATCTGGTCGAGGTCGCACCGATGGCCCGTCCTCCCGTGGTCAAGATCATGGACTACGGGAAGTATCGTTTCGAACAGGCCAAGGCCGCTCGGGCGGCTCGCAAGAAGCAGCACAACATCCAAGTCAAAGAAGTGAAGTATCGCCCGGGGATCAGCGACCACGATTTCGAGTTCAAGACACGGCACGCACGGAATTTCCTGAAGGAAGGCAACAAGGTGAAGCTGACCATGATGTTCCGTGGGCGTCAGGTCACGCACCCCGAGTTCGGCGAAAACGTACTCAACCGGGTCTATGAGTCCCTGCAGGACGTAGCGAAGGTGGAGGCGATGCCCAAACTCGAGGGCCGGAACATGACCATGGTTCTTGCGCCCAAATAGAACGGGGTGGGATGGCAGCCAGTGGTGGGGCGAATGACGAATTCGAGAGTGTGAGCAGAATATGCCGAAACAGAAAAGCAACCGTGGAGCGAGCAAGCGGTTTCGACTGACCGCCACGGGGAAAGTGCGTCGCTTCAAAGCGAACAAGAGCCACATCCTCACCAAGAAGCATCAGAAGCGGAAGCGTCGGCTCCGGCAGCCAGGCCTCGTGAAAGGGGCGGATGCCAAGCGAATCGCGCAGCTGCTCCAGGGATAGGAGTCGACGATGCCGAGAGTGAAGTCCAACGTCGCCAGGCTGAAGCGCAAGAAGAAGATCATGCGCGCGGCCAAAGGCGCGCGTGGTGGCCGCAGCAAGCTGTTCAAGGCCGCCAAGGAAACCGTCGAGCGCGGCTGGCGCTACGCGTACCGCGACCGCCGGCTGCGCAAGCGTGACTTCCGGCGGCTGTGGATCGTCCGGATTAACGCTGCCGCCCGGCTGCATGACCTTTCGTACAACCGCTTCATGTCGGGTCTGAAGAAGGCGGGAGTCGAGATCAACCGGAAGGTTCTGGCAGACCTCGCCGTCCGCGATCCGATCGCGTTTGGCGAGTTGGCGGAGGTCGCGAAGAAGAACCTCTAGCGGACCGGCCCCCTGCCGATGTCCACCACGTCCGTCCCTCACCGTCAGCTGGAAGAGCTCTCCCAGGCTGTTGCGCGCGTCGCGGCGGCGGACCGGGACACCCTTACCCAGCTGCGGACCGAGCTCCTGGGACGCAAGCAGGGGCGCCTCACGCAACTCCTGCGGTCGCTGCCGCAGCTCCCACCCGAGGAGCGTCGGGAGATCGGACAGCGGGCCAACGAACTCAAGAAAGACCTAGAAGCCGCATTCGCCGCGCGCGAGCACGCCCTCGCCGAGGAGCGCGCGCCGGCGCTCGACTTCGACGGAACCATGCCCGGCCGCGAGGTTTGGCGCGGTGCCGTCCACCCCGTCACCGCCGTGGTCGATGAGATCTGTCAGATCTTCCGCCTCCTGGGCTACACCCGTGTGACCGGTCCCGAGGTCGAGACCGAAGAGTACAATTTCACCAAACTGAACATCGCGCTCGATCATCCCGCGGCGGACATGCAGGACACGTTCTATCTCGGTCCGCATGTGCTGCTCAGAACGTACACCTCTCCCATGCAAGCCCGCACCATGGAGCGGTTCGAGCCACCCATCCGCATTGTCGTGCCCGGTCAGGCCTATCGTCGCGACGCCTTCGACCCCTCGCACGCGCCCGTCTTCGAGCAGATCGAAGGGTTGGTGGTGGACGAGGGCGTGACCTTCGTGGATTTCAAGGCGGGAATCGACTTCTTCGTCAAGCAGTTCTTCTCTGCCGATACCGCGGTCCGGTTTCGACCGTCCTACTTCCCGTTCACCGAGCCGTCGGCGGAAGTCGATGTGCAGTGCCAACTCTGCAAGGGCGGTGGCTGCCCCACCTGCAAGTCCACCGGGTGGCTCGAGATCATGGGATCCGGGATGGTGCATCCAGCGGTTTTCGAGGCCTGCGGAATCGATCCGGAGCGGTACACGGGCTACGCCTTCGGCATGGGCCCGCACCGAATCGCCATGCTACGGTACGGGATTCCCGACATCCGCATGCTGTTCGAGAACGACATGCGGTTCCTAGGCCAGTTCGGCGAGGCACGATGAACGTCTCGATCAACTGGGTTTCCGCGCTGTTGGGCCAGACCGTGGATCCCGATGAGGCCGCGACCGTGCTATCCAGTCGAGCGGTTCCCGTGGATGCCGTCGAGCGAATCCACGGCGACCTCGCGGACATTGTCGTCGGGCACGTGGAAGCGGTGGAGAAGCACCCCAATGCCGACCGCCTCACGCTCTGCCGGGTGCACGACGGCACCGGAGTCGTGGACGTCGTCTGTGGCGCACCCAACGTGAGGGCGGGGCACAAGTACCCCTATGCACGCGTCGGCGTGACGCTGCCGGGGGGGCTCGAGCTCGAGGCCCGGAAGATCCGGGGCGTCACGTCCAACGGGATGCTCTGCTCGGCCAAGGAGCTGGAGCTGGGGCACGACCACGAAGGCATCATGGAGCTGGCGACGGATGCCGCCGCTGGCACGCCGCTCCTCGACGTGCTTCCCGTGGCCGACGCCCGCCTCGAGGTGGACGTCACCCCCAACCGACCAGACCTGCTGTGTCACAAAGGGGTGGCCCGTGAGCTGGGGGCGGCGTACGGACTCCCCGTCAAGCTGCCACCGATCCCGGGCGCGCCCAACGACGGTCTCGCGCCGACGCGCGTTCCCGACCGCGGAACCGTGGACGGGCTCGAGGTGATCATCGACGACACCGAGGGGTGCCCGCGCTATATCGCCGCCGTCATTCGCGGGGTCACGGTGCAGCCGTCGCCCGCGTGGTTGCAGGCGCGGCTGCTGAGCATCGGGGCGCGGCCCATTAACAACGTGGTGGACGTCACCAATTACCTCCTGTACGAGCTGAACCAGCCGCTGCACGCCTTCGACTACGCGCGGTTGGGGGGTGGAAAGATCGTCGTGCGGCGAGCGAATGCAGGGGAGCGCCTCACCACGTTGGACGGGGAGCATCGGGCCCTCGACGCCGCGATGACTATGATCTGCGATGCCGAGCGCCCGACGGCGATCGGTGGCGTGATGGGAGGGGCGGACTCGGAGGTCACCGAGGCGACGGTCGACGTCGTGCTCGAGTGCGCGCACTTCGACCCCAAGCGCATTCGGTCCACACGGAAGTTGCTCCGCATGAGCACCGAGGCTTCCTACCGGTTTGAACGCGGCGTGGACCTGCAAGCCATGCCCGAGGTGGTCCGACGCGCGGTGGCCATGATCAAGGCTGTCGCCGGTGGGGAAGAACGCGAGCCCCCGGTGGATGTGTACCCACAACCGGTGCCGATGCGGTCGGTGTTCCTCCGGCCCGAGCGGGTGGCGCATGTGCTGGGCGCACCCATCGCGCAGGGTGAAATCGAGTCGCTTCTCTCTCAAGTGGGTTTCACGGTTGCGCCCAAGGACGGACGGTTGGCCGCGCAAGTGCCCGGGTGGCGTCCCGACGTGACCCGCGAGATCGATCTGATCGAAGAAGTGGCCCGACTCAAGGGCTACGACGCATTCCCCGTCGAACTGCATCCGTTCCGACCCAGCGGGGTGCCCGACGATCCTGTCGAATACCTCAAAGACAATCTGCGGCGGGCCTTCACCGGGGTGGGTCTGCACGAAGCCCGGACCCTTCCGCTCGTACCCGAGGGCGGAGACGGTGCTCCCGCCCTCCTCAACCCACTCTCGGCGGACGAGGCCTTTCTGCGACAAAGGCTGCTTCCAGGACTCGCGCGATCCGTGGAGCGGAATTGGGCCAATCGCCTGCGCGATGTCCGCCTCTTCGAGATCGGCGCGGTGTTCCACGACGTTGGTCAGACGCTCCCGCAAGAGTCGTTGCACCTTGCGGCGATCGTGACCGGAGCCCGGACACCACCACATTGGACGAACATCGATGGTGGGGCGGATTACGATCTGTGGGATCTCAAGGCTATGTTTGAGCTTGCCACGAAACTCGGTGGGGCTTCGGGAGCCACCATCGAGTCGGACGGCAAGGCGTGGATTCTGCGCGACGAAGACGGCCGCCGTCGCGGATGGGCCGGGCGGCTGGAAGCGGACCGGCCCGCGTGGGCCGCACCGGTCTACGGGTTCGAGGTGGATCTTGCGGTGCCCGCGGCGAGCGGTGTCCAGTATCGGGCGTTGCCCGTGACCCCACCGGTGGAACGGGACCTCGCCCTGGTCCTGCCAAGTCAGGTGACGGCGGGCACGGTGACAGCGACGATTCGCGATCTGGCTGGTGAGCTGCTGGAGGATGCAACGATCTTTGACGAGTACCGCAGTGCGGAGTTGGGTGGACGCAGCGTGGCGTGGCGGTTGATGTTCCGATCCCCGGACCGGACGCTGCGGGACGTTGAGGTCGATCGGGTGGTGGACCGTGTACTGTCCGCCTTGAAGGAGCGATTTGGTGTCGAACGACGAGAGGCCTGAGTTCGAAGCGCTGTCCCAGCTCGAGGACGTGCTCCAGCACGTTGCGGAGGAGTTGGCCTCGTGGCGCCGGCGTGCGCTCAAGGCGGAAGCCGAGCAATCCGCGCTGGGGGACGAGGGCGAGTCCCCGCTGGCCGCACGGGATCGGCTGACCAAGTTGGAGTCCGAGAATGCGGAGCTCCGGCGCCGCCTCGACTCGGCGCGCAAGCGGTTGGACGGCCTTGTGGGCCGGCTTCGCTTTTTGGAAGAACAGACCGCCATCGAAGGAGGGCGGCAGTGAACGCAAAGAAAAACGCGGTCAAGGTGACCATCGGGGGCGATGAGTACACCCTCAAATCCGACCGCCCACCCGAGTACACGCGCACGGTGGCCGAGCACGTGGACAAAACGCTGAGTGAAGTGCTCTCCGGCGGGGCCATGGTGGAGACGCACAAGGCGGCGATCTTGGCCGCCTTGGCGATCACCGACGAGCTGTTTCAGGCTCGGCGGTCGCAGGGCGAGATGGCCCGTCGCCTGGAGATGCTCGCCGGCGAGCTCTCGCGCGTGCTCCCGCCAAACAAGCGTGATCCGCGATTTTCCGGGAGGTTTGCTTCGACGGCCGACGGCGCATAATTTACAGGTAGCAAACAACTTGGATAACGCAGGCCGCCGAGCGCGCGAACCGGCGGCGTGTTGGAGATAGATATGTCAGCGGAACAGCTGGTTTTCGTGGTTTTGGCCGTCCTGGCGACAGCAGGTATCACCGGGACGGCCTTTTACCTGGTTGGCCGTCGCGCCGAACGGCGCGAGGCGGACCGAGCGGGCCGATCGGCCGAGCAGCAAGCCGAGCGCGTGCTCACCGAGGCCCGGCGCGATGCCGAGTCGCTTCGGGCCGAGGCGTCGTTGGTGGCCAAGGAGGAGCGGATCCAGGCCCGGGAGCGCCTCGAAGCGGAGGCGACGGAACGTCGGGAGGAGCTCGACCGACACCAGCGGCGCGTCGAAGAACGCGAGTCGCTCGTCGATCGCAAGCTCAACACCCTGGACGAGAAGGAGCGCGACTTGCAGCGCCAAGCCCAGTCGTTGCGCGATCGCGAGCAACATCTGACGCAGAAAGAGCAGGAGGTGGACCGCGCTGCGGACGAGCATCGCACGAAGCTCGAACGGCTGGCGGGCATGTCGGCAGGAGAGGCCAAGCAGCATCTCATGCAGGCCATGGCGGAGGAGGCCAAGAGCGATGCGGCCGCGCTGCTGCGGGACATCAAGGAGGAGGCCAAGCGTACCGCGGACCGGGAAGCCACCAAGATCGTGGCCCTCGCGATTCAGCGTATGGCCGCGGAGCAGACGACGGAAAGCGTCGTGTCGGCGGTGTCACTTCCGAGCGACGAGATGAAAGGAAGAATCATCGGTCGCGAGGGCCGCAACATCAGGGCGTTCGAGACCGCAACGGGCGTGGACGTCATCATCGACGACACGCCGGACACGGTAGTGATTTCCTGCTTCGATCCGATACGCCGAGAGGTGGGGCGTCGAGCGCTGGAACAGCTTATCGCGGACGGCCGGATTCATCCGGGGCGAATCGAGGAGGTCGTGGAGAAGGTCCGCAAGGAGCTCGAGGCACAGCTAGTGGAAGCCGGCGAGCAGGCCGTCTACGACCTCGGGATTCACGGAATGCATCCTGAGCTGGTGAAGCTCGTGGGTCGGATGAAGTACCGCACGTCGTATGGTCAGAACATCCTGCATCACTCCAAGGAAGTGGCGTGGCTCGCGGGGATCATGGCGGCGGAGCTCAAGCTCGACGTCCACCTCGCTAAACGTGGCGGGCTCCTGCATGACGTGGGCAAGGTCCTGACACACCAGCACGATGGGACTCACGTCGAGCTGGGAGTCGAAATGGCCACGAAGTACGGCGAGCACGCCGTGGTGATCAACGCGATCGGTGCCCACCACGACGACATCCCGCACGAGTCTCCCGTTTCGGTTATCGTGCAGGCGGCCGATAGCGTGAGCGGCGCACGGCCTGGCGCCCGGCGCGAAGCATTCGATACCTACGTGAAACGTCTCACGTCGCTCGAAAACATTGCGGTGAGCTTCGGCGGAGTGGAAAAAGCTTACGCGATCCAAGCGGGCCGCGAGGTGCGGATCGTGGTCGTGCCGGATTCGGTGGACGACCACAAGGCCGCCGAGCTCTCGGAGCAGGTGGCCCGCAAGATCGAGGGGGAGTTGCAGTACCCCGGCCAGATCAAAGTCGTCGTCATTCGCGAGACGAGGGCCGTGGAATATGCCCGCTAGCATCATCAGCGGCACCGAGATCGCCAAGGAGATGCGCGCCGAGCTCATCCCCGAGATCAAAACACTGGTGGCACGTGGGGTCACGCCGGGACTCGCGGTCGTGCTGGTGGGGGACGATCCGGCGAGCCACGTCTATGTGCGGATGAAGGGCCGGGCCTGCGAGGAGGCCGGCATGCACAGCCGGACCATCACGCTACCCCGCGACACCGCGGAGACGGAGCTGCACACTGTCCTCGACGAGCTGAATGCCGATCCCAACGTGCACGGCATTCTGGTCCAGCTGCCGCTGCCTGAGCACATCGATGAACGCAACGTGCTGTATCGCGTTCAGCCAGAGAAAGACGTGGATGGCTTCCACCCCATCAACGTGGGGAAGGTGAGCATCGGCGATCCGTCCGGCTTCCGTCCGGCCACGCCGTATGGCGTCCAGCAAATGCTCGTGCGAAGTGACGTGGACACCCGGGGTGCGCACGCCGTGATCGTGGGCCGGTCCAACATCGTGGGCCGCCCCATGGCGGCGTTGCTCCTCCAGCGCGGGTTGGGCGGCGATGCCACGGTGACCGTGTGTCATTCCCGGACCCGCGACCTCCCGGCCGTCACCCGTCAGGCAGACATCCTCGTGGTTGCCATTGGCAGGCCGCACTTCGTGACGGGCGAGATGGTACGCCCGGGCGCGGTCGTCATCGACGTTGGCGTAAACCGCGTGGACGACCCGTCGGCCAAAAAGGGCTACCGTTTGGTGGGCGATGTCGACTTCGAGGCCGCGACCCGGGTGGCGGCTGCCATCACGCCCGTCCCGGGGGGCGTGGGACCGATGACGATCACGATGCTTCTCTACAACACGGTACAAGCTGCGCGGCAGTGGGCGGCCTAGATCTGTTTTCTGCCGCCGGCGTGGCCCTAGCGTCGGAGCGGGCGTGGACGGTGGCGGAAGTGACGCAGCGGGCGCGCCAGCTCATGGAGTCTGGCTTCGCGCGGCTGTGGGTCCGGGGCGAGATCACGGGGTTCAAAGCCTTCCGTAGCGGACACTGGTACTTCACGCTTCGCGACGCACAGGCGCAGGTACGGTGCGTCATGTGGCGGCGCGATACCCTCAGGCTCCGTGGAGAGCGTCCCGAGGAGGGGACCGAGGTGTTCGCCGAGGTGCAGCCGACGGTGTGGGAGGAGCGGGGCGAATTCCGACTCTCGGTACGGCAGCTCATTCCGACCGCCGAAGGTGGGCGCTGGCAACTCGAACTGGACCGCGCCAAAGCAGCGCTCGCAAAGGACGGCTTGCTCGACCCGTCACGGAAGCGAATGCTCCCCCCCTACCCACGCCGTCTTGCCGTCGTGACGAGTCTCGAGGGCGCTGCGCTGCGCGACATCGTCTCCGTCGTGGCACGGCGCTGGCCCACGGTCGAGCTGTTCGTCTGCGCCGCCCGGGTTCAGGGAGACGATGCCGAGCGCCAGCTCTGTCGAGCCCTGGCCACCGTGAACCGCATACCAGGTCTGGATCTGGCCATCGTAGGGCGGGGGGGTGGATCCCGTGAAGACCTCTGGGTCTTCAACAGTGAGCGGGTGGCTCGGGCCGTCGCGGCGGTGCAGGTTCCCACCATCTCTGCCGTGGGCCACGAAACCGACATCTCTCTCACCGACCTCGTTGCCGACGTTCGCGCACCAACGCCCTCCGCGGCGGCCGAAGCGGCCGTGCCCGATCGGGCCAGCACCGGTGAAGTGGTGGACGGCATTGCTCGGCGGCTTGCCAAGGGGCTGGCGGGGCGCACGCGGCTGGCGGCCGAGCGCATGGCGCGGACCGGGGACCGGCTGAGCGGCGCCGTTCAGGGACACCTGGAACGACGCATGGCACGGTTGGAACACCTCGGTGCCCAATTGGACGCGTTGAGCCCGCTCCGTGTGCTCGAGCGTGGATACGCCGTGGCCAGGGACACGGACGGGCGTGTCCTCCGAAGACGCGAGCAGTTTGTTGCCGGCCAACGGTTCCGGCTTCGCGTCGTGGACGGCGACGTACCGGCCGAGGTCCGATCCGAATGAGTGCCACGCCCAGTTTCAGCGAGGAGCTCGAGCGCCTGGAGGGCATTGTCCGGAAGCTGGAGAATCCCGACGTCGATCTGGACCAGGCCCTCGAGTTGTTCGAAGAGGGTGTGCGGCGGCTGAAGTCTGCCCGCTCGCTGCTGGCCAAGTCCGAGTTGACCGTGAAGCGCGTGTTGGAGGAAGCCGACGGAACGCTTAGAGCAACGGACCTCTCCGTCTGATCTGCAGGCGTTTCTCGCCGGGACGCGGGAGACCGTCTCCCGCGAGCTGGCGCGGTGGTGCGCTCGCATTCATGGCGAGCGCCCCGATCCCGTGGGCGACGCCATCGTCTATAGCCTCTCGGCTCCGGGGAAACGGCTTCGTCCGGCGTTGGTACTGGCCGCGTATCGAACGCTGGGCGGTGAGCGCGACGCGGGGGAGCTCGCGTGTGCCGTGGAGATCGTCCACACCTATTCGTTGGTCCACGATGACCTTCCCTGTATGGACGATGATGCCCTGCGGCGCGGCAGGCCCACGACGCACCGGATGTTCGGGCCGGAAGTGGCCGTGGAAGCGGGATTCCGCATGGTCCCCCTGTCCGCCCGGGTGCTCGCGGCCGGCGCGCACGCCTTGGGGCTTCCCCTGCCTGTGCTCGGCGCCATGGGGCGCGAGCTCTACCGGGCGGCAGGCGCCGCCGGGATGATCGGTGGCCAGGTCATGGATCTCGAAGCGGAGGGTCGAGCGCTCGACGCGGAAACCCTGACGCAGATTCACCGTGCCAAGACGGGCGCGCTCATCACAGCGAGCGTGGTCATCGGCGGGTTGGCGGCGGGTGGGAACGCCGGCGCCGTGGAAGCTCTCCGTCGCTACGGCGAGGAGATCGGTCTCGCATTTCAGATCGTGGATGACATCCTGGACGCCACGGCCTCATCGTCTCAGCTGGGGAAGACCGCCGGAAAGGACGCCCAACACCAGAAAGCGACCTTCGCGGGCCTGCTGGGCGTCGAGGCGGCGCGGTCCGCCGCAGCGCAGCATGTGGCCCGCGCCGTGGACCACCTGGGGGCCGCCCGGCTAGATTCCCATCTGCTGTCCGCGTTAGCGGAGTTCATGCTCGCGCGCCGATCGTGAGACCGGCTCGCTCGGAGCGTACCGGAGAGGAGTGAGGGGCCATGGCATTGCTCGATACGATTCGGTCACCGCACGACGTCGCCCGGCTTCCCCGCCGTGATCTGGCGGCGCTGGCGGACGAGGTGCGCCAACGCCTGATCGACGTGGTCTCGCAGACCGGTGGCCATATTGGGGCGGGTCTCGGGGTTGTGGAACTGACGGTCGCGCTCGCCCACTGTTTCGAATCCCCGAAAGACAAGATCGTCTGGGATGTGGGGCATCAAGGCTACCCGTGGAAGATCCTGACCGGGCGGAACGACCGTCTGCCCACCCTGCGCCAGGAAGACGGGCTGTCGGGTTTCTTGCGCCGCACCGAGAGCGAGCACGACATGTTCGGGGCGGGCCACGCCGGCACTGCGATGTCGGCGGCCGTGGGAATGGCGACCGCCCGAGATCTCAAGGGTGAAGATTTCCATGTCGTGGCGGTCGTCGGCGACGGCGCGCTCACCTGCGGGCTGTCGTACGAGGGGATGAACAACGCCGGTCACTCCGACCGCGATCTCATCCTCGTGCTGAACGACAATGGGATGTCCATCGCCCCCAACGTCGGCGCCATGAGCCGCTACCTGGGCGCCGTGATTGCCAGCCCGTTCACCAACCGGATGCGCGAGCACGTGAAGCACATGATCGAGCGGGCGTCGCATCTCGTGGGCGGCCAGCGAGTGGTCGAGTTTGCCAAGACCGTCGAGGAGAGCGTCAAGAACCTCTGGTCACAGGGAATGCTCTTCGAGGAGTTGGGGTTCCGGTACTTCGGCCCCATCGACGGCCACAACGTGGAGGCGATGGTTCGCACCTTCGAGTTAGTGAAGACCCTCAAGGGACCACGGGTGGTCCACGTGATCACGGAGAAGGGGAAGGGCTTCCCCCTGAAGGAACCCGACCTCGAGAAGTTCCACGCTCGAAAACCGTACGACCCGGTCACCGGTGAACTCAGGCCGTCCAAGTCCGGGCCTCCCGCGTGGACCAAGGTGTTCGGCACGGCCGTCGCCGAGCTCGCCGCCGAGCATCCGGAGCTCGTGGCCATCACGGCCGCGATGCCCTCCGGTACCGGGACCAACGTGTTTCAGAAGCGATGGCCGGATCGCTTCTTCGACGTTGGCATCGCTGAGGCGCACGGCACCACCTTTGCGGCCGGGCTCGCCACGCAAGGGATCCGACCGGTGGTGGCCATCTACTCGACATTCCTCCAGCGTGCCTACGATAGCATCGTACACGATGTGGCGATCCAAAAGCTCCCCGTGATCTTTTGCATGGACCGAGCGGGCATGGTGGGCGCCGACGGCCAAACCCACATGGGGCTCTACGACATCGCCTATATGCTGAGTGTGCCCAACATGACGGTCACCGCGCCCAAAGACGGAGCGGAGCTGATCGGCCTGCTTCGGTGTGCCCTCGCGCATCCGGCAGGTCCGTTTTGCCTGCGGTACCCACGGGATACCGCGCCGGGGACGGCGCCGCCGGCTGCGGAAGTGGGCACGATTCCTTATGGAACGTGGGAAATCCTGCGTGAGGGGCGCGACTGCGCGTTGCTCGCCGTGGGCGTGATGTGCCAGCCGGCGCTCGAAGCCGCGGAGCTCCTGGCTCGCGACGGGCTCGACGTGAGTGTCGTGAATTGTCGTTTCATGAAGCCGCTCGATCGCGCGATGCTCGAGAGCCTAGCGGCGCGCCAGCGGCTGCTCGTCACCATCGAGGACGGCACCATGGTCAACGGCTTCGGTGCATTCGTCGCGGCAACCGTCGAGGGCATGGCCTCCGAGGCCCGAGTGCGGGTCGTCGGCGTTCCCGATGGCACGTACGAGCACGCTCCGCGGGCCCGACAACTCGAGTCGGTTGGACTCACGGGGCCTGGTATCGCCGATCGCGTTCGCGCCTGGGCAGCCGAGGAGTCGGTTACGGCGAGATGAAGCTCGGCGTCGTCGGGAACCCGCGGTACGAGGCACTGCGCGGGCTCCTGTCCAGGCTCGCTGGCGAGGCACCCCAGCACGACTTCAGCTTGTACGCCGAACCCGATCTGGCCGCGTTGTGGCCGCGTCCCACCCCGCCACCGTTAGACGGGGTGGCGCTGGATTACCTCATCACGCTGGGTGGCGACGGTACCTTGCTCCGGGCCGCTCGCATGCTCGAGTCCCGGCCCGTTCCTATTCTGGGTATCAACTTGGGCCGGGTGGGGTTTCTCACCAGCGCAACCCCAGAGACGATGGAAGCCGCGCTCCAGTCCGTGGCAGCCGGCGATTACGTCCTCGAGTCTCGCCGCACGCTCCAAACACGGATCCTCGGTGCCGACGGATCCGAGCGCCCTGGTCGCTCCGCGCTCAACGACGTCGTGGTCCACAAGGCGGGCGTGGCCCGCGTCATTCCCGTCAAAGTGTTCGTAGACGACGAAGAGGTCAGCCAATACAGCGCTGATGGGATCATCGTCGCGACACCCACCGGATCGACGGCCTATTCCCTGAGTGCCGGCGGACCCGTCGTCGTCCCCGGCGTGGACGCACTGGTAATCACTGCCATTTGCCCCCACACCCTCGCGGTGCGACCCATCGTGGTCCCCGGTAGTGCCGAGATCACCCTCGACGTGGTCCCACCATGGCGCGACGAAGTCCTCGTGTCGTACGATGGCCAAGTGGGCGCCAAACTGGTGCCAACGGAACGTGTCGTGGTGCGCCGGGGCAGCGGAGACGTGCGATTGATCCGGGTGGGGAAGGAAGGATTCTTTGCGCGCATGCGCGCCAAGCTACACTGGGGCGACCTGAGCGATCGGGAGCGATAGGAGGCTGCGTGGCGAGAGTGGCGAATGACCCGAGCAGGACCACTCCCGGCAAAGTGCGACTTGGCGGTAGTGCCGACAGAGGTGGCGCGGGGGACTGCCATGGGCTGTGCTGCCGGCCCGGCCGCTTCGCGCGCCCAAACGGCACCGTGGTTCCCCGGAAGTTTCCCGTACCGTGCTGACCGAACTCCGCGTCCGCGACCTCGCGGTGATCGCCGACGTCACGCTCCCGCTGCAGGGAGGACTCAATGTCCTCACCGGCGAGACGGGGGCCGGGAAGTCGATGCTCGTGGACGCGCTGGCGCTCCTCTTGGGAGAGCGCGCCAGCGCCGATCTGGTCCGCCCCGGGGCGCGCCGCGCCGTTGTCGAGGCCGCGTTCGATGTGGCAGGAAGCCCGGACTTCGCGCGGCTCGCGGACGAATTGGGTGTCGATCTGGAAGAGGAGCGTCTCATCGTCCGGCGGGAGATCAACAGCCAGGGACGAAACCGGGCCTGGGCCAACGGTAGTCCCACCACCGTGGCGGTCCTCGCATCGTTGGGCCGTCTGCTGGTAGACCTCCATGGGCAGCACGAGGCGCAGTCACTGCTCAAGGCGAACACCCAGCGCGACATCTTGGATGCCTTTGGAGATTGCATCCAGGAGCGGACGGAGGTGGCCGAAGCCTACGAGCGCACGGCGGCGCTACGGGAAGAGGAAGCGACCCTCGTGCGTCGGCGGGACGATGTGCGTCGGCGGGCCGACTATCTCCGGCACGTGGTGCGAGAGATCGAGAGCGCGGCGCCGGCGGTGGGCGAGGATGATGGTTTGGCGGTCGAGGGGAAGCGACTCGCCAACGCGGAAGAGCTCACGCAGCTTGCGGAGCAGCTGACCGAAGCCCTCGACGGCGACGACGAGGCGGGGGTGCTCCCGCGGCTCGGGCTGGCGCAACGGACCTTCCGTACGATCGAGCGCATCGACGGCAGCGTCGCGCGGTGGCGTGAGTTGCTCGAGACGGCGGAAGCCAATGTCGAGGAGCTCGCCCGCACGGTACGCCAATACGCATCCGAGATCGAGTACGATCCCGATCGGCTCGCGCAGGTCGAACGCCGGCGTGACACCCTGTATCGGCTGACGCAGAAATACGGCGCGACCATCGAAGACGTCCTGCGCACGGCTGCTGAAGCCCGGGAGGAGTTGGACCTGCTGGACACGGCGGATCTGGACCTCGCCCAGATCAGCGAGCGCCGGGTGGCGGCCGAAGCCGAGCTGGAGACGGCAGCACGAGCGCTCACCGCCAAACGACGCCGGGCCGCGGGACGCTTGGCCAAAGCGGTGGGACAGTTGCTTCCGGGACTGGGTATCCCGGGCGGCAAGATCCTCATCCAAGTGATACCGGCGCCGCGAGTCACGGCCGTTGGTGCGGATGCCGTCACGTTTCTCGCGCAGCTCAACCCCGGTCTCGACGCCAGACCGTTGGCACAGGTGGCGAGCGGGGGTGAGCTCTCGCGGCTGATGCTGGCGCTCAAGGTGGTGCTTGCAAGCCACGACGCCATCCGAACTCTCGTGTTCGACGAGGTGGACCAGGGTATCGGAGCGGAGGTCGGGGCACGGGTGGCCGAGGCGTTACGAGAGGTCGCTGGATCCCGTCAGGTCCTGGTCATTACCCATCTTGCGCAAATCGCCGCCCGCGCGGGTCATCACCTGACGGTAGAGAAACACGCGCGCCGGGGGATCGCCACAGCGGCCGTCCGGGTGCTGCACCCTCCGGAACGCGAGCAGGAGATTGCTCGATTGCTCGGCGATGCAGACGATCCGGTCGTGCGGCAACACGCGGCAGATCTGTTGGGACGTGGAGGGGCGGGGGAGACGTCGCCGCGCAAAGGGGATCGGTTACAGGGAGCGGCAGAGGGGCGGTAGGAAAACGCGACCGGCGGTCTGCTACGGCGACCGATTGGTGCGGCGGTGTGCCGTCGGGTCGTTGGCTGTGATCGGCTGCCGTTGGTCCATGCCCATCCGGCCTCTTTTTTTACTGACCCCTCCACCACAACCCAAAATACAACCGCAGATAGAAATTGAGTCGTGTGGGTCTCGGCGTGAGGCCGCCCTTCCCGTCGAATGCGGTGCGGTAGTCGATCCCAGCCTCGATAGGGAGCCGTGGGCCTCGCCGATCCTCGTCCGCTCGAAAATAGATTCCGCCACCGATCGATAGCAGTTCCATCGCCGTTTCCTGTTCGAGTGCGGTGACCGGCTCCGACCCGGGAAACGGCGGAAGCGTTCCTGCAGCGCTCACCTTGTCGGCGAACTTCTTGTAGTAATGACCGGAGAGGTATACCCGGAACGCGCGGCTCAGCCGGATAGTGGGATAGACCCCGAGCTCCAGGATGTCCCCCAAATCCCGGTCTACCACCGTTTCGGCTGCCTCGACGGCAATGGGGCGCTCCGGAATGGTGACGCGGCGCGTGAGCTGGTGCGGGAGCTGCAGGGTGTACGAACCGGTGAGAGCCAGGCCCACGGCACTCCCGGGTTCCAGGGCGATCTCGAGGCCACCAATCACGTCGAGTTGCTTGTCGCCGGAGCCCAGATCCACGAAGTGCGCTGGCGAGTCGAGTGTTCCCGTGGGGAGTCTCACGGTCGTGCTCAAGGTCGCCCGAGCATTCGGTGCCTGGAGGACCCCCAAGCGCAGGCCGACCTCGGCGTCGCCCAGGTTGTTGCGCAGCTTAGCAAACGCCAGCGGGAACGCGTTATAGCCGAATGTGCCGGACGTGAGCACCGTGTTGATGTCGTCGGCGGTGACGGGCATGTCGGGGAGGGGGAGCGACGCCGTGATGGCGGGAGCGCCAAAGGAAGCGAGCTCGGCCGCGATCGCCGTGATCACGCCAAGAATCGCCTGTCCCGCCGCCGACGTGGCCAAGGGGGCAAAGGGAGGCGTGGATCCGTCGGTGGCGAGCACCCCCGTCAGCGCAATGACGTCGGTACGAAGAGCACGGGTTCGGCTCACCAGGTCCCTGGCCTGATCGCACTGGGCGCTGGTGGGGCATCCGAACGCGCCGGCGGCGATTTGCGCGTCCACGGATGCCGCCGCGGCCTCCAACTCGCTCAGCAGGAGTTCGACCTGAGCGAATCCCCCCGCATTCGCAGCCTCGGGAACGGTCTGGTTCCATCCCAGGTTGGCATCGGTTCCGTCGACCGTGAGATCCACCTGCATTCGCGTCGTCACGATGGGAATGGTGGCGGTGAACGTGAGGCGGTTGGTGAGGCCCAGCGCCAGACTGAAAGGGAATCGTCGGACATCGGCGTCCAGCCTGGTCCGGACGGCGCCGGCGGTCATCTGGTAGGTGGCGTCTCCGATGATCGACTGCACCGCGAGTTGTGGTGCCAGGAGCGTGACAAGAAAGTTGGGGCCGGCAGAATCCGGTGAGAGATCGAGCCCCAGCGGCTCGATCTCGCCGTCGGGTCCGAAGCGCTCGTCGTACGTCGTGAGCTCCGGCTCGAAGCTCAATCGCAGCGCGCCGGCGGGAAGTACGAACGCATGGGGATACTGGGCCGAGAGTATCGAGGGTCCCGCCGCCAGCGCCAGACCCACCGTGATGACGAGCAGCCGCGCGCGGCAGCCCAGATCGCCCGCAGCGCCCCCACCGGCACCGAGCCGCCGACGTGCCGCACCGCCCACGGTTGGCGCGAAAGGCGGGAGGCTCACCGGAGCGGGCCTCCCGCGGGATAGCGCCTGGCGCACGCGAGTGCTACAGGTTCGGAACGCTGGTGCCGTACGCGGCATTGATCGCCGTGATCAAGGCGTCGGCCACGAATCGATGCGCCAACCCACTCGGATGGAACCCGTCCCGGCTCAGGAGCGAGCCAAAGGGTTCGGTCTCCGCGGCGGGATCCGGTGGGAAGGCCGGGAACGGGCGAATGAACGCCGGGTCTCCGATGAAGGGACCCAGCAGGTCGTTGGGATCGACGAACACCCAGCCGCGCGCCGCTGCCTCCAACGCCATCACCCCGTTGTACTGGGCCACCGCCAGAATCATGTTGATGGATTCGGCTACCGTGATCACCTCGGGCACGGAGCAGTCCAGGGTGACCGGAACCCCGGCCACGGCACTGTCCAGTTTGGCCGCACCGAAGGGGAACGGCACGAAGACGACCGCGGTGTCGTTCGGGCCTCCACCGGGTATCGGTGCGGTATCCAGGCAGTTGGCCAGTACCGTGAGGGTCGGGATGCTCTGCGCGGCTACAAAATAGGCCAAACCGGTGGACACGAACGGGGCCGCGACGACCTGGACCGCACCGATGAGCGCGCCACCCTGAATGCTCGGCATGGCGTCCAAGCCCGCCATGACGCTGGAAAACCGCGTGGCAAAATCCGCCGGATCAGTGATAAACGAAGGATCCCCCGCCAGCTCCGGAGCCGTCAAAGCCGTGGTCAGCGCACCGAGGACGTCGTTGAATCCCACCCAGAGGGTGACGAAGGTGGGCTGGGCCGCCGCGGCGGCTTCGAGCTGGGATTGCCCGCCCAGGAGCAAGGTCGTGAGGGGATTGGGGCTGCTCGCCGGGTCGAAATGACTCAGCACGTCGATGACGGCCGCCCCGGGGACCGACACGTTGTGAATCACGGGCGAGATGGGTCTCTTCCGAAGCGCGCAATCTGCCGTGCCACCGCCGGCCAGTCGTGTCTGGGTGAAGATGTTCACGAGGGGCGGTGGACACCCCGGCTGATTCATCAGCGGTACGTTGAAATCGAGCCCCACGGTGAGCCCAAACTGTTGGGCGAGCAAGACCGCGTACGACTCGAGTTGCGTGCTGTCGTTGATCCCCAATGATTGGAACCCCGCCGTGATGCTGTTGCCCATCGCCAAGTAGCGCTGGAACAGGGCGCCACCAGAAGGGATGGGCCGGCCGAGGGGCGGGATCAGGGGCGCGCTTTCACAGGCCGTGAGCAGGGCGATCGCCGTCAGGAGCGCAAGGCTCGCTCCGCGGCGACCAACGCGTGTGCGCATGTGTTCGTCCTCACGAATGCGTTGTCCCCTCATCGTCAGGGTTTCCACGTGAGAGAGATACCGAAGAGATGTCCGGCAAATTCGTACACCCCGGCATTGAGATCGATCGGGTCCTCCCCTGGAAGCGGATTACGCATACGGCCCCGCCGATCGTTCTGTGCCACGAACTGGTAGGTGAAGTTGCCCGCGAACTGTCGGGTAAACCGAACACCGACCCCGAGCGTGAATTCGTTGCGGTCGCTCTCGGGGAGGAGCGGTGTCACGGTCTCGGCTGGGGATGCCTCGGTGTGGGTGAGCACTCCACCACGGAAGGACCACCGGTCGGTGGCTCTCCAATCCACGCCCAGCCGAATGCCGTTGGTGTTGTGGTAGTTCTGCGGCAAGCTGGTAGGGGTGGCCACATTGTCGAAGCTCAGGGCGATCGTGTCGAGCACGGTCCAGTGCACCCACTGCCAGTCGGCAAGGAGCGTGAGTTCCGGAGTGGGCTTGATCGCGATGCCCGCGACGAATTGATCCGGCATGGTGATGCTCGTGCTGGCGGGCTGGTTCGCGAACGGGCCCCCGGGGGCCATGAGCCCCAGCACGATGGCGTCGAGCGGGACCGGACCCATGCCGGGAGCCAGTGGGTTGTCCGCGGGCAAGATGAGACCCGTCTCAATCTGCCTGAACTGCGCCTCTCCGTCGTAGTCGAGGGTGATGCGCGTGATATAGCGTGCGCCAAGGCTGATCTGCTCTGTGGGTTCGAATAAGACGCCAACATGGGCGCCGATCCCGGTGGCCCCCGACGCGGTCAGCCGGGCATCCATGAACTCCGTGTTGCGCGGAATACCGAGCTGGCCGGCGATGACCCCTGGCGGCGCACCGGGGACCGCTTGGTCGAAGAAGTCGAGACGTTGGTTGAGCTCGACTTCTCCGATCGCGACATCGAGACCAAACCCGAGGGCCACCATGGGGTGGGGCTTCACGGACAGCGTGGGCTGGACGTAGACGGTCCGGAGGTCGTTATCGTAGCCGGCAAAGCGACCTTCGAAGCTGAGTGGCCAGCGGGTGCCGAGCCCATATGGCACGAAGAGTCCCACACCCGCGGCCCAGCGGTCGTCGAATCCGTACGCTATATAGACGTGCGGAACGGTGATTGGATCGTTGCCCAACTCCGACTGCACGCCGGTGGTGTCGTTGGTGAAGTCTCCAAAGGCGGAAATGATCGTGGCGCCTGCAGTGAACGTCCATCCCCGGCGGTCAGTCAGTCCGGCGGGGTTGATGAAAATGCCGGATGCGTCGTCACACGGAGCCGCGACCCCGGCCCCGGCGCGGGCCATGACGCAGGAGCCGTGTTCGTAGAGCCCGAATCCCTGGGCCGTGAGCGAACTAGCCGCGATGCCGTATGCCAGAGCCCCCGCCACGGCGACGAGGTATCGTCGCATGTCCTATCCCCTTCGTTTGTAAGCAGTATGAGGCTATAGGTCCGGCCGAACGATGTCAACGAATCTGGCAGCCGGCTGGCCCGACCGCCGCCGACTCTGCATTTTACAGGCTCGGATACCCGCACGTACCCCTCGGGATCCTAGACACACATGAGCCCGGTCTGGGAAGCGCGCCCACCCCCAGGCCGTTCCCTTGAGCCCCGAAACGCCGGAAGAGACGCCCTCGGATCCTCGGTATGACCAAGGGACTCAGACGCAGCCGCGCGCGCGCCGACCAACCCGAGCACGAGCGAGTAAGTCCTCCCGCTCGCACGCTCCTCGTCGTCAGCGACCTCCATTTGGGTGCCGGACGAGACCCGCGCACCGGGCGCTACCAGCAGGCGGAGAAGTTCTTCGCGGATGGCGCGTTTCAGCGCTTCCTCGAGTACCACGATCCACGGCGGACGGGTCCGGCCCACCTCGTCCTGAACGGGGATACCTTCGACTTCGTTCGTGTCACGCGCTGTCCCGCCGAGCGGGCGGAGTTCGAGGACTGGAGCCACAAGCTCAGCGCCCTGGGGGTCGAGCGCAGCGCCGCCGAGCTCGAAGCCGCGGTGTCACCGTGGGAGCGCCAGTTTGGTCTCCGGACCCACGACTACAAGTCCCTCTGGAAGTTGATGCTCGTCGCCCAGGGGCATCGGGCCTTTTTCGACGCGCTGGGTTGGTGGGTGCACCGTGGTGGGCGCGTGACGTTCGTGCATGGGAATCACGATCTCGAGCTTCACTGGCCTCTCGTGCAAGAAGGCATTCGACGGGCCATCGCCCGTTCCCATCGCGAGGCCGACGTGCAGCACAATGTCCGCTTCGCTGACCATGGGTTGGATGTCGACAACGTGCACATCGAGCACGGCCATCGCTTCGATGCCGTCTCGCAGGTCAAAGGTGCGCCGACGCTCGAAGGAGGCACCGAACTGCGGTTGCCGCTCGCGACGTTCGTACACCGGTACATCATCAACACGTTGGCCGGTCTGGAGCCGTTCCTCGACAACATCAAACCCGTGCAGCGGCTGTTGTGGGCCGTCGTTCGCCGCCATCCGCTGAAGGCCCCGCAGCTCCTCCGGCGGGGTATCCCGTTGCTCCGCAAGGTCACCAAGTCCGAGTGGCGTCGCGAGCGTTGGGCATTCGTCCTGTTTTTCGGATCGTTGGCCGTCCCGTTCCTCGCGGCCGGTCTCATTCTCCTCCTGCTGCTGGTCGCACTCCTCGGCCCTGGCTGGCACAGCATGCCGATCGAGACCATTCTGGCCCTGGCGCTACTTGGACCGGCGGTGGTGTATGCCACGAATGTCCTCCGCGATGCGATTCCGGGCCGCAAACCGTTGATGGGCGAGGACCTGTTTGCCGAGCGCGTCTACACCGCCGTGGAGCGGCTCGAGTTTCCCGTATCCGCAAGGCGTGTTTACGGCGTGCTGGGCCACACCCATCGCCCCGACGTGCAGCTGCTCCCATCCGTCGGTCAAAGCCAGGTGCTCTACGTCAACGCCGGGACGTGGACCCCACTCTGGCAGGAAGACCGTCCCGACCTCACCGGTCAGGTGCGATACACCTTCCTGCACTTCGAGCGGATTGATGAGGAGTACGACCTCAGTTTCCTCGAGTGGGACGATGAGCGAAACGAACCCGTTCCAAGTGTGATTCTGCAGCCTCGAAGCCTGCGTAAGCCGCGTACCTTTCTCTCTCGGCGCGAGCGGCGGACCGTCGAAAAGTTTGCCGAAGTCTTCATTGAAGGCGAACAGGAAGTGCTCACCGCGCAGGAGATTGCCTCCAATGTCGAGCAGCAACTCGCGCGCATCCGTTCCAAACGTGCACGTCGCCTGAGGCTCGCGTTGTTTGTCATCGAGTACCTCCTGCCACTACCCATCCCTCGGCCGTTCTCCCGGATGGACATCACGGCGAGACGGCGGCTGCTGCAGCGGCGACTGGCGCGGCGTAGACCGTGGGGGCCGGGTCGCGATCTCGCAAAGATCCGCGCGCTCGTGCTGGCAGGGTACTACGGTGACCAACGTGTGCATGCGAGCGTCGGGTTCGAGCCGATGGGCACGCGCACGCGCCACCGCACCGGTCGACCCGACCGCTTGGGGCTTTCGCGGCTCCGACTCGAGGATCCCGTCAGCGAAGCGATCGTGTGCGACCTCTGCGTCATCGGTTCCGGGGCCGGTGGTGCCGTCGTGGCCGCTCATGCTGCTGCCGCGGGCCGAGACGTGGTGCTGCTCGAAGAGGGGCGGTACGTGCATGCCAGCGAGATCAGTCATGACGAAGGACGCATGGTTGCGGGGCTGTACAAGGAAGACGGATTGCAGACGACCGTCGATTTCGACAGAACCATCCTCCAGGGACGGTGCCTGGGTGGGTCGACGGTCATCAGCAACGCGGTCTGTTTTCGCATGGTCGATGATCCGGATCTGCGGCGTCCCGGGGGCCCGGACACGCTCGACGACTGGCGTGACCTCGGCGCATTGGTGGATCGCGCGCGGCTCCGCGACGCATTCGAGCGGGTGGAACGGCGGCTCTGTGTTCAACGAATCACCCCGGAGTTGGCCGGTGAGAACGGCCGTGTGCTGTTGGACGGGTGGCAACGCCTCCTCGATGCCGGGATGGGCGATCGGACGTTTACGGCCAATCTGTTTCGGAAGAACTACCATCAGTGTGCCGGGTGCGGATACTGCAACTTCGGGTGCCCCTATGAACGCAAGTACTCGATGCTCGAGACCTTCATCACCGATGCCATCAGGTGTGGGGCGCGGGTCGTCCCGGGGTGTCACGCCGTGCGCCTCGACCTGTCGCGGGCCAACGCTCGCGCCGTACGCGCGGTCCACGTGGATGGGAGACATCTATCGGTTCGGGCCAAGCAGATAGTCCTGGCCGGTGGCGCCATCGGGTCCAGTGTGCTCTTGATGAAGAGCGGCGTCGTTGGTCCGGTGGGACGCCGCTTTTCCTTCAATGCGGGCGTGGCCATGCCCGCCCGGTTTCCAAAGACCGTGCATGGGTTCGACGGTGTCCAAATGGGGGCGTTCGTGGATTCGGGAGAATACCTCCTGGAGAGCGACTTCCTCCCGCCAATGGCATTCGCCGCCGCGCTGCCCGGATGGTTCGCCACCCACTTCGAGCGGATGCGCATGTACCCCCGGTTTGCCGCGGCGGGTGTCCTGATCGGCACGGCTCCCAACGGGCGAGTCAAACGATGGTCCCCGCTGCGGGACTGGTTCGGGCCGGTTGCCTATCGGATGACGCAGGAGGACCTTGCCACCATGCGACGGGGACTGGGTATGCTGGCCCAGACGTATTTCGCTGCCGGCGCCGAGGCCGTGTACGTGCCCGGAGTCGGCGACATGGAGCTTTCGGCTCGCGACTACGCGCAGCGGGGGCGCATCAACCCGGGAAAGATCGGGCGTTTCCTGGAGCGCCACATCCGGCGACCCGACGACCTCAAGCTCACTTCGTCACATCCTCAGGGCGGCAACCCGATGAGTGACGATCCCCGCATCGGTGTGGTGGACAGCACGTTTCGGGTCCACGGATACGACAACCTGTTCGTGTGCGACGCGAGCATCTTTCCGACCACGGTGCGGGTGAACCCGCAGCTCTCCGTCATGGCGTTGGCTGATTACGCGTGGCACACCTCGATCGAGCAGGGATCGTGAGCCCGTCGCCGATCGCGACGTGAAGGCACGACACCTCTCGACGTTTCGGCCGTCACCCACCGCGAGCGCCCGAGCCCTCAAGCTGTGGACCGCGGCCCCGGCCACGCTGGACGAGCTCGTGCAGGATGGGCGCCGGCCACCGGGGGAGGCACTTGCGGGATGGCGATTTCGTGGGCTCCATACAGGGTTGCTTCCCCGAGTCCTCAGGCGTCGGAAATTCATCACCACGTTCTACCAACTGGAATTGGGGTACGGCTCGGTCCTTGGCGGTCACACCGTCCGGGTGGAGCAGAATGGGCCCGAGGAGTTGTACACGCCTCGTCGGCGGGGCGGGCGCGAGGTCATCGAAGGTCTCTTCGTGGTGCAGGCGGCTCCCGTGAGTCCCGGGTGGGGAGAGTTTCCTCGGGCGGCGCTGCTCCACTATGGACGGGCGGACAACCCGTGGTACGATGCGCGCCAGTTCCGTCGCGACTACCTCGTGTACCCGGACTACGACAACCCCGATCTCCTCCTCGGCAAGGCCTACGTGTCGCTCGGGCCGTTCCGCTGGCAGATGTCGTTTTTCATCCTCGAGCGGCTGGAGCGCTCACCGGGTCCCGCTAATCCGGCCTGAGCAACGCTCGGTCGTAGGCCGCCAAGATGTTCTGCCGGCCAATGAGACCCAGCAGGCGTTGCCCGTTCCCGTCCTCTACCACCGGCAGGTAGTGGCTGCCACGTACCTCCAGCCGCTGTAGGGCCGCACGGAGCGTGTCGCTCGGGACGACGGTTTCGTACGGTCGACTCGCTAAGTCCCCGGCCAGGATGATCGGCGCATAACGATCCGTATCGCTGAGCACTGCCCGGAGGTCGTCGTACGAGATCATGCCCACCAGGTTCCGCTCGTCGTCCACCACGGGGAACTCCGTCTGTGAGCTCGCGCCAATTGCGGCGACGATGTGACTCACGTCCGCACCCTCGTGAATGGTGTGAGGGTTCTGGTTGTACGATTCGCGAACCGTCAAGCGCTCGAGCACGGCCGTATCGCGGCCCGATTCGATAGTCTCACCACGCCGCACCAGCCACTCGGAATAGATCGAGTGAGGGTGGAGTCGCCGCGCCGTGATGTACGCAATGGCCCCGCAGAGCATCAGCGGGAGAATCAAGGCGTAGTCGCTCGTCATTTCGAACACGATCATGATGGCCGTGAGCGGCGCGTGCGTGCTGCCGGCCACGAGCCCCGCCATCCCGACCAAGGCCCACGCTTCGGGCACGAGATCGAGTCCCGGAACCACGAGCTCGGTGCCTACGGCAAGGCCACCACCGAGCGTGGCACCGATGAACAACGCCGGGGTGAACACGCCGCCGCACCGCACCGCCGCCATGGTCACGGCCGTGGCCACGAGCTTTCCCAGCGCGAGGGCCAAGAGGAACAGGGCCGGCCGCGTCCCGATGATCTCGATGGTCAACGTTTCGTGGCCGCGGCCCCATAAGTCGTCGCGGAAAAACCAGTCGAGGCCGCCCACCACCAACCCCGCCAGCAGCAGACGCTGCCACAGGGCACCGAATCGGTTGAACACATCATTGGTTCCGTGGACGATTTTGGTATACCCGACCGCCACGACACCGGTGGCGATGCCGAGGAGGGCGTAGAGCGCGAACTCGCTCGGGGACCCTACCCCGTACTCCATGGGAATCTCAATGACCGGCGTGGCGCCGAAGGCGCTTCGGGAAATCACGGCCGAGATGACGGACGCCACCAGAATGGGCGGAAAGGCATGCACGCCGAAGGTGCCGATCACCTTCTCCAAGGCGAAAAAGACGCCGGCAATGGGTGCGTTGAAGGCGGCAGAGATTCCCGCAGCAGCGCCGCATGCGACGAGGAGTCTGAGCCGGCCGGGCCCGGAGCGAAAGAACCGGCCAATCCGAGAGCCCAGGGCGGACCCGGCCACGGCGACTGGTCCCTCGGCCCCCACCGATCCCCCCGTACCGATGACCACCGCGGCCCCGGCGGTCTTGACGCCTACGCGCCAGGCGTCGATGACGCCCCCCCGCTTGGCCACGGCCCGCATCACGTCGGCCACGTTCTCGCCGTCGGAATCGCCGGCGCCGTAGCGGATGAGGAGACGGGTGAGCACGATCCCGACGAGCACCACCAGAACGATGGAGAGGCTCCCGAGGCCCGTCAGCCCCGCTGCGACGCGCAGAGCAGCCGCCTGGGCCAGATCGATCAACTTGTAGAACACGATCACGGCCAGGCCGACGGCGGTGCCAATGGCGACGGCGAACCCGAGGAGGAGGGTCGTCTCGTCGATGCCGCGCTGGGTCAGGTAGGCCAGTACCGCGTCGGCCCGTCGACTCAGATAGGCCGCGAATGCCCGCTGGCGCGCGGCAATGCGGGAGGTGGAGGACACGGCACCAAACATACTCGGGGCCGCGGCCTGGGCGAGGGCCGCCCCCCCGGGGGGTTGGGGGCTCTTGTGAAAGACCGCACAGCAATACGAACCCGCCCCCTCCTATCCTGAGGCGATGCTCCAGCCCGATATCACCTGTCTGGTCGTCGATGACGAACCTGATCTGCGGCGCTCGCTCGTGCGTGTGCTGGGCGGGGCGGGGTATCGCTGTCTCGAGGCCGCCTCGGGGGCGGAAGCGCTGGAAGTGTTGGAGCGGCGGGCGGTGGAGATGGTGCTCACCGACCTGCGGATGCCGCATCTGGACGGAGCGACTCTCCTGACCCTGATCCACAAGCGGTGGCCCGATGTTGCGGTGATTCTCGTAACGGTGGTGGCCGAACTCGAGACCGCCGTTGCCTGCCTGCGGCGCGGGGCCATGGACTACATCACGAAACCGTTCCAGATCGAAGAGGTGCGTGCGCGGATCGCCCACGCGCTCGAACGGCGCCGCCTCGTGGTGGAGAATCGCCGCTACCAACGCCACTTGACCGAACTCGTCGAGCAGCAAGCCCGACGGATCGAGGAGTTGTTTCTCGAAGGGGTTCAGGCGGTCGTCGATGCGCTCGAAGCGAAAGATCCCTACACCCGCGGCCATTCGGCGCGCGTGAGCGCCTATGCGGGCCAGACGGCCCGGGCCCTGCGCTTGAGCGAGCTGGATGTGGAGCTCATCGAGCTCGGTGCCGAGCTCCACGATGTCGGCAAGATCGGCGTGCGTGAAGCTGTCCTTCTCAAGCCCGGGCGGCTCACCGATCGAGAATATGAGCACCTCACGCAACACACCGTTATCGGCGAACGCATTCTCGCGCCATTGTTCAAGAATGCGCCCGCGGCCCTGGCCATTGTGCGCTCGCATCACGAGCGGATGGATGGCCGTGGTTTCCCCGATGGACTCCTCGGCGACGCCATTCCGCTGCATGCCCGGATCGTCACGGTGTGCGATAGCTTCGATGCGATGACCTCGGGTCGGCCCTATCGGCCCGCGGTCCCCCCGGCGGACGCCGTCGCCGAACTGCGCGCTCAGGCTGGGGCGCAATTCGATGCCACGGTCGTGGCTGCCTTTCTGGACGCCTATCCAGGTCTCCAGGGACTCCCCATCGAGGCGCCGGCCAAGCCACGCCGATCGGTGCCCGGCGGGATCGCCGGTGTGGGGGTCAGTTAGAACGTCAGCAAGTGGGAAGGTCGGAAAGGAAAACGTCGGACCGAGGGAAGGTTGAAAGACGCGGAGGTTGATCGAGCCTGAGGAAGGGGGATCCCCGGAGAGGCGCGGCGACTGCCGTCGAGAGGGCCTCCCCGGGGTATGGTGGACCGGTCGTTCAGGCGGCGGCTGATACTCGCGGCAACACCTGAACGATATCTTCGAATTTGAACGGCTTGGCCACAAACGGCTGGCCGGATTGCTGGAGAAACGTCCGCAGCTCCGTGCTCACCGTGTCGCCCGTGGTGAAAATGACTCTGCACGCGAGCTCGGGACATCGTTCGCGTAGCCGCTCGAAGAATTGTTTTCCCGACATGTCGGGCATCCGCATGTCCAGGATCACCGCATCGAACGTTTGCGTGGCCACACACTCCAGCGCGTCCGTTCCACTCCCCGTCGCGTGTACCGAATGGCCCTCGCCGCTGAGAAAGCGCTCGAGCGCGATGCGGAGCGGCTCCTCGTCATCGACGACGAGGACGCGAAGGCCCGGGACCGATACGGTGATGCTCGGATTCTCCTGGTGGAGATCCTCGTACGAAGGCTGCACGATCGGCAACTCGACGTAGAATCGCGCACCCCCCTTGAGGCCGTTGTCGGCCCAAATCCGTCCCCCGTGCTCGCTGACGATTCCCAGGGAGATCGAGAGCCCCAATCCCGTGCCGGCTCCGGTGGGTTTGGTCGTGTAGAAGGGGTTGAAGATGCGCTCGAGCGACCCTGCAGGAATGCCGCTCCCGGTGTCCTGAATCGTCACGCGGATCGTGTGCTCGTGCACCCGCGTTTGTACCGTCAGCCGATGACGCTGCCTGTCCGTGGCTTCCATGGCATGTTCGGCGTTGGTGATCAGATTGAGAAAGACCTGCTGGAGCTGATACACGTCCGCCATCGTAAGCGGCACGGCCTCATCGTAATCTCGCACGAGGTCGATACCGCGCACCTTGAGTTCATATGCTCGCAACTCGAGGGTGTCGTCCAGCACTTTGTTGATATCGGCGGACACCTTCTCCGCGCTGTGTTGGCGAGCGAACGTGAGCAGGTTGTTGACGATTCGAGCCGCGCGTTGCGACTCTTTCGAAATGATCTCCGCGGATTGCCGGCCTTCTTGCGATAGCTTCGGGTCAGCTAGCATCAGTTGCGCAAAGGCCGATACACTCGCCAGCGGGTTGTTGAGCTCGTGGGCAACGCCGCTGACCAACTGGCCGATTGCGGCCATCTTCTCGGACTGAATCAACTGCTCCTGGAGCTGGCGTTCTTCCGTCACATCACGGATGAGGCACAACACCTCTTCGCCCGGACGCGTGCAGGAGTACGTGGTGGAGATGTATCGGACTTCGCCGTCTTTGCGAAAGAACGCGGTCTCGAACTGGCCGCTTTCGCCGGCGAGGGCCTTTTGAAACTCCTTGAGTGCCTTGGGCAGCTCGCTTTCCGGGACCATCGGGGCAAACCATAGCCCGACGAGTTTGGTTCGATCGTAGCCCGAGATGTCGGCAGCGGCTTGATTGGCGGTGGTGAACCGGCCCGCACCATCGAGGGTCACGATCGCGTCGCTCGCCGACTCGATCAGACTCCGATATCGTTTCTCGGATCGGGCGATCTTCTCGTATGCAAGATGGTCATCGGTAATGTCCCGCAAGGTGGCTGCGGTTCCGACGACTTCATCATCTTCCTGCAGCGCTGCGGAGGCGACCGCCACGGTCCGCTGGGTCCGGTCACCCACGAGAATTCTGGTCTCGTATCGCTGTGGGAAGCCGCGGAGCGCTTCGCGTTCGTGACGCGCGACGACCCCGCGTTCCTCCTCGATCACCAGCCCATCGACCTCGGCACCAATCAGATCCTCGAGGGCTCGGCCAAACAACTCTGCTGCTGCGTCGTTGGCATCCAGCACTCGGCGGTCCATTCCCGTGACGATGATGGCATCAGGGGAACTGGCCACGATACTCCGGGCCAAACGTCCGCGCGTGGGATGACGGGCTTTGGCGGAGTCCTTACGCGAGGGGCGGCGAGCAGTCCCGGCCATGTGGGCTACGCGTGGTAGCTCTCTTTCATCGCGTCGTGCAAAAACTCGAGGCTTCGCATGGAAGCATCGTGGAGATTGGAAATCTCCGCATCGTGTTCGTCGATGCACGACTTGATGAGCTCCATTGCCAGAATGGGGTGCTCGTCGTCGTACTTGGCGTGTTCCTCGAGCCACCAACGACCGCGCTTGCCAAGCCGTTCGTTGTACTGGAGGCCCTGCAGGGCCTTGGTGGCGATCTTTTGCGCCACTCCCTCGACGGCGTAGTTGGTGGCCGCCACGGCCGTCGCAAACGGACCGTTGGCCCCGATGTCCGTCAGGAAGTTGTGAAACGTGTTCACCGCCGGGTTGGATGGGATGTAGCCCTCGAAACACTCCGAGGGGACACCAAACCCATCGCCCATAGCACGCCACATCGCGCCATGGCGTCGCTCCACCCGAATATTGTCACGGAAGAAGGCATGACCTTCCGTGGGTGACCGCTTCATCAGAACCTCTAGCCAGTAGGGGAAGTCGCGGATGATCGGATAGAATTCAACACAGAAATTCCGAATCATCGCTTCTTCGAGCGTGTTGTCGGATGCGCGAACGACGACCGGCAAGTCGAGGATCTCCGCCTGCAACGGCTCGAGTGCAGCATCGAGCGTCTCGACCCATTGGGGGTGGTTTGTGACCTTCAACATGTGGTTGCTCCCCGTGTGGTGCGTGTGCCGCTGCGACGTTGCAAGACGGGTGCCCCGAAACGGTGGACGACGCGGACGCGAAAGTCGCGAAACCCTTTCAGCTTAGACGCTTTGTGACAGCTGTCACATTGTTGCATGCGTGTGGCGAATTGCCCAGAGACCATGCATGAGAACGGTGCAGTCGCCCAACGTTCGGACCACAAATACGAGGTCCAAACGCGAGCTGTGATGTTTGTCACAAGTGGGTGTGTGGCTGGCTACCGCTCGTCTGGGAACTCGGTGGGAACTCGCGTTGCGCACTCGACGAGCGCTTGGGCGGCGCCAACATGTCGCACCACGGTGCCGAGCGAGCCGGTGAGACGCAACTTGCCTTGTACGATGGCGGCGATGGGGTCGAGCTGACCGAGCATGACGCGTTTCCAGACCTCGTACTCGCCCCGGACCGTGAATGGGGCGTCCACGGAGACGGCCGGCTCGCACGTTACGCGGTGACAGATCCCGTCTTTGAGGTCGAGGACCACCGCAACGGCATCGGGATAATCCAGGTTCGGGTGGGGATCCAGCACCAGGGCCAGGGGCCACGCCCAGGTGCGTCCGGCCTCTCGGTATTCATCGCTGGCGTTGATGGCATCGCGGAGGTTGACAGCCCACGCCGGCGTGAACGGGCGAGCGGCCACGGACTCAGGCCGGCTTGACGCCGGGGAGCCGTGCCACGGCACCGCACTTGGAACACATAAAGAAATACTGCATCTGTTTCATGCAGCGGTGCAGCTCCTGGCGTGATTCCCAGCACTTCGCGCACATAGGGCCGCGCATGATGCCGGCGTCGTCCACTTGCCAGTATGTGCCATGTTCGAACTTCACGCTCCGTTTGGGAGCGATCGTCTTTCCCTCCGCTTCGAGACGGGTCAGGAGCTCGCGATTTTGTTCGCGCAGTTCCTTCATCTCGTCTAGAAGGACCTTGAGCTCCTCGCGAACCGCTCGGAGAGCACGCTTCAACTCCGCATGGCCCAGGGATCGTGCGATTTCCACGACCTCGTTGAAGCTCTCGATGACGCTCACGAAGCTTCGCCTCTCGTCTTTGCCGAAGTGACGCTCGTCCTGCTGGCGGGAAATTAGCATCTCGTGGGCCCCACGCCAAAGGGAATGGCGACGAGTGCCGAGGTAGGGGGAGCCGGAAGGCGCGCGGGACAGCGCTGTCGTAGATTGTGACACCGCTGGCTGCAGGCTCGCGCCGAGATTCCCTCAGGAGGGGAGGACCGTGATGGCTCGCTGGGTTTGGTCGATCGTGATCTTCATGACGCTGTCAGGCGTCATCGCCCTCGAGCCCGCGACGGCCCAGGAATCGCGTCGTCGCTGGGAACGACTGTGTCAGATTCGAGCGGACAAGTTCGACCTCGTCCTGCCTGAGGCCATGCGGGAAAACGGAATCGATATGTGGATCACCGTGATGAAGGAAGGCCTGTTGGACCCGCTGTGGGAGGATTTGGGACGAGGATACGTGGGTGGGACGGCCTACTACATCTTCACAGATCGGGGCGGTGAGCGGATCGAGCGGGTGGCTGCTGGAGTGGGCGGTCGGATGCTCGAGGGGTGTGGTGTCTATGACACCGTGATCGGGGGCGCGTTCGATCTTCGCGCGTTCGTGGCCGTGAGGGATCCGGCGCGAATCGGGGTAAACATGTCCCAGGCCATCGGAGCCGCGGACGGGCTCTCGCACACGAGTTACGAGGCGCTCGTCGAAGCGTTGGGTGCAACCTACGCGGTGCGAGTGGTATCCGCAGAAGAGCTCATTTCGGATTTTCGCTCGCGGCGTGTGGCGTCTGAACTCGTGGCGTTCGGTGAGGCCGGCGAGATGTCCCGGACCATTGCCGAACGCGCGTTCTCCAACGAGGTCGTCACGCCGGGGGTCACGACGCTGGAGGATGTCGCGTGGTGGATGTGGGATCAGCTGCTGGTGCGGGGTCTGGGATCGTCGTTCGACATGCCATCGGTCTACATCACCGGACCGTCGGGGATCGAAGCCGTCTCCTCGGATCGGATCATCCAGCGAGGAGACCTGCTGATGATCGATTGGGGGGTGTGTTACTTGAACTTGTGCACGGACGTCAAGCGCATCGCCTACGTGCTGCGCGACGGCGAGACCGCCGCCCCGCCGGGGCTGCAACACGCCTTTCGGCAGGCCCTTGCCGTCCGGGACGTCGTCAAGGCGACGATCAAGCCGGGCCGCACGGCCGGGGAAACGTGGCACTTGATCAACCGGGCTCTCGATCAGCGGGGCTTTGGCGTCATCGAGTTCAACCGGCCCACGGATCTCGACCGGACCGACGTGGTCGTGGGCTCCCACTCCGTGGGGAATCTTGGGCACGGGGTCGGGCCCTCGATCGCCTTTTTCAATCCAGTCCGCATGACCTACGAGATCAAACCCAGCAACCTCTTCTCCATTGAATTCTTTGCCTATACCAAGGCCCCCGAATGGGACGGTGCCAAGGTGCGAATCCCCATCGAAGACGATGCCGTGGTCACCGAGCGTGGCGTGGAATGGCTGTATCCGGTGGTGCAGAGGATGCTCCTCATCAAATAAGCAGCGGGAGGCCTCAGTGCTTTGCTCCCTAGTGGCCCTCCTCACTCAATCACGCCCGCTCCCGCGTGGGGATGCGGAGCATCCAGGTTCTCCTAGGGTCTGTGTTGCCTCATTCCTAGAAGGCGCGGGCGCGGCCAAACCGGGATCATCGATTGCCGGAGGGCAGGGGGAAGAGGTGGACGGAGGGATGTGAGAGTGCAGCCTCCCCGCCCCTAACTTGCTGCCGCCTCGTTCTCCTCCAGGGCATCGCTGTCCATGCGCTGGCCCCGAATCTTCACCACCCGGGCAGGGATCCCCACCATCACGGCGTTGTCCGGGACGTCGTCCATCACCACGGCATTGGCTCCGATGTAGGCGCCATGGCCAATCCGGACCGGTTTGATGACCTTGGCGCCTGGGCCAAACCGGACGCGGTCGCCAATCTCTTTGACGCCCCAGTTGATCACGACGCCGTGCTGCACGAGGCAGTTGCTGCCGATCTTGCCGGGCGGGAGAAATACCCCGGACCAAGTGTGAATGCACAGTCCCGGCCCTATCTCCGCCTGGGTGGGGATGTTGACGCCCGCGAAGCCTCGGATGAACCAGGCTAATGGGATGTACATCAGGATGAGGATGTGGCGGATCACCGGGATCCGGAGCTTGGTGGCCCAGTGTCCAAAGCGATACACCATCACCGCTTGGGTACCGGGATTGGTCAGCTCGTTCCAGAGGCTGTGGCTGTTGACGCGGCGCGCGCGCTGAAGATCCTGACGGATGTTGTCAAACATGACGGCGTACTGGATCTCGGCTCGTGTGTCGGTTCTATGAAGACCGCATCTGCGGGAGACGTGCGCGCAATCTAGCACAACTCGGGCCAAACCCTCTACGACCAGTCGTCGGGGTCGATGGGCAACTCCGCCGTCACATCGGCCGCACTGAGTCGCTCGGCCGGTGGTGGCGGCTGATACGGGTCTCCCAGGTAATCGGACAACGTGCTCGTCAGCGGAAGGGTCGCCAGGACGAGCCCGCCGGCGATCAGGAAGGGAATGCCAAGCCCGAGGTGATCCATGGCCAAGCCGGCCCCCATCGGGAAGGCGACACGGGAGATGCCACCGAAGGTGTGCTGCATCCCCATGTAGAGGCCTCGCTCACGGCTCGAGACCACGCGAGACAGAAGGCCGGTGATGCAGGGAAAGAGGAAGGCCGTGCCGAGGGGCATGAGGGTGAGAGAGACTGCCAGCACGAGGTAGGAGCGAGTCACCGTCATGAGCGCGAGTCCCACGGCGAGCAGCAGAATACCCAGGCGAGACAATCGCGCTTCGCGAAGCCGATCCACCATCTTGCCAAGGACGAGCGCGCGCACCAGCACGCCCATTCCGCCCAGATACATGATCACGTAGCCCACCGTATGTTCGGTGATCCCGAGACGCGCCTCCAGCAGGATGGGCATGACGGGGACCGTGCCGTAGAACGCGCCGATCGCGATGGCGTAGATCCATATGAGCCGCGGGGCGGGTTCTCTCCACTGGCGCACGACCGTGCCGAAGGCCTCGAGCTCGGACGCTGCCGGCGCCCCGTCGTGTTCCGTGCCGTCGGCGTCTTTGGGTGATTCTCCCAGGAATTCCCATGCGAATACGGCGACGAGTCCTGCGAGGGCGGCGGCGGTGAGGCCGGGGGCCGCTTGTCCGCCCAGAGAGACCGTGAGAGACCCCAAGGCCGGTCCCACGACGGCGCCCAGGCTCGTGACCGCCGAGAGCCAGCCCAGACTCTTGGTACGCTCGTGTGCCGGGCTTGCATCCGCCACGTACGCCTGGACGACGCCTATCGTGCCGCCACCCAGCCCCTGCACGACCCGCGAGAGCAACAACAGCAGCACCGAATCGGCGAAGGCGAAAACCACATACGCCACGGCCGTAATGAGGAGCCCGGTGAGGATGGCCGGCCGACGACCATACCGGTCAGAGAACCGACCCCAGTAGGGAGCGCACGCCAGTTGCGCCACGGAGAATGCGGATACCAGGAGGCCGACGATCGCGGCGCTGGCCCCGAAATCCGTGGCGTAGTAGGGCAGGAGGGGCAGCACAATGGCGAGCCCCACCATGTCCACGAACGCCGTGACGAAGAGGACGATGAGTTTCGTCATCTACGACGTGGACCGGGATTGGTCGTAATGCGCAGCGCCTTGTGATGGGACTGGAATCGGGGCGAAGCCGATGCGGAGAAAAACTATCACCGCCGCGAGCTATAGCCGAGGCCACCAGCGGCGCGTGGAGCTGGTAGGGGAAGGCGAGGTCGATCTCGCCCTCGTTGCCCTGGAGTCGGAGCTTGGCGATCTCGAGACCACCGGGCTGTTCAAGGATCCTTTCGTCGTCGCCATGCCGCCCGACCATCCGCTCGCTCGCCGGAAGCGTCTCCGAGCTGCCGATCTTCACGGCGCCGAGGTGCTCCTGCTCGCAGACGGGCATTGCCTCCGGGAGCAGACGTCGGTCATTTGCGACGCGGCCGGTGCCTGCGAGTTGGGAGACTTCCGAGCGACCAGCCTGGGCACATTGATCCAGATGGTCGAGCACGGCGTAGGGCTGACGCTGCTTCCGCTCATGGCGACCGGTGGTCGCCGCCTGGACGGGAGCCACCTCGCGGTGCCCCCGTTTGTACGGCCCGAGCCGTCCCGCACGGTTGCTCTCGCCTGGCGCCGCTCGTCGCCACATCGGGCGTCGTTCGAGACGTTGAGTGTGTTGCTGAGAAGCGCCGGTGTGGTGGGATCAGCGGGAGTGCTCCGGGCCGCCGCGCCGCCCAGCGCGGCGGTCGCCATCTAGGCTGGGAAGGGAACATGGCAGTAAGTGTTTCCTCCTTGCCATGTTACAACAAAATGCATATCCTGTGCGTATGAATAAGCATAGTATAGTGCATGGCGCTGGCCATGCCCAGCAGTCCACGTTGAACGCACAGCAAGCAGCCGAGCTCCTGGGTGTGCACCGCAATACAGTGCTGAACTGGCTTGCTGCCGAGCCGCCCCATTTGAAAGGCGATAAAGTCGGTCGGGAATGGCGGATCCCCAGGTCCGAGATCGAGCGCGTGGCGCAGTTGGACGAATCCCACCAACGAGATTGGGAGGCCAGTGCAGGCGCTGCAGCCTGGCTCGGCGAGTGGCAGTCCTACCTCGAGGTGTCGGCATTTGGCGAGATCGTGGCGTCCGCACGTGAGCTGCTTCGGGCGTGGGGCGACGCGGAGACCGTACGCGACGGGCGGGTGGTTGCACCGGTCCCGAAGCTCGAGGCGGTGGAGCGCCAGCTGCAGGCTCTGATGACCGCGGTTCAAGGGCTCGGGAAGGCTCGATCGATGCGGCCGTTCGTGCGCGCGTTGCGCGTCGAGGCTCGCCAACGCGGTCGGGAGTTCGATGATCGTATTGTGCAGAGTGTTGCCGACATCGTTGCGAAGGCAGAGGGGAAGGGGGAATTGCCGCGGGATTGGGTGTCGCCGAGCGAGCGGAGTGATTGAGGGTGCGGGGGGCGTGGCGGTCAACGTGGGCGGAGGACCTCCCGCGCAGGGATCTCGGGTGGCGGTCAGCGCCTAGTTGGGCGCCTGATATATCCGCTCAATCTCCGGCACCATTTCCTTGATGGCGAAGTCGACGAAGTCCACGAACTTGGGTGTCCGTCCCAGGGTGAAGATCTTCTTGGTATCTGCTACCAGTGTCCACGCCACGCGGCCGTTTGGTTGATACAGTGAAAGCTCCACTCGGCCCGTAGTCTCGGGAATGTCGGTCTGCCAAAACCCTTTCTCTCCTTCGACGAATTCCAAGCCGGACACCGAGCAGACGACCACGCCGTCCGCGTGAAACTCATTGGCGAGTTGCATCGCGAGTTTCGGAAAACCAGTAGCCGTGGGCGTCATGGAGTCGCCTGCCGCCTCCCACAAGAGCGTTTCAGAGGAACGCGGGGAGATCACGGCTGTCTGCGGCAGTGCGGGGGACAACCGCTCCACGATGCGGGCCTCTGCTTCGTCGAGCTCGGCGGTTTCCTCGACGGTGAAGCTCGTTTGGCGGGAATCCCAGCTGTTGGCGCCGGATGGAAGCTCGAAGAAGACAGGAAGCACCACGAATATCTGGGGTACCGGCTCTGCTAACGGGCCGGGCTGATATCGGCTGACCGTCGCCTTGGAACACCCTGCAAGGAGGAGTGCAGCGCCAAGCGGGAAGACGCCGAGGACTTGCTGATGAGATATGGCCATGACGTCGAGGAGTGACCTCCGTTCGAACCTACGCCTCCGCGAGGTAGGCGCAACTCGGTCAGGGCGTTCGTTGGCCCGGCATCACGAGGGGCAATGGACTTTCGCAACCGGCGTGGAAGGCAGGTAAGTTTGATACAGGAGAACGCTGTGGCCCGGGTGGCGAAATGGGCAGACGCAAGGGACTTAAAATCCCTTGGGGCTTAGTCCCCGTGCGGGTTCGAATCCCGCCCCGGGCATGAACGACCCGCAACCTACGCCGCGTCCCCAAAACGCGGTGAACGCCGGGCACGTGCGCTCGGCATTGGTTACCATCGTCGATCAGCCCTCCTTCCGAGCGATCTGCTCACCATACATACGCCGGCCACGGATCGGTGCTCCTATTCTCCGTACCCCTTCCGGCTTCGTACCTCTCGCTGTCTCTTACTCCTACCCATTACACGCCGCTTCTCACTGACCCATGGAACCCTTGGAGCATCCGGAACTCTTCAACGCCGCCGGCGTCGTGTTCTCGCGGCCCCCCGATCTCGATGCGCGCGTGGACACGTTCGGGGCTGTGCAGGTCGTCAGGTTGCGTAACCCGGCATACCTGATGGAGCTGAACATCATGGTGGGACCTCTGATGGAGGTGGTGCAAATCGCCACACCCACCAAGATTGCGTTCCATCCTCCCACGGGGGGCGGACTGACACGAGACGCGGCGCGCACCGTTGGCAACCTGTTCTTGAGCGCCCTCGCCGCCGATTCCGCGCTGAACACCGGGGGTGACGTGCACGTCTATGTGGACGAGGATGGTTCCACGCCACAGGGATATTGGCATACCGTGCGGGGCTTCACGTGCATGCCCGACGAGAGCGTGGCGCAGTGCGCCGCGATGGTCTTCGATCATGATCGCCCCACCGTCGCCGTCGTCGCCTACCGCGGACACGTGAGGCATCGAGACCAGATGGAGGAGTGGAAGCAAACGATCGTCCGGAGCCTGACCTTCGAGACCGATGCAGACCCGCGTCGGTCGCCGTGACGCCGTCATCCCGTTTTCGGTGGAGCCAGCAAACACGCTGGGTGGTTGAAGACCAGGCCGAGTTGCGAGTCCGCCCCCGGCCTGCTGGGCCACGCCCTACGTGTCATCGCGAACTCGGAAACTCGAGTGCCCCAATGACCGTACAGAGGCCAAGCCCCAGGGAGCCCCGCATCCGGAGGCACAGATGGCTCTGATCGAATGTCCGGAATGCGGCCGCGAGGTCTCGAGCAGCGCGGCGGCGTGTCCGGCCTGCGCCTATCCCGTGGCGACCGGATCCGCAGCGCCGGACGACACGAGCCAACGCCGCATGTGGCGTGAACGGGCCAAGCTCGCCGCTCAGGTCGCCGCCAGGTCGCTGGTGGGTGTCATGCTCATCGGGTTTGGGGTGGATGGGACCCCTCAGGATGCGTCCACAGCGGCGGTGATAGGGGGCATCCTCGTCGCCGCTTCCTCGATCCCGGTGTGGTACCGCGCGCGCGGCCCGACTCGGCAAAGGTCTCGACACCCCGCGCCTCGAGGAGCGTGTGGCGTCGATGGAGCAACGCCATCGGGAGCAGATGGCCGAATTGGTACGGATGCAGGCCGAGCAGGTGGCCGATCTCGAAGAGCGCGTCGACTTTGCCGAACGACTGCTGACCAAACGACGCGGGCAGACGCCCCCGTAGGCGCAGCCCTCGGATCAACCGATCCCGTCGTCGCACCCTGCCGGCACCTTCAGATTGGCCTCACACTCTCGACTATCTCCTCACCGAGTAGCACTATCACGGGTGTCGGCTGGCCTCGCTTCGCTCGGTCACGCCGCCCCTACGTTTCGAGACGGCCCGATATATCGCAAAAATGGTCGACAAGACGAAGGCCAACAGAATGACCGACACGCTCAAGGAGCGCCTTCAGGAGTCGCTGGGTGAGGGCTTCGTCGTGGAGCGCGAGCTCCGGGGCGGCGGGATGTCGCGCCTCTTCGTGGCGTTGGACGTTGCGCTCGACCGCCGGATCGCCATCAAACTCCTGGCTCCAGAGCTGGGAGAGGGTGTGAACATCGAGCGCTTCCGTCGGGAGATCACGATCACCGCGAGTCTCCAACACCCGCAGATCGTGCCGGTATTCGCGGCCGGCGAGTCCGGGGGGTTGCCGTACTACACGATGCCGCTGGTCGACGGAGAGTCGCTGGCGGATCGGCTCGCCCGCCAGGGCGCCCTTCCCGCGGCCGTGGCCGTGGGGATCCTGCGAGACGTGGCGCGCGCCCTTGCGTACGCCCACGGACGAGGCGTGATCCACCGCGACATCAAGCCTCACAACGTCCTGCTGACCGGGAACAGCGCCACGGTGACCGATTTTGGACTCGCGAAAGCACTTGCCAGCGCCCGCGATGAAACAGCCACGGACCTCACGAGCCCGGGATTCTCTATCGGCACCCCGGCCTATATGGCACCCGAGCAGGTCACCGGCGATCCGATCCTCGATCACCGGGCCGATCTGTACTCGTTCGGCTGCATGGCCTACGAGATGTTCGTCGAGGAGCCGCCGTTCCACGGCCCATCAGCGCAGGCAGTCGTGGCGGCCCAGGTGGTCGAGGAACCGACGCCAATCACGGCGCGGCGCGCGGACCTCCCTGCTGCGCTCACCGACCTCGTGATGCGCTGTCTGGCCAAGGAGCCGAATGACCGACCCCAATCGGCCGAGGAGGTGTTGCACGCCCTGAGCGGGGCGGCGCTCCTGACGGCGGGTTTGGGAGAGGTCGTCGTGACTGCCGCGACACCATCGGTGGCGGTCCTCGCCTTCGCAAACATGAGCGAAGAATCCGGGAGCGAGTTCTTCTCGGATGGGGTGACGGAGGAGATCCTGAATCGGTTGGCCCAGGTGCGCTCGCTCCGCGTAGCCGCACGGACCTCGTCGTTCGCGTTCAAGGGGCAGCAGGTCGACGTGCGGGAGATCGGACGGCGGCTCAACGTGGACACCGTTCTGGAAGGGAGCGTGCGCCGCGTGGGAAGACGAGTGCGGATCGCCGCCCGCCTCCTGAACGCCTCGGACGGTTACCAACTCTGGTCCGATGAATACGACCGCGAGCTGCAGGATGTCTTCGCGATCCAGGACGAGATCGCTTCCGCGATTGCCAATGCGCTCACGAGCGCGCTCGCCGATTGGTTACATCCGATCACTACTAAACCGCATCGAACGACGACGTCCGTCGACGCATACGAGTTGTATCTCAAGGGCCGCTACTTCCTCAACCAGCGGCTCGAGGGAATGTGGAAGGCGATGGAGTACTACCGTCGCGCGCTCGAGAAAGACTCCGAGTTCGCCCTGGCGCACGCTGGGGTCGCCGAGGCGCACTTCCTCCTGACCCTGTACGCGGCCGTCCCACCTCGGGAGGGCGGACCGGAGGCGCGGAACGCGGCCCGCCGGGCGCTGGCGCTCGATCCAACGCTCGCCGAGGCCCACACCGTCCTCGCGAACGTGAGCCTGTGGTACGATTGGAATCCAGAGGACACCCTGCAGCAGCTAAACCGGGCGGTCGAACTCAAACCGAGCGATCCGATCGCCCAGTCGTGCTACGGCTATTATTTCGGGGCGCTCGGCCTGTTCGACCAAGCAATCGGCCGCGTCCGGGCCGCCGTGGAGATCGACCCACTCTCGATGTGGGCCCAAAGCAACCTTGCCGTCACCAGCTACCTCGCCCGCCGCTTCGACGAGGCCATCGCGCATTGCCGCACCATCATCGAGCTGTCACCCGGGTACAGCGAGGCGCACCGATGGATGGCGCTCGCGCAGCTTCAACAAAAACGGGTGAAGGAGGCGTTCGAGGGGATTCAGACCGCCGTCGAGCTCTCGAACCGCCATTTCTGGCCGCTCGCCAACCTCGGTGGGTTGTTGGCCCGTATCGGACAGGAGTCGGAAGCGCGCGCCGTCCTCGCCGAGCTCCAAGACAGAGCGAGAGGTGAGTACGTGCCACCGTTCGCGATCGCCACTGTGCATTACGGGCTTCGCGATCTGGACGCCACCTTTGCCTGGCTCGAGCGCTCCCTCGCGGAGCGCGACTTCTGGCTGCTGATGCTGGCGCACGATCCAGGTTTCGATTTCTTGAGAACGGATTCGCGTTTCCACCGGATCGTCGAGCGGGTCGGCGTTGGTTGAGGGGGTGTCTCAGCGTCGGTAGCTCTCGCCAGCCAGGGTCATCGCGTGCGGCATTCGCGCCACGGGGTCGCGCGATGGCCGGGACGGCAGCACACGGGATGGGGTGGTTCATCGTGATCCTCCAGCACTCGCGTTTGAACTCACCCAGGCCGCTACCGTCAGTTGCCAATTGGGGGTTCCAACAGCCGGACACCGTTACGTGGCGGACACCTCACCGCATGTACGTGTAGAACGGGATATCAAAACGTCCCGTGCCCAGTTCGATGGGAACCCACTGACCGTTCACATCGTCGAACGCATATCCGTCTCCACCGGCGTACGGATCCCCAAGCGGACCGGGCAGCATGCCGCACGATCCGGTGGGATTGTCGAACACCATGGCGTACTGCGTCCCCGCCACGAGGTCGGGCGACGGCCTGAATGGCAGCACGCTGAACGTGGCCACGCCCGGAATGAATGTGGTCAAGTCCGAGGGATCGAATGTCTCGCTCCGAATGACCATAGTCCCAGGCAGCCCCGCAACGACATCACGAATCTCAGCCACCAGCATGCCGTCAGCGCACGCCACCGGTACCTCGAGCTCGCGCATTTTTCCGGTAACGCCAGAGGTGAAGAGCTGGGCCACGAGCTGATTGGAGTTTCCACCGACCGCGATCGTGAACGTTGCGCCCGCGTCCGCGAGGGGCTGCGATTGGTCGATCGAGGAGCCTCCGCGGCCTCTGTGGGAAAACGCGACCTCGGGGAGCTCTTGGTCCTGATCCAGCGCGGTTGGCGTCTCGGCGCATCCCATGGCGAGGCCCGCGGCGAGGCCTGTGGCGATCCATGCGGTTCCTCTCTTCATGTTTCTCTCCCTCGAGTTCGGTGGGTCCAGCCGCGACGAGGACATTCCTAGGGCTGTGTCGCCTCTGTGTTTTGCGAACGTGTTGAGCCGAACATATGATGACAAGAGTTGCAGCAATGCAACACGCAGAGCAGTGCATCTCGAAATGCCACCAGGAGAGCTGGCGAGATACCACCCCCAGGCATGGTTACCGTTTGACAGCCGGCGCGTATGAATGCGACGATTAGGTCCTCCCCCTCCCTCGATCTCGGAGTCCCACGCCATGTTCCCGTTTTGCTTCCCTCGAGGCCTCGTCCTTCTCACTGCAGCCCTCCTCGCCGTTGGATGCAGCTCCGACCAGCCGGTCCAAAGCACGAGCTACGACGACCTCGTGGCGTTGTTCGAAGAATGGCGCGAGTTCGAGCGCCCCGAGTTCGTGGACGGCGTGCCGGACTACACCCGAGATGGGATGGCCGCACAGGCCCGCGAGCTCGCGGCGTACCGGCGGCGCCTCGCCGCCATCGATCCGAGCGCCTGGCCGGTAGCACAACAGATCGACCATCACCTCGTGCGTGCCGAAATGAACGGTCTCGATTTCGATCACCGCCTCCGCAGACCCTGGGCACGCAATCCCGCCTTCTACACGATGATCTTCGAGGACCAGAGTGACGTGCCGGCGCACGAAGGCCCGGTCATTCACGGCTGGATCGATCTCTGGCTCTACGATTACCCGCTGTCACCGAGCGATGCGGCGGCGCTGGCCCAGCGAATCGGAGCCATCCCCGCAGTGCTCGAGCAAGCACGGGAAAACTTGGTCGAGGATGCAGCGGATCTGTGGCGGGGCGGCATCCGGAACATGGCAGGGCAGAGCGGGGATCTCCAGGCCTTTGCGAATCGGGTGTCGGGCACCAGCGCCGAGCTGGATGCCGCGATCGAACGTGCGCGGGTCGCCACGGACGAGTTTCGCCTATGGCTCGAGCGGCAACTGCCATCCAAGACCGGGCCCTCCGGCGTGGGGAGGGACAACTACACCTGGTATCTCCGGAACGTCCACCTGGTGCCGTATAGCTGGGAGGAACAGCTCACGATCATGTATCGCGAGCTCGCGCGGGCGCATGCGTCTCTGCGGCTCGAGGAGCATCGCAATCGACGGTTGCCCCAATTGTCCCGCGTCGCGAGCGCCGAAGAATACGATCGGGTCTTCAACGCCGCGGTGGATGAGTTCGTGGCGTTCCTGGAGCGCGAGGAGATCGTGACGGTGAAAGACTACATGGCTCCCGCGCTCAGGGCGCGGATCGGCCAATTTACGCCCGCCGAAGGCCTGCGCGGTTTCTTTTCGGAAGTGAGCTACCGCGACGCCATGACGATGCGGACCCATGGCTACCACTGGATCGAGCTGGCGCGGATGGTGGCCGAGCCACACCCAAGCCCGATCCGGAGCGTGCCGTCGCTCTCCAACATCTACGATGCCCGCTCGGAGGGCCTGGCCACGGGCATGGAAGAGATGATGATGCATGCGGGGTTGTTCGAGGGGCGCCCTCGCGTGCGGGAGCTGATCTACATCTTGCTGGCGCAGCGGGCGGCCCGCGCCATCGGCGGCCTCATGCTCCACGCCAACGAGTGGACCGTGGCACAGGCGTCCGAGTTCGCGTCTGAATGGACGCCCCGTGGCTGGCTCCCCGCCGACGGCAACACCGTGATCGGCGAGCAGCACCTCTACCTCCAACAGCCGGGCTACGGTACCAGCTACGTGACCGGGAAGGTGCTCATCGAGCAGCTCATGGCCGAGCGGGCCATCCAACTAGGCGACGAGTTTACCCTGAAGCGGTTCATGGATGAGTTTACCGGTGCCGGGGTGATCCCGATCTCGCTCGTGCGCTGGGAGTTGACGGGACGAGATGACGAGATCGAGCGAATGCTCGAAGACAGGTGACGGCGCGCCGTTGCATGGGGTGTATCAGATCGGTCGGCAGGTCCGGATATCCATGCGCGGTGTTACCAAAACGGCCGGGAATTCCATGAGCTCGATCTTAGATCAACTGGCGCTTCGGTGTGATCGTGGAATGATGTAGCGTCTCGTGCCTCACCTGGGGCCGCCAAGCGGACCGGCCAGTGCAGCCGCGTATTTGGCGGCAGAAGTTCATGGCACCTGCCAGAGCCCCTGCTCGATTCCACCGTACAGATAGATGGCAATCTTTCCTTGACCGGGGATTTCTACAGGCTCCAGAGCGATCTTGGCGCCTAGCTGTGCCGCCCGCTGGACAGCGCCCTCGATATCAATCACTCGGAGGTAGCTGCGCACAATCGGTCTCTCCTGATCGTGCAACGGGGCGCGAATGCCACACCGCGAGCCGTCGGGTAATGGTGCCACGAACGAATGCCCCAACTCGGGTCCCATAGGCTGAAATCGCCAGCCGTACGCCTCGCTGTAGAGATCCGAGACGGCCTGGGGGTCGGTTGTCACGATCTCGAGGTAGTACACGGTGTGTTCAGGAACAGTCACTTGTCGCTTCCTCATTTTGACCCGCGGTGGGGTACGCGAAAGAAGGGGACCTGCTGCCTGGCGGTTCTGCGCTACAGTTGCAGGCGACTCGCCGTAAGAGCGGGCCGTCAGCTAACCGTAACTCCGCAGGTTGGGAACTTACAGATCAACGCTTCGTTTGAAAACGCGCGCTCCTCTCAAGTGCAACCGCTTGTTAGGAGGCCGGCGAGCGTCCCTCGCGCTCGGTCACGTAGGTGAACTCATCAGGGAAGGCTATTGACCGCGTCCACCAGGCGCGCGCCTCGGATTCCGTCATCTGAGAAAAGTCGGGTGCTTTCCATACAAAAGCGGTCTCCATCTGAGCCCCGAGCGCGGCTAAACGCTTTCCCCGCTCGGTTTGTTCAGCACTCCAGGACTCCAGTACGTGATCCACTGAGCTCCGTTCGGCAAGTGCCATTGCGAGCCCCACGGCATTCATCATCGCCTTGAAGACACCGCTCCCGGTGAAGGGCGGGGCGACAGCACCGGCATCTCCCAGAAGAGCCATGTGTCCACGGGCGTACGCGGGGACCGTTCCAGAGAAAATCGGCTGCACGAACGTGTCGTGGGAATCAGTGATGATCTCGCTGAAGTAGGACGGGAGGTGGTGGCTCATCATCTCTTTGAGTCGCTCCTCCTCAGCAATGCGCATCGAGCCCGGTGGCAAGGAGTGTTCTTGCCGCTGTCCGTTCTTGTCAACCAGAAGGTCGGGTAGGGCCTCCGCAGCCACCGGGAGGTAGCACGCCCAGTTGACGAACCGCTCTCCCACATCCGTGGATTCGTCTTTTCCGGGCACGAAATAGAACACCGCGTTGCCTGCAAGCCCCTTGTAGTGCAGCCGATACAGTGCTGTCTCAAGCGGCCAAGTCTCGGAGAGCCGGCGCTCTTCTAGTACGCCACGCCAAAGAACGTAGCCCCTATACGACAGCCCGGCGTCGGGGAAGAGCGTGCGGCGGCCGATAGACCGGTACCCATCGGCGAACAACACAAGGTCGTACGTTTCGCTCCAGCCATCCGCTGCCGAGACCACAACCTCTCGGTCTGCCTGCTTTGCCCCCGTGATCGTTCGTCCCTCGACATAGGCCGCACTAGGCACTCGTGCCCTGAGTTGGCCCCATAGGTCGCCCCAGTTGAGGAGGGCCATGTTCAGTGACAGGGTCAGGGCGCGATGTCCGTAGCGGTCGCTCTCATCTTTCCGGCCAACCAGGGGATGGTCTGAAACCACAAACCGCGGCGTAGCCTCACTGATGAGGTCGCGAGCTACCAGGGTCTGCAGCGTCTCTATCGGCGTCCCGATTCCAGCGCCACGTCCTGTCAAGCCGCCTCGCGAACGCTCCAGCACCGTCACCTCGTGTCCCGCTCGACTCAGCTCGATCGCTGCTGAGCAGCCTGCGATCGATCCTCCGACGACGCCTACGCGCATCAGATCCATCTCCAAGAAGTGCGAGGGCCTCTACGTCACATTAAGTCGCGGGGCTGCGTCTGCTTCGTCGTTCTTACGGAACCTTGGGAGCGCCGTCCTCCATCTCGACCAGGCCCATCGGGTTGCCTGCCGGGTCTTTGAACAGCCCGAGAATGACAACCCCGGGGACTTCGAAGCGCGGTGCATCGACGGATCCGCCGAGAGCCTGCACCTCCTTGAGCTTGGCCGTGATGTTGTCAACACCGATGTACAGGCGCTTCTCCGCCGGGTCCTCGCGAATCGCGGCGGAGAGTGGCGTACCAACGGGAATCGTAAAGTCCGCCCCTCCCGCGTCCCACCCGAAGAGGGTCGAATAGAAGGTCTGGAGTGACACTTGGTCGGGTCCGGCGATGTCGAGAAAAACGATCGGCGCTGACATGTATGGCTCCAGATTGGCGACACGCATTAAACAAGGACGAATTGCTATCTACCGGTTCTGCAAATCAGCTTCACGCCCCATTCATCTGCAAGGTACAGCGGTGCGATGTGGGCCCGCTATGCCGTCCGCGATGGCTGAGAGGCGGTGCGGGTCGAACGCCGCATGAACGGACTCCGCTATGCGCCAGGGTCCTGTAATCAGAACATCGTGTTCTCGTTTGCCGACCTTTCCGGAATCACCTGAAGCACATCCCAATGCTCAACGATCTTTCCATTGTCATCGAGGCGGAATATGTCAATGCCAGCCCAGTCCCTGTCGCTCGGCCACTTTTGGTGGCAATGTAGTACGACGTGGTGCCCCTCAGCGATCGCCCGCTTGAAACGAACTCGCTTCCCGGGGTACTCCATCGCCATCCGTTCGAAGTACTCGACGAAGGCGTCCTTTTTCGAGAGGCTACTCTGGCTCAGCGCGTTCCTCGCCGCTGGATGAGGTCCCTTCACTACCCAGCACGCTGGCGATTTTGGCAATGGTATTCCAGTTGCGCGTGGTGACCGGTACCCCAAAGAGGCGGTCGACCATGCCGAGATGGCTGATGACCTTCATGTGGCGCCGATAGAGGCCAAAGACGAATCGGTCCTCCCTCGCGAGGAGTCTCAGCAGCCACCTGCCGCTGGAAGGAAAGCTCAGAGGCATCGACGGCTCCGAGCGCGGGCGTCGGGACAGGACGCTCACGAAGCGGACGATGTCAGGTCGCACAGGCCGCTGCGCGAAAGGATTCTGAGACATCAACCTGACAACCTCCCGGCCCTGGCAGATCACGATCTCGGTATCAAAGGGAAGCTTGCGCGCCAATTCGGCGCGGAGTTGCGCCCGGGTGACTCGCTGCCGAACGACGAAGGTGCCCGCCGCACCGATGTTGACGGCGTCCAGGTGCTTCAGCTGCTTGGCGAGCACGGTAGGTCGGAAGGTCTTGTGACCGCCGACGTTGACTCCCCTCAGAAGAACCACGAGTGCCATGAGTGTCCTCGTGCTGGCCCTTCGAAGGCTGATCCACCGGGCCGGTCGAACCCCGATGCACCGGCCCTCTTGTCTGCCCAACGGCTTAGCAGGTGCACGCGCGTGTTAGGTGGCATGGTGAAAGTGCCATTCCAAAGAAGAACGTTACGCGTGATGCATACCTCGATGAAGGTTCGCCTCTTACATATACGATCCCAAGCGACAGAGCGATAATCCCTGGATATTCGTCGCCTCCGCGCGTGAAGCGCCCTCCGGCATGTCAGATCCGACACGAAACTCGACGTGCCGTCTAATGCGCCGCGGTTAGGCATCGCGCCAGGAGTGCGATGCCCACGATGCCATGAAAGCCGCAATGGTAGAGGCGCCTCACCAGCGGAACCGGCTGCCGCCGCGACATGTGGGGGAGAGTCTTCGATCCAGATGCGTGCGTCGGGCCACAGAGATCCGGCGGGCACCTTCGTTATTTCGCCATGCGGGCCAGCCAATTCCTCCTGCCACGCCTGCCAGATTCGTGCGCCTGTTAGGCAGCAGCGCCCCGCAAGGACCACGTTCCTCGACTAGTAGGCGTAGCCGATCGCGAGTCCCGGCCACGGCGAAAGAGTAGCTTCCGCCAACACCGGCGTGAAGGCGAGCTGCAGAAACAGCCCACGCTGGCGTGGCTGAAAACGATAGGCCAACGCTGCGGTCCCATACACAGTCGTCTTCGGGCGCCCTTCCAAGAAGAATATGTCCTCAAAACGGATGATGCCTGCACCGAGCGCGACACGCACGCCATGGCTGCCGCGGTTCACCTGCCATCCCACCATCGCCAATCCCAACGCATACTGCAGCCCCTCAAACGGAAGTCCGCCAGCTCCCACACGCACGTCGAGTCCGCGCCACAGTGTGTGCTCGAAGTTCGCCGAGTATACCAAGCCATTCCCAGCCACCTCGACAGACACTCGACTCCGGTCCGTAGGTGGGCTTTGCGCGGACAAGGTGCTTGCGGAACAGGTCGCGATCCCGAGTGCCATGACCGCCGCTCTGACGGCCCCATGCGGTCGTGTTTTGGCCTGTGCCATGTGCCACCACCTAACGGTTCTGCGCATGACCTGCGAGCGACTCGTTCGTCGGCATGCACGAATAGTGAACGGTTCACAGCCATCGGCCAGAAAACAACCCAACGTAATCCTTTAGAACGCTAGCGCTCGTCAGGTCCATGCGCTTGTTAGGACGCACGGTATCCGATCACAATCGGCTGGTAAAACCAGCCGGTTTCTACGCGCACATCCGCAAACCCCACCCGCCAGGCCAGCGCCCCAACTTCCGCCGGCGAAATCGCGAAATACCGAACCTCTGGCCCTACTTGCAGTTCGTTTGTCTCCGCCTGACGTATCTCCAGACGAAGTGTATACTGTCGGTCTTCTTCCCACGTCCACACCTGCCGCAACACATAGCGCACACCGTCTAGAACATGGTCACCATACGGATGTTCCTCCACAGTCCCGACCGGCTTTGCCGTCCCATAATCCCGCATCGAGATCACAACCCCTCCGCCCGGACGCACGCAGTCCAGCCAACCGGTGAGTGCCTGCTCGATATGGGCCGTCGACAGTAGATGTGGCAACGAGTTATCGCAGCAGATGATAACATCAACTGTGCGCCGACCTAATGGAATCTCGGCCATGTCGGCTGCTACGAGCGAGGCATCTAAGTTCCGCAGTTGTAGCTCACGTTGGGCTCGGCTGAGCGCGCCTCTCGCGATGTCACTACCGATCAGCGAGTGACCGTGTTGTGCCAGCGCGATCGTCTGCGTCCCGATCCCAACCGCCACATCCAGTATCCGGTGAGGCCTTGCGCCCCAACATTCCAAGACGATGGCGTTGAGCCGTCGACCCTGGCGCGCAATGCTCGCGTCCCAGTCCTCGAAAATCATGTGATACCAGGGAGCGAGAGTACTGTAGAATGTGTCGACTGCTGTCATGTGGTCGTGTGCGTCCGAACTCATAGAGACCGACCGCTTGGAACCTGTCGCCGAGCGGTGCCGCCAACCTAATCGCTGCCATCCCTGAGGATTAGGCTGCGGCCCATGCTCCATAATGCTTTCGCAACATTTCACGGGCAAACCCTTGAGGAGGGGATAGCGGGGTGGGTATTGCCGGGTGCCTCCATGCCAAGGCGCTGAACTCCCGTCGAGTGGTTCATGGAAGCATTCACGAGAGGGTGATCCCGATCTAACTCGCGCGCTGGGAGCCGGCACGACGCAATGACGCGTTCGAGCGAATGCTGGAGCCCGATTGACCGGGACGCAAAATGACCGTGCGGCCCCGTACAGAGCCGCGTTCGACCGCCACGGATTGGAGGCCGGGTCGGCGGCGGAAACCCGAAAGGCCTCCTCGGTGTTTGGCTCGTGAATGGCATTGGATTGTGACACGACCCAGCCAAATGAGGAGCTTGATGGCCACGATTCACCGCAGTTTCGAGATCGGCGCGTCGCCCGACGAAGCCTGGAGGGCAGTTCGCGATGTCGGTAAGATCAACCAGCTCATCACGTTCCTGGGCGACGTGACCGTCGCCGGCGATCGACGCACTTGCGAGCTGGGCGGGCAAGGCCAGCTCAACGAGCTCATCGTGTCCGTCGATGACGAGCGACGGCGGCTTGCCTATTCGATCACTGAGTCGCCCTTCAACTTCTCACACCACCACGCGTCCATGCAGATCGAACCCGAGAGCGGAGGTGGAAGCCGCTTTACGTGGATTACGGACTTGAAGCCGGACGAAGCGGCCCCGGCACTAGCGGACGCGGTGGACGCCGCGGTGGAGAGTCTCAAGCAGTCACTGAAGTAACGACCCCAGCCGTGGCCCTCGTACGCATGCGCCGCGGCGTCGCGGGAACGTCACCTGGTACCTGCGCGGCCTCGGCGGCCCGCCCGCAGCACCCGCAAGGCGATACGGGGAAACCTGACGGGAGGAGGACCGTAGGAGGGAGTCGAGCGGGTCCTCGAATCATTAGACAGCGAGGCGCGCGTGTCTGTTCTCAAAGCCCTGAAGGCCGTCCTGGTCGGTATCATCGTCGTGACGGTGCTGACCACCCTGCTCTGGATAGTGCTATCGCGAAGACCGGTGTTCACCGCCGTGCCCGAGGATGCGCCCCGGATTACGGCCGGTGACCCACGAGTGGACGGAGCCCGAATCGGCGCGTTTCGCGCGACCTACCGGCGCACCACCAAAATATTGGGCGGCGTACCGTTTGGCTCACAGCCGGCCACGCTCGCGGTTGCGCCGGCGATGCTTGGGGACAGCTCGTTGATGAGCGCGACCATCACACTCGGGCCGGCCAACGGGATCGCGGACAGCATTTCATTGGAGCAGAGCACGTTGCGTCCCCGAGCCCGCAGCTTCACGACACCGGGCGGCGGAGCAGTTCAGATTTCGTTTGAAGGATCTGCCGTTCGGGGCTCTCTCACGCAGCCGGACGGAACCGAGAACGAGCTCGCCTACGACTTTGACTCGCCGGTGTTCGAAGTCTCCTTGCTGGAACTGCTCTTTGCCGCCCTGCAACTCGAAGAGGGTTTTGTTGCTCGCGTGGCGTGGGACAACATGCTGGATCCACAGGCACTTTGGGCGGAAGTGCGAGTCGCTGGACGTGAGACGGTCGCCGTCGAGGGCGGTCGCGAATACGAGACCTGGCTGGTCCAGGTCGCATTCGCATCCGGCAACCGCAGGTGGTTCTGGATCGCGCAGGAGCCACCCTACAAGATTCGCGCGATCAACTTCACTCGCGGAAGGGCGGTGTTCTCCGTGTGGGATCTGGTGGAGGTGCAAACAGGGCCCACCGGGTGAGCGCGGCTATGCCCAGATGCCATGTGGCGAGCTCGTCTTGCGCTCGAGACGCACGTTCATGGCGCGCCGCCGGCACGCCGGACATTCAAAATCCACGTCGCGGATCTCCCAGTCACCCTTGGGGATACGGTGAAACTCCTGTCGCGTCACCGCGCCACCTTCCATTCGTTCGGCACGGCACGCGAGTAAACGCATGACGACGCTATCGCGGGGGCATCGGACGGTGGTGAGATCGTTGGCGGCATGACGGGCGAGCTTTTGGATTCCGAGGGGCGTGTAATCGGACATCGTACTCCATGGACGCGTTGGGCACGGACGTGACGTTTGACCAACGGAGGGCGTCACAAACTACGCGTTCCACAGAGTGAAACAAGCGCCGTTCTCTTTTCGGGGCGAGGCAGGACGGTGTGGAGGATCTGTGGAGTATGCATCCCTCACGGGGACGCCGCGTTCCGCGTTTTTTCCACCACGTGTTGACGTGTGGATCCACGGTTTCCACAGGCATCCACATCGAGCCGTTGCTCCTTTCCCTGAGCGCGCGTCCCGCGAGCTCCGGGTCCCTTTCTCGACTGCTTGAATCGTCAGGCATGACCATGGATATAGCTTGGCTGGATCTCTGGTGGGTGTTTCCTGCCGCGGTGCTGTTTTCCACCGTTGCCATCGGGTCGGGTGTCTCGGGGGCCCTTTTCTTCAGCCCGTTCTTCATGCTGGTCGTGGGATTGGCACCGGCCCAAGCGGTGGGAGCCGGGCTCCTCACCGAGGTCTTTGGGATGGGCAACGGGCTTCGGTCCTACATGCGCCAGCGCCTGGTCGATTTTGCAACGGCTCGTTGGCTGCTCTTGGGCGCCGTCCCGGCGGTGGCGCTCGGGGCGGCGGTGGCGCACTACGTGCCGGCCGCCGTGCTGAAGCTCGCCTTCGGAGCGGGTCTGGCGATGCTGGCGCTCTTCCTGCTCTTCGTGCCCTCCCCTGAACAGTGCATTCCCGGCGAAAGAGAATCGGCGCTCATGCGGCGCAAGTCGCCGAACAAGAAGACGGTCATTCGAGCCCGCGACGGCACCGTCTTCGAGTATCCCACCTGCTGGCGCGTACCGGGAGTCCTGCTGGCGCTCGCCGGGGGTGGATTGACTGGTCTCATCAGCGCGGGACTCCCCGAGATCACCACGACGCAGATGATCATTCGCTGCCGGGTGCCCGTGCGAGTGGCCATCGCGACCAGCGTGTTTACCCTGGCGCTCACCGCGGTCGTGGGTGCGGGCATTCACGCCCTCGCCGCCCGGCCCGCTTGGAACGTCGTGGTGTGGAGCATCCCCGGGGTGCTCGTGGGCAGCACGATTGGGAGCAGAATCGGTCGCTACATTCCCGGGGGTCTCATGGAGAAGATCCTGGGTATGGTTTTCGGGGCCGTTGGCGCCCTTGTGTTAGTGTTGGAGTTGATGGTCGGCTGACGGTCTCTCAACCAGGCACATCGTAGGGCGCCTGGGAACAATCCTGGGTCGTGCATACCTTGTCCCATACTCTTCCCCGTTCGCAGGAGACGGTTTGATGGCTCGGAAGAAGTCTGGCAAGAAAGCGAAGAGCCGAACGGAGCCAGCAGCGTCCTCACGGCCCACCATCCACCCGGAGCCGAACGGTCCGTACGTCATCAAGGGACTGACGAGGCTGCTCGATGCGAAGGGAGAGGATCTGAAGACGCGGCGCACCATGGCGCTGTGCCGGTGTGGCCAATCCAAGACCAAGCCGTTTTGCGACGGCACGCATCAGAAGTTCGGCTTCAACTCCGCAAAGACCACTGACGGCGCGTGGGATTTCCGCGAGAACTACGTGGGGCAGGCGATCACCGTCCATGACAACCGTGGTATCTGCGCGCACGCCGGTTTTTGCACGAGCAATCTGCCGAAGGTGTGGAAGATGGGCGTGGAACCGTGGATCGATCCCGACGGAGCGGCGCCCAACGAGATGATCGAGACGATTCGCATGTGTCCCTCCGGCGCGCTCTCCTACTCGGTGGACGGGGTCGAGCACCGCGACCAGGATCGGTCACCCACCGTTCAAGTGACCGGTGCAGGGCCCTACTACGTGACTGGGGGGGTCGTGTTGGAGGAGGAACCGCGCGGCGAGGGTGCCTCTCTCGAGCACTACACGTTGTGCCGGTGCGGAGGCTCCAAGAACAAGCCCTTCTGCGACGGCTCCCACTACTACATCGGATTCGCGGACCCCGGGGTTGCCGGTGAAGCCAAGGTGGAAAGGGCAGAAGGGGGGGAAACGGCGAAACGGTGGCATCGCGTGGCGGGTGTGGACGATCTCGTCGACGGCGAGGTCCGCGCCGTTGTAGCCGGCACGCGACGGGTGGCGGTGCTGCGGGTGAACGGCCAGCATGCGGCGCTGAGCGGTGCCTGTCCCCATCAAGGCGGACCGCTTGGCGAAGGCACGATCACGGATGGCGTGCTGCGGTGTCCCTGGCACGGATGGGCGTTCGATGCGCTCACGGGCGCCGCGGCTTCGGAAGACTATGAGGCGGTGGCCACTTTCCCGGTGGCACTACGGGACGACGGCGTGTACGTGCAGGTGGAGGAGGTGGTGCGGCATGTCACGACCGTGAGTGACGTGATGGTCGAGACCATGGTGAACGGCGGCGTGACCCATGTCTTCGGTATGGTGGGGCACTCCAACCTCGGGCTCACGGACGCCCTCCGGCGCCAGGTCGAGAAGGGCCATCTCACGTATATCGGCATCCGCCACGAAGGAGCAGCGGCGTTTGCATGCTCCGGCTTTGCCAAGCTGAGCGGGAGACCCGCCGCGTGTCTGACCATCGCGGGTCCGGGGGCTACCAACCTGTTGACCGGTCTCTGGGACGCGAAGGTGGACCGTGCACCGGTACTGGCGCTCACCGGGCAGGTACAGACCCAAGTCTTGGGTCCCGGGGCATTTCAGGAGATCGATCTGGCCAACGCGTTTGCCGCGGTCTCGGCGTGGAGCCAGACGGTGCTTCATGACTCGAGCCACGCCGAGCTCATGGCCCTAGCGCTCAAACATGCCATCGTGCGGCGCGATGTTGCGCACCTGATCTTTCCGGACGAAGTGCAGGTGTTACCCGCCGCGAAGGATGCAGCCGCATCGAGCCTCGAGGGCCGCCTCGGCCGCGTCGAGATCGCGCCCTCCCAGGAATCGGTGGAACAAGCCGTGAAGGTACTAGCAGGGGCCAAGCGACCCGCGATTATCGTGGGATACGGTGCCCGGGGCTCCATGGAAGCCGTGACCCGTCTCGCAGAACGGCTGGGCTCCCCTGTCCTCACCACCTTCAAGGGCAAGGGTCAGATCTCGGACGCCCACCCGCTCGCGGCGGGTGTATTGGGTCGAAGCGGCACGCCCATCGCCAGCTGGTTCATGAACAACGCAGACGTGTTGCTGGTGTTCGGCGCATCTTTCTCGCATCACACTGGGATCGATGACACCAAGCGGATCATTCAAGTCGATTTCGAGCGCCTGGCGTTGGGGAAGTTCCATCCGGTCGACGTCCCGGTGTGGGGCGAGATCGGGGTAACCGCCGAACAGATCGAGGGCCTGCTTCCCAAGAAACTCGCCGCCGAGGACCAACGCGTAGCGGTGGCCGCACGCTGGAAGCTGTGGCGCGACGAAAAGCAGCGTCGGAGGGCCAACGACGAAGGGAAGGGAATCAACTCAGCGCTCATCTTCGATGCGCTCACCCACGAGGCCCCCGCGAACGCGGTCGTCGCGGTGGACGTCGGGAACAACACATACTCCTTTGGTCGCTACTTCGAGTGCCGCGACCAGTCGGTGCTGATGTCCGGCTATCTTGGTTCCATCGGGTTTGGATTTCCGGCGGCGATGGGCGCGTGGGCCGCGGCACCGGAGCGGCCGGTCATTGCCGTGACGGGCGATGGTGGATTTGGGCAGTACATGGGAGAGTTTACGACCGCGGTCAAACATGGTATGAACATTACGCATTTGCTCGTCAACAACGGCGAGCTGGGGAAGATCTCGAAGGAACAGCGAGCCGGTTCCTGGCCGGTGTGGCAGACCGAGCTGCACAATCCCAACTTTGCGGAGTTCGCTGAGAATTGTGGTGGGCAGGGGCGTCGAGTGACGAGGCCATCGGAGTTACGAGGAGCCATCCGCGATGCGTTGGCGTATGACGGCCCGGCGATGGTGGAAGTGATGGCGGATAGTCTGTTGATTTAGCTCTTACGCACACACCAATTATCGAGATGCCACCAACGATCCGAACCTACGAGTCGGATGCGATCGTCATCCGCTACGATGTCAAACGATGCATTCACGCGGCGGAGTGCGTGAAGGGACTACCGCGGGTCTTCGATCCCAAGCGGCGGCCCTGGGTGGACCTGTCGCAGGCCAATGCGGACGAGATCGCGAATGTCGTGATGGCGTGTCCCACGGGCGCCCTCCAGTACACCCGCCAGGACGGCGGGCTCGAGGAAGTCCCACCCAGGGCCAACGAAGTGACCGTCGAGGCGGACGGGCCCTTGTACGCGCGTGGCGATCTCGAGATCTACACGCCGGAAGGTGTGTCGGAACAGACACGTGCCGCGCTCTGCCGGTGTGGTGCGTCGCACAACAAACCGTTCTGTGACAACAGCCACTTAGATGTCGATTTTGAGGACGAGGGCAACTTCACTGTGCCGAACGAGCCAACGACCGAGCGTCGCGCCGGCCGCCTAACCATAAAACCGCAGCCCGACGGTCCGCTCCTCCTCGAGGGATCGTTTCACCTCCGCAGTCACGACGGTGAGCAATCGAGCCATTTCACCGAGCAAGCCTGGTGCTGCCGCTGCGGGCAATCGCAGAACAAGCCGTTCTGCGACGGGAGCCACAACCGAGTAGCGTTTCAAGCCGACTGAGTGCCAAGCGGTCCCTCGGCTGGCGTTCAGTGTGCTCGCGAGCCCCCACCCACTCAAATGTCGAGTGCCTCGAACTCGGAGAACAAGTTGGCGCATTCCGCGAGCGTTCCGATCGGCACGTACTCGCAGACTGCCTCGTAGCGCTTCCACATCTGGAGGACGGCCTGATTGGAGTGCGCTGCCTCGATGGCTTCCCGTGACTTCCACTCGAACACCTCCACGATCGTGCCGTCGGCCGCGAGCATGACGATCGATTCGCGCTTGGTGGCGAGTCCCTCATGCCGCAACGTGGGAACGTGTGTCTTCATGAGCGCATGCAGCTCGCGCTCCCTGCCGGGGCGCGGGCGATACCCGACGATGGCGATGCGACCCATTCCCATTCTCTCCTTTTCGATTGAGCCTCAGGATACCTACATCACGCGGCTTCCCGAATGGACTGCCGATGCCAGTGCATCACGCGGCGCCAGAGCCACTCGGCGGGTCCGAAACGTAATTCCCCGGCCCACCAGAGCGCAGGGCACGACCTGAATCGCGAAGAAGAGCACCGCACGGGCGTATTGCCATGGCCAACACTCACGCCGCCCCGCTGGCCGAACACGTCCAGGTGTGGGTCTACCGAATCAGCTCGAGGAACCGAGGAATCAGCGCTGCGGTATGCGGTGACGCGACGAAACGCTCGAAAATCCTGTCCCGATCGATGTCCTCGGTCAGGGCATAACCGTCCATATAGCGGATGAACCGCGCGCGGTTCTCCACCACGTTGAGCTCGGGGTGAAACTGGGTCGCCCAGATGGGCTTGCCCGGAATGCGGAGTGCCTGGTAGGGACAACGCTCGCTCGAGGCCAAGTGCGCTACGCCGGGGGGCAGCGTGGCTGCCCGGTCCTTCCGGCCGAGCTGTGCGCGGAACCGTCTCGGAAGGGTCCCCAGCAGCTCGTCCTGGACGCCGGTCTCGGTGAGCATCAGCTCGTACGTACCCACCTCCGCTGCACTTCGGTCATGCACAATGGATCCGCCGAGGGCGGCAACGATCAGCTGGAAACCGAAGCACGATGCAAAGACGGGATATCCAACTTCGATCACGTCGCGCAGGACGTCGAGCAACTCGTCGAATGCCGGCAAGTTTCGCTTGGAGACGTAATAGTCGCCACTCCCACCCACCATCATCGCGTCGTGCGCACGAATCTGGCCTAGTGTGGGTGGACCACCGAGGAGGTCGTGCGGGACGAACTGCGCAAGGTCGAGTCCGGCCTTCGTGGCAAACGAGATGCGCTCCTCGCGACGCATGGGATCGTCTTGGTCCCGTGCTTGGAGCAGAAGGATTCGCACGTCCCGCATTGTCTCGCTAGGGCCTGATCGTCACGTAGCGCTCGAGGCGCGCGACTTCCTGTTCGGTGACGTACTTCCCGATCTCCCGTCGAAACTGTTCGATGCGGCGGTACGGGCGATACTCCTTGAACTCGTGCAGCATGCGCGGGCCCACGCCGGGGATGCTGAGGATGTCCTCGTCACTCGCCGTGTTGAGATCGATCGGCACGAAGACGAACTGCTCGAGGCGTGCCAGCTCATCGTCTTCCACGTATTTGCCGATTTCACGTCGAAACTGCGCCAACGCACGATACGGTCGGTACTCTTCGAACTCGTGCGCCATGCGTGGCCCAACCCCGGGAACCAGCAGAATCTCCGCACGGCTCGCCGTGTTCAGGTTGATCGGAATGAAGAGCGTTGGATAGAGGTTGGCGAGTTGCGCGTCCGTCAAGGATTGCCGTAGGAACGCGTGGAACGCGGACATATCCAAGAACGGACGTCGCTCGATGATATTTTCTACGACGCTCAAGGAGAGGTGGGGCAGCGCCGACAACTCGGCGGGACCCGCGAGGTTCGGGTTCAGGACCCCTTGGTTCTTGCCCACCTGTGGTTGAGCCGGGCTGGCAAACAGGATCATGAACAGTGGTATGACGGCAGAGAACAGGACGGTACGGGGGCGCTTCATGAGTTGGCTCCACTGGCAGGATCGTGGACTGACGCTCGCCGATGGCCAAGCGACGGATGCCGATACGAGTACGCAAGTCCTATCAGGCCGAGCTCGATCATGGTACCCGGTGCAAGCGCGGGCGTCGCGCCCTTCATGGCTTCCCAAAAGAGGGCGACGCCCCTGAGGGATGGATACATCTCGAGTTCGAATGCCGCGTTTCCGTGATAGTGCAGATAGAGGCCCGCCAATCCGCTCAGTACGAAGAGTAACATGGTTGCTTGCAGGGTCTTCGTGCTTGCTGGACCCCGCTCCACCGCGTGCCAGATCAGCACGATGAGGCTGGCTCCCAGGAGGATCACCGGAGCGAGCTGCCACCAGTCCTCGGTGTGGTCCAGCAGGAGCAGTTCGAGCACCGTCCCCACGATCCCGAGGACCAGCAAGACCATGAGAAGGGCCCGCAGAGCCCTGACCGGTGTGGCGGCGAATCCTGGGTTTGACCCTCGTTGCGAGTGCACCACGGCGGTCCGGAGCGCGCGTCATGGGTTAGTATCTGGCTGCGCCGTCCGCGGCGCTTCAGGAAGATAATGGCGCGCCGGTGGACGGGGTCGGGCCGTGGGAACTTCTGCGATGGACTGGCCGTTGTACGGCTAGACAGTTCGAGATTGGGCCATGCGATTCGCACGAGTACTCCGCCAATTCACGTCACCCTGCACTTGGGCGGTGGCGTTGTTGTCGCTAACTGGACCGGTCAAGGCGCAAGCGGTTGCTGGTGCCGATGAGACATCGGAGGGAGCAGCCGTCAATCCGGGCATGGCCATCTTTCCGCGAGGAGACGTGTTCCGGCCGTTGATTGCGGACCCTCGTGAGCGACAATTCTTCGCCAGTCTGCTCAGTGAGTCGTCACCCTCGCGCGGGTCGCGTACGGGATCGGTGGGCATCGGCGCAAGTGTGGGGATCATTCGTTGGCCGGGACCCGAGGCCGCCGATGGTCTCCAGCTCGGACTGAGTGGCGGTGTGTTTGCGCAGTTTGACCTAACGCAACAGTCTCACGACCTGATCAACGCGGACTACCTCATCGGGATCCCTATCACGTTCCGACGCGGCGATTACGCCGTGCGTTTCCGCTTCTATCACCAGAGCTCGCATCTCGGCGACGAGTTCGTCGAGAACAACGCGAACGTGCGTCGGCTCAATCTCTCGTTCGAGTCGTTCGAACTCCTCGCATCTCGTGACTTCGGCCCAGTGCGCGGGTACGCCGGTGGCGAGTTTCGGTTCAACCGCACGCCACACGACCAACTCGAACACGGAGTCCTGCACGGCGGTGTGGAGTACCGACACCCCAGACCGCTCGTCCGCATTGGCCAATGGGGGGTGCTCCGGCCAGTGGTGGCCGTCGACGCGCAGTCCTTCGAGCAACGTGACTGGCGTATTGGGTGGAGCGGCCGGGCAGGGGTAGAAGTCGGAGCGTTGGGGGCGAGCGGCACGGCGCCACGGGTGAGCTTGCTGCTGGAGCTCTACGACGGGCCCAATCCCTACGGACAGTTCTATCTCGAAGACACCTCGTTCATCGGCTTCGGCGCGCACTTCACGTACTAGGGACCACGGGCGTCGGGGGACGGTGGTGTACCCGACACCCCGACGGACGGTGTCTTGCAACGGAGGTCGGGTGTCGGGTTTCCGAGGTCGTGGGCGGGTATGGTGCCGTCGAGCGGTGCGGCGCCGTCAGCTCGCGGCGCGCAGGGGTGAAGCACCGCGGTCCGGGGAGGGGGCGTGGGCGGTGTTCTTCAGGTAGAGGTCGGCGATTCGCTCGGCGAACAGCTTGCTCGAGCGGGGACCAGGATAGTCAGCGTCCGCGGCGAAATCGAGCTTGAGCTCGCCGTCTGCCAGAGAAAACGGGCAGAAACGTTCCCAATCCAACAGCGCGATGAGCGGCGTGATGGCGTTGTTCTTGGCGAAGCGTGCGTCGAAGAGCTTGCGGTGCTCGGTCCAACTGATGAGATATTCGATCCGTCGCGCCCGACAGAACTCCTGTAGCAGCAGCATGCTCGTCAGGGTCCGTGTGAACCCCGTTTCCGCATTGAACAGCTTTCCGTAGTGCTCCCATTCCTCCAGGATCCGCCTCGCTTCTTTTTTGTTCCGAAGCGACGGCATCCACTTGGCGAGCCGTCGGCGCCACCCGGGTCGAAGAGCCCACCGCCGGCGGAACTTGCTGAGCGGCACCGGGATGACCCCCTGCGGTTTGCCCACGGTGAAGTACTCGGCCCTGGTGGACTCCGGGTAGTGTGCGACCACCAGATCGGGTTTCACCGCTCCGCACTGGGAGATCAGCGTCCTGGTTACGTAGTCCGCCGACGCGAAGCTCTGCGAAAAATTGAGCAGATTCACGCTGGACAAGTCGAGATCGACCCGCCGGGCGAGCATGCACTTCAGTCTGTAGCCCCAAGTCTCCTCCCAGTCGAGGCCGGTGCCAATCCCGTCACCGTCGCCGCAGACGAAAATGCGAAATTCCGCCGCCCGGTCGAATTCCTCACCCCGGTATCCGAGGGAGTTGAACGCATAGGTCTTCTTACCACTGTTGTCGGCACCATAACGCTGCGCCGTGTGTGGGGGGCCGTTAGGACCAAAGTGTTCCGTCGAACGGTCACCATTGTATCGCAAGAGCATTCTCTCCCATCCCTTTTGGCCAGGGCCTCTGCCTGACGCCATACAAAGGGATACAAGTCGCGTGCCAGCGAGGAGATGTCACCGTAAGTGAGTGACGGCCATCACTTTTGGGGAATCGGACTACCACTTGGTGGGTTGGTGCCGCCCCGAATACTCTCCCACCACCCGTGCCGTCTCGACGTCCACGACGTACCAGCGCCGTTCGAACGCACGGCTCAGACGAACGGCCTCGTCTGTCGACGCCGCGTCGACGTGAACGAGCAACATGCCGATGAGGACCCGGGCGTCATCATCCGAGAATCGGACGGCCCGCGGCGCCACCCGCAGTCGGGGGTCGAGGGGGCGCCGGGCAAAGCGCTCGCGCACTTCCTGGTCCAACCGATGCGCCACGCCCGTCTCGACCTCGACGAGCACCACCAGGCGATCGTACTGCCCGACGTCGTGATTGATCAAGATCGACCGGCCGTCGTGCGAGAGCCGGACGTGGATCGTGCCGGCGTGCTCGTAGACGAGCAGGGAGTCCCGCGCCTCCATATCACGGACGTAGACGTGGCGGCCATCCGGCCCGCCCACCTCAAAGATGTGGAGCCCTTGCCACTCAACCCGTCCTCCGGGCGTGAGTGCGATCCAACTCGTGTCCGGACCCGCCGGAGGTGCTGGGCCGCCGGGCCTTGCCGCCCACGCCGGCGGCCATACCGCTCCCTGCGCGATACCGTGGCGGGTCTCCTCGTCGAATTCCCGATTCAACCGCCGGTACCGGTCTATCACCGCGCGCCCCTCGCGGTTGGCCACGTCTTGCAGCGTGCTACATGAGCCCTGAACGCGGCTCAACGCCTCGCGTACCGCGTTGGCGCCCTCGAGACTGATCTGTGCATGGCGCTTTTCGTGGGCATGGAGCGCATCGTAGAACTCGCGCCATGCGGTCACGAGCGAATCCGAAGCAGACGCGCTGTCGAGCCATCGCGGCAGATCCACGATCATCTCCAGGCTCACGCGCGGATCCTCCACGGAACACCCGCCGCCCTGCCGCCGGATTTGGTAGCGCCAGCGCACGTTCCAGGATGTGCGACCACGGACCCGGCGACCATCGCTCATCGGCGCATTCGCGAGCATTGTCGCTTGCATCTCTTCCGGTGTTGTCCCGCGAACATCGTAATACCGGTCTTGGGTCACTACCCGCACTCCCACATGACCGGGCTCGAGATCGAGGGTGGACGAGGAGGCGGCACAACCGGAGAGCAACACCGCGGTGGCTGCGCGCCTGCCGATGACATTCCAGACTGGCATGATCGCAAGATGGTCCGAAGAGCAGGGTGCGGCGAGGGCCGAGCCACAGCCGTGGGCCCTCGCCGCCGAACGCAGCTCGCATTGGGGCGTTACGGCAAGCGTTCCCGGCTTATCGCGAGGTAGTCGAAGCTGCGTGTCTGCGGTGCGGGCGGATTGTAATTCAGATTCGCGCCGAACTGATAGATCTTCAGATTCACGGCGGTGTCCTCCGGACCGGAATGGACCAGTTCCCCGTTGCGAAAGACCTCGACCGCGTCGCCCAACAGGTGGATGTCCCAGGTGATCCATTCGCCCTCCCAGTCCCCCACGCCGAGGCAAAGGCCGTCGGTGCTGCGTGAGAACCAGAGTGCTCCCGAGCAGCCCGCCGCGTCCTCCCAGATCCCGAGTCCGGGTTGGCTGCTGGCGTCGTCATTCCATCGCTGCCACTTGTACGCAACGCCGCTGACCCAACCGTCACTCAACCGATCCACGATCCGCACCCACAACGGGTAGTCGAGGGCCGTATCGAAGGTGACGGCGATCATGCCGTTGCACGCTGGAAATCCGTCGTCGCCCATGGCACCGGAGCACCCGCCCTGGGCCGGGAAGTCCACGTTGAGCACCCCATCACTGCTCCAGGATAGTCCGCCACCCGGACTGAGCGTGTTGACCATGGACTGGTGGCTGAACCCCACGGAACCGGTGCACCCCACCCCGTTGCCGCTCCAGCCGGCACTGCCGTTGGAGAACGTGCATTCGTAGAACACCTGCTGGCCGCTGGGTGGCGGGGGTGGCGGTGGCGGTGGCGGCGGTGGCGGCGGCGGCGGCGGTGGTGGCGGTGGTGGCGACTCGGCGGTGACATCGACCCCGACAGCATTACTGATGACGTCGCTCACCGAGGCTGTCACGCTCGCCGCACCGGTGCCGGCGGCCGTCGCCACGCCTTCTTGGGACACCGTAACGATCGCTGGATCGGTCGAGGCCCACGAGAAGGTCACATCGGACAACGGATTGCCATTGCCGTCGCGGGCAACTGCCGTCAGCGTCGCCTGTTCCCCCACCGACGAGAATGCCAGAGTCGGCGGTGTGACCTCGATGGAAACGACGGCGGCATTCTCGGTGCCGAGATTGGCCACGGCGCCGTCGATATTGCAGCCGAATGCGAAGGCTGTCGCGACGCCGACGCCCACGACGCGAGTGAATGTGCTGCACGTTTGCGGACGCACGGGGTCCTCCCGCCCCGAGGCGCGCAGTCGGGTGCTCGAATGGGTTGTGAGTTCTGCTGCAGAAGTGAAGTGTCAAACTAGTCATCGCACCCGGTGCACGCGGTGACCGAGGTTACATGCGCACCGAGACGTGGGTCCGTTGGCCATGCATCAGCATTGACACGGCGTCGCTGCACTGTCGTACTGTTCGCATTTGGCGGCTATGCACCATCTACAAGAGGACATCGTGGCGGCGTCGCTGGATGAACGTCGCGCATTGCCGGTGATACGCAGGGCGTAGGCGCGGCGCCGGCTACCCGGCGCCGCGTGCTAGAATATCGCGAGCCCACGCCGCTCAACTGGATCCGCAGACGTCACCGTGAACCGAGCCGCGTTCCGCACGTTCCTGTGCGGCACGCCGCCTCGCCGGCGTCAGCGAGTCACACACTCCTGTCCTGCCCGTGTCAACGTGCCAACGTTCTCCGACGTGTTGCTCTCGATGAACTGATCATCGCCGCGACACACGCCCATCCAGAAAGTATCGCGGAACGTGTTGTTGATGATGTCATACGAGCCACCACCCCGCTTGAGGTAGAGGATCGCCCCGCAGCGTTCCATGATATTGCCGTTGGCAGTGATTTGTCCGCTGGCGTCTTGCACCATGAAACAGCTGTGATGCTCCCGGTCGATAGGATCGATGTGCGAGGGCACGGTGGGCCCTGTACATGGTCCCGTCGCTCCACCATCGCAACTCAGGAGATCATGCATCCGGGAGTTTGTTACCGTAATATTGTAAGGTGAGGGGTTACCCTCATGAACCCGAATCAGTCCGGTGTTGCCCGGTGGACTAATCGCGCCGCCGACATCCGCGTTGTCGATCTCCACATCGTGAATGCCACCCACGAACCGCCAGGCAACGATGAGGTAGCCGGTGTCAATCCTGATGTCCTGTACTCTCCAGTAGCTACCACCGATACCCATGCTGAGATTCGTTTGGGTTGCCGGGTCCCCTTGGATCAGCATTGTCCGTCCCGGCCACGGCTTCACAGTAATCGGATTACCGGCCTCACCATCGGCATGCCGTCCTGACATTACAAAGCACCCGCGTGCTTCGGGGATATCGCAGTTGTCGCTGTCGCGATGGTCTAGCGTGAAGGTACCCCCGAGATAGATGAAATCACCGGGGCCGGCAGCCGTCGCGGCAGTTTGCGGGCTCCGCAACGGATTACCGAGGGTCCCGTTCCCACCTGCCGCGGCCGCCGCGTCGACGTACCAACAGGTTGCCCCGTCGCCTGCCTCGCATTCGCCGGACGAGGGCGGTGGCGGTGGCGGTGGCGGTGGTGGCGGTGGCGGTGGCGGCGGTGGCGGCGGTGGCGGTGGCGCCTCGTCGGTGACGTCCACCCCCACGGCGTTGCTGACGATGTCGCTCACGGAGGCGGTCACGCTCGCCGCGCCGTTGGCGGCAGCCGTGGCCACGCCCTCCTGGGTGACACTGACGATCCCAGGATCGGTGGAGGCCCACGCGAAGGTCACGTCGGACAACGGGTTGCCATCGCCGTCGCGGGCCACGGCGGTCAGCGTCGCCTGCTCGCCCACGGACGAGAATGCCAGGGTTGGCGGTGTGACCTCGATGGACACGACTGACGCGTTCTCAGTGCCGAGATTTGCCACGGCACTTTCAATGTTGCAGCCGATGATGAAGGATGTCGCGACGGTGATCGCCACGACGCGAGTGAGTTTGATGCACGCTTCCGGACGCAAGGGGTCCTCCCGCCCCGAGGCGCGCATTCGGGTGCTCGAGATGTGTTTTGAGTTCTGCTACAGAGAGTGAAGTGCGAACCTAACGATCGTGCAGATGCTGCGCGGTGATCGAGGTTACACGCGTAACGAGACCTGGGTCCGCTTGGCGTGGATTAGCATGGGCACGCCGTCACTGCACTGTCGTGTACCTTGCGATTGGCAACAGTGGATGTGGTGCAAGACGCCGATGCGGAGCTTCGCTGGACAAATGCACTGGACAAACGATGGCATTTGGCGTCAGCGTTGGTTGCGAATGGCACTGGCAATCGCTCAATGACGGACGCCCCGCTCTCACCGGACCACTGGTCGCGCGTTCAAGAGCTGTTTCACGCTGCGCTCCTTCGCGCTGAGACCGAACGCCCGGCGTTCCTCGCGGAAGCGTGCAGGGATGCTCCGTCGCTCCGGTTCGAGGTCGAGGCGCTGCTGCACGCGCACCAGCGCGGGGGGCTGGTCAGGACGCTCGACGTTGCTGGTCGGCGGAGCGTGGACGGTCCGCTCCCCCCGCCTGGTCCAGTCGCACCCATCGCCCAATCGTTGGCGGGTCGGTACGCGGTGGATCGTCCCATTGGGGCCGGCGGAATGGCGACGGTGTACTTGGCGCGAGACCTCAAGCACGAGCGCCTCGTGGCGGTCAAGGTGCTGCGTTCCGAGGTCGCATCGATCATCGGCGCCAGGCGGTTCCTGCAGGAGATCAAGGTCACGGCCAACCTCCAGCATCCGCATATTCTCCCGCTGCACGACTCAGGCGATGCGGATGGACACCTGTATTACGTCATGCCATTCGTGTCCGGGGCGTCGCTGCGGCATCGGATCAACGCCGTGGGGCGCCTCGAACCGGCACAGGCGCTGCGAGTGTCGGACGGCGTCGCGGCCGCGCTAGAGTACGCCCACGGCCACGGGGTGGTGCATCGCGATATCAAGCCGGAGAACATCCTGCTGCACGAAGGTACCGCCCTGGTGGCGGACTTCGGCATTGCGCTCGTCCTGAGCGGCGTCGATCCCGGCAGGTTGACGCAGACGGGCCTGCCCATCGGCACGCCGAACTACATGAGCCCGGAGCAGGCCCGGGGCGACCCCGTGGATGGACGGACCGATCTGTATGCGTTGGGGTGCGTGCTGTACGAGTGCTTGGCCGGCGAGCCGCCCTATCGTGGTACCACCCCATTGGTTGTCGTGGCTCAACATCTCACGGGACCCGTGCCGTCGCTCTCGGCGACGCGACCGGATCTCTCGCCCGCACTCGGCCGCGCGATTGCAGTAGCGATGGCCAAAGATCCCGCAGGGCGGTTCGCAAGGGTCGCCGATTTCGCGACGGCGGTCCGCGCGCACCTGGCCGGGGAACCGGCCGCGGCTGTCCAGGAACACCCTCGGGCCGCTGCGGCCGTCACCCCACCAATGGTCAAGACCCCCACCGCCCTCGACCAAGCGATCCGTTTCTGTTCGACGGCCGACGGTGTCAAGATCGCGTGGGCCAGCGTCGGCACGGGTCCGCCATTGGTCAAGGCCGCCAATTGGCTGAGCCATCTGGAGTTCGACTGGCAGAGCCCCATGTGGCGGCACTGGTGGGAAGGGCTTGCTCGATACCACCGCCTCGTGCGCTACGACGAGCGCGGTTGCGGCCTGTCGGATTGGAAGGCCGCCGACATGACGTTGGGGGCGTGGGTGGGTGATCTGGAAGCCGTCGTCGATGCGGCCGGCCTGGATCGGTTTGCGCTGCTCGGCATCTCCCAGGGGGGCGCCATTGCCGTGAGTTACGCTGTACGACACCCCGAAAAGGTCACACACCTCATCCTGCACGGCGCCTACGCTCGCGGGAGACTGGCGCGGACCGCACCCGAGCAAAAGGAGCAAGCCGAGCTGGAGATCAACCTGGTACGCCTGGGGTGGGGGCAACAGAACCCGGCGTTCCGCCAGGTGTTTTCGACCATGTTCTTCCCGGATGCCTCGCCCGAAGAGCTGCGCTGGCTCAACGAGCTCCAGACGGCATCGGCGTCCGCGGACAACGCCGCGCGGATCATGCGAGGGTTTCAGAGTATCGACGTGCGGGAGACCGCCACCCACGTGACGGCACCGACCCTCGTGCTGCACGCCAAGGGGGATGGCCGTGTCCCGTTCGAGGAAGGCCGCCATCTGGCAAGCCTGATTCCGGGCGCCCGATTCGTCCCGCTCGACAGCAACAATCACATCCCGCTGGAGCACGAGCCCGCCTGGGCCCATTTCCTGGATGCGGTCTGGACGTTCTTGGGGGTGAGCGAGCCCGCCTGAGCGTCTCCAGCGGGCGTCGCTGTCCGGACGCACCTCTTGTCCCCGCTGCCCCCCTCCCTTGCGCCCGCCCCGTTCGACGTTTCGGTCTGCACCAGGAGTGATTGCCACGAGCCCAAACGGGCCTGGGTTGCGCCTCGTGTAAAGGAAGGCTCCTCGACATGTGGGGCCGAGGCTGAGATCGAGAAACCTGAGTGAGAGGGTCCCATGCACTCCCAGATTGCTGCCGGTCGTTTCGTGCATCTTCGAGGCGTGTACTACGCCAGGCCGCTGCATCCTCGTGATGCCGGGCCGTGTGCCGTCCGCACGTTGGGGGCCCTGTTCTGTCCGCCGGGATGGACCGTGCGACGGTCGAGCCCCCAGGCCCGGGTCGCGGCGAGGCCAGATCCGTACGCCGGGCCGGGCGGGGGTGACACCACGCGGGCGGCGTGAGCCAAATCACCCTCTCACCAACGGTTGTGACGGTCCTCACCTGCCGGATTGATTCTGGTCGCGTCCGCGTTGGCCAGGACTTGTGGGGCTCGCTCTAGCTTGGAGTCAGTTCTTCAACAACCACAACCGAGCTGGAGGATCCTATGGATGTCGTGGCGCAGGTGCTGAGATGGGCTGCAATCGCGGGCTTCGCCGGGTGGGTAGCCCTGAACGTGTTCGTGGGGTACGAGCTGCTGGGTAAGGGGGCGAGTGGAAGGCGGGTTCAGCGGCCATCGGTTGCCAGCTAGCGACTACGAGACGAGGCTTTTCTCCATCGCGAGCCGGTGCCATCTTCCCTTGCATCATATGAGGGAGATAGACAATGCGCACCGCGTTTGCCCTGATCAGTGTGGTCCTGCTGGCGACCCTTCCCGCTAACGCGCAGGACCTCGAGCGCCCCGCCAATTGGAAAGTCCGCTTCGACCGTTCCGGCACCCCCGACACGGCGGTCTACTTCGTGACCATGCCACCGGGTTGGCACGTCACGACCGGACCGGCCGCCATCCTCTACGACCCCGCCAAAACGGCCAGCGGCGCCTTTCGCATCACTTCGGAGATCTTTCTCTTCGATCCTGGCCGGCGGCATCGCGAGGCGTACGGCGTGCTCTTCGGTGGACAGGACCTCGGGGGGACGGAGCAGTCCTACACCTACTTCCTCATCCGTGACACGGGAGAATTCCTCGTGAAACGGCGAGATGGAAGCGGCACAACCACAGTCCGCCCATGGACTGCGAGTGCGGCCATCATGAAGCATCCGGGCGGTGAGAAGAATGCCAAGAACGTGCTCGCCGTCGAGGCCAGAGGGGACGCAATAGATTTCTTCATCAACGGTGAGAAGGTGGTGACCGTGCCGCGCGGTGAAATTCGGGTCGACGGCGTCGTTGGACTGCGTGTGAACCACAGTCTGAACCTGCACGTCACCTCGTTGACCGTCGAGCGGCTGGGGGCTGGAGAGGGACGTTAGCGGGGCAGGGGTGTTTCGGTGCTCCATATCGGGCCGGCGGGCGAGCCGCCAAACCGGCGCTCGCCCGGGCTCGGGCCTCCGGGCGCCGCGGCCGCATCTGCGATCACGTCTCCGGCACCCTCGTCCAGATGATAGAGGGCCATCGTATTGGGATTCCCTGGAAACGCTTGGGTCGGGAGCGCAAAGTCCGTTGCGTAGCGGAGGACGTTGGAGAGACGGATCTCGTCGATCCAGCCGTTGAACGATGGGAAGCTGGACCCGGCGTCGTGCTTCTCGGCGCCGATCACGAGAAACGGATCGCTCGCCAGGCACGGCCCGCCGCAGTAGTCACCCGGCACGCCGTCGTCGGGATAGGAGATGTCCCCATCGGGGCCGTCCGCTTCGGCCTCGAGTCGTCCATCCACGTAGAGCCACATCCACCCGTCGTCGCGCCGGCGCTGAGCGGCCACGTGGTGCCACCCGTCATCGAGGGCGTCCGTGCTCGCGCATATGGTGACGTCGCCAGTTCCGTCTCCCGAGACGCCAAAGACCGGTAGCCCGCCGGCGAGCGAAATACCGAACTTCCGATCTTGGTTGAACCGATCTCGATCGATGACGATGTTGCCGTAGATCCAGGCGATGTTGTCGCCACAGGTCACGGCCGCAGTGGCGTTATCCGTGCGCGATCCCCGAACCCAGAATTCGATAGCGAAATCGGCGGCGCCCAGATCGGCTGGGGGTCCCGGGTTGGTGGTGCGCGGGTCGTCGATCGGGATCTTGACGCGATCGATGTCGTTCACACCGTTACCGTAGAAACGCAGTGAGCTGCCCGAGAGCTGTGGGCGCGGTGCGGGATCCCCATCCGGGGCGGCGGGCCCGTCGCAGGCGGCTGCTGCCACCACCAGCAGCGGTTGCAGGATCGTGAGCAGGGTCCACCGAATTCGCCTTCGCATGGGTTGAACCTGGAGCGATCGAGGTGGGTGAGTTGTGATTCAGTGCACAACGGAGGTGCGGGGAAGGTGAGCCGACCGCCGTGTGACCGGCTGCCGGCGGCGGCTGGCCTGCCGCCGGCGGCCGGACGCTTCTACGGCAGGACCGTGGTAGTCCGCACGGGACCCCGATCCCAGTCCTGCACACTGGAGATGTTGGGCATTCCCCAGTCTTCACCCTGCCATCCCTGAAAGCCTTCCAAGCGGAATAGCCAGAACCCGGTTGCGGAGTCGCTGATGACGATCAGTCCGTCCGTATTGCGCACGTCGACGCCAAAGGCGCCGTTCATGACACTCGTGCCCACCATGTCCGGCGCTTGTGAACCGCCGTAGCCGCGCATGTGGGGGCCGTCGTATGTGTAGTACCATCCCACCGTAATGGGATTCGTGGGATCCATCATGTTGAAGATCTGCAAGCCATCCTCGTACGCCGACACGAAGACGTACGGCCATCGGATCTCGTGGTTGTGCGCCAACGCCCGCCAGTCCGCGGTCCACGCGCTGATGGGACGGGAAATATTGCGACGTTCTCCGTTCTGCCCGGGCTGGAGATCGAAAATTCGCAGCGGCGCATATTGATACTCGGCCTCCGTGACGGCGTACTTGCCGTCGGGGGTGGGGGTGAAGGTGTGTCCCCAGGTGACCCCCGGAGTGCCGGTCATGGAAAAGAGGAGCTGCGGATCTTCGGGCACCGTGACGTCGAACACATGATACCCGCCCCGTCCGGCACCATAGAATTTGTCTCGTCCGGTTGCCGGGTCGTATCCGAGATAGAAATCGTGATACCCACCGGGGCCGCTGTTTGCATCGGGTGCCGGAATCTGTCCGATCAGTCCTTGGTCCCGATCACCACTCAGCAAGCGGTCCATGTCATAGACGTTGGCCCACGGGCCCCGGACGGTGGTGACGAGCAGCGGCCGGCCGGAAGAGTGTTTGTACATGAACATGTTGTGAAACCCGCCTGGCGTGTCCGGCGCCCGGATGCGAGCCACCTCGCGTACCTTGGAGACGTCCGGGAGGCCCGTGACGTCGAACACCACGGCACCGAGATCGGCATCAGGCCCGCCCTGCGCGAACTGCATGGACTGAACGTAGTAGTATTTGCCCTTCGACTTGAAGTACTTCCCGTCCATGCCACCGAGTCCCTGGTGCAGCTCCACGTCCTCGATGGTCCAACGAAAGATGGTGCGAGCCTTCTCGGGTTCCGAGATGTCGATCACCGAGAACCCCGCCCGCTCTCGCGCCTGCGAGACGTACACGAACGGACGATTGGGTTCCTGTTCCATCTCGATGTCGGTGACGCGGAAGAAGCCACCGAGGGGAAGGTGCCCCAAGAGATCCACGTTTTCGCTTCCACCGACCTTGATGGCGGGGGTCGCGCTCATGTGGGGACGAGCCACCGACACTTCTTGTGCCACCGGGGTGGCGGGGAGGAGCAGGGTCGCGAAGACCGCGACGCTCCAGCTTCGCGTGTGCAGACGGGTCATCAGGTTCCTCCGGACAACGTTCTCATCTCGACTGATCCTCGACGGTCATGATCATCCGCATACCCGCCTCGAGATGCTCGGCAATGTGACAATGCAGCATCCATTTGCCGGGATTCGACACATCGACCAGGAGATCGATCGTCGACCCAACCGGCACCAACACGGTCTCCTTCCATACGAGATTGGGATTGGGCCGTCCGTCCCGCTCCACCACGAGAAACCGTTGGCCGTGCAGGTGAATGGGGTGGCTCATGGGATGAAACGCGTCTTCATCGTTTCGTAGGCGAATCTTCGTGACCTCCCCCACCGGAAGGTGCCAGGCGATATCCATGTTCTCGGCCCCGGAGCGTGCATCGCGCAGGAGCCATTCGATGTTTGTCCCGTTGGTGAACCAATTCATCATGGGCATGGCATCGTTCCACTCCACCGGCGGGAAGTAGGTAGTATCGATGCTCATGTATTGGATCATGCCCTGGGGAAGCTGTCCGACGCGAATGGTGAGGTCGAGCTCGAAGTCGGGCGAGCGAGAGAAGTGTGGCCGGTAGCGCGCGATATCAGCCGCGACATCCGTATTGGCTCGGAGCTGGTCGAAGGACACCCCATAGTCCGGCACTGCGGATCGGTCCGACACGCGAATCGTCCCGAGCGTATCCACCTTGCCGTAGAATTCGCCGAGAAGATGATTGAGCGCTTGCACGCGATTGGTAAGCGCGTACGTGCCCGGCTGATCGAAACGAGCCTCCACGACGTAGCGCTCCGCCGGGGCCAACACCACGCTCGGCACCCAGGCCTCACGTTCGAACTTCCCAATGTCACCCGCGATGGCCTTTACCCGGGCACCCCCCACCTGAAGGTTGTACATCCGCGTATTCGAGACGTTGGTCAGGAAGAATCGGACGACCTCGCCACGATCCACCGACAGCTGATACGTCGGCTCTCCGTTGACGAGGAATACGTTGCCGAATCTGCCCATGAGGGTGTGGTTGGACGTTTCGAGCCCAAAAGGAGCGATTCCGCCTTCCTGGAGCAACAGATCGTCCAGCATCAGGATTTCTTCACGATGCACTAGGCTGTAATACGTCGAGTCGCCCGGGTCCACGAGCATGTTGCCGTACAATCCCAGCTCCTGCTGAATGTCCTCGCGGTGGTGTGGGTGATACCAGTACACGCCGGCATCCGGAAAATGCACTTGGTAGACGAACCGGCCTCCGGGCGGTACGAGATCTTGCGTGACGCCAGGGACGCCGTCGAATCGGTTGTCGAGCCGCACGCCGTGCCAGTGAATCGTAGTGGGCAGTTCGATGTCATTGGTGAAGTCCACGACGATGGTCGTGTTCTGCATCACGCGGATCAAGGGTCCCGGGTACTGGCCGTTGAACCCATACATGGTGAACGTCTTTCCCAGAATCGTTCGCCGTACCAGCGCCGATCGGAGATGGAGCGTATCGCCCTCGCCGAGGGTGGCCACCTCTCGCGGTCGCGCACGCGGCAGATTCATGGGATCTAACCCGAGGCCCGGCAAGAACGGCGTGATGTCTGGACGGTACTCCGCCATCCCTGGGAGCATCATCAAGCTCATGCCGGGCATGCTGGGCATGCGCCACGACAAGGTGGTGGTGTCCGCATCCGCATGATGGCCGGTGGGATGCTGCGCGATTGCGCTGTCCCAGGGCAACGGGACGGTGACGAGGAGCAGGGCGAGACAGAACGGCGCCGCGCCGCGTGCAATCACGGATTGGGCGAACATCAGTGTGGCATGAGGTTGAACAGCTCGTGACTCTGAAACGACGCAATAAACCCGCTCGGGGATCGCCCCTGCAGCACCACCGGGCCGGTTCGCCGCTCCACATCGGTGCTGGCTTCCGCCGTCACGAGCACGATGAACTTGTTCCACGACGCGATTTGCGTCTCCAACTTGCCGGCTGCGGACAGGAACCCGAGCTTTTCGATCTTGTCGAGTGATGGCGTTGCGATCCAGGCGACGTACGTGGTGAACGGCCCAAGGCGTTGGGGTTCGATCACGCGTTCCACTGTGAGGGCCAGGTCGTACACGAGGAAACCGTCCGCACTCACGGCCACGCCAAACGGAGACCAGGCGAGGTTCAACAGACCCGTCCCGATCGCTCCCGGAGCCCGTGCCGTGGCGACCAAATCGAAGCGATAGATCTCGGGAGGATCCGGCTCGTGGCCCACGGGCCCCGAGACGAGGGCGACGGCAAACAGACCGAAGAATCCGATGGTCTGGGGGGAACGACCGGCGGTGCGCATCGAGCGAAAGCTCCATGCGCAGCAGCGCTTGGTCAACCCATGCACGAGGGCGGAATACACAGAGAGGGTGTCACTCACGCGGAGGTATGTGGATGACCTTGGCAAGAGCGGTGCAAACAGCACGGACGCTGATGGGGCGCCTCGGCCGCGGGGACGATCTGCTCCAGGCCCTGACCGACATCTGTGAGACGGAGCAGGTGCGGGCCGGGCGGTTGGAAGCCATCGGGGCCGTCGAATGCGCACGCCTCGCCTACTACGATCAGGACAGGCGCGAGTATCGCTACTTCGAGCTGAACCGGCCGCTGGAAATCACGAAGCTGTGCGGCAACGTCTCCATCCGAGACGGAGCACCGATGGTGCACGCGCACGTCACGCTCGGCGACCGCGACGGCACGGCCTTCGGCGGTCACCTTGCCCCGGGCACGACGGTGTTTGCCTGCGAGTTCGTGCTCGAGGTGTTCGAGGGGACTGAATTCGTGCGGGGCCACGATGAGACCACGGGTCTGCCGCTGTGGGATTGAGGAGGAGGATGGGGGGTGGAGTTTCGGCGTACGGGAGAGAGACGTGAGGGAGAGGCTGAGTGTCGCGGTCGGAGTGGAGCTCTTGAGAATTCCCCGCCTCAGCCACCTGTTGCGTTTCCTCCATACCGTCCTGCCACGGTTTCTTGCGGGCATCCATCCACCGTCGCCCGCGCTTGTTGTCGGCGGGCCACATCTGGTCTGATCCTTGCTTTATCGAGGGGTAATCACCAGATGGAGGAGCATGCGTGGACGTTTCTCGAGAGGGGAACGGCCGCCCGGTTCGGGTCGAAGCTGCCCGGAGTCACCAGCCACAGGAACTGCGTGAGGACAGCGCGGCTCGACCAGAACGGTTACGGGCGGTAGCGGTTGCTGAGAGGGACGTCGCGACGCCGGCCAACGGGCGTCGGGAATCCTTCCGGACTCCCACGGTCCTGATCCTCGGTGACTATCGATACGCGCTAACCCACGCCCGGTCATTGAGACGCGTGGGGTACCGAACGCTCATTGGTGGGCAGAGCTACGTGCAGTACGGTCGTTATTCCAGGCACGTATCCGCCTACTGGCCACATCCTCGCATCCAGAACGGCGGCGAGCGGTTCATCGACGCCCTCGACGTATTCCTCGCGGGCCATCCCGAGATCGATGCGATCATGCCCATGGGGGATCGCGAGGTGGACGTTCTCGCCGCTCATGCGCCCCGGTTCCCCACGAACGTACGCCTTGTGATGCCCTCGCCCGAGGTCGTACGGGTATGCGGAGACAAGCTCGCCATGTGTCGACTCGCGTCGGAACTGGGCATCCCACAGGCGATGTTTGCCCTTGCCTCGACGCTCAACGAACTCCGCTATCAGGTGCACGACATTGGGTTCCCCTGTGTGGTCAAGCCGGCGGATCAACTGCACCGTGTGTTCGGGCAGAAGGCCGTCATACTGAACACAGATGCGGATTTGGCTCGAGCCTTCGGCCAATTTCCGGATGTGTCCGCTGTGCTCATTCAGGGCTTTGCGGCGGGCAAGCGGCGCAACGTCCAGATCGTAGCCCGTCAGGGCAGCATCGTGTGTCGGTTCGTGACCAAGACGCTACGGACGGACCGGCTGAACGACACCGGCTATACCGTGGAAGGCATTACCGAAGCGCCGCGGCGCGATCTCGACGAATACACGAATGCCCTCGTGCGCAAGCTGGGTTACGAGGGCCCGGGGTGCATGCAGTTTCTGGTGGACGACTGGACGGGCAGGGTGTCGTTCCTCGAGTTGAACCCTCGACTGGGTGCAGGTTTCGGCATTGCAGCGGCGTGCGGTGTGAACTTCTCGAGAATGGCCGTGGACGTGGCGCTGGGGATGGAGCTGGAGCAGCGTGACTGCGCGGACTATCCGGTGGGGAAGCGTTTGGCGTGGACGTACGGGGATCTCGACGGCATTCTCCACGCCTGGGACAGGGGGGCGATCGGTATCGGTGAGGGCTTTCGATGGTTCGGGCGGGCGGCGAAGGCGTTCGTCCGCGCCGATGCCCACGTCTCGTGGAGCTGGAAAGACCCGTGGCCCACCCTTGTGGCCTACACCAGGCTCATGTTGGGGTTGGTCCGCCGCCTGGTGTTCTTCCGCCGGCGCGTTCGATCCTAGCCCCGCCCACCCTTGCCAACGCGCCTCACGGTTCGAGACCCGGACTGTACGACGTCACGAACTCCAGGAATCTCGAGATGGTAACCATGTCGCCTCCGACGAAGCGGATACTGTGGGCGTCGGTGCGCTCGATCGATGGCAAGTACGCCAACAATTGGGAGGGCCGGTAATTCTTGAATCGAATGTCGAGGGTCACCGGCCTGCTGAGGACGAACGGCTCGAACTCGGCGAGCCGGGCGAGAGCGTTGCGAATCCGGGTCTCGATGAGCGTGTAGGACGCCTCGGGCGTCAGCGTTCGCGCGGAGTGAAAGCTGTAGTTCCACTTCACGACGGCCGGCTCTAGCGGCCCCAGCAGGTCTTGCGCTTCGCGCACCGCGGCGTCGTCACCCGAAATCATGATCACGGGAACCCCAAAGTGGCCGGCAATCGCCGCGTTGACGCCGGCCTCGGGCATGGATCGCCCATTCAATCGCACGTCTGCAAGACGGGCACTGGAGATGGTGTGGGCGCGGACACCGTCCGGGTTCGTGGTGCCGGAGTGGTATCCCAAGAAGACGGCGGCATCGAAGGTAGAGTCGATGCCCTGCATCATCATGAGGGGTCGGGGCCAGGACCGCACCACCTGAATGTCCGGCGGCAACAGGTCGATGAGGAGATTTTGACCGTTGCCGTGCGAATCGCTGATTAGGATCTCCCGGACCCCAGCCGCGCGGGCGCCCCGAATGGCAGCCAATACCTCGCGCGTCATGAATTCCCGGGAACGCTGGTACTCGAAGCCGTCGGGCCCCAGTTGCTCACCGGTCACTGCACCCACGACCCCTTCCATGTCCGCCGAGATATAGAGCTTGAGCGGGCGTTGCTGTCCCGAGAGCGGAGTTGCCGTGGTCCCGAAGTAGAAGACAGCCAGCAAGAAAGACGAAATGCGCAGCACGGTGGCCTCCGAGTGTGGACTCTGAAAGGCTAGGGCCGGAGCCCGATCCAGCGCTAGGGGTGGGTCGTGGGTGGCTGACGCAGCGTGTGACCGGAGCTTAGTTTCCATTGTGCCGGTCGCCAGATTATCGATGTGGGCCCGTCTCTGTGTGGTGCCAGTCCTGTGTCTTGGGTGCGGAGGGTCGCAAACCCGTCCGATCCTCCCGCAGGATCTCGCCGGTCTCTACCAGTGGCAGATCGTTGCGACCGCCACGTCGGGATTGCTCCGCATCCATGGCGATGTGGAAACCGTCGTGCCAGACACCCTTTGGATCGGGAGCGATGCGGTTTTCGAGTGCACCAGCACCGATGGCTGTGCGCTCGCCTGCGGTCCGTTCTGTTTCCGCGCACGCAGCCAGCGACTCCATGGCGTGGTGCGCGAATGCGCCGAGCACATGGTGCCGGTGACTCGTAGCGTGCGCGACCCGCGGACGGGGGAAGTGACTCGTCAGACCGAGCTCGAGCGCCGAGAAGAGTGTCGCGAAGTGCCGGTGTTCGTTGAGGCGGTGTCGCCGTGAGAGCCTGCCGCGACCGCAACCCGATCTCCATTCACACACCTCATCCCATGACTTGGAGTCTTTCATGACGCGCAAGTCGGTCCTGCTGCTGCTGCTGGGTGTCGTCGCCGCGGCCTGTTCGCCCCGCTACGACGTCGTCATCCGAAACGGTACGATCTACGATGGTAGCGGAAACCCACCATTCGTGGGCGATGTGGCGCTTCATGGTGACACCGTCGCCTATGTCGGCCCGAGCGCGGCCGGAGGCGGCCGCGCGGAGATCGACGCCACGGGCATGGCGGTGACCCCGGGGTTCATCAATATGTTGAGTTGGGCCACCGAGTCACTCATTGAAGACGGCGAGGCGCAGAGCGACATCCGACAAGGCGTTACGCTCGAGGTCTTCGGCGAAGGGTGGTCGATGGGACCGTATTCGGACGCGATCAAGGAGGAGCAACTCGCACTTCAGGGCGATATCAAGTACGACATTCCGTGGTCCACACTGGCCGAGTATCTCGACCACCTCGTGACCCGGGGGATCGCACCGAACGTGGCCTCGTTCGTTGGCGCCACGACCGTGCGGGTGCATGAAGTCGGTTACAGTGACCGTCGCCCCAGCGCCGAAGAGCTCGAGCGGATGCAGGCACTAGTGCGCCAGGCGATGGAAGATGGTGCGCTGGGGGTGGGGTCCTCGCTCATCTATGCGCCGGCGTTCTATGCCGACACGGACGAGCTGATCGCCTTGTCCCGCATCGCCGCGGAGTACGACGGGATGTACATCTCGCATATGCGCAGCGAAGGGAACCGGCTGTTGGAGGCGGTGGACGAGCTGATCACCATCGCCCGGGAGTCGGGAATCCGTGCCGAGATCTATCACCTGAAGGCGGCGGGGCGCTCGAATTGGGGGAAGTTGAATGGGGTGATTGAACGGGTAAACGCGGCGCGCGCCGCCGGGCTGGAGATCAGCGCGGATATGTATACCTACACGGCAGGCGCCACCGGTCTCGATGCCGCCATGCCCCCCTGGGTCCAGGAAGGTGGCCACGATGCCTGGGTGGAGCGACTCAAGAATCCGGCCATCCGCCGTCGGGTGGCCCGTGAGATGCGCACGCCGACCGACGAGTGGGAGAATCTCTATTTGGCCGCCGGGCCGCAGCAGACGTTACTGGTCGGGTTCAGGAACGACACGTTGAAATCGCTGACCGGCAAGACGCTCGCCCAGGTGGCTGCCGAGCGAGGCACGACCCCCGAAGTCACCGCCATGGACCTTGTGATCGAGGACGACAGCCGGGTCGGCACCGTGTACTTCCTGATGTCGGAGGACAACGTCAAACGGCAGATTGCCCTTCCGTGGTTGAGCTTCGGTTCGGATGCGGGTGCGCCCGCGACCGAAGGGGTATTCGTGAAATCCAATCCCCACCCTCGTGCGTACGGAAACTTCGCGAGGCTCCTGGGCAAGTACGTTCGGGACGAACACGTGATTCCGCTCGAGGACGCGGTACGCAAGCTCACGACCCTTCCCGCCAGCAACCTCAAGATCCGTCGTCGCGGCGCGCTCACACCGGGCTACTTTGGTGATGTCGTCGTGTTCGATCCTGCCACGATCCAAGACCACGCGACGTTTGACCAGCCTCATCAGTACGCGACCGGGGTTCAACACGTCTTCGTCAATGGCGTTCAGGTGTTGGAAAACGGCGAACACACGGGTGCCACGCCCGGCCGAGTCGTGCGGGGGCCGGGATGGAGGGGGTGGGGGAACAACGAGTAGAGACCGCAGACGGTCGAATGCAGAATGGTAGATCCCGGTCACCCTACCATTCTGCATTCTTCGGTTTGCCTTCGCCGTTCTAGAGCTCCAACAAGCACCACTCCCGGTCGCATGGCGCCGTTCCCATCTGCAGTCCCTTGGTTGGCGCAACCAGAATGTTGTTGGAGTGGTTGAATCCGAACCCGTGCTCGGGATCATAGAGTCCGGGTTCATTCGAGAAATGCATCCCCGATCGCATGATAGTGTAGTCGCCGAGGGCATGATACGGCGGTTGGTGTCCTTCCATCCCCTCGCCATGGCCCGGCCGGTGATAGACGAGATGGCTGCAGTCGTTGGCGACCTGGTAGTCGTGCACGACCTTGGCGACCGACGAGCAGGTGGCACCGGCCTTCGCGGCCTCCGCCTGCATGAAGTACGTCGCCGTGTGAACGTCCCAAACCTTCTCCTGCCAGTCCGTCCACGGCGCGAAGAGGAATGAGCGATACTGCTCACCGCCGTAGCCTCCAATCCGGACGCCTCCGGCAAACTGCAGTGCATGTCCCCGTTCGATGCGTGCCCATGAAACCTGGTTGGGGTGGGGGTATGCCGTCTTACGCCCGGTCCGGCAGCCCACACCGACGGTGATCCCCACGGCGTTGTGCGGTTCGCCGGCTTGTGGGATATCCTGCATGATGCGGTGCATCCCCCAGAGACGGGCGGCGTTCTCGATCTCCCAATCGAGCGTGCCTACGCCCCGTTCGACGATGTAGTTGCGGACAAAGGCGTGAAGCTCCGAGAAATAGTCCATCGCCCGCTGTGTCAGCGCATTCTCCGCAGCGTCCTTGACCATGCGATGTCGCATCAGGATGTCGTAGACATCCACGAACTGCGAGCGCGGCATGGCCGCGGCCACGGCACCGAACTTCCCGCCCTCCGGCCGTTCTTTCGCGGGCGTATCGAAGTCACCGAAGGTATTCAGCCGTTCGTCGTCGTCCTGCCCGGGCAACAGGCCGAGTTCGGCCGCGCCACCGCTGTCGATCCCGATCGTCCTGCCGTCATACCCGAGGCGCGCGAGCGTCTCGCCCCACCACCGGTGGATATTGACCGTGTGACCCTGGCGCACCTGCCCCTCACTGGGGAATCCCCCAGCGGCGTGGTGATAATCGAAGTATCCATGACTGTCCGTGGCCCACCAGGAACGGACCAGCTCGTGGTCGAGATACGGATTCAGCCAAATGAGCCCATCGTCCCGATCCATGGGTAGGAAGCAAGCAAAGGGACGTTCCGTCGTGGAGTGAAACAGTCCCGTGGTATAGATGATGTTCCAGCGCTGGGTGAGCAGAAGACCTCCGTCCACTCCGCGACGGGAGGCCTCCTGTTTGAGCGCCCGAGCCTTGGCGTGGTACCACTCGAGCGGGAGCCGGTGCGCGGACGCGGCCTCCGGCAGTTCCGCGCGCCGTTTCTGCTGCTCCCGCCGTAGCAGGACGAAGCTGTCCATGGCGGACGACGCACGCGCCATGGCGCGCTCGTCAGGCCACGCCACGCGGGGGCCAACGACCACGCCTCCGATTCCGAGGCCGGCGGTTCTCACGAATTGGCGTCGATCCAATGAAGTCATTATGCGCGCTCCTCTCCGGCCAACGGTCGAGACGGGATGACGTGCAAAGATGGTGGAGGAGCGAAGAGGCCGTAAGAGACGGGCGCCTTGGGGGGGCGCGCAGCCTCAGGCCGTGTCTCGAACGGGAATCAGGCGGCGAATGGTGGATGCAAGTTGTGCCCACGGCGCGCGGATCAATCGCTTCAGCGCCCAGACGATGGGTGTCCAATCGTCTCGGGCGAGCTCCGCACACGAGCGAACCCGCAGAAGCGACCGGAGCCACGCCATCACCGAGAGCCCACCCGCCCGCATTTCGGACCGAGCCGCGCGCACGTCCATGTCGAGCACCATCCAGTACCCGCGCGGCCGCGAAGGCTGCGGAGGGCGGGCACCGTGATCCCCGATGGCACTGCGATAAACAAGGTGCGGAAAGTCCACGTCGCACCAGGAGGCCAGGGCACACCAGGCTGGGAGCCGCCCGTTTACCTCGATGAGTCGCGGCGTATCTGTTCGAGCGTCGACCTTGAGGCTCACCTCCGATGGACCGGTCCATCCGAGCGCGTCGAGGGCGTCGTGCGCCAGGCTCTCCAGACGGGATCGTACGACGAGGCGACGCAGGCTCCCGCTGCCGCCCGTGATGGGGAGTTGGCGGAGCTTCTCGGTGAGGAGTCCCACGGAGCGATGGGAGTCCTCGCTTCGGAACGAGAGGTAATCGAATTCCTGTTTGGATGGTCCGGGCACCAGCTCTTGCGCCACGAGAGGGCCGGCGATCGTCAAGAGACGCCTTCCTTGTGCGAGAAACGTGGCTTTGTCGTGCACGATCAGAATCTTGTCGCGGTGGAACGCCTCGACCACACGCGGCTGCTCCCAGACGACCGATTTGGTGGGTTTGAGCACGGCTGGGAAGGGAAGTTGCTCCGCAGCGGGTACCAGGTCTTCGTGCGCCGCGAGCACCTGCGTGTGCGGAATCGGTAGCCCCGCACGCCGACATCGCTGCGCAAAGCGGGCCTTGTCCGACACGATCTCCACCCGTGCGTGCGGCGGGAGATCGACGAGACCGTGTGCTGCGAGTCGATCACGCTGCGACGAGATCAGTTCGAGATAGGCATCCTGAATGGGGATGAAGACCGGTTGGCGCCGGAACCGCGCCGATTCCTCGGACGCGACCGTGACGAAGTCCGCAGCGTTCAAGGGTTCCGTGAGCGGGACGACGCGCGTCACGTATCGTGATTGCGCAACGATATCGTGAGGCGAACCGGTGAAGACGACCACCGGGATCCCGCGACGGCCGAGACTGCGACAGACGGCAAGGCCATGATAGCCCGTGCCCCAGACAAAAGCGGGGTGTGGAGCGTGTAATGACACGGGGGCGCGGATCCGTGGACAGGGAACGCGTCCACGGAAGGCAAGAATCGGTCCAACGAATGAACGGTGGTGCTACGCGGCGCGGGCTCCGGCTCAGCGGTTATGGCAACCGGAGGTGCACATCGATATCGACGAGGATGTCGGCCGGCGTTTCCTCGAAGACGACGCGATCCTCGATCCGCCGAATCACGAGACGCATGGGCGGACCCTGGCCTTTGCCCTTCCCCATGTTCCCCCGCCGATAGTACACCAGCACATCAGAGCCGCGCTTTTCGAGACGCACAATCCGGAATCCCTGATGCATGAGGACACCTTTGACGACGACCACCGCCTGATCAGGGGTCACCGCGTACCCCTTGGGACCCTGCGCAAGGGCCGCCGTGGTGAGTGCAGTGCTGCTGAGCAGCGCGAAGGCGGTGGCCAACATCAAGCGTGATCGCATCCGTCCTGTCCTCGGGAGGCGTTCTGAACGTAGAAGGGCAGGGGTGCCGAGACCGTGAATTGTGTCACCTTGACAGCATGAGATATGTGACTATATAGTCACATATGTTCCAGCCTCTGCAACAGCGCCGTACGGACGATCCTCCCGCCTGGAAGGCGTTGGCCGACCCCACGCGCCGGGCCATTCTGGACTTGCTTCGTGAACGTCCGCGAACCACCGGCGATCTCGCCAACGAGTTTCCCGTGAGCCGATTTGGCGTCATGAAGCACCTACAAGTGCTGGTCGAGGCTGGGCTGGTATTCGTGCGTCGCCGTGGCCGGGAGCGGTGGAACCACCTGAACCCTGTACCTATCCAGCAGATCGCACGACGATGGATCCGCCCGTTCGAGGGTGAGTCGCCGCAGCGACTGTTGCGGCTGAAGGCGATCGCGGAGCGGCTGCCGGGAGAGACGCCGATGACACAGACCAAGACAGAACGTGGTTTTCGGACCGTGGACGTCCAGCTCGAGGCGCGGATCGACGCGCCGCGGTCCCGGGTGTGGGGGGCCCTGGTCGAGGAGATCGCTGCATGGTGGCCCAAGAAGTTCTACGTGGGAACGTCGCCGGTGGCGTTTCGGATCGAGCCACGGGTGGGCGGTCGCGTCTACGAGGATTGGGGGGGTGGGGAGGGAGCGCTCTGGGCTACCGTCACGACCGTGCGGAGCGGTGAGGTGCTGCAGTGGGTGGGCGATCTCCCGGCGGAGTTCGGGGGTCCCGGACGGTCGATAACGTCCTTTACGCTGAAGTCCGAGGACGCCGCGACGCTGGTACAGTTCCGAGACAGTCTCTTTGGTGCGCTCGCTCCCGAGGTCGAGCAACATATGGCGGCGGGCTGGAAGTATTTACTGGACGACTGTTGCAAACCCTGGGTGGAGGAGGGGAAGCAGCCCGAGCGTCCAGAGAGTGTCCGTTAGGCGCTCACGTTGCGGGTCCCGCGGGTTCGCATCCGATCTAGTGGGGGGGGAACTTCTTGCCCGATCCCCGATCCCCAGCGTATCGTCGCCCCTAACCCCTAGCCCGAATCCCTCGCTCGGCGACGTCGAGACCCACCCGCATGTTGCATCTCCGCCACACCCAAGAAGCCACCACCCTCCCACGTCGTTGGCGCCAAGTCACGTAACTTACTGGCTCTACAACAGTTAGAGACTCACAATCGGGTCAATCCGCGCGCGCTGGATGGCTCCAAGCTTGCTCAGATGCTGAAGCCTCAAGGTATGGAGCGTGTGGCCTCCCGAGCCCTCGGTCGTTCAGTAGGGGCCACGCCGTGAACCGCGAATCGCGACACACAATCCAGGAGGCGATCATCGACGGAGTACAATCGGTCTCGACAGACGTGGACGTGCCGCGCGCGAGTCGCCGCAGTCGCTGGGTGCCGTACGTGCGTCCCCGGCCCGGCGCTCGAGTGCGCTTGATTGGTTTTCCCCATGCCGGAGGCAGCGCTTCGGCGTTTCGCAGTTGGGAGAACGTGCTGCCGCCGGACATCGAGGTCTGCGGAGTGCAACTCCCCGGGCGAGAGACACGATGGGTGGAGGCGCCGCTTGACGATCTCGCGGCCTTGCTCGAAGCAGTCGGTCCGGCGCTCGAGCCATGGACGGAAACCCCGTTTTGTCTCTTTGGCCACAGTCTTGGTGGCCTCATTGCCTTCGAGCTCGCCCGATGGCAGAGGCGCCACGGGCTCCCGGGTCCGGTGGGGCTTTTCGTGGCCGGCTCCCCGGCGCCGCAAACTCCACGGTCGAACCCGTTGCACGGACTCCCGCGGGAGGACTTCGTGGCGGGATTGCGCCGGCTCGGCACCGTTCCCGAGGAGTTGCTGGGGAACGACGAGCTCCTGGATCTCGTTCTCCCCACGCTGCGGGCCGATTTTCGGGTTTTCGAAACCTATGAGCACCGAACCGAGCATCCGCTTGCGTGTCCCATCTCGATCCTCGGCGGTGAAAAGGATCAGCTCGTGCCCGTCGGGGAGCTCGAGGGGTGGCGCGTCCACACGGACAGCGTGGCGGCGGTCCGACTCTTTCCCGGAGGGCATTTCTTTCTCCAAGACGCGCGCGCTGATGTGCTTGAGACAGTGGCGCAGGATCTCGCGGCGTGGCTGTGGGGAGGTGCCGGGTGAAGCGATGGAAACTCGCAATTGCCGCCCGCAGGTCCATGTACCGGCTCCTGCAAGTCGTGGAGCGGTTCCCGCGGCGTCCCTACGAGCTCCGCTTTCCCCCGACGTTCATCGTCGGGCCGGCGCGGAGCGGCACCACCGTGACTCGGCAGGTGGTTTCGTGGGGGCTCACCACGTGTCACTTCACCAATCTGATGGGCGAATCGTTCCGGCTCCTTGGACGGCCGCTGCCGTATACCACGGCGCGGATGGTCCATCTCTTCTGCGGGTCGCCCCCCACGGACGATCATTACGAGGCTGCCCCCTTCCAGAGCCGCTTCGGCCAGATTCGCGGAAAGAGCGCTCCGGCTGAGGGTGAACAGATCTGGGGACATTATTTTGGCACGAAGTACGACGCAGTGGCTGCGAAGACCCTGACGCCCACGCAGATCGAGAAGATGTACCGGGCCGTGGCGGATACCGAGCGTGTTTTCCGGTTGCCGTTCGTAAACAAGACCTGTTCGCTGAACCTCAGAATCGAGGCGCTGGTCCGGATCTTTCCCCGGGCAATCTTTATTCTCGTGAGTCGTGATCTCGCGGACACCGCGCAATCGATCTTTCGTGCGCGGCAGACCGACTATCCCGACTGGTTCGGCGGGCGACCGCCCGAGTGCGATGAGATCAGCGGCGAGGCGTTGAGTCATCAAGTGTGTAAGCAAGTGTTTTACGTGCGGGAACACCTCGAGCGGCAACGCCGCGCGGTAGGGAACGACCGGTTTCTCGAGGTCCGCTACCGCGACGTCTGTGAGCGGCCACGGTCCGAGCTGGCGCGGATCGCCACGTTCATGAACGAGCACGGTGCGCCGGTCGAGCCATTCCGCGAGATTCCAGAATCCTTCCCGTTCTCGCACGGTCAAAAGCTGGCCGACGAGGACTACGGGGCGATCCGAGATTGCCTGGAACAACTCGAACGGAGGTCGCAACGACAGCGGCTACGATCTGCCTGATGTGTCGGAGGAGCTACGGAGCATGGTGACAGCCACCAAGACTCATGCGGTCTCGATGGACTACTACTCGCTGGGTGACCTCGGTCGTCTGGTCGAGGAAAGACCTCGCCTCGCACTGTCGTCGGCGGTTCAAGCGAGAATCAATCGAGGGGCGGAGTTCGTGCGCGCCAAAGCAGCCGAAGATCGCTACATCTACGGTACGAATACGGGCTTCGGCTCGCTCTGCGAGACGCGGGTGGCGGGCGACGAGATGGAGGCGCTGCAGTTCAACCACGTCGTGTCGCACGCGGTAGGTGTGGGGGAGGCCGTTCCGGAGCGCATCTCCCGGCTGACGCTGCTCATCAAGCTGCTCACCTTTCGGAGCGGTCACACCGGTATCTCGCTCGATCCCGTGACAAGGCTGCTCGAACTGTGGAATCAGGAACTGATTCCCGTGATTCCGAAGAAGGGCACGGTGGGGGCCAGCGGAGACCTGGCACCCCTTGCCCATATGGCGCTCCCGTTGCTCGGTCTCGGTCAGGTCCATCGGAACGGCACCACGATCGATGGGGCAGAGGCCTTGAAGGCGCTCGGGGCCGCGCCGCTCCGGCTCAAGCCGAAAGAGGGCTTGGCGCTGACCAACGGTGTGCAGTACATCACGGCCATCGCCGTCGAGTGCCTGCTGCAGATCGTGGATTTGGTGAAGTGCGCCGACCTTTTGGCCGCTCTCAGCTCGCAGGCGTTCAGCACCTCCGAGACGTTCTATCAGCCGCTCTATCACAGCACGTCGCACCACGCCGAGCGGAGCACCGTGGCGCGGAACATGGTGAAGCTGCTCGAGGGCAGCAATCATCACGAGCTCCCCACATGCAATCAGTCGAAGCAGGATCCGTATTCGTTCCGATGCACCCCGCAGGTGCATGGCGCTATTCGGCAGGTCGTGAACTTTGCGACCCAGGTGATCGAGCAAGAGTTGAACGGTGTGTCGGACAATCCGCTGTTCTTCCCGGATGAGGATACGATTCTCTTCGGCGGCAATCTCCACGGCGAATCGCCGGCGTTCATGCTCGACTTTTTGGCCATGGCGACCAGCGAGCTGGCCAATATCTCGGAACGGCGCACCTATCAGCTGCTCTCCGGACAGCGGGGGCTGCCCGATTTCCTCGTGAACAAGCCCGGACTCAATTCCGGTTTCATGATTGCCCAGTATACGTCGGCAGCGCTGGTCAACGAGAACAAGGTGCTGTGCACACCGGCGAGCGTGGATACCATTCCCACCTGTCAGCTCCAGGAGGATCACGTCAGCATGGGTGGGACATCTGCGTACAAGCTCATGACGGTGGTAGAGAACGCGACCTACATCATGGCCATCGAGTTGATGACGGCAGCCCAAGCGATCGAGCTCAACAAGGAGCTGCGACTCTCACCCATCACGCAGGAGATTTTTGACGAGTTTCGCCAGCATGTCACCTTCCTCGACAAAGACCGCGTGATGGCGGACGACATCAACGCGGCACACGAGTGCTTCCGCCGCCGCCGCCATTCGTGGGCTACCGAGCTCGGGTTGGCCTGAGCGAGAGTCCTCCGAATGCGCCCGCCCATGACGTCATCCATGGATACGCTCGATCGTCTCCGGGGCCGGTACCGACCTCGGACGGCCGTGCCTGGGGTTCCGGGCCGCGCGGGCGAGTTTCGGCTGTCCGCCGAGCAGGATCGTATCTGGCATCTGCAACACGGGCCCCACCAGCAGGGAATCCGCAACGTCGTGGCCCGGCTGCGGTTGACCGGTGTGGTGGACCGCGCGGTGCTGGGCACAGCCCTGGACGCGCTCCTGGTCCGTCATGACGCCCTGCGCACCGGCTTCACCGTCCGCAACGGTCCGCCCATGCAACACACGCTCCGGACTGCTCCGGGGAGTGTCCGCACCGTCGACCTTTCGGCGGAGACGGTTGGGGACGCGGAGGCGCACTGCGATGCGCTCGTCGCCATGGCGGCCGGAAAAGAGTTCGACCTTGGGTCGCCGCCGCTGCTGGATGCCACGATCGTGCACATGCCGCGCCGAGAGCATGTGCTCGTGCTCGTCGCGCACCGCCTCATCGCGGACGAACCCTCGCTCCTGCTGCTTGGCGAGGATCTCGTGACCACCTATCTCCGTCTCGAGAGGGACTCGCGTGCGGTGTTCACCGAGCCGAAGGCCCCGTCGTTCAGAGCATGGCTGGACGGTCCATCTGGTCCCCAACGCGGCATCGAGCCTGAGCGGCTCCACCTTCCTGGCCACGCGATACACGCAGACGGGCCGCCCACGGCGCGCACGGCACCGTTGAGCTTGCCCGCTCCCACGCTCGAGGGTCTGGACACCGTGGCTACCGAGGTCGGTACCACCGTGCACGTCTTGCTGCTGACGGCAGTGGTGGCCTTGCTGGGGCGGTATTCCGACGAGGATCGAGTGACCGTGTGGCTCGCGCGCCGGGACGCTCCTGCCGAAGGCGGCGACGGAATCGTGGGACCGTTGGAGCAGCGGCAGCCGATCACGGTGGAGCTCTCGAGCGGCGGATCCTTTCGCGCGTGGTCGCAGCAAGTGGCGGCGCAGCTGGAGGCGGCGGAAACGCAGCCTTCCACTCCCGTGGCGCCCCCGCGGCCTCAGGTGGGGTTCACCGTTCGGCACCGCTCAGCCCTGCTCTCCAATGCCGCGCAACGGCTCGTCGTCACCGAGGTGGAGGTCGTTCCCGTTGGTCCCGAATGCGATCTCGAGGTGGTGGTGGAGGAGGGGGACGGCGTCCCCCGGGCCGTCGTGCGGTATGCATCCGATGTGTTCGGTGCGGCGGACGCCGCGCGGCTCGCAGGCCATCTGGAACAGCTGTTGGACGGGGCCATCACCGAGCCGGACCAACCGCCCTCGACTGTGTCGTTGTTGTCGTCGTCTGAGACGCAGCAGCTCGCCGAATGGGATGCTCGCCACGATGAGCCGCCCACGAGAGCACTACACGAGCTCTTCGAGGCACATGTTGCCGAGACGCCCGAGGCGATCGCTATCACCTTCGGCGAGGGGCACGTCACGTACGACGAGTTGAACCGTGAGGCCAACCGCGTTGCCCACCGGCTCGTCGCCGACGGCGTCCAAGCCCAACAACCTGTTGCGGTGCTGTTGGAGAACGGACCACAGCAGGTGACGGCGATGCTGGGTGTCTTGAAGACAGGGGCGGCCTTCGTCTGTCTGGATCCCGTCCATCCTACGCGCCGTCTGCTGGAGATTCTCGAGGAAACCGAGACCGAGTTCCTGATCGCGGACGCTCGGGCGCTTGCCAGACATCCGGACCTCGCAGCGTGGGTCGAGCGCGCAGCGGCGCACGTAGTGATGATGGACGCCGATGCTGAGGAGCCCGCCGAGAACGCTATCTTCGCCGAACTGGCTGCCGAGAATCCCGGGCTCGATGTCGATCCCAGCGGAGTTGCGTACATCGTTTACACCTCGGGGTCCACCGGCAGACCCAAGGGGATCGTGCAGTCGCATCGCAGTTTCGTACAGTTCGTGACTTGGCAGAGCGATCAATTCCACATTGGCGCATCGGAACGGTGGGCACAGTGGGCATCGATCGCCTACGATGCGTCGTACTGTGAGATTTTCGGCACGCTCTGTTTCGGAGCGACGTTGTGCATGGCGAGCGAGGCGGTGCGGTATGACCCGACGGCGCTTGCGGATTGGGTGCGGCGTGAGGGGATCACCATCCTGCAGATCGTTCCGAGCTTCTGCCGTGAGCTCGTAGAGGTGTTGCGGCAACATGCGGAGGGTGACGGACACCCCTTGCCATCGGTTCGGCTGCTGTTGCTCGCCGGTGAAGTACTCCCGGTGGATTTGGCACGCGACCTTCTGCGGTTTCCCGACGCACCGGCCCTGTACAATCTGTACGGGCCCAGCGAAACCGTACTGGCCTCGTACCATCACGTGGATCGAGTGTCGCCCGGTGACCAGAGCGTGCCCGTGGGGAGACCGATTCGCGGCCGGCAGATTCTGATTCTCGACAAGGCGGGGCTGCCGTGTCCTATCGGGGTGCAGGGCGAGCTCTTCATCCGCAGCCCGTACCTGACGCTTGGCTATTTCAAACGGGAACAGGAAACGGCATCGCGTTTCCTCGACCATTCGCTGCCGGACGGGGATGCAGATCCCGTTTTCCGAACGGGCGATCTGGGTCGGTGGACCCCTGATGGGACCATCGAGTTCTTAGGACGGCGCGACAACCTCGTCAAGTTGCGTGGTATTCGTGTGGAGCTCGGGGACGTGGAGGCGAGCGTCCGGCGCCATCCCGCCGTCGCGAATTGTGCCGCGCTCGTGCGCACCGCGCGTTCCGGTCGTGGCACACTGGTGGCGAAGGAGCGAGACGTGAGAGCGTCGGGGGGGGCTGAGGGGAAAAAGGTGCTCGTGGCTTACTACACCACGCGGGAGAGCCTGGCCCCGTCTGCGTTGCGCCAGTTCCTCGAGAGCGAGCTCCCCGCGCACATGATCCCGCAGCAGCTGATTCAACTCGATGCCCTCCCGCTGAATGCGAATCGCAAACTCGACGTGCAGGCGTTGCCCGAGCCAGATGTGGTGCGGCCGGAGCTCGCCGAACCGTATACGGCACCGCGGACCCCCCGCGAGGAACGGGTGGCTGCGATCTGGGCGGAGGTACTTGGACTCGAGCGAGTGGGTGTACACGACGGGTTTTTTGAGCTTGGCGGCGACTCGCTCCTCGCCATGCAGGTGCTCAATCGTCTTCGCCAGGTGTTCGACGCATCCGTGAGCTTCCGAGACCTTTTCGAGCACGGCACCGTGGCACAGCTCGCTGAGCGATTGGGTGAGGAAGTGCAAGAAGGGGTCTTGCAGCAGCTGGGCGGTGCGGAGCGGGATGGGCGAACCGCCTACCCGTTGAGCCTGGCACAACAGGGCGTGTGGTTCCTCTGGCGGCTGGAACCCGAGAGCCCCTATTACACCGCGCAGGGGACGATTCACATCAGAGGCGACCTCGACCTGGCGGCGTTGCGCGAAGCCTGGCGGGGCGTCGTCGAACGCCACGACGTGCTGCGAGCACGATTTGCGACGGAGGGCGATCGTCCCGTGCAGATCTTCGATGATCGGCGATGCGCGGAACTTTCGGTCGTCGACCTCACGCACCTGCCGGAAGCGGAGCGGCTTTCCCATCTGCAAGCACGAGCGGCAGTCAAGGGTCGACGGGCACTGGACCTCGAGCTGGACGCGTTGCTGCAACCCGAGCTCTTCAAGCTGGCCGAAGATCACCATGAGCTCCTGATCACCTTTCAAGAGATCATCCTCGATCTCTGGGGCATCTCCGTGATCGTGAAGGATCTCGGTGAGTTGTATAGGCGGATCCGGCAGGGCGAGTCGGAGCCGCTCCCCGCGCTGCCCGTGGGCTTTGGCGACTACGTGTTGTGGGAACAGGAGCGGCTACAGCGCGATAAGCTCAGAGCCCAGGAGCTCTATTGGCAAGAGCAACTCGCGGGAGAACTTCCGATCCTTGCGTTGCCCGTGGACCGCCCCAGATCCAATACACCGACGTATCGCGGTGCGGCCCAAACCGCCATGCTCGAGGCCGAGCTCACGGGACGCCTGCGAGCGCTGAGCACGGACGCCAACGCGACATTGTTCATGACGCTGTTGGCCGCATCGTACGTGTTGCTCCAGCGATACTCCGGCCAAGACGACGTCATCATCGGATCGCCGATCGCCAATCGCACGGCAGCGCACAGCGAAGCGATCGTGGGATTCTTTCTCAACATGCTGCCGCTCCGGGCCCTGCTGGACGATGACCCGACCTTCCTCGAGCTGATGGAACGAGTCCGCGCCAGAGTGACCGGTGCCATCAGCAATGCCGAATACCCGTTCATGTGGATGGCGGAAGGGACACGGACCGCTCGGGACACGAGCGTCTCGCCCGTGTTCCAAGTCATGTTCAACATGCTGAACCTTCCCCACACCGCCTGCGAAGTGGAAGGCCTCACCCTTTCGTTCAGCGAGCTGGATACGGGTTACACGAAGTACGACATGTCGTTTTACGCGCAGGAGCAGGGCGAACGGCTGTTCGTCCAAATCGCCTACCTCAGCGATCTGTTCGACGAGGCGACGGTGGCCCGCATGGTGGCGAATTACGAGGCTCTGCTGCGGAGTGTGGTTGAGAATCCCAACCGTCCCATCTCAACGCTCCCCGTGGTGTCTGAGGCCGAGCGTCAGGCGCTGCTGGAAGAGATGAACGATACGCATCGCGATTTCGATCTCTCGGCCGGCATCGCGGAGCTGTTCGAGGCCCAAGTACGGCGAACGCCGGACGAGCCGGCCCTGTTGTGGGAAGGCCAGAGCATCTCCTATGTCGAGCTCAACGAGCGCGCCAATCAACTCGCGCATTACTTGAGGGCCCGCGAAGTGAGTACGGGTACGCGGGTAGCCCTCTGCCTCCCACGCTCGTTCGATATGATGGTTGCTATTCTCGGTGTCCTGAAAGCGGGGGGAACCTATGTGGCGCTGGAGCCCACGTATCCCACTCCCCGACTCGAGGCGATCCTCGACGACGCCGAACCGGACGTGTTGATCGTGCACTCCACGCTGAATCGCTTCACGGACTTTGCGGATACCACGATCGTCCTGGATGTGGAACAATCAGCCATCGGACAGGAGCGGTTGGAAGACCCGACACCGGTGACCACGCCGGACAGCGTTCTCAACGTGGTGTACACCTCGGCGAGCACGGGGACTCCAAAGGGCGCACTGATCACCATGCGGGCAGTGCTCAATCGCCTTCGCTGGATGTGGGAGGAGTTTCCCTTCCGTGACGGTGATGTGGCGCTGCTGCAGAAATCGTATGCGCTCGTGGCCGCCACATGGGAGTGTTTTGGCGGACTGCTGGTGGGAATACCGACGGTCATTCTGTCACAGGATGAGATCATCGATCCGGCCGCAATCTGGCGCCGCCTCGTGACCCACGGCGTCAGCCACGTCTTGGCATCACCGGCGTTTTTCGAGGGAATCCTGGATCAAGCCGAACAACATCCGGAGGAGTGGCAGACGCTCCGCTTTGCCTCCACCAGCGCCGAACCGATCCCCGTTTCCATGGTGGCTCGGTGGCGTCGGTGTTTCGACGATGTACCGCTGCTCAACTTGTACGGGTCGACGGAATGTTCGTCCAACGTGACGGTGTACGACACCAGACAGCTGTCGTTGAGCGCGGAGCGAGTTCCCATTGGGAAACCCCTGGCCAACACCCGCGTCTACGTGCTCGACGAGCGTCTCCGGCCTGTCCCACAGGGGGCAACCGGTGAGATGTGCGTGGCTGGGGCGTGCCTGGCCAACGGGTACCTGAACTTGCCCGCCTTGACCGCCGAGCGATTCATCGAAAACCCGTTTGCGGAGGGCTCGTACGACCGGCTGTTCCGCACCGGCGATCTGGCCCGCGTCCGCAACGATGGGCAATTGGAGTTGATTGGGCGGCGTGACCATCAGGTGAAGATCCGCGGATTCCGCGTGGAGCTCGCGGACGTGGAGCAGGCGTTGCACCGGCATCCCGAGGTGCGACGATGCGCCGTGGCACTCTGGGAGAGTGAGGGGCGATCGCGGCTGGTGGCCTATGTCGTTGGAGCAGACGGCCTCCGTCAACCCACCTTGTGGCGTTTCCTGCGCGAGCGGTTGCCCGACTATATGGTGCCGGCGCAGTACGTGTTCTTGGAACGTCTTCCACTCACGCCCAATGGTAAAGTAGACCGGGCGGCGCTGCCGGTGCCCGAACAAGGGACTAGTGCAGCCACGGGCCGCGCGCCCCAGTCGTCGGCGGAGCGGTTCGTCCACGGCATCTGGCAACAGGTGCTGGCGGTCGAGACGCTCGGGATCGACGACAACTTTTTCGAGCTCGGCGGACACTCGCTGCTGGCCACCCAGGTCGTGTCACGTTTGCGCGACTGGTTTCAAATCGAAGTCCCGGTGCGCGGGCTCTTCGAACACCCCACGGTCGCTGGCCTCGTAGGAGAATTAGCCGACCTCGTGGGTGGGAGAGAGGTCGTGGACGAGATCGCAGACACCCTCTTGGTCGTCGAGGGGTTGTCCGACGACGAAGTGCGGGCGCAGCTGTCGGAATAGACACCCATGAGGAAGCAAGCGTGAGCCAACCACCGTCACGAGCAGCCGGACCATCCGAGCACCAGCGCGCCCTGATCGCCCGGATGCTCGAGCAAAAAGGAATCCGTCGGGACAGCGACGGCGGCATCCCCCGTCGTCCGGCGGAGGGCACCGTTCCTTTGTCGTTCGGGCAGGAGCGTCTCTGGTTCTTCGACCAGCTCGAGCCTGGCACCCCGGCATACAATCTCCCGGATTGCTACCGGTTGAGGGGAACCGTGGACGTGGCGGCACTCGAGGGCGCGCTGAGCGAGATCGTGAAACGCCACGAGGTCCTGCGCACCAGCTTTCGCGTCGTGGATGGAGACCCGACGCAGGTCATAGGACCACCGGTGATCGTGGCCGTTCCCGTCGAGGATGTCGGCGACATGGGGGACGCGGCTTTGGAAGCGCTGGTGGCGGAGGAAGCGCGGCGGCCGTTCGACCTGGCCAACGGACCGTTGCTGCGAGCCCGGCTCTTCTCACGTCACCGGGGAGACCATGTGCTGGCTTGTACGATGCACCATGCGGCGTTTGACGGGTGGTCGCGAGGGGTGTTTCAACGGGAGCTTGCGGAGCTCTACCGTGGGGCACTGAACGGACGTCCTCCCGTGCTGGTGCCCCTACCGATTCAGTATGCGGACTTTGCGGTGTGGCAGCGACAGCGGCTCCAGGGCGAGGTGGTGAGCCAGCAGCTCGCGTACTGGATGGATCAGTTGGGTGGGAGGCTCCCGATTCTCGAGCTGCCGACGGACAAACCTCGCAGTGCTGCCCTGGCGCCAAATGGAGCTGAGACCGGGTTCACGATTCCCGCCGAGGTGGCCGACGGTTTGCGGGAGATCGGTCGGGAGCAGGGCGTCACGCTCTTCATGACGCTCCTCGCCCTGTTCCAGGTGCTCCTTCACCGGTACACTCGGCTCGGCGACATCATCGTCGGCACGCCGATCGCCAATCGCAATCGCGGTGAGCTGGAGCACATGATCGGCTTCTTCGTGAACACGATCGCGCTCCGAACGGATCTGTCCGACAATCCGAGCTTTCGCGACCTCGTGCAACGGGTGTCCGAGACGACGTTGAATGCCTACACGCACCAGGAGTTGCCCTTCGAGCGATTGGTAGAGGAACTCCATCCCGAACGGAACGTAGATCGCCACCCAGTCTTCCAGGTGATGTTCGATTGGCAAAGCGCGCCAACGGAGACGCTCGAGCTTCCCGGCGCAACCATGACACCGTGGCGTATCGACCCGAAGGTGGCGCGTTTCGATCTCACCCTGTCCATCGTCGAGAGCCAAGATGCACTCCAAGGATGGTTCGAGTACAACACCAACCTGTTCGAGGCCGAGACGATTGGCCGCATGATCGGGCATTACGAGACGCTGGCACGGGCAGCGATCTCCAATCCCGAGACCCCGATTGGGGCCCTGCAGCTGCTCACAGAAGACGAACGCCATCAGGTGGTGGTCGCGTGGAACGACACGGCCGGCGACTTCAGAGCCGATCGCTGTGTCCACGAGGTGTTCGAAGAGCAGGCCGCAACGCGAGCGGACATTCCGGCGGTGATCGCACCGGACGGGGTGTTGACCTTCCGTGAGTTGAACGCACGGGCCAATCAGCTCGCGCGCTATCTCCAGCAATTCGGCGTATCCGCCGGATCGCTCGTGAGCATGTTCGTGGAGAAATCGCTGGACATGGTGGTGAGCCTCCTCGGGATTCTCAAAGCCGGTGCCGCGTATGTACCGCTGGACCCGCGATATCCCCCCGAGCGAATGACCTTCATCTTCGAAGATACGGACGCGCCGGTCTTGCTCACGCACGAGGATATGCTCGAACGCCTCCCGGCGTATCCGGGCACCACCATCTGCCTGGATCGCGATTGGGATCGCATTGCGGAGGAGTCGGCAGACAACCTGGGACGCACGGCCGATCCCACGAACGTGCTGTACGTCATCTATACGTCAGGATCTACCGGCCGGCCCAAGGGCGTCGAGATTCAACATCGGGCGTTCATGAATCTCTGCGCCAGCCTCAATGATTTCTTCTCCCTCCACGAGGACGATCGTATTCTCCAGCTGTCGTCCATCGCTTTCGACACCGGAAGCGAAGAGATCTTGCCGATGTTGCTGAAGGGTGGTGGTGTGGTCCTCCTGCCCACCGAACTCATCGGCTCGTTCGAGCGGTTTCACGAATTCGTGGAGTCCAATCAGATCACCGTGCTGGATCTCCCCACGGCGTTTTGGCACGAGTGGGTGGGGGCGTTGGAAGGTGGTGCACCGTTCCCGAGCACCGTACGCGTGGTTGCGGCCGGGGGTGAGGCAGCGATGCCCGGCGCGTTTCGGGCGTGGCGTCGTATCGTGGGAACCGACATCGAGTGGCTCAACTCCTACGGTCCCACGGAGACGACCGTGACGTGCAGTCTCTGGCCGGCGGGGGATGAAGACGGTGACGGGATGCCCAACATCCCGATCGGTGTCCCCTTGTTGAATACCCAGCTCTACGTCTTGGATCCGCTGCGCCAACCCGTGCCGGTGGGCGTGCCGGGTGAGCTCTACATCGGTGGGGAGCTGGTGGGACGCGGGTATCTGAACCGGCCCGAGCTCACGGCCGAACGATTCGTGCCGAATCCGTTCAGCGACGTGCCGGGTGCGCGGATGTACAAGAGCGGGGACGTGTGCCGCTGGCGGCCGGACGGCAACCTCGAGTTTTTCGGGCGGACGGACCATCAGGTGAAGATCCGCGGATTTCGGATCGAATTAGGTGAGATCGAGGCCGTGATGGGGGATCATCCCGACGTGCGGCAGGCGGCGACCCTCGTCTATGAACGCGGTGGCGGCGACAAGCGTATCGTAGCCTATTTCGTCCCACAAGAGCCGGGGACCACGGTCGATCTCGCCGTGTTACGGGAGTACCTCCGAGAGAAACTTCCGGAGTACATGGTGCCGGCGCAGTTGGTGCAATTGGACGCCTTCCCCCTGACCACGACCCGGAAGGTGGATCGGAAAGCCCTACCCGATCCCGGGGAGCTGGAATGGGAATCGGACGTTGAGCGAGTTGTGCCGCGCACCGATACCGAACGGTTCTTGGCGGAGTCCTGGCAAGAAGTGCTCGGGATATCCGAGGTGAGCGTGTACGACAACTTCTTCGAGGTGGGCGGACATTCTCTCCTCGCCACGCGCATCATCGCGCGCGTGCGGCGGCACTTCGAGATCGAACTCGAGTTGCGCCGCATCTTCGAAGCGCCGACCATCGCCGATCTCGCGACCGCCATCGAGGACCTGCTGCTTGCCGAGGTAGAAGCGCTCTCCGAGGAGGAGGCGGAGCGCCTGGCCGCCGCGGATCCATCGGATGTCTGAAGCCCCGGATCGATCGGCGCGCTTCGCGAAACTGTCGCCGGCCAAGCGCGCCCTGTTGGAGCGTCGTTTGCGCGGGAGTGCCACCGATGACGACGCGGCGCCCCGCATCCCTCGACGGCCCGATGCCACTCCCGCACCGCTGTCGTTTGCCCAAGAGCGGCTGTGGTACCTAGATCAGCTTGAACCCGACGCCCCCATCTACACGGTTCGGACCGCCTACCGGATCCTCGGCCCGCTCGATGCCAGCGCGCTCATCGAGAGCCTCAACCTCGTGGTGCAGCGCCACGCGCCGTTACGCACGAGGTTCGGGATGCTGGGTTCGGAGCCGGTGCAGATCGTGGAGGAGTCGCTTCGTCTCGACGTCCCACTGGTCGACTTGTCGGCGCTTTCGGACGAAGAGCGCGCGGCTGCCGTTGCGGCGGTTCTGGAGGAAGAAGCCACCGCGGGGTTCCACCTCGCCACCGGCCCGTTGATCCGTGCCCGCCTGCTGCGTCTGACCACGTCGGAGCACATCCTCCTCCTCGCGGCGGACCACACGGTGATCGATGGGTGGTCGCTAGGCATCCTCCGCAGCGAAGTCGTCGCCGCGTACGAAGCGCACCTCGAGAACATCGAGCCCACGCTTCCCGAGTTGCCGGTCCGGTACGGTGACTACGCAGCTTGGCAGCGGCACTGGCTGAGTGGCGAGCGGTATGCGCGCCTGCTGCGCTACTGGCAGGACCAGCTGGACGGTGAGTTACCGTTACTGGAGCTGCCGACGGACCGACCACGTCCCGCCGTCCAACGCTACCGCGGGACCGCTCAGACGTTCGAGATACCGGCTGTGCACGTGGAGCGTCTCACCGCCGTGGCTCACGCCGAGGGGGCGACGCTCTTTATGATTCTGCTGGCGGCGACCGGGGTGGCACTCGCCCGTTACGCCCGTCAGGACGAGATCGTGTTTGGGTCACCGGTGGCCAACCGTGAGCTTCCAGAACTCGAGCGACTCATTGGGCTCTTCGTCAACGTGTTGGTGCTCCGGATT
>JBFJCP010000015.1:0-105604 GCA_041615815.1 Gemmatimonadales bacterium | reverse complement strand
GTTCCTGGGCTTCGTGGTCGCCGTGTCGAGTACGGCGATCGTCCTGCGCGGGCTGTCGTCGCGGGGCGAGCTGGACGCGCCGCACGGACGGCTGGCTGTGGGCATCTTGATCTTCCAGGATCTGGCCGTGGTGGCAATGGTGCTGTTGGTGCCCATGCTCGCTGGGGTCGGTACGTCGGGTCTTGCCGTGCCACTGGCGCTCGGCAAAGCCATCGTGATCGTGACGCTGGTCGTCGCCGTCGCCCGACGCGTCATGCCCAAGGTGCTCGAGGCGGTGGCGCGCACCTGCTCCCAGGAGATCTTCTTGCTCACCGTGGTTGCTATCTGCCTCGGGACCGCGTATCTGACGAGCCTCGCTGGGGTGAGCCTGTCGCTCGGCGCGTTTCTGGCCGGCCTCGTGGTCAGCGAGAGCCGGTTCAGCCACATGGCGTTCGGCGAGATACTCCCGCTCCAAATTCTCTTCAGCGCCACCTTCTTCGTGTCCGTGGGCCTACTGCTGGATCTGCGGTTTCTCGTGAGCAATCCGCTACTCGTGGTGGCGGCGATTGGCGGTAGCCTGGTGATCAAAGTCCTCGCCACAGGCGTGAGTCTCAAGGTCCTCGGAATCGCCACGGGGACGACGGCGTTCACCAGTCTCCTGCTGGCTCAAGTGGGGGAGTTCTCGTTCGTGTTGGAGCGTACGGGGCGTGAGCTGGGACTCTATCCGGCGGGCATCGAGATCGGCGGGCCCGAGGCCTTCGTGGCGGCCACCGTGATCATGATGATTGCGACGCCCCCCATCTCCCGGCTCTGCGACCAGATCCTCGCGCGCAGCACGCGCAAGTCGAAGGGCGACGAGGGAGGCGCAACACCTGTCGAGACGGGCGAGGTCGCTGCGCCCTCCACCGAGCTCCGCGATCACGTCATCATCGCCGGCTATGGTGACGGTGGGCGGGAGCTCGCGTCGGCACTGAGCGAACGGGCAATACCCTATCTGGTACTCACGTTGAGTCCCGAGGGTGCCCGGGAAGCCGAAGGCACCGCCGTCCATGTGCTGCGGGGCAATTACACCCGCCAACATGAGCTCACGTTAGCCGGGGCGCGGCAGGCCCGACTGCTGGTGGTGGCGGATGACGATTTGGAAACCACGCACCGCGTGGTGGCGGCAGCCCATGCCCTGAACCCGGATCTCACCGTGATGGCCCGGACGCGCTTCGCGAGTGAGATCCAGCAACTGGCCGAGGCCGGGGCCGCCGAGGTCGTGGCCGAGGAGCGGGAGGGTGTCGTGCGGCTGCTCGGACGGGTACTCGCGGCGTACCAGGTGGACGACGCGACCATCCAGCGGCGGCAGGATGCGCTGCGGCGGGGCGGCTCGACACCAATGATGCAGTCCACAGCGGTACGCCTGAGCGACGAGCAGCAAGCCAGTGATCGCTGCGCGCACCTTGGCACCGTACGTTCCGTGACGCCAAGTGCGGCGGGGTGCGAGGAGTGCCTCGCGTCGGGCAGCGCTTGGGTGCATCTGAGGATCTGCATGGCGTGCGGCCACGTGGGTTGCTGTGAGAATTCAGTACACAAGCACGCCCAGCAACACTCTCGCGAGCGCCACCATCCCATCATCAAGTCCTTCGAGCCGGGCGAGGATTGGGCATGGTGCTACGAGGAAGAGACGTATCTGTAGGATCTCGGCGGCTCACCGAGACGGCTGTCCTCGGGTCATGCGGCTCAACACCGCGTATGCCCATTTCATGATTCCGGTCGCAAGTCGGCAGGAGTACTCGTCGGCACGGCAGCGTACGGTGCTGGTGACGAGTCCGGCGCCGGGACCGCTATTTGACCATATATTCCGACCTCGATGAGTTCTCCCTCCACCGCCCACATGGTCACGGCGGAAGCCGCTGCGGCGATTCTCGCGGAGCGCTACGGTATCACCGCTACAGCCGAGCCGCTCGCTGGTGAGCACGACGCCAACTTCTGCATCACGACACCCGAAGGCACCTACGTTCTCAAGATTTCGGCACCGGATGCGCCAGTCGCTGTGCTCGATCTTCAACACCAGGCCATAGCGCATATCCGTGAAGTCGATCCGTCGCTTCCCATCCAGCGCGTCGTGCCAACTCGCACCGGCGAGGAGGTCGCCCTCGTAACGATGGGGGATGGGTCAGTGCGACCGGTGCGGCTCCTTACCTGGCTTTCCGGGACCGTCTGGGCTGATTGGTCGCAACGCCCGTCCGCGCTGTTCGCGTCGCTTGGTGCGCTGGTCGCCAGGGTGGATCGCGCGCTCTCGACCTTCGGGCACGCCGAGATGAACCGAGCGTACCTGTGGGGCATGCAGTACGCTGGTCGGCATCGCGAGTTTCTGCCGTTGATTGGGGATCCCGCTCGTCGGGCTGCGGCAAGCGAGATCCTGGATCGGTTCGACGAGCACGTGCGTGGACGACTCGCCCGGTGTCGCGCCCAGGTGATCCACAACGATGCGAGCGATCGGAACATCTTGGTGGGCCCCGATGGGTCAGTGGTCGGATTGATCGATTTCGGCGATCTGCTCCATGCGCCGCTGGTGAGTGGTCTCGCCGTGGCATGTGCCTACGCGATGTTGGGCGAAATCCGACCCATCGATGCCGTACTGCCGCTGGTCGCCGCGTATCACGAGGTGACACCGCTTGCCGACCTCGAGCTCGAGTTGCTGTTCGATCTCATTCGGACACGGCTGGCCATGAGCCAGTGTATGGCGGCCTGGCAAACGACGAATGCCCCGGACAACGAGTATCTATTGATTAGCCAAAGCCACGTGTGGGACGTGCTCCGAGATCTCCGGCTTGCGAACCCACACCTCGCGCACTTCCGATTCCGGGACGCGTGTGGCCTACCGCCCAATCCCACGGCGCGCAAGGTGGTCCATTGGATCGAGAGCCGCAGTCGAGATTTCGCGTCTGTCACGCGGCACGATCTGACAGAAGCGTCGAAGCTGTTCTTCGATCTTTCCACGGGAAGTCCCGATTCGAACGCGCTCGAGGCGCTCCCCGACGTAGCGGCAGCCGCGGACTATCTCTTCGCACGGATGCGCGACGAAGGTGCGACCGTCGGTATCGGACGGTATCTGGAGGATCGGCCGTGGTATCGAGCACCGGCGTTCGCGGTGCCGGGATCGAGCGAGCGCCGCAGCGTCCACCTGGGCGTCGATCTCTTCCTCGACGCGGGAGAGCCAATTTTCGCGCCGCTCGACGGCGTGGTTTACGCGATGGCCAACAACGCGAGGGACGGAGACTATGGTCCCGTCATCATGCTCCAGCATGCTACCGACGACGGCGTACCGTTCTGGACCCTCTACGGACACCTGAGCGTCGAGTCATTGGACCGCATCGAAACAGGGCGATCGGTTGAGCGCGGGCGGCAAATTGGGCGCATCGGCAACTTCCCCAGCAACGGGAACTGGGCACCTCATCTCCATTTTCAGCTCTTGACCCATACGCTCGACGCTGGGTGTGCCATCGACGGTGTGGCCCCACCGAGCATGCTCGACGTCTGGGAGTCCATCAGTCCGGATCCTAATCTGGTCCTCGGCATTCCGGAGGGGTGTCGGGCACGGGTGGATCGCCGGCGCGACGATCTCCTGCGACAACGGCACCGGTACTTGAGCGATTCCCTGAGCCTTTCCTATACCACACCGCTCCGGATCGTCCGAGGCGAGGGTCAGTTTCTCTTCGACGACGTGGGCCGCGCCTATCTCGACATGGTCAACAACGTTTGCCATGTAGGACATGCTCATCCTCGTGTCGTACGCGCGGGACAGGAACAGATGGCGCGGCTCAATACCAACACGCGCTACCTCTACGATCCGCTCGTGGAGTATGTCCGCCGTCTGGTGGAGACATTTCCCGACCCGCTGCGCGTCTGCTTCCTGGTCAACTCCGGGAGCGAGGCAAACGATCTTGCGCTCCGGCTGGCCCAGGCCCACACGGGACGGCGGGGTGTCATCGTCATCGATCATGCATACCACGGTCACCTGTCGTCGCTGGTGGAGATCAGTCCGTACAAGTTCGATGGTCCGGGCGGAAGCGGATGCCCACCGCACGTTCGGGTGTGCGAGATGCCGGATGGGTATCGGGGAAGCTTCCGGTACGCTGAGCCCGAGTTCGGCCTTCGGTACGGCGCAGACGTTGGGCGGAAAGCCCGAGAACTGGAGGCGGCGGGTATCGGTCTCGCCGCGTTCTTTGCGGAGTCCGCGATCAGTTGCGGCGGCCAGATTGTGCTCCCGCCGGGGTATCTCGCGGAAGCCTACCGATTGGTGCGAGCCGCCAAGGGTCTGTGCGTGGCCGACGAGGTGCAAGTAGGCCTGGGCCGAGTGGGTACCCACATGTGGGCCTTCGAGACCCAGGGCGTGGTTCCGGATATCGTGACGATGGGGAAACCCTTGGGGAACGGCCATCCCTTGGCAGCAGTGATGACGACCTCGGAGGTCGCCGCCTCATTCGAGACCGGGATGGAATACTTCAATACCTTTGGTGGGAACCCCGTCTCATGCGCCATCGGGCTCGCCGTGCTCGATGTCATCCGCGACGAACGACTGCAACAGAATGCCCTTCAGATGGGTGATCTTCTGATGACCGGGCTGCACGACTTATCCCAACGCTGTTCGTCGATTGGAGATGTGCGCGGGCTGGGCCTGTTCATCGGAGTCGAGCTGGTCGAGAACCGGACGACGCTCGAACCAGCTGCCGCGTTGGCCAAGACGGTGATCGAGCGGGGTAAGGAAAACGGCATCCTGCTGTCCATCGATGGTCCACACCACAACGTGCTCAAGATCAAGCCACCCATGGGCATGACCGAGGATCACGTAGGGATGTTCTTGGACGCGCTGGAGCGGGCACTCGACTCTTCCCGATAGCTCCGTCCGTTCCGGACGGCATGGAGCCAGCTCAGTCGTGACCCCTCGCTCACTGCCCGCTAGAACCCCAGCCACTTCGTGAACTTCGCGGTCACGAATCGCTCCAACACCGTTCCCGCCTCCACGTTTCGACGCTCCGTGAGCACGAGAAAGAAGTCGCTCAACGGTGCGTGAATGAGATTTACGCGGGCGTTGGTCACCACCTCGTCCACGTCGGCGTTGTACTGGACGAACACACGGAAGTAGAGCGATGTTGTGAACGCGTATTTGATCCGCCAACCATAGATGTCGGCCGTAAAGTCCGTCCCCTGCGCCGAAACGACGTTGCGCTCCGCCGACGCTTCGAGCGTAAGATGATAGTCGGGCTGCCAGCTCAAGCTTCCTTCGATCGTAAACCGGGTCCCACTGAAAAAGCCGCCCCCCGAGACCCCGACGCTTCCGTACACGACCCGCCCTTCACTGGAGCTGTATCTGGCCGAGCCCTCGCGGAAGTGATAGTCGCCAACGGGGATCGTGACACCCTCGCGGATCCGGAAAGGCTCTTCGAGACGTTCGCGCCGATCGTTGTATCGAAGGGACAGCGAGCCGCCATCACGGAAGGTGGTACCGAAGCCCAAGGCGCCATCCCAGCTGAGCCGCTGGCCTCCCAGATCGGTGATGAAATCCGCTTCCGCATAGGGATTGATCTCCAACACTCCGGGTAGGGGCGGGCGGGGGTGAGCACCGAAAGTCGCGTACCATTGACGGATGCCGGTGCGACGGATGAACCCCATGCCGGGATCGAACCCACCGCCTACATAGCGGCCCATGCCGGAGAGATTCCAGACCCGATCGCGCCATCCCACGGCAACACGGGCCGCCTCGCCACCCGTGTCCGGCGCTCGCGTGAGCGCGACATAGGAGCTGACAAATAGGAATTGGGCGAGACGGAAGTTGACATCCGTCCCAAGGCTGCGGTTGTAGGCGACGCCGGAGTCCGTACCCGTCCTCTGCCGGTTTGTGAACAGGAATCCCACGTCCGAGTTACCCAAGATGTTCCGGCGCAGGCGGACCGCAGCGAAGTTCTCGGCCGCGTTTTGCTCGAACGATTCCGATTGCACGTTCAGCACGCCGAACTCGAACGATTCGGCCCGCCCAGTTACCCGCGCGCCACCCACGAGCGGAACGGGGCGCCCTCGTCGGAGGCCAATGGTCCGCGAATGGAAGAGGGTGAAGTCCCGCAAGGACGTTCCAGACCGCGGCGCACCGGGCGCCGTTATGTCTCCCAACGTGAAGATGCCGGAGTTCTCGAGGAAGAACTCCCGCTGCTCAGGGAAGAACAGGGGGAAGCGGGTGAGATTCACCTGCTCCTGATCCACGTCTGCCTGCGAGAAGTCCGTTCGGAAGGTGAGGTCGATCGTGGTTTGTGGGGTGACTCCCCACTTCAGGTCGAACCCGGCATCCGCCTCGTTGCCGCGATCGTCGGCCAGGAGATTGTCGCCGGTAGAGCGGCGTGCCAGCACGAACGGCTTGATGCCGAGGTTACGGCCCTTGGGAATCTGCGGTAGGCCGTTGAGCGTTCCCGCTTGCGACATCAGAAAAATCCGCTCGCGGCGCGCCAAGGGAGCCCAATAGGACACCTCGTTCTTGCGGCGGATGCGCCTGAGGAAATTCACCCCCCACGATTGGACCGTGCGCGTGGGGTCGAACCGGAGCGTGCTCCACGGCACGGCCATCTCCACGGTCCAGCCCGAATCGTGCACCGTGGTGCGGACATCCACGATACCATCCCAGCCGTAGTCTCTGGTGGTGCCGTCGTTGAAGGTTTGGCCGTCTTTGACGCCGCCCCTCGGATTCACGAAGAAGAGGAAGGAGTTACGCCGATCCAGGAACGTGTCGAATGTGATCCCGAAAGAATCCATGTCCTCGGACAGGACCCCGGGGTAATCCCGCTCGATGGTCTTGACCACGAGTCCCTTGGGATCCGAGTCGTAGCACAACGCGCTGACGTAGAGGTTGCTCTCGTCGTAGACGAAGCGGACCTCGGTTCGCTCCGTAGCCGGTGCGCCGGTGTTGGGCTGTGCCTGAATGAAGTCGGTGACAACCGGGGCCGCCGCCCAGGCAGGCTCGTCGATCCGGCCGTCCACCTGGATCTTGGATGAGGCGCGAATGGCCCGGTACTCGGGCCGAGGCATCTTTTCGGGGTCGATGGCCGGTGCTGCTTCCCCGGTTTGCGCTTGCGCGCGGGTGGGGAAGCACGCGACGATGGCCAGACCAGCGATCGCCACGCCCCACGCGACTTTCCACACTTCCGGCTTTCGCACCGTGACGGCTCGCGAGGGTGAAATCAGAGGGAGCGCTCGCAACTTACGCGGTCACCCCACCGTGAGCCAGCCTCCAGCCATCGCGCCGTTTTGCCTAGAGCTCCACCGTTACCTCATTCGAGCACACTGACGTCCCACGCTCGCAGACCTGATAGACGATGGTACCCGTGCCGGGGCTCTGGTCCACAAAGGCAGTGCCCCATGCGGTCCGGAGGAGCGTCGAGTTGCGGTAGACGTCCATCGTCGCGCTCGAGCCGGTCCACCGCAGTATGACTCTCGTGGTGCCACCCCAGCTGGCGATCTCGGACGTCAGATTGATGGAGCCGGCCTCGACCACGGTGACATCCTGGCTCACCTGTCCGGTATCCCCCATGTCGTCCGTCACGGTGAGCGTGACCGTGGAAGTCCCCGCAGCCGCGAAGGTGTGGCTCGGGTGTTGCTGCGTGGACTCGGTGCCATCGCCAAAGCTCCAGCTCCAGGCGGTGACGCTGCCGTCGGCGTCGGAGCTCTGATCGGTGAAATCACACGTCAAGTCGGTGCACGTGAAGGTGAAGCTGGCCGTCGGCGCCTGATTGGCCACCACGACGGTGACGTCCTGGCTTTGCGAAGCCGTGGCGTCATTGTCGTCGGTCGCCGTGAGCGTCACCGTATAGGTTCCCGCGTCGGTGAAGGTGTGGCTCGGGTGCTGTGTAGTGGATGACGCTCCGTCACCAAAATCCCAACTCCAGGCCACCACGGATCCATCACCGTCGGAGCTCTCGTCGGTGAAATCGCAAACGAGCCCATTGCAAGTGAATGAGAAGCTCGGGGTCGGTGCCTGGTTCCCGCCTTGGGGGTCGACGTCGATCACGACATCGTCCGTTGCCGTGTCACCGGCGTCATCGGTGACCTCGAGCGTGATCGTGTGCACGCCCACGGCCAGTGTCACGGTGGCCGTTTCACCCGTCGCGATCGCAGCGCCGTCTTCGAGCCATCGCCAGCTGCCGATGGTCCCGTCTTCATCCGTGGATCCGGAACCGTCGAGATTCACCGATTCACTTCCATCCCCGTCGGTGTCGGTCACGATTTGATCCGCGCCGGCCGAGGCCACGGGTGGCTGGTTCCCGGACGGTGCATCGTGGCAGACGTCGTCCCCTGAATCGGTGAACGTCCCGCCGCCGACGGGTATGAAATCCCAATGGTACGAGCCGTCTCTGAGCGTGAACATCAGCACGCCAAACGTCGTGTTGTCGAGCACTTCGGTATTGGCGGCAGGAGTGAAACGGAGATCGCCCAACTCCGCGCCCCCCGTGCCCACCACGAACTGTCGAATCCCCGTGATTGGATCGGCGGTGGCGTCAGGCGCTTGTGGCGCAAACCGCTCGTAGTTGTGCGCGTGACCACTCAAGACGATTTCGACGCCAGCGTTGTACAGCAGCTGCCAGAATGATCCCATACGCACGCTGTTGCCGATCATGCCGGAAGTGAACCGTGGGCGATGCCAGTACGCGATCGTGCACTCCGCCGTCATCGCGGCGAGGTCATTCTCCAGCCAAACGTGTTGCGGCGAGCCCGGCCAGGTTGGGATCTCACTGTTCAGGGCGATCACATGCCAACTGCCCAGATCGTAACTGTAGTATCCCTGGCCGGAGGTGCCCGCAGCTGCGCCAAAGTAATCGAAGTATGGTGCGCCTCGGTCAGTTTCATACTCGTGATTGCCGGGCACGGGACGGGTGCGATCGCGGTGTCGTCCCCAGGTGGGCTCGTAGCAGTTCGTGAAATCCTCGGCAGTCCCGCTCGGATAGGCGTTGTCGCCGGTCGTATACACCGTGCCTGGCAACGTGTCGAGGATGGCGGCCGTTGCTTCGCCAGCATCCAGGGTGCAATCGGCAATGTCACCCGCACCCACGAACACCTCACCTTCGCCCGCGTGCTGCGTAAAGGTGGGTGGGGGTGGGCTGCTGAAGTCGGTACATGCCGCCAGGAGCGCGACCAGACTGGCCGCCATGAGTGTCGGCGAACGGCGTGGGGAGGGGAGCGGGCGCACGAAACTCACGGCAGACCTCCGAGTGTGGGCGCGGCAGCCGTCCAAGACGGATTCTCGGACGGGGCGATCGAGTCCGACTCCGAAGCGGCACGAGGCTCACGACAATCGCGCTTGCCTCTTCGGGTTCCTGCGACTGCGCGCGGCGAATGCCGGGCTTTGTACTAAGTGCGTTCTGTTGTGACTGTTGAAAGACGGTGTTTCTCAAACCGGCAAGTCCCGCACCGGATTCCATTGCGGTAAACGGCGGTGTGGACATGATGAGACGCACGACCGATGCGGTGCTTTTGTGCTGTAGTACCGCCGTGGCAACTCTTGACAAAGCATTCCGGCGAACGTGGGACGCAGCACACGGCTGTGGGCCCGTCACGCCAAGCTGATGGTTCACGGAGGCCACGGCTGTAAAACCGTGGCGATCGAGAAACACGACCTGCGACCGAGTTGTCCTCCGAAGAGGGCGGAGGGAGTTTTTCTGTGCAACACCGCACTGGACGAACCCGCGTCCCGTTGGCCACCTTTCGTTTTCCCTTGTCGAGGACTCGTCGCCTCGGTTTGCAGACTCTCAGCAACGATTCGATGCCATGACCGACTCCGCCAGATCCCGCCGCGAGTTCCTTTATTCTTCCGGTGCGCTCTTGGGTGGCGCATGGCTCGCCGCCCACCTTCCTGCTATCCGTGCGGCCGCCGTGTACGCGCAGGAGGCACGTTCGGGCGAGGCTTGGATGTTTGCGGTGCTGACACCAACCGAAGCCCGTGACGTCGAGGCCATTGCCGCGCAGATCTTTCCGACGGATGAGACACCAGGAGCGTCCGAAGCCGGTGTCGTGTTCTTCATCGACAAGGCGCTGGAGGGATTCGCGGCTCAGGCGTTGCAGCCCGTACGGCAAGGACTGGAGGAACTGCGCACCGAGTGGGGGCCGTTCGTCGAGCTCCCGTACGAGCGGCAGACGGAGCTGCTCCGCGACATGGAGACCACCCCGTTCTTCGCTACGATCCGGACACTCACCGTCATGGGCATGTTTGCAAACCCGAGCTACGGAGGGAATCGCGCCAAGGTCGGGTGGGGACTTCTCGGTTTCGAAGACCGCTACGTATGGCAGCCGCCGTTTGGCGTCTACGATGCTCAGGTCACGAACGGGGACGCGCGGGGTGGTGACCAATGAAGCGGCTGAGTCCGGTACGTTTTGGTCCGCAGGACGAGGTCGATTTCGTCGTGGTGGGGTCTGGGGCAGCCGGCGGCGTCATCGCGAAAGAGCTCTCGACGGCTGGGTTTCGGGTCGTCGTGTTGGAGCAAGGTCCGCGACTCGAGAGTGCGGACTTCCGGCATGACGAGGTGGGCGAGCTGTTCAAGCTCGACCTCATGGGCTCACTGCAAGATTTTCCCCAGACATTCCGTACCGCTCCCGGAGAGGAGACACGCCTTGCGAGCGGGCTTCCGTTCCTGTTGTACGCCCGGGTCGTCGGCGGCAGCAGCGTGCACTACACAGCCAACTACTGGCGATTTCATCCCGTGGATTTCAAGGAGCGGAGCCTGCTCGGGCCCCTTGGGGGTACGGGTTTCGCGGATTGGCCCATCACCTACGAGGAGCTCGAGCCGTATTACACGAAGGTGGATTGGGAAGTGGGAGTCTCCGGGGCACCCGGCCCGTTCGATCCGCCGCGCTCGCGTCCCTATCCGGTGCCACCGCTACCGGTCAAGTCGTCCGGTGTCCTGTTGGAACGCGGAGCGCGGGCACTGGGGCTCCATCCACAACCCGCTCCCATGGCCATTCTCTCTCAACCGCACGATGGCCGCCCGCCATGTCAGCATTGCGGGTTCTGTCTCGCATTTGGGTGTGAGTATGGGGCCAAGTCCTCGAGCCTCGTGTCGGTCATCCCGAAAGCCGAGGCCACCGGCCGGTGCGAGATCCGCGCGGAGAGCACCGCGTTCAGGCTCGAGATCGATCGCAATGGGCGAGTGCGCGAGGTGCGGTACTGGGACGCGGCGGGCGCGGAGCATGCCCAGCGGGCGAAGGCCGTGGTGCTGTCCGCCAACGGTGCCGAGACCACACGGTTACTGCTCATGTCCGAATCCAACCGGTTCCCGCAGGGTCTCGCCAATTCCAGCGGGTATGTGGGCAAGTACCTGATGTTCAACGGACTGTCCTATGCCCACGGCTTGTTCGAGGAGCCGCTCAACGAATTCAAGAGCGTGCAGGTCACTCGGATCATTCATGATTACTACAATTCTGACCCCGCCCGTGGCTTCTACGGTGGCGGCGGTATCGATGCACGCTGGCAATGGTTCCCCGTGTTGTTTGGTCTCCAGGGGTTACCGCCGGATGCCCCACGGTGGGGTGGGGAATACAAGCGGATGCTGAAAGAGTACTTCACGCGCACGATGGACGTGAACGGACATACGACATCCTTGCCGGTCGAAACCAATTCGATCTCGCTCGATCCAGACGTGAAAGACAAGTGGGGCCGCCCGGCGCTGCGCACGACGTATCGGGATCACCCCGATGACATTGCGATGATGACATTCTTGCAGGAGCGCGGCGTGGAGATTCTCGAGGCTGCGGGCGCCAAGAGGATTTGGCGCACGCCGGTTGTGTCCCAGGTGCTCGGCGGGCATTTGCTCGGCACGTGCCGTATGGGTCACGATCCTGCAACGTCCGTCGTGGATCGATACCACCGCGCCCACGACGTTCCCAATCTCTTCATCTGTGACGGCAGCAGCTTCGTGACTTCGGGGCGTGGACAGCCCACAATGACCATTCAAGCGTTGGCGTTCCGCGCAGGCGAGCACATTGCGCGGTTCGCGCGGCGCGGGGAGATCTAGCAGGAAACTGGAGTGTCGCTTACCGCATGGGTTCTCTTTGCCTTGCTCGCGGGTCTGGCCGCGGGTGTGGGCGTCTCGGTGAGTCAAAACTCGTCGCTCCTCGTCCTCGCGGCCGCCGTGGAGCCGATTGGTGCGCTCTGGGTGAATGCGATCCGTATGACGGTGATCCCCCTCGTCGTGTCGCTCCTGATCACCGGTATCGCATCCAACACGGCGGGTGGGGTGGGAAAAATCGGTGGAAGAGCGCTCGCATGGTTCGTCGGCTTCGTCGCCAGCGGGGCACTCGTCGCCGCCGTCGTCGCACCGCCGCTGTTGAGCCTCGTCGAGTTCGACACGAGTGCCATCACCGCGCTGAGCGAGCCGACGGCCGGCAGTGAGGCCGAGCTGCTGCCGCCCGTTCGAGACTGGATCGTGGGGCTCATCCCATCCAATCCGGTGAAGGCCGCAGCTGATGGGGCCATGCTACCGCTCATCGTGTTCAGCACGATCTTTGCGTTGGCGATCGCACGGGTAGAGACGAGGTACCGTCAGTCGCTCATTGATTTCTTCCAGGCCATTGCCAAAGCGACGTTCGTACTCGTCGAGTGGATCCTGGCCGTCGCACCGGTGGGTGTCTTCTTCCTGGTGCTCCCGTTGGCGGCGCGGACGGGGATCGAGCTCGTCGGTGCGATGGGGCTCTATCTCGTGATCGTGTGCGGCCTCCTGGTGGTAGCCTTGGTCGCGCTGTACCCCGCGGCCACGGTCTTGGGAGGAATCTCCCTCAGGCGGTTCGCCCGGGCCTGTGCGCCCGCCCAGGCGGTGGCGTTCAGCACTCGCTCGTCGCTCGCGTCGCTTCCGGCGATGCTCGACTCCGCGGAACGAGACCTCCGGCTGCCGGGCCGAGTGTCCGGTATCGTCCTCCCCGTGGCGGTCTCGCTCTTCAAGTATGGATCTCCCATCGCGCGGATGACCGGCACGTTCTTCGTGGCCCAGCTGTTCGGCATCGACCTGGGGGCGTGGGAGATCGCGGCGATTGCGGGCGCGGTAGCGCTGCTTGCGTTCTACTCACCGGGCATTCCGAGCGGCGGACTGTTCATCATGACCCCGATCTACATTGCGTTGAATCTCCCTGTGGAAGGCATTGGAATCCTGATCGCCCTCGATCTGATTCCGGACATGTTCATCACCCCGACCAATGTGACGGCGGACATGGCGGTGGCGGTGGTATTGGCGCGGCAAGAGGGGTGGAAAGAAGAGAGCGCGGAAGCCCAGGACCCCACCCACTAGCTTCCACACACCGGCGCCGTTTACTTACTGCGCCGTATGTCCATCCCTGGCGGCGTAACGCCGCAGCCCAATCGTGCGCCACAGATCCCGGATCGGCTGACGGGATTGTCGACGCTCGCCGGCAACCTCTTCTGGAGCTGGTATCGCGCGGCGCGCATTCTCTTCCGCGTCATCGACGAGCCGTTGTGGCGCGCCACGCGTCATAATCCCATCGAGTTCCTTGCACGAGTCGACCCCACTCGCCTCGACGCCTGTGCCCGCGACCCCGAAATCCTGGAAATGTACGAGCGGGTGATGGCGGCGTACCGACGTGGCACCGACGCGTCCAATACCTGGTTCGCCGAGCTGGCCGGTGTCCCCCTGCCAGGTGGACCGGTGGCATACTTCTGCGCGGAGTTTGCGCTCCACAACTCCGTCCCGACCTACTCCGGCGGGCTCGGCGTGCTCGCGGGCGATCACTGCAAGGGAGCATCCGACTTGGGCGTCCCCCTGGTGGGCGTGGGTTTGCTTTACACCCGAGGTTACTTCGACCAGCGCATCCGCCTCGATGGATGGCAAGAAGACGTTTCAGAGACCTTCGATCTCTCCCGCACACCGCTGGCGCGGGTGTTGGGTCCCGACGGCGCCGTTGCCCTCGCAAGCCTCCCCATCTCGGGCCGGACGGTCCACGTGGGTGCGTACCGTATGTTGGTGGGCCGGGCGCAGGTGTATCTCCTGGATACCGACTTCGACGCCAATCACCCCGATGACCGAGAGCTGTCGCACAAGCTCTACCCGGGTGGAGCCGAGCTGCGACTTCGACAGGAGGCCGTGCTGGGCATTGGGGGTGTCCGGGTGCTGCGAGCCCTGGGCATCGCCCCGGCCGTGTGGCATGCCAATGAGGGACACGCCACGTTCATGATGCTCGAACGGGTGCGCGAGCATCTCGTCGAGGGTGTTTCGTGGAACGAGGCCGTCGGCCGGGTGCGGACCTCGAGCCTGTTCACCACCCATACCCCGGTTGCCGCCGGTCACGACATCTTTCCGCCTGAGCTGTTTGCCGGGGTGATGTCCGAGTATCTGGAGAGCTTTGGCGAGGAGCGGGATGGGGCGGGACGGTTGGGGCGCCACCCGCAACATGATCATCATGCCTTTCACATGACGGCCGCGGCCATCCGTCTCTCGGCCAGGGTCACGGGTGTCTCCAAAGCGCATGGAGACGTCACGCGGAACATGTGGCGTTGTCTCTGGCCAGGCCGCGAGGCGGCGGACGTCCCGATCGTGCACATCACCAACGGTGTGCACCTTGGCACGTGGATGTCCCACCGCTTACGAGTGCTGCTCGATTCCCATCTCGGGCCGGATTGGGAAGAGCGGGCGGAGATCTACGAGCTGTGGGACCGTGTGCTGTCCTTGGACGACGAAGAGCTCTGGGCGGTCCACGTTCGAATGAAGGATCTGCTCCTTCGATACATTCATGAGGAGGCCCGGGTTCGGTGGCGCGACCGGTGGGAGGAGTCCGCGCATCTGGTGGGCGCCGGTACCCTGCTCGATGCCGGGACCATGACCATTGGATTCGCACGACGCTTCGCGCAATACAAACGGGCGAATCTGATCTTCCGAGATCCCGAACGGCTGCGCACCTTGTTGATCAATCCCCGCCGCCCCGTTCAACTGGTGTTTGCCGGGAAGGCACATCCGGCGGATGAAGGGGGGAAGCAGATTCTGCAGCAGGTCTATTCCTTTACTCGGGATCGCCGCTTCGAGGGCCGCATCGCGTTCCTGGAGGACTATGAGCTGCATATGGCCCACCGCCTGGTGCAGGGAGTGGACCTCTGGCTCAACATCCCCCGTCCCCCCATGGAGGCCTCCGGCACCAGCGGCATGAAGGCCGCGCTCAACGGGATTCCGCAGCTGAGCACTCGCGATGGGTGGTGGGCCGAGGGCTACACGGGACTGAACGGTTGGGTGATCGAGCCGGCCGACGAGGCGGATCCGGACGAGGCTGATGCCGCGCAGCTCTACGACTTGCTCGAACACGAGGTGGTACCGCTGTACTATGAGCGTGACGTCCGGAACGTTCCCCGGGAATGGGTGGTGCGTATGAAACACGCGATGCGGGACGCCGGTCGCTTCACCGCGCGGCGGATGGTCGCCGAGTACGCCGGCGATCTCTACCTGCCGGCTATGCGCGGAGCCTGGTCCGACGATGACCCCCCCACCGGCTGAGTCCCAGATGTCACGAGATTCAGGACCGGCCGTGGTCCACCTTGTCGCGGAGTACTGGCCGTTTGCCCGGACGGGTGGCCTGGCGGAAGCGGCCCGGGGGCTCGCCACCCACCAGGCAGGGCAAGGTGTTCCCTGCTCGGTCCTCCTTCCCCTCTACCGCAAGGCCCGTGAGCATGCACCGACGCTTCGGCCGGCAGGCCCTCCATTCCCCGTTCGGGTTGGGTCTCGGGAAGAGCAGGCGAGATTGTGGGAGATTCCCGAGACCGAGGAGGGTCCGCGAGTGTATTTCCTCGAGCACGACGGGTTCTTCAATCGCCCGGGGATCTACGGCGAATCGACCGGCGATTACCCGGACAATGCGGTCCGATTCGCGTTTTTCACGCTGGCTGCGCTGGAGGTGCTGCCCCAGCTGCATGCTGCCCCCCTGGTTCTTCACGCCCACGACTGGCACACTGCGCTGGCGCCGGTCTACCTGCGAACCACGTTCGTGGGACGGCCGTTCTATGACGCCGTCGCCACGGTCCTCTCGGTACACAACGCCGGCTTCCAGGGACACTTTTCGGTCGAGTCCTTGGCGGAGGTCGGGCTTCCCAGAACGTTGTTCGATTGGGAGAGACTCGAATGGTACGGCCGCGTCAACTGGCTCAAGGGGGGCCTGGTGTTCGCGGACATGAGCGTCACGGTGAGTCCTACGCATGCGCACGAGCTCCGGACGAAAGACGGAGGCTTCGGGCTCGACGAGACGTTCATCAACCTCAAGGATCGCCTGGTTGGGATCATCAACGGCATCGATATCGGGATTTGGGATCCTGCGTGCGATCATTCCATCGCCGCTCGATATTCCCCCACGGACTTTTCGGGAAAGGCGCAGTGTAAAGCCGCCCTGCGTGAGGAGCTGCGTCTGCCGGCAAAGGACGGAACACCGGTGATTGGCATGACCGCCCGTCTCGTCGCACAGAAGGGTCTGGATCTGCTGCTGGGCGGAACGTCGCTGACGGCGCTCGATGCACAGTTCGTATTTCTCGGGGAGGGCGAACTGCGCTATGAACAGGCGCTTCGCCAACTCGGGGATGCCTTGCCGGACCGGATTGCGGTAGAGCTCGACTTCTCGGAGGAGCTGGAGCATCGCTTGATCGCCGGTGCGGACATGTTGATGATGCCGTCGTTGTACGAGCCATGTGGACTGACACAGATGCGCGCGCAGCGGTATGGTGCCATCCCCGTTGCGCGGCGTGTGGGGGGGCTGGCGGACACCATCGAAGACGGCGTGACCGGCTTTCTGTTCGACGAGTATACGCCAGCGGAGTTCGATGTGGCCGCGCGACGAGCCGTTGATCAGTTCGCTGATCAAGCGGCCTGGCAGCGCATCATGGGGGAGGCGATGGGCCGCGAGTTCGGTTGGAAGGGGCCCACCGCACGATACGCGCAGGTGTACGAGCGCGCCCTGGCGTCCCGCGGTGAAGCATGAGCCGTTCCATGGATTTCGTCCTCATGCTGCACAGCCACCTTCCGTACGTACTGCAACACGGTCGGTGGCCACACGGAAGCGATTGGCTCACTGAAGCGGCCGTCGATACCTACCTTCCGCTCCTCGAAGCGCTACAGAAACTCGAGGGCCAACGAGTGCCCGCGCCGATCACCGTCGGCTTCACGCCCGTCCTCGCCAATCAGCTGGCGAATCCGTTGTTCGGCGAGGAGCTCGAAGCGTTCCTCGAGCAGCGGCTCACGGCCTGCGACGAAGCGCCCGTCTCCCTCGCCGCCACGGGCGACGGGGCACTGGAGCCACTGGCTGCGTTCTGGCGCGCGAGATTTCGACGGTTGCGCGACTTGTTTCGATCGGTGGACGGCGATCTCGTGACCGCGTTTCGGGACCTGCAGGCCCGTGGTGTCATCGAGATCATGGGTTCGGCCGCGACGCATGGGTACCTCCCGCTGCTCGGACGCGACGAGAGCATTCGGCTCCAGCTCGCGGTGGGGTTTGCGGAACACCGACGCCTCTTCGGTCAGGCGCCTACCGGGTGCTGGCTTCCCGAGTGTGGCTACCGGCCTCGGGGGAAATGGGCTCCTGACGGTGCCCCGTTTCATCCTCGCGTCCGCCAAGGGATCGAGGAGCACGTGGGGTGGGCGGGGTTTCGGTACTTCTTCACGGACGCCCATCTGGCGGGGGCCGGCGCCGCGCTCGGCATGTATGCGGATGTCCCGCTGGGTGTGGAGCGGTTCGATGCGGCACGCCATGACCATCCCGAGACCACCGACCAGACCGAGACCCGCTCACCCTATCGAGCCTATCGGGTGTCGCCGGCCCGGGCCACCCCCGTCGCCGCGTTGGTACGGGATCCCAGATCCTCGATGCAGGTGTGGAGCCGCGATCACGGGTACCCCGGCGACGAGTGGTATCTCGAATTCCACAAGATTCGCTGGCCCGGCGGGCTCAAGTACTGGCGGGTCACCGGGCCGCGGGCGGATCTCGCGGAGAAGAGGGCATACGAGCCGGTTCGGGCTCTCACGCAAGTTGGTTCGCACGCGGAGCACTTTGTCGCACTCCTCTCGGAAATCGCGGCGGGGCGGGAGCGCGGTGCCACCGTCATCGCGGCGCCGTTCGATACCGAATTGTTCGGTCACTGGTGGTTCGAGGGCATCGACTTCCTTGACGCGCTCTACCGGGCACTGGCCCGTCATCCTGACGTCCGTCCAATCACGGCGTCGGCACATTTGGCGGCGCATCCGCCGCGGCGCGCACTCCGACTGGCGCGAGGGTCCTGGGGTGCCAACGGAGACGAGAGCATGTGGCTCAACGATGGCACGCGATGGATGTGGGAGCGGCTCTGGCCTTTGGAAGAGGCCTTCTGGACGGCGGCCCCACGCGCAATCACGTCCGAACACCTGCGTCCGGTCCTCGCCCAAGCGGCGAGAGAGCTCTTACTGGCGCAATCGTCCGACTGGCCCTTCATCGTCTCCACTGGTGCGGTCACCGACTACGGCAGCCGTCGGCTCGTCCTCCACGCGGACGACGCCGAACGCCTGATTGCAGCGTTGGCGGAGGACGCCTCGCCAAATCTGCTCGACGCCGCACGACGGGACGCTGAGCAGCTCTATCAGCGTGACCATCTCTTCCCGGACATTCTACAGGCCCTGGAGCGCACGATGAGCGAAGAGCACGCGCGCGTCCGAGGCTGATCGTCACGAGCGGTTCATGATGAGCGTCGACTGCCGCTCGGTGGTCATTCATGGACACCTGTATCAGCCTCCACGAGACAACCCCTGGTTCGAGGACGTCGAGGCCGAGCCGTCAGCGGCGCCGTATCATGATTGGAATGAGCGGATCGAGCGGGAGTGTTATCGGCCGATGGTGGCCGCGCGGGTCCAAGGGCCGCAGGGGCGGATCCTTCGCATTCTGAACACGCTCGCATACACGAGCTTCAACGTGGGGCCCACCCTCTTGGATTGGTTGGAGCGCGCTGCACCGGAGACGTACCGGGGGATCCTCGAGGCGGATCGCAGCAGCGCGGCGCGGTTGGGTGGTCATGGAAATGCGATGGCCATGCCGTATCACCACGCGATCCTTCCGCTGAGCTCGCGACGTGACAAGGTGACGGAAATTCGGTGGGGGATGGCGGACTTTCGACGTCGCTTTGGACGCGACCCGGTGGGCATGTGGCTTCCGGAGACTGCCGTAGATCACGAGACGCTCGACGTGCTGGCGCAGGAAGGCATCGCCTTCACCGTGGTCGGCCCCACGCAAGTGGAAGCGGTTCCGGCCCTCGGCTTGCCGGGGCTGTTCCAAGGAACTGGAGGCCGGACCCTTGCGGTGTTCGTGTATGACGGCCCCATCTCGCACGATGTGGCCTTCGGACCGTTGTTGCGAGACGCGGGCATGTGGGCCGCGCGCCTGACGTCCACCGGGGGCGGCCAGTCCCGCAAGCTCGTGAGTGTGGCGACGGATGCCGAGACCTACGGGCACCATCATCGCTTCGGAGAAATGGCCTTGGCCGCGCTCATCACCCAGCTCGAAGGCGATCCGACGGCGCGAGTGGAGAATTTCGCATCGTTCTTGGCCCGGCATCCACCCGTCCAAGACATCGAGCTCGTCGCACCGAGCTCGTGGAGTTGCGCACACGGGGTGGAACGGTGGCGCTCGGACTGTGGCTGCAAGATCCGTCCGGCGGCGAAGACGCAGCAACGGTGGCGCCAGGGCCTGAGGGAAGCGATCGATTGGCTGGGTCACGAGCTCGCTGCGGTGTTCGAACGCGACGCCGCACCGCTGTTCGCCCATCCTTGGGATGCACGCGATGACTATGTGCGGGCGTTGCCTTCGCTCGCTGATCGCGATGCATTTCTCCAGCGAGCGATGCAACCGACCGCGGCCAAGGCCGCCGATCGTATACGGGCGCTCGAGCTCCTCGAGATGGAGCGCGACGCACTCAGGATGCAAACCTCCTGCGGCTGGTTCCACGACGATCTCGCGGGGATCGAGCCAGTCCAGGTGCTGCGGTACGCGGCTCACGGGATCGAGCTCGCCGGCGCGGATGCCCCACGCCTCGAACGGGAGTTTCTCGAGCGGCTCGCGACGGCGGAGAGCAATGACCCCAGCGCGGGGACCGGTCGTGACATCTACGACGCGCGGGTGCGTCCTTCTCTGCCGGCGCCTGCCCGCGTGGCCGCTGGACATGCCGCGCTCAGTGCCGCGGACGAGGAAGCGCAGGAGTGCGGGGTTGCGGCGTACGACGTCACCGCCCAGGGAAGCACGATCACGCTCACGCATCGACGGAGCGGGCGCAGGCATCAGTTCTCTGTCACGGTCGAGGAACCGGGTCGGGCCGTCACGGTGTGTGGCGACGGTGGAGATCCAACTCGTCTCGAGCTGGCCGATTTTCCCGAGCCGTATCGTCGCGCCGTGACCGCGGTGCTTCGGCGATCACTGGTAGCTCGCTGGCTTGCACCATCGGATCTGGACGCGGTGGCCCGCGGCGACAAGCGAATCGAGGAGGCGGTACGGGAGGGGCTCCACCGAGCCGTGACGGATCTTCGCTCGGATGTGTCCAACGCTGGGGTGGCACGGGTGCTCGCCTTCGCCGACCTGCTCGAGCTCTTGGGATACTACGTTCCGTTCGACGTGCAAACCGCCTATCACCGGTTGTGGGAGGAGAGTTCCTCCGCGTGGCGCGATGCCACCGCGCCCATCGGCCGGCGACTAGGCTTTGCTGAATCCACGTAAGGTCAATGGAACCATTACGATTCGCGTTTGGCATCCACGTGCACCAACCGGTTGGAAATTTCGACCACGTGTTCGAGAGCCACGTGCGGGAGGCGTATCTGCCGTTTCTCCAGTGCGTGGCGGAACGGGGGTTTCTGCCCATCTCCATTCACATTTCGGGTCCGCTCTTGGACTGGCTCGGGGCTCACGGGGGCAAGTACTTGGATCTGATCGGCACGCTTGTCAGTCAGGGAAAGGCCGAGCTCTTGCTAGCGGGCTACTACGAGCCGATTCTGGCCGCCCTTCCGAAAGTCGATCGGGTCGAACAGATCGGATGGATGCGTGAGGTGCTGCGAAGCCGATTCGGCGTGGACGCCACGGGCCTCTGGCTCACCGAGCGCGTCTGGGAGCCGGATTTGCCGGCCGACCTGGCGGCCGCCGGAGTGCGCTATGCGCTGGTGGACGACCGTCACTTTCTCGTGAGCGGGTTCGAGCGAAACCAGCTTCACGCCCCCTGGTTCACCGAGAGCGACGGGAAGCGAGTCGCGCTGTTTCCCATCGACGAACGGCTGCGGTATCTCGTGCCGTTTCAGCCGGAGCAAGCCACGGCCGCCTACCTGCGGGAACTGAGAGCTGCTGGCCACCCGATGGCGATCTTTGCCGACGATGGGGAAAAATTCGGCGGCTGGCCCGGCACCATCGAGTGGGTATACGATCGCGGCTGGCTGGACCGCTTTTGTACGGCGATCGTATCGCTGGTGGAGACAGGCGAGGTCCAGCTTTCGACCTTTGGTGATGCGCTGACCGCGGTGCCCAGTGCCGGGCTCTGTTACTTACCCACCGCGTCGTATCGCGAGATGGAAGGGTGGTCGCTGCCACCGAGGGCAGCGGTGCGCCTCGCCACATTCGAGGAGGACCTGGGACCGGAGCGCGTGGCGGGTCCGGACGGCTCGCTGATTCGTGGTGCGCACTGGCGCAACTTCCTGGCCAAGTATCCCGAGTCCAACCGGATGCACAAGAAGATGGTTCACCTCTCGACGAAATGTCGAGCGGATGGCAATCCGAAGGAGATTCGCCGCGCCATCGGCAAGGCACAGTGTAACGATGCCTACTGGCACGGCGTGTTCGGCGGTCTCTATCTGCCGCATCTGCGGGCCGCGATCTGGGAACACTTGGCACGGGCCGAAGGAGATCTCAGGCAGGGGGAGGGATTGGTCGCCGAGGTGGTCGACTTCGATTTCGACGGTCGCGATGAGCTGTGGATTCACTCATCGGCATTCTCAGCCGTCGTGAGTCCGAGTCGGGGAGGCGTCATCGAGGAGTACACGGTGTTCGCCAGTGGATGCAATTACGCGGACGTCCTCAGCCGCAGAAGAGAGGCGTATCACGAGCACCGCCACGGAGCGTCCGATGCTGCATCAGGATCGGCGGATACCGATCGTGCGCCGAGCATACACGATATCGAGAAGTCTGCCGTACTGGCCGCTCCTCCACCCGTCGATACGGCGGACCGCGCCCTGTTCGTGGACCGGATTCTGGCCCCCGACGTGACGCTCGATGCGTACCGCAGCGGGCGCTTCACGGCCGAATCGTCCTGGGCCGGGGCGCCCTTCGAGTTCGCCGTTTCTGGAGATCATGGGGCGCTCGAAGTGATCATGCGTCCGGGGCCCAGTGCCCCTCGGGGACTGATCGACAAGCGCCTGCGATTCGAGGCGTCCGGTGCGCTGAGCGTCCACTATCGATGGGATCCGAGCGCCTTCAACGCTGGAGCGCTCTTTACCACGGAGATGTCGCTCGCACGACCGCTGCGGATTGTCAGCGTGCCGAATGCCGATCTTTGGCAATTTCCCATAGCGACCGTCTCCAAGTCCGAGCGGGGGTTCGAGGAGACCCTGCAGGGAACGTCGTATACGGCACGATGGCCGGTGGCGATGGGGGAGGTAAGGGTGGAGCTCGCAGGAGCAGAGTAAGAGCCAGCCACCGCGAGCCACAGGTCGGACCCCCCCAGGTAGGCTCGACCCCGTTTTGTGCCCCGCATCACAATTCCCAATCCCGTTCAGACCATCCCCGATTTGCGGCACGGAGAGTGCAACTCTAGGGGTCATCGCAGGAGAGAGCTGGGCACAACGGCCCAGCGATTTGCACGAGTGAGATGGAATCCGCCAGCAAAGGGGCTGGAGATGTCCTCACAGCGAGTGCCGGAAACGAGACGTCCGTATGGCGAGCGCCAGGCGCTGCCCGCCATCACCCAGTTTTTCTGTGAAGCCCGAACCGGCATCCAGCCGGGTGACGTGCCGCTCCTCCAGGAGTGGAGCGACTGGGCGACTCGGTACGGGTCGCTGGACGAAGTCTGGCACGCTTCGCGGAACCCCGAACTGATGATCTTCTTGTTGGGACACGCCACGCGGCGTGGATATCTGGACGAAGGCACCGCGGTGCACAACGGCCTCGAGCGGTTCGTGACATGGTGTGTCAACTACGCGGGTCTCGACCCCGATGGGTTTGGGGGGCACGAAACCACTCACAGCCAGTCGCCGCTCGAATGGTTCTCGGTGAGCGGCCCATCCGTGTTCAGCCGGGCTCGCCGCGCGGCCCGAAGGGCCGAGCGCGCGATCGCGCGAGGCGATGGGGCGGCTCTGGCCCGTGCGCTGTTGAGAGAGCGGACCGTGCAGGCGGCCATCCTGCGTCTCGTGATCGACAGCCCATTCTTTGAAGTCCGACCGCTCGACGAAGCGGTCCCCAACACGGCATGCGAAGCGGAGACCGAGATCGCGCACACCGAGGAAGCCGGACCGGGCATGCCAGCCGTGGACGACGACGAAGCGAACTATGGTCCCGCACTCGTACTGGCCCCGGCCGACCGCGGGCCCTGGGGAATCGTGACGTACCTGACCGGTCCGACCGATCCTCCGGGTGCCACTGGTACGGGCGCTCGGGCTCTGCGGGATGCCGACCAGAGCCTTAGGCATGGGATGATTCTGCTCACGAAGCAACCGGCAGGCGATTATCTGGCGACCGCGGAAGAATGTTTCCGCGATGCGCTGAGCCTTCTGCTCTCAGGGGTCGGCCACGAGCACCCCAAGATGGCGTACGCCTGTGACCGCATTGCCCTCGTGTGTCAGATCCAGGGCCGAGACGAGGAAGCCGAAGACATGTACCTGCGGGCCATCGCCCTCAGGGACGCCGGGGCATGGGACCATTCACTATGGGACGAGGTCACACTCATGAACCTGGCCACGCTCTACGAGGATCAAGGCAAGTACGTCCTGCGGGACGTGATGCTCGATCGACTCGAGAAGGAACGTCGAGACGCGAAGCCCGGAAGCGAGGACGAGTCTCGCGATTCCGATCAGCTCGAGTTGTAGGCTTCGAGCCTTGAGATGCAAACGCCGGTGCGGCCCCGAGCCGCACCGGCGTTTTCTCTTATGGCGTTCTGAGATTCGATGAACGCGCTCATTCGGGACACCCGTCGTCTCGTGCCTCGTCCGGCTCTCCGTAGGATGCCGTGACGAGACGCCCGGACCGTTTGCCACCCACCACCAAGACGAACAACCGTGAAAACTCCCAGTGACAGAGATCGCGGAGCTCGGGCCCGCCGAGCGCTGCGATGATCCGTGGGATGGTATTGCTGTGCCCAACCACGAGAACGGCTGCGCCGTCGGTTTGCTCGTGCACGGCCTGTGCGACAGCCGCCACGTGCTCTTCGAGGCCGCCGCCGATCCCGGCGACGATGGGCGCGTGCCCCAAGCGCTCCGAGAGTGGCTCAGCCGTGAGTCGTGTCCTGGCCAGGGGGCTCACGACTACCGCCGCGATCGCCGCATCCTCGAGCGCCTGCGCCAGCGCTGCTGCCCGAGCCAGCCCCCGGTCGGTCAGGGGGGGATCGTTCTCCGGCTCGCCGCCGGCCTCGGCGTGACGAACGAGGACCACGAGCCGCTCACTCTGCGCCGAAAGCGACGAGGTGGGGTGCAGCATCAAACCAGACAACGTGACGGCGAGAACTGGATAGAAGAGCTTCTTCACCAGCGTACCTCGTGGAAACCGAATCATAATGCCCCTTTGGGGTCGAAGCGGGCCGTCCTCGCGGCTAGCGTCCCTCGGACGCCGCTGGTCCAGCGTCGGCTGCCCGTCCCACGGCGTCTCCCACGGCACGCAGACGCTCGGTCAGCCGGGACAGCTGCTCGCGGGCCCGTGGCCAGTCACCCGCGTCCACAGCCTCCTGGACGCCCGGCAGCTCCATGGCGGCGTACGTGTACCGCGGGGCGTACAATACGTGCTTGAACCACGGCCGGCCCGGTATTCCCTCTTCCAACAACATGCTCCGCTCAACCGCGAGCATGGCTTCATTGAGTCGGACACGGCTTCGCGCCTGCGGTGGCGAACGAAGGGCCGCCATCATCCTTTGCTGCAACTTGGCGGCGTGCTCGGTCCAATGACGGTGCGCCGCTCGCACGGGGCCGAGATCGAGCCGCTCGGTGACGCCGGGCTGGGCGGCCAACGTGTCGAGGAACGTTCCGACTCGCGCAGCGTAGCCTGCGTAGTCGAACGGCAGGATGTCGGCATTGGCGAGTCGTAGCGCCATGCGGCCCCAGATCTCGCCCATCGTCGTCATGTAGCGGAAACCCGGATCTCCGAACTTCGTCATCCAGGTGTAGTTGTCGTACTGAGAGTGGTACACGCCGTAGGGCCCATCGAAGCTCATGCCGACAATCGGCACGCCGAGATGATTGAGGAACACGGTGTAGTCGGATCCGCTCCCGAGTTGGTTGTCCACGAGATCGAGCTCGTCAAGATCGTCCCCCCTGCTCCCGGTGCCGCCACCTCCGATCACCGACTCGGCGCCTGCCTGAGCGCGACGCTCGATCCATGCATCCAGCACGCTCCCACGTCCGTTGGGATCGATGACATCTCGCACGGTCTCCACCACGAGTGGGTTGAGACTAGCGACGGCGCCTGCTTCGAACTCGGCACCGCTCGTCGAGCCGTCGACGTTGAGATAGGCGATCGCGTGGCGCTGGAGTTCCTCGGCAAACTGCTCGCCCCACTCCGTCGAGCCGGTCAGGTGCCACTCCTCGGCGTCCCAACTCGCGAGGATGATGGTGCGGCGGGGACGGTGACCCTCCCGGACCAAGGTTCCCAAGGCCCGTGCCAGCTCCAGTTGCGTAGCCGTGCCGCTACTGGGATCCACGCCGCCGTACACCCATGCGTCGCGATGGTTGCCCAATACGACCATCTGGTCCGGCGCCTCCGAGCCGCGGATCCGGCCCTCAACGACCCAGATCGGTCGGGTTCTGCCATCCATTTGTACGGTGACCCGGACTTTCGTGGCGCCCGGACCCACACGGTAGGTGAACGGAAGGCCACCCTGCCACGCGGGGGGCGCCACGGGGCCTCCCAGCTCTTCGAGGAGTGGTGCGGCATCGCGGTAGGACATGGGCACAGCGACAATGCGCGGCACGGAGCGCGCTTTCGCCTCTGGGATGCGGGGGGCTCCGTCTACGGACGCCCAGCCCGGCGTCAACGGATCCCCCGGAACGAAGAAATCGTACGTGATCGCTCCTCGTTGAATGTGACTCGCCGGTCCCCACGGTCCGTCTGGATACGTGAGCCCCTTGCGATACCCGTCGTCGTGGGGATCGGAGTAGATCAGCATGGCGGCCAGGCCTCGACGCTCGGCGGTGAGCGCCTTGTACCCACGATAGGAGTAAGGAACCGAGTATCGGACGAGCGCGATCTTGCCCGTCACGTCAACGCCGTGTGCCTCGAGCCAATCGTAGTCTTCCGGGTTGCCGCTGTTGGCGTAGATGAGATCGCCCGTGACGTCCCCCGAGGCGGACATTCCCAAGTACGTGAGCCCGACGTCGGCCCACGTGTCCTTGTCTCCTGGAACTCCGTCCTCCTTGAGCGATGGCTCGAACCGGTGCGGCTCGAGCATCGTGACGCTCACCGATTCCGGGAACGGTAGGAGGACGTCATACCGGTGCAGGCGCACGTCTTCCAATCCGTACTCACGAAATCGCTGGACTATGTAATCGGCCAGCTGCTTGTTCCTGACCGACCCGGCCACGTGCGGCTCTTCGGTGAGATACCGGAAATGCCGACCGGTCGAGTCGTTGTTCAAGAGGGTGGCGAGACGATGTTCGACCCGACGTTGTGCTTCGGCGGCTCGGGCCGAGAACCCGATGAGGGTCTTGGCGTCACGGACGCCCTGGGCAGGCAGGAGGTGTGCGCCGGCGCAGAGGAGGGACGCCGCGAGAATCGTGGGCAAGCGGCAACGCCTCACGATTTGCGGCCTTGACCTGGACGCAACCAACACCGCTGGTGGTCATTCATGTATGACGCTCCTACCGATCGGTACGATGAGAAAGGGAAGCTAGCCGGCGCGGCGTGGGGCGGTAAGGTTCTAGACATCACGCCCAGAGGAGCACTTCATGCCAGGGGCCCGCGTTGGATTCGTTGTGACCGTGTTCATCGTTGCCATCGTCGCCTGCGGGCGTTCGAGCGGCGAGCGCGCAACGGTCCTCCTCGTGAACGGGACCGTCCTCACCGGTGAACGAACGGGTACTCCACGAGCGGTGAGCGTGGCCGTGCTCGGTGAACGCATTGCGGCTCTCGGCGACTCCGGTGCGCTTCATCGTTGGATAGGACCGGAAACCGAAATCGTGGATCTTGGGGGCCATGTGCTTGCGCCGGCGTTCGTCGATCACCACGTCCATCTCCTGAACATGGGTTTCGCGCTGCTCAATGCGCGGGAGGGGGAACGTCTCTTCCTCGACTTGTCCTCCATCACATCACTCGAGGAACTGGTCACGCGCATACGCGAACGGGTCCGCGGCGTCCCGCGGGGATCCTGGATTCTCGGGGCAGGCTGGAACCAGGCGGCGTGGGGGACCGAGACGCTCCCGACGCACGAGTTCCTCTCCAGGGCCGCGCCACATCATCCCGTGTTCCTCACGCGGACGGATGGACACGCCGGTTGGGTCAATACCACGGCCATGCGGATGGTTGGCATCGATGAGAGAAGCACCGACCCCGCCGGCGGCGCCATCCTGCGTTTCGAAAGTGGCCAGCCCACTGGCGTCCTGCTCGAGCGAGCGAATGAAGCTGTCCTCGTCCACATCCCGCCACCAAGTGATGAAGACGTCACACGTGCCTTTCGGCTCGCCACTGCCGCGATGGCGGCACGGGGAGTCAGCGAAGTCTTCGATGCCGGCTTTCTGGCGGTTCCATCTGTGGTTGCTCTGAACGTCGACTTTCGCCGCTATCTCACGCTCTTGGCGAACGCCGACCTTGAGCAGCCGCTCGGCGTCGCGGTCAATCTGATGGTTCCAGCGCCGAGCGATCTGGCTGAGGCTCTGACGTCGTCGCCGGACGTGCAGCGTGCTTCTTCCCCCCGCGTTCGCATCACCCATCTCAAGCTTTTTGCGGACGGGGCTCTGGGAAGTCGGGGTGCGGCGCTCACGCATCCGTACGGGGACGATCCAACCGTCACGGGAGTGCCTCGGATGACGGAAGCGGAAATCGAGATGTGGGCCAGGCGCGCGTTGGGTGTCGGGTTGGACGTCGCCACGCATGCCATTGGCGACGAAGCGGTGCGGAGAACTCTCGATGCCTACGAACGCCTCTTGACGGATGATCCTCACCTGGACCCTCGACGCCTGCGCATCGAGCACTTTTCGTATGCGCGAGAAGCGGACTTCGAACGCGTGGTGCGGCTGGGGATCGTCATTTCGATGCAGTCCAACTTCAACTCGTTGCCTGGGGACATACCGTCGTTCGGCGAGCGGCGAGTGGGAGCTGCTGGAGCGACCAGGGTGTACGCGTGGCGGACGCTCGGCGAGATGGGCGGGCGCCTCGCCGAAGGATCTGATTATTTTACGATGCCCGGCGCGCCACTGTTGGGTTTTCATGCAGCGCTCACTCGGCAGAACGCCCTCGGGACCTGGGGAAGCGGCGCGGCGGGTCGCGAGCGTGCTTTCCGTCTCATGACCATGCGGTACCCAGCGGGCGGTGGTGACCCGCGGCCCGCTGTGATTCGCGCGGGCTCGCGTGCTGATCTCCAAGTCCTCTCGGCCAATCCGCTGACCGTACCGGAAGATTCGTTGCTGGAGGTCCGGGTGCTGGCCACCTTCCTTGCCGGGAAACGGGTGTATGACGCCGGGGTGCTGCGGACACTCCCCCCCGTGAGCGACGTGGCAACACGCTCGAATCGGAAACGGTGATCCCTGGTGCGCTACCCGCGTCTTGCGCGGTGCGGTGTTCGTGGCCGTTGCGGACTCGGTATCTTCACATTCAAAAATCACCGAGAGACCTTGAGGTTCGGGGTGACTCGAGTGCGTGGACACCTGGACAACCGCGGACATCCAAGCGCTCGGTTCGGCCGGCACGGCCACCTGGTGCTGCAGGTGCGTGGCATCCCATTGGTCATCAGCCGCGTGGCCCTGGGCGCCGTCCGTGTTGCGCTCTGTCTTTTCACTGCGACCGTCGTCACCGCGGTACCCGCCCCGGCCCAGTGGTATCTCGGGCTCGAAGCAGGGCCGACGTACGCCACGTGGTCAGGGAGTTTTGTCGAAGCCTCTGGTATCTGGGGTGCGCGGTTCGCCGTCCAGGTCGAGCACCGTTTCCTTGGACGCTGGACGGTGGCGGCGGCGGGCGTATGGCAGCAAAAAGGGGCGTCGAACGTTCGCGCAAGGGACGCCTTGGTGGCCGCAGACTTCAAGTCCTCCCACCTCGCAATCCCGGTCACCGTAGGACGGGAGGTTCCGCTCGCGAGCGGCTGGATGGTCAACCCGCATGCGGGAGTGGCAACAGCGGTCACGGCGGACTGCCAGGTCAAGGATTCAGCGACCTTCGAGTTCGAGGAGGACTGCGGCGTCGCCATCCCGGCCACGGAAACCGCCGCCGTGCAGCTGGACATCTTGGTGGGGCTTCGTCTCGTCCGAAGCTATCCAGGCGGCGCCCGCTTCTCCGCTGCGGTGCGGCATGAGGTGGGCCTGACCCAGGTGCTTCCGGACCTGGTACCCTCCGGCGAATCCGCGAGGAATCGCTCGTGGTCGTTCACCGGGGGATTCTCGCTGCCACTGTTCTAGGACGTCGTCATGGCAATGCGCGCGCGCGTCATGAGGATGGTTGGGATCGCGGGCCTCGTCGTGTTCGAGGCCGCTACCCCGGCTCAGGCCCAAACGGCGGAGTCAGGGTGGCGGTGGTCAGTGGCGCCGTCTCTGTGGCTCTCCAATCTCGGAGGACTGAGCGTCGTCGGAGAGCGCCAGACGGTGGTTGGGGATTCCGTCCTGACTCCGGCCGGCGCTATTCGTGTCGAGGCACGGAAACGTCGGGTGGGATTTCGGGTAGCTGCCACGTGGGCAACGATCGGTAACCCCGGCACGATTGCGCCAGTGACCGAACCAACCGACGGAACGCTGGGACGTTACGACTTTTCTTGGACCACGATCGAGGCACACGGCACCTTGCAGATCGGTCCGTACGATCCCCAGAGCAGCTTTACGGTGTACCTCGGTGCCCGCTACGTTCGGCAAGGTCAGCGATTGCGCGATCAGGTCGGCGGCGACGTTTCGGTGACCCAGGTATGGCTCGAGCCGGTGGAGGGCACGCAGTACGCGGTAAAGATCGGGCGCCGGTTGTTCGTAGCTATTGCGGGCGACATCGGTGGTTTCGCCGTGGGGTCAGACTTTACATGGACCTTGAGTGGCACGCTTGCATTCAGGGTCGCGCCGCCCCTGGATCTGGCCATGCGGTACATGTACCGCGAGGTGCAATACGACAACAAGGAGGAGGGATTGAAGACCTATCGGTGGGACAACGGCGTACAACAAGGCTGGTTCTTCGGTGCCGTTGTCACGGTCCCCCGGCGCTGAGTGGTGAGCGTGCGCTCGTCGCGGCAGGTCCTGGTACTTGGCGGTACGCTGATGCTGGCTCACGGCCCGGCGTTGGCGGCGCAGGCCGTGCCCCAAGACTCCCTGCCGTTTTGCTGTGGGGAGCATCGTGTCCTTCCAGCGGTGGCGGAGCTCATTGCTGTCCAGGTCATCCCTTGGTATTTCAACCGATACGTTGCCGTTGATTCCACCGCCGTGTTGTCCTTGCGCTCCTGGCGACGGAACCTGGCGGAAGGGCTCGAGTGGGACCCGAATAGCTTCGAGACCAACATGTTCATGCACCCGTTTCATGGAAACTTGTACTTCAACGCTGGGCGCACGAACGGATACAGTTTCTTCGAGTCGTCTGCGCTGGCGTGGGCTGGCAGCCTGCTGTGGGAGATGTTCGGTGAAAACAATCGGGGAGCCATCAACGATTGGGTGAACACGAGCATGGGGGGCATCGCGCTGGGAGAGGCATTGTGGCGTACATCGCGTGCGATCGTGGATAACGAGGCGACCGGTGGTGAACGGACATGGCGTGAGTTTGGACACCTCCTCCTCAATCCTGTGGGCGGATTGAATCGGCTATGGCGTGGCGAGATGACCCGTGTGGGGTCGAGCCCCGTGGATCGTCTGCCATCACGTTTTGGCAGCGTCATCGCGTTCGGGTTTCGCAGTGTGGGCGACGGCAGCGATCCGGAATCAGGTCGCACGACACCCTATGTCGACATGACGGTCCACTACGGGGATCACCTCTACGATCTGGAGCATCCGTTCGATGCGTTCACCCTGACAATGCAGGTCAACGGGAGTAGTGCGCACACCGTGGGACGACTCCAGATCGACGGCACACTCTACGGCAAGGTGTGGAAAGAAACTGCTCGGGTTCGGCACGTGTTCGGCGTGGATCAGCATTACGATTACTTCAACAACGAAACGTATGAGGTGGGGGGGCAGTCTTTCGGGGTGACGCTACGATCGCTGTTCCGGCTGCGGAGTGATCTCGCGATTCGGACCGTGGTGGAGCCGTTCGGAGCGGCGATCTGGGCCGTGATCTCAGAATTTGCCGACGCGACGGGACGCGATTACGACTTCGGCAGTGGGGCGGGGCTGCGGATGCGGGCCGAGGTGCAACGCTCCGGGGTAAACATCTTCTCACTCGGGTATCTCGGCGTGTACTCCCACACGCTGAACGGGGCGGCGGGCAATCACGTGGTGCACGTGGTTTCGCTGGGCGTCCGCGCGCCGCTGGTACGCCGAGTCGGCGTGGCCACGGAGTACCTGTTGCTCGTGCGGAACAGCTTTTACCGGGACTTCGAAGACGTGCACGAACGCAATCCCCAGTTCCGCGTGAGTATGGCGTTTTTCCCATGAGCCGGCGGATCCTGTGCAGAAGCAGGGCCGCGGCATGCTTTGGTATGCTCGCTGCCGTCCTGGCGCAGCACGCCGTCGCGCAGTCCGCATCGGGCTCACCTGCCGCTGCGGTCGTCGGGGGGGTGCTGGGCGCCTACTCCGGGTTGTTGCTCGGGTTCACGGGGTCGATCATCCCGTGTTCGCAGCGGCTCGAGGCGGTGCGCTGCATTCAGATCAGCGCCGGCACCACGGCGGCGGTCGCGTCCGTGAGCGGAGTGCTGCTAGGCTCCGCTGACGAGGATCGCATCTGGCGGGCGAGCCGCGACGTGGGGATCGGTGTCGGAATCGGTGCGCTCACAGGCTTGGTACTCGGGCAGGTGACGCAGCGCGTCGGGCTCCGTGATGTGGGTGCGCTCGCCCTCTTCGGGGGTGCGGTGGGTGCGGTCCCTCGTGGGGTCGGGATAGGACTGGGAGTGGGTGGGGCCTTCGGACTGGTGCTCGTGGGGATGACGGATCTCGGGTGGCCCGATGCGATCGGCATGGCAGCGGCGGGGATGGCGCTGGGTGGTCTCGCGCAATGGATCCTCGACGCGCATGACGCCCGATCCGCGGCGGACGGGCCTGCCTTCACCCTTCTCTCGTATCGGCTTGCGTTCTAATCGCGCGTACCGGCTACCAACCCTGGCCCAGGCCGTGCTGACCATCTGGGGCGTTGCCGGCTGCATGCCATCTCCGGGCATGACCGGCACTCGTCCCCTCGACCGGCAATGCCCGAGCCAGAATGGGGAAGATGCGGTGCCCAAGTGGTACTTCCCCGTCACGTCCCGGGACAACGAGCACTTGGAACGATGGTGCAAGGTCATCGGACCGCCAGTCATCGACTCGGTGCCGAGCGCACGATTTGGAGTGCTCGAGAGCGATCAGCCGGTGGCGCTCGCGGTGTGGAATACTGACGCCGGCGCCGGCGATGTCGTCGGCTTTCTCGAGTCGGAGCTGGGTCTCACGTGCGCAGGGCCCGCTTCGGCCAGGCGAGGGAGCGGGCCCCATGTCATCCTACTCCTCCAGGAGGCGCTGCGGCGGTCACCGCAGCTCGGTGCCCTTGCCGAGAGTTGGATTACCCCGCCGCCGGTCGAGGAAGTGGACCGACCAGGGCAGCGGTTGGATGTGACCGAGGTGGCGCGGCGGTGCGGGCTGGCTCTCTTCTATGTCCCGGCCGCCCGGAACGGGCATCAGCGTCGAGGCGGAAGTGGAGAAGACAAAGGAAACGCCATTCTGTCGACCTTACCGCTGTCCGAATTCGTGGTGATCGAGCTGCCGTTCGAGTCCGCACGCCGTGTCGTGGTGGGCGCTACGGTGCGGGACGCGAGAGGCAGTGGACTGCGCATCCTCAGCGCCCACCTGATCACCACACCCCAGGCCTGGCGTGTGCTCACGACTGCCAACTCGTCACGCTTTCGTCAGGCTGCGGCCATCCGCACCGTTCTCGATAGTATCGAACGCCGTCCAGCGACCAACGGCGTGACGCAGTGGACCTCTACGGTGTTGGCGGGAGACTTCAACACCTGGTCGACCAACGAGAGCGCGCTGCGCTTCCTACTCCAGTTCTTTCCTGACTCTCCCCGTCCGCTCATGGATCGCACGCGCGGTCCCTTCCCGACCGATCATGTGTTGTTTCGCCGCCACCATGGACCTGGCGCTGCGGCCACGCTCGTTCCGGGTAGCTATCGTCGGATCGAAGATCGCTTCTACTCGGATCACCATCCCATCCTCGCGCTCTTCAAGTTCGAACTCGACCCGCCATAGCGGGTGTGTCCACCGCTAGGCTGGACAGTTCAGAGTAACTTCATCGTGTGTTCACCGCCCTCACGTGATGTAGCAGCGGCGGCATTGCGGAGGTCGGCGCAGTGAGGCTGGACGTTGGTCAGCTCGAGAGTGCGCTTGCTCCCCGGTACTCGGTTGAGCGGGTCATTGGCCGAGGTGGTATGGCCGTGGTGTATTTGGGGCGAGACCTTCGGCATGAGCGGTCCGTAGCCATCAAGGTGCTGCGTCCCGAGGTCGCTTCTGGGGTCGGTGCCAGCCGGTTCCTGAGCGAGATCAAACTCACGGCCCGTCTCAATCATCCCCACATCTTGCCCCTTCTGGATTCTGGCGAGTGCGGTGGCTTTCTGTACTACGTCATGCCGTACGTCGAAGGGGAGTCCTTGCGTCACCGGCTGAGTCGTCTAGGGAAGCTCGCCGTTGCTGATGCCTTGCAGATCGCGCGCGATGTTGCGGATGCACTGGATTCCGCTCATCGACACGGCGTCGTGCATCGAGACGTCAAGCCGGAGAACATTTTACTCGAAGAGGGTCATGCGTTCGTGGCCGACTTCGGGATTGCGAGAGCCATTTCCGCCGCCGGTAGCACACGATTGACGGAGACCGGCATCGTCGTTGGGACCCCTGCGTATATGAGTCCCGAACAGCTGCAAGGAACGCTGCAGGAGGACGGGCGCTGCGATATCTACAGCCTCGGTTGCGTGCTCCACGAGATGTTGACGGGATCCCTTCCCGCCACCCCGCCCGCCGCGCTCTCCTCCTTGACCCATCAGCACGGACAGTTGCCGGGAGGGATGAGACGGATACTGCGGAGAGCGTTGGCTCCCAATCCCAACGCCCGGTTCTCCACGGCGCGGGAGTTGGCCGACGCACTCGCACGGGAACAATTGATCACCGATCTCGGGACACCGACCCGGGCCCGCGCCCGTCGGCGATTGGCCGCGCTGACGATCTTGGGACTCCTGTTTCTCGGAGCAACCGTCTTCGCCGTGCAAAGCCGCAGTACCGCGGGGTCTGCCAACATCAGCAGCGCCACGCCGACGATTGCGGTCTTTCCGTTTCGCGTCGAGACACCGGACACAACGCACGATTATCTCGGGAAGGGCCTGGTGGTGCTATTGCACTCGAAGCTGTCCGGAGACGATGCTCCGCGGGCCATCGACCCGACCACGGCTATCGTGGCGTGGGAGCGCACCGCGGATGGACAAGAGCTTTCGAGGGAGGAGTCACTCCAGTTGGCCGAGCGTCTCGGTGCCCAGCAGGTGATCCTCGGATCACTGGTTGGGATGCCGACCGGTCTGGCCATCACGGCCACGCTGTTGAGCGTTCCCGATGGTGGAATTCGAGCCCAGGCGTCCACCTCTGGAACGGAACAGATGCTTTCGCTCCTCATTGACCGTTTGATCTCGGAGTTGCTGGCCAGACAGACTCCCACCGACGAACAGCGTCTCGCTGTTCTCAGTGACTCGCTCGCGGCCAACAAGGCGTATCTGCGGGGACGACAGGCCGTTCGCGATCAAGAGTGGTGGGAGGCACAACGGCATTTTGATCGAGCCCTGGAAATCGACTCCGGCTTCGCCCTCGCCGCCCTGGCGCTGGTGGAGCTGGGTGAGCGGATCGGCGTGGAGCAACAGGCGGTCGAGCACGCGTGGGCCCTGCGGGATCGGTTGCCGGATCGGGACCAAACGTACCTGCGCTCCTTGACATGGGTGGGTCCCAACTATCCTGCCCCATCGACGTGGGCTGAGCTGTTCGAAGCTCAACGCGCCGCTACCGCGGTTATCCCGGATCGGGCCGAAATCTGGCTTCACTGGGGCTCGTGGCTCCTCGTTGTGGGCCCGTATGTCGGCTCGCGCGACTGGCTGGAACGCGCGACGTGGGTGCTCGACAGCGCACTCGCGCTCAATCCTACGCTCGTGGAAGCGGTGAATTGGAGGCTCGAGGCCGCGGTGCTGGAAGGCGATCCAGTCGAAATTCGGGAATGGGCACGTCGCTACTTCCGGGTGGACTCAAGTGACATCGTGGACGCCCGGCGGTGGTGGGTGGCCGCCGCTCTGGGTGATACGGTCGAGCTGGATCGATTCAGGGAGCGTCTCCATGCGATTCCCAATCTGAGTGCCAATCAGCTTCTGCGTCATAGCATCAATGACGGTTTCCCGCTGGACGATGCGGAGCTGGTGATCGAACGACGATGGCAGCAGGGCATGCTGACCCAGCCGTGGCGGTCGGGAATGGCATGGGCGCGAGCCGCCATCGCATCCGCCCAGGGGAGGGCGCGGGATGCCGCCTCGCTGTTGGACACGGTCGTCGCCACCGGCGCCACGGATTCCTTTTCCATGGCTGCGACGGTCATCAACCTCGGTCTGCTCGAGCCCGGTTACGAGGATGCTGCCACCGACGCGGCAAGACGCCTCGCCGGCGTCGTGGACACCACGGGCAACCTGGACGTCGTGTGTCACCATGAACTTTGGCGTGTGGCGAATGGTGACACGAGCGAGACACGGCGAACCATCGGCCGCGTCAATCGCTTGGTCCATGAATGGAGGCCGCCCCACGACCTCGCCAGCCACACCGGATCGGCGCTCTGCCCCGTCTTGCTGGAGGCCATGATCGAGTGGTTTGACACTTCTGGTGGAGCCTCCCCCGCCCTCGACCGGCTCGACGCGTTGATGAGGCAAGGCCCCCGCCGGGAGATCAACGCGGCGGTTGCCAACCTGGCTGTCGCGCGGTGGCGGGAAGCACGGGGTGAGATCAGCGGTGCCCTCTCCGCTGTGAGGCGACGTGGCCGAAGCTGGGGCGGGTTTCGATTCCTGGTGGTGCCGGCGCTCTTGCGCCAGGAGGGGCGTCTGGCCGCCCGTGCCGGCGATACGACCGGCGCGATCCGTGCCTACCGCCACTATCTGCTGCTCCGAACGCATCCGGATCCGGCGGTTCGACCTCAGGTCGACTCGGTCAAGACGGAACTGGCGCGCCTCGTTGGGGAGCCGCAGAGCTTGTGAAGGGGCCGGGGACGCCAACGACCCGACCCCTTCCGTCAAGTCCACAGACCGCTAGGCAGCGGACGTGGTGAGCACTTCCTCGAGCACATCGATTCGCTCGGCCCAATAGGACTTGGCCTCGGTCACGGCCTTCTTGTCAGGAAATCTCGTGTGGTGCACCGCCACCTGGCTCTTGCTGGGCCCCTTGGACGTGAAATAGACTAGCACCCACGTATCGTCCGGCCATGTGAGGCGCATCGACTTGTCCTTGCTCGACGTGCGAACGGTGAAATCGACACCGGGAAGCCACTGATCTCGTGTCTGTTTCGTGCTCCAGGCCCGGTGCAGCGTCGAGCGGGGCACGGCGATCGTTTTGCTCTTGCTCGCTTCGTATGACCCACCACGACGCTGTCCGATGTCGCGCAACCCGCGAATACGTTCGTAACCGACCGTCACGGTCTGGGCAGCTCCCGGTGTGGGATGCAAGCTGGTTCCGGCCGCTACGGGGGCGACCCTAGCGCGTAGCGGGAGATCCGAACCGCTTGGCCGCCCGAGCCTTGGCTCTTGCCGCTTCCACTTCGCGATCTCTCGGTGCAGCCGTCGTCACCAGGGCGTTCATCAGGCGCTGGACGACCTCTGTGACCTCCTCCACAGCTCGCTCGAACGGCTCTTCGTTCGCCTTGGACGGCTTGGTGAACCCGCTCACCTTGCGGACGAACTGGATGGAGGCGGCGCGGATCTCGTCCTCCGTTGCCGGTGGATCGAAATTGTAGAGAGTTCTGATATTTCGGCACATAGGGTCGCTCTGGCACAGGATGGTCGTCGCTTCACTCGATGCAAAATTGCTCACAGAGACATGCGCGGGCAATCGTGGTCGGCCAGGTACCCGCTTGGCCGTCCCCCGTCGCGGCGGTACGTTTGTATCCCAATGGGATCCACGTACGTGGCCTTCTAGGGGCTGCCGCAACGTGGCCGCATCCCGCTTCCATGAACGATGACCTTCTTCAGAGGCTACACTCATGCGCGTACGGCAATCGGTTCTTTCCCTGGTGCTCCTGGCGCTGCCAGCGGCACTCGCGGCACAGGAAGGACACGACGCTCACCGTCAGGGTCAACATCGGATGATCGAGCTCCAGCGGTCGCTCCTTCTCGCGATGGCGGACTCTATGCCCGAACGACTGTATCGCGACCGGGCTACCCCCCAGCAGCGCGACTTCGCCTCGCAGATCCAGCACGCTGCGAGCGGCGCGGCCAATATCACCGCTCGCTACATCGGCGGCGGCACGCGGCCCGAGCTTCCCGACACGGCCGTTGCGCTCAACAGCCGTGATGGGCTCCGGAGCCTGATCAATGGGGCGTACGACTACATGGCAGGGCTGCTGGAGCGGGAGACGCACGACGAGCGACACCAGATGGTCACGTTCTTCGGCCAGGAAATGCCCCGCTGGCAGGTGTGGGACGAGATTCACCAACACACCATTTGGACGGCCGGACAGGTGGTTGCCAACTTCCGAAACCACGGCATGGCACCCCCGGGATTCGCGTTTTTCTAAGGACGGCATCCGTGGTCCCGCCACCCGGACCGTCATGACGAACCTCAGGATGTCTCGCACGTGGAGGCTGGCGTTGTTGGCACTCGTTGCCGCCGGCGCCACCAACCCGCTGCCCGCCCAGGAAACGCCACTCGAAGCGTTTCGCGCCAATATCGGGGCTATTCACGCCCGCGACCGGGCGGCATACCTATCGAGTTATCTCCAGAGTCCGGAGCTCGCTCGCGTTGGACCCGCTGGTCTGACCCGCGGTTACGACTCGTTTGCCGCCGGGGCGGGTCAGAGTTGGCCGGACACGCTGGTCGCCACCCATCTGGAAATCATACCGCTCACTGAGAACGTGGCGTACGGCACCTATCGCTATCGCGTCGTCACGGGCGGGTCGACGGATCGCGGTATCAGTGAGCGGGTGTTCGTGCGGACCGCGGACGGCTGGAAGGTGGCGGTGACTACCGCGTTCTCGACGCCGGGGGCCGCGCCGCCGGCCATGGCGCTGGTTGGCGCCACGCTCGTCGATGGCACCGGGGCGGCCGCCGTTCCCGACGCGGCGGTCGTGATGCGGGACGGCCGGATTGCCTGCGCCGGCCGGCGAAGCGACTGTCCGGTTCCGGCGGACGCGCACACGGTGGACGCGCAGGGCAAATGGATCATTCCCGGTCTCATCGACGCCCACGTGCACTTCTCGCAGACCGGATGGGTTGATGGCCGACCCGACGCGCTCGATCTGCGCGATCAGCATCCCTACGAGCAGGTCGTTGCCGACCTCGCACGGCAGCCGGAGCGGTTCTTCCGGTCCTACCTGTGTGCCGGAGTCACTGGTGTCTTCGATGTGGGCGGCTATCCGTGGACATGGGAATTGGAGGTTGCCACGAGGACCAGCACGGTCGCGCCGGTGGTACGGGCTGCTGGTCCTTTGCTTTCGACGGTCGACTTTTGGTTGAACCTTCCGGGCCATCAGCAGTTCGTCTACATGACGGACGAGGAGACAGTGCGCCGCACGATACGCGCGCACGCCGCGTGGGGTGCGGCGGCGGTCAAAGTGTGGTACATCATGCCGCCGCAACCGCCGGATACCGCGCGGATCTCGGCGTTGGTGCACGCGGCGGGCGACGAAGCGGGAAAGGCCGGCGTACCTCTCATCGTGCACGCCACCGGACTCTGGGAAGCCAAGGATGCTGTCCGGGCGGGAGCGCATCTCCTCGTGCATTCCGTGAGCCGGGAGCCGGTGGACGACGAATTCCTCCAGCTGGCTCGCGCAGCAGGCACAATCTACACGCCCACGCTCTTGGTGCCGGATGGCTACCGCCAGGTCGCCGCCCGCCGGTTCGCGCGCGATCGGCAACCGCTTGCTTGCGTGGATCCCGGGATGAGGGGCAAGGCATTGGCGACGGACACGGTCGCGATGGAGCGACGTCCATCGCCAGACGAGGTAAGGCGGCGGACGAGCGTGACGGAGCGGCGCTTCGCCAATGCGCGTACCAACCTGGCGCGGATCCATCGCGCGGGCATCCCGGTGGTGTTGGGGACCGACGCGGGAAACCCGCTCACCCTCCACGGTGCCTCAGTCTACATGGAGCTCGAGGCCATGCAGGGCGCGGGACTCAGGCCCATGGATGTGCTCGTGGCTGCTACCCGAAACGGTGCAATGGCCATGGGTCTGGACAGCACCGGGACGGTAACTCCCGGCGCCGTGGCCGATCTCGTCGTGCTCGATGCCGATCCCCTTACGGACATCGCCAACGTGCGGCGTGCAGCACTCGTGGTGCGGCGTGGTGAGATCTATACGCGGCGAGAGCTGGAGTATCGATAGCATACCCGTCTCCCGTGAGCCCGCGCTCGTCACTATCGGTAATTGCCGAACTTCAGCTCCACCCCATAGTCCTTGGATCTCAGAAACACGATCACTTCCTGAAGGGAATCTTTGGAGGGTGACGACACCCGGACCTCGTCGCCCTGGATGGCCGCCTGGACCTTCTTGAGCTTCAGGTCCTTGATGTCCTTCACGATGGCCCGGGCCGTGTCCGCGGGCAGGCTCTGTTGGAGCGTCACTTTCATGCGGGCCCGCCCTCCGGCGGCCTCCGTGATCTCACCGGCGGTCACGTTCTTGAGGGATACTTTCCGCCGCACCAGCCGCGACTGCAGGACGTCCCAGAGCGCCTTCATGTGGAACTCGGTGTCGGCTTCGAGGTCGATCGCGGCGGCGTTCTTGTCCAGCTCGAGCACGCATCGCGTTCCCTTGAAATCGTAACGCTGCGTGACTTCTTTCCGCGCTTGGTTGACGGCGTTGTCCACCTCTTGAAGGTCCGCACCAGTCGAAACGTCGAATGACGACTGCGATGCCATCGGATTGATCCCTCTGGTCGGTGTTCCGGATGAAGGTAGCAGGACGGTACGGAACGGGGAATGTGGACCGGGCCAGCCTTTCCAGAACCGGTGTGATCTCGCATTGTTACAGAGCGAAGGACATTTTGGCCGAGTCGTTCGATGAGGGGACGAAGACCATGTTGACGATATTCGTCACCGTTGCTGCACTGTCCGGCGGTGTTCCCGTGTGTTCCGCTGCTGCGCCACCGGCTTCGGTGAACGCGGTCGGGAAGACCGACTTCCGATCCGTGTACGCCAAAGGAAAGACGTATGTCGAATTTCGGGATGCGGCGAAGAAGCGGAAGAAGGCATGGAAGCAGCACTACGCCGACGCCCAGGTTCCCGATGCGCTGACCACCCGCATGGCAGCAGTACCGGGCCAGTGGCGACTGCTCGTGGTGGCGGAAGACTGGTGCGGTGACTCGGCAAACACGATTCCGTATGTAGCGAAGCTCGTGGATGGTGCCGGGAATCTGGAGATGCGCATCATCGACTCCGAGCTCGGCCGCGAGATCATGGAGTCGCACAGAACTCCCGACGGCCGAGCGGCGACACCCACCGTTCTTCTGCTCGACGAGGCGTTCGAGGAGGTCGGCTGTTGGGTGGAGCGTCCACGGAAGCTCCAGGCGTGGTTTCTGGAGAATGAGCCCAAACTGGATGAGGACACGCTGCACGAACAGAAGTACGCCTGGTATGACAGTGACCGGGGCCGGGAGACGCTCAGGGAGATCGTGGAGCTGATCGAGGCGGCGGGGGCAGGTGAGCCGCGATGTGGACACTGAGCGTCTTTCCACCGCGCCTTTGCGGCGTGGGTGCGGGCCGCAGAGCGCGATTCTCGGTTCCTGCTGCTCTTGATCCGTCGTGACGAGCCAACTCGAGGTTCGTGGCGATCTCGTTGCATCCGGCTGTGACTTGTGACTGAGGGCCACCCGTGAACCCAGATCGCTCGGGCCCGCAGCCACCGAACGGCCCCGAGCGGCAGCCCGGCGATCACATCGTGCTCGGCATCATCGTCGCCATCATCCTGGGGACGGTGATGGGAGGGTTCCTGCCGCGTCTGGCTGTCCGGTTCGCCATCCTCGGCGACGTATTTCTCAACCTCCTCATGATGCTCGTGATCCCGCTCGTGATGCTCTCGATGATTACGGGGATCACGGCGCTCGGCGACATCCGCAACGTCGGATCCTTGGGCTGGCGAACAATCCTTTATTACACGGCGACCACGGCGTTGGCGGTGACCGCGGGACTCGCGGTGGTCAACATCGTTCGGCCAGGGGAGGGTGTCGCCCCGGGAGAGTCTCATCCGGACCGCGCCTACACGGTGACCGGACCGGCAAATCACACGGTCACGCTCGGGGGCGCCTCATGGGATCGTACGGGCTACTCCGACAAGTACGTCGTGGTGCTCCTCGACCAGGACGTGCAAGGTAGGATCGAGTCGATCGCGGACAGCACCGTCACGGTCCGGCTCTGGGAGAAGGTCGAGACTGGAGACCTCTTCTACATCACGGCCGACGACGGCACCCGGTTGCCGTTTCGGCGGGTGGAAGGCGAGTTGGTGTCGACCGAGCCGACCGTGGCGGACACGGGGACCGGGATCGGTATCACACTCCCGGTGACGCCCGAGCTGCGCGATGTGGAAGCCCAGAGCATCGGCGGTGCACTACACGAGGTGCTCTTGGGCAACGAGGAACGTGGCACGCAGGGTCTGATCCCGCGAAACGTGTTCGCCGCCATGGCACAGATGGAGATCCTGCCGCTGATCATTTTTTCGATCCTGATCGGCATCGCATTGTCGCTGCTCGGCCCGCGCGTGCGCACGACGATCGAAGTGCTCACCAGCCTCAACGATGCCGTGATGCGTCTCGTGGCCTGGGTGATGGTCATCGCGCCAGTCGGGATCTTCGGTCTGGTGGCGCCGCGGATTGGTCGGGCCGGCGGTTTCGTCGGCTTCTTGCCAGAGCTGTTTGCCTTGGGCAAGTACTTCGGCGCCGTGGTGTTGGGGCTGGCCGTCCACGGACTGGTCGTACTACCGTTGATTCTCAAGCTAGTGGGCAAACGAGATCCGTGGACGTATGTCAAAGGCATGGGGGCCGCCTTGCTCAACGCCCTGTCCACGTCGTCCAGCTCGGCCACGCTCCCGCTCACGATTCAAGGTGTGGAGCAACGGAACGGGGTGTCGAACCGGACCGCGGGGTTCGTGCTGCCGCTGGGTGCCACGATCAACATGGATGGGACCGCACTCTATGAGGCGGTGGCGGCGATGTTCATCGCCCAGGTCTACGGAATCTCACTCAGTCCCGGCATGCAGGCGTTGATCTTCGTGACGGCGACGCTGGCCGCGATCGGTGCTGCGGGCATTCCCGAAGCTGGATTGGTGACTATGGTGATCGTGCTACGCGCCGTGGGGCTCCCCATTGAGGGCATCGCACTCATCCTGGCCGTGGACTGGCTCCTCGACCGGTTTCGCACCACCGTGAACGTCTGGGGTGACAGCGTCGGTGCGGGAGTGATCGAGACACTCGAGACGCGATCGAGATCCGAAGGCAGCGCGGGTGATGCACCCGCGCCGCCGCGCTAACTCAGTCTTCGGGGCCCGCCGAACCACGGCTCGTCAGACGGTAGAGCCATGCCCACGTCAGCACGACCGGCGGGATGAGCGATAAGCCGATCGCGACGACGAATGCCCCGGCCGTTACCTGATAGTCCATACTCCACCGCACCACCCACCACACGAGGAGGGGTAGGAGCCACAGGGCACCCATCCCCACGGCCCCGAACATCCAGCGCTGTCTTGCACGGGCCACTAGAACCGTCCCTCGGCGAGTGCGCGGACGATATCCGTGGTCGTGATCAATCCCACGAGTTTCCCGTCCTCCAGGACCAGCAACCGGTGGATGCCGGCTCGGATCATGTATGCCGCTGCTTCGTTGATGGTGGTGCCGGGTTGGATGGAGCAGACCGATCGGGTCATGGCTTCACCGACCGTATGCTCGGCGAGCATATCCCACTCGGGCGTGGCGACGTTCTCAAACCGTGCCACGAGATCGGCACCGGTCTCCGCCCACCAGTCGCTGAAAAAGGCTCCCGGTGCTTCGCTCCCCTCTTCCCATTCCGGGGCTCGCTCCAGTTCCCAGTCCGGCTCGTCGCCGCGGCCACGCGGAACGGCCGGCGTCATTGCTTCAAATCCCAACACATCACTCGCCGTGATCACCCCCAACACCTTTCCACCTGCCACCACCGGGGCGCCGCTGATGTGACGGTCATCCAAGAGAGTGACGAGGTCCCGCAGCGTGAGCTCGGAACTCACGGCCGTCAGATCCGTCGACATGAGATCCCGTACCGCCGTCATCGCGTTACCTCATCCTTCCCCAAACACGGTGCGTTCTTCGATCTCGATCTTGAGATTCGCGACCTCTTCGGCCAACCGGTCGAGCTCCGCGGTCCGACGGTTCAGGTGCCGGTACTGCTCCTCCAGGCTCGCCAGTCGGTCTTCGAGGGCTTGGATTCGATCCCTTTCCATCGTGGGTTTCATAACGCCCTCCCAACACCCGTAGGAAACAAGGAGAAACTCCTTCAGTCCCAACATTCCCACGGCACCTCGCCGTCACTGACAAGTGCACCGAGGGATACCGTTGAAGCATGGGGCGCCATCGATGAGGAATTAGTGAAGTTGGTTGCAGGGCGGGTACAGGGGTGGCCCGCACCGTGAGTGGTTGTGAGCCGGCTCCGCCGATCGAGACCGCTGCGAGGGCTGCAGTGAAACGCCGAGCCTCCGTCCATTTGATGGTGCGAAGGCTCGGCGGATGTATGCTGCGAGCGGTGGATCCCGGCTGTGGACGCCGGGCGTGGACGGCCTCCTGCTAGAAGGCCGCCTTGCGGCTTGGCTTGCGTCGATACCGATCTTGAGGCTCCTGACCGCGCAGCACGACGCGCAGGACGCCGGTTTCCAAGTCGACGTCCCACATGGCCACGCGAGGCCGCAGAAACCGTGTGAGGTGATCGACCGTGAGGCTGTCCGGCGTTGCGTCCAGAAACTCCAAGACGCTGAAGCGGGCGGCGACGTAACTCCCGCCGCTTCGCTCGGCCGCAATCCGGAGCCCGATTTGGTCGTCCAACACCTTGCGCACCGCCCCCTGAGCCACGTCGAGTAGGCGCTGGATGAGGTCGACGAATTCAGCCCCCCCGTCTTTGGTTCGCCGGCGCTCGAGCTCCTCGGCCGTCGTCGGCTCGCACAACTCGAGCAGCAAGCGCCGGACCTTGGGCTTGGGACCGGCAGCCCGCTTCGGCGCGCTCTCCTCTCGCTCGGCCCGAGCGCACAACGCGAGATCGTTCCGACTGAGCCGGAGAAAGGCCGTCATCTTCTGGTAGAGATCCGTACGTCCGGGACGCGGAGGACGTCGCCGACCGGCGAGCAGGTCGTCGATGTACTCCGGTGGTACCTGCGCCGCCTCGGCCAACTCCTCCGGCGTGCGCTCGGTCTCTTTCAAGCGTCGACGCAACAGTTCTCCCACCTTCACGGGCTTTTTCAGCGGGGGTGACAACTTCAATGCGGGCCTCCTTGCACCGGAATGAGCCAATCGTAGGAGACATCGACATGCGGGTCGTCGGGTGTTCCCTCCGGAGCATACAGGCGAACGACCCGTTTCGTCATCGACATCAACTTGCCTTCATAAATCCCGTCGCGGTCAAGCCATTTCACCGAACGGGGGCAGCGGTTCTTTTTGAATCTGAAGTACCGCGTGGGGATCTCCGTCATGCCGCAACGCCATCGCGAGCTAAGGTGCCGGGCGCTCCCGGCCCGATGAGGACCCGAAAGCGACCGAACGTCACAGACGGGAGCGTGGACCAATGCGACACTGAATGAACGATCGCGACTCCAGGAGGAAGCGAAACATCGGAAAGACGGAGTTCGATGGCTAATTCTCCGCCCTCGAATTATAGCGGGTTGAGGGCATTCTGAAAAGGCGTAGGCTGGTGTCGGACACGGTCTTCCGTTAGCTTGCAGCTGCCGACAAGAACCGCAGAGCCGGTATCTTCCCCAGCCGCCGCCCCCTTTTGGGGTGGCTCGAACGCTGGTGCTGCGCCCACCGCGATGCACTCCTCGGTTCAGTCCGTCGTTGGATCATTCCACCATCCGGAGGATGCGCATGGCGTCGAAGGGCACCATTTCCCGTGGCTGGCAAGCGCCCCAGCCCCAACCGCACGACGACATCATCTATCCCGGGCCGATCCCGTTCGTGCTCGTGCATCTGGTCTGTCTGGCCGCGTTCTGGACTGGGGTCACTCTTGAGGCGCTGGCGATCGGCGTCGTCCTCTATTTCATGCGCATGTTTGCGGTGACGGCGGGCTATCACCGCTACTTTTCGCACCGGGCCTTCAGGACGAGCCGGGTTGGCCAGTTCGTCCTCGCGGCGCTCGCCCAGAGCTCGGCCCAGCGCGGGATTCTGTGGTGGGCCGCGAAACACCGGCACCACCACAAGCACTCCGATTCCGAATTGGATGTCCACTCCCCAGGGCAGCGGGGATTCTGGTATGCGCACGTGGGCTGGATCTTCGTGCCGCGCCAGACGGAGACGGACTACTCGGCGGTTCCCGACCTCACACGATTTCCCGAACTGGTCTGGCTGGACCGGCACCCCTACGTGCCGGCCACGCTGCTGGGGGTGGGAACGTGGCTTTTGGCTGGCTGGCCGGGGCTGGTGGTTGGCTTTTTTTGGAGCACGGTGCTTCTGTACCACGGCTCATTCAGCATCAACTCGCTGGCGCATGTCTATGGGAAGCAGCGGTATGTGACCGGCGACGATTCGCGGAACAACTGGTGGCTGGCACTCATCACCCTGGGCGAGGGGTGGCACAACAATCACCACGCCTACATGGCGTCCACCCGTCAGGGATTTCGGTGGTGGGAGTTCGATCCCACGTATTATGCCCTCAAGCTGCTGTCGTGGGCACGCATCGTGTGGGATCTCAACGAGCCGCCCAGGGCTCTCGTACGCAACGAGCGGAAGCTGGGTCGCCGTACGGTCGAGAAGGTGGCGCGGCAGCTCGCGGCGACGTTGTCGGTCGAGCGGATGGGCGCCCAACTGCGGGAGGCATGGGCACACACGCCCACGCTCGAGGAGCTGCGTGCTCGGGCGCGCACCGCCCGCGCCGATGCGGTGGCCATGCTCAGCGAGATGCACTTGCCGCACGTGCCAACCGTGGACCAACTACGTGAACGGGCCCGGAAGGTCTTCGCGACCACACCCTCGCTCGACGAAATCGTGGCTCGCGCGCGTGAGCTCATGCTCGAGGCGATCGCCACGGAGCTGTTGGAGCCGTCTCCGAGCGCGGCGTAGACGAGCCGGGTGTCCTGGCGGGCGACGACCCGGTGCCCCAGGCTCCATGACGGCCTGAGGAGGGTCGGCTCCCCGCCCCGGTCACCGCACCGAGCGGGTCACCCTCCCCACCGCGTCCACCATCCACAGCGGCCCAAACCAGAGGTCATCCACCAACTCGATATGGCCGCCGGCTACGGCCGCAGCCATCGGGGCCGGTGTGGCATATTCGTCCGTCCCAGCAAAACTGAATAGATACCCGATGTCACCAAACGAGCCGACGGTCACGATGGAAAGCTGATTGGCCCCGCTGTCGAGGAACCCGGTCATGAGTTCCGTATCGAACACCGATTCCCGCCAGTGCGCGTCCCGGGTTCCCTGTCCGCCCTGCTCGTTCTCGACCGGTACCTTGGCGCCGCCGCCGTAGTCGGTGCCACCCGCGAGGTCGAACGCCTTGATCGCCGTGGCGCCGTCGAAGTGTGTATCCACACCCGGACTGTTGGGGAGCGAGGGGTTTTGCAGGAAGCCACCCCACAACGTGCCCAGCCCCAGGACGTGCCCCATCTCGTGGAGGATCACGGCCTCGAGTTGACCCGACGATTCGAGGCCGTCGAGATCGTCCGTATCGAAGCGCATGATGCCCACGATCGTGAGCCCGCCGCCCGACCGTACGATGCAGGGCCCGGCCGATCCCAAGACCGATCCCGGGCCATCGATCGGCTCCAGCTCGGCGTAGATGATCAGGTCGTCCACTACCTCGTTGATTTGGGGATGATCGACGCCGCACGCACCGGCCGCCACCGGGCTGGACGTGAAATCGACATCTGTCAGGTCCCCGATCAAAAGCTGCTCCCACCGAGCCACGGCGTTGTCGAACGCCGCCTGTTGTGAGGCGGTGGGTGACGCCACGTGCCGAACCTCGATGTCGAACGCCGCTGTGACCGCCGTAGCCGTAAACGTGATCGGGTTGTTTGTGATACCACTCCCGGTCACCGTGGCGGTGAGCGTGTGAGTGCCAGCGGACGGGCCGAGCGTCCAGCCTCCCACAGCCGCCCTTCCGTTGGTGTCAGTCATGATCGTTCCGCCGGTCACGCTTCCCCCGCCACTCGTCGGTGCAAACACCACCTCGACACCGGCCACCGGATTGCCGCCCGCGTCCAGCAGTTGCACGGCAGGGGCAAAATTCACAGGGGTACTCACTAGCCCGGTCTGCCCATCACCGTCCGCGATCATCACCGAGCCCGGCGACGTCCCCGCCGTCCCCGTAGCGTTGAAGGTCACGGGGCCGGTCGCGGCCGCCGCCGCTTCCAGCGCGTTGGCGCCTTCGGCCGGGCCCAGGGTCCAGGCGGTCACCTGCGCGATGCCGTCGCTTCCGCTTAGCGCCGGGGATCCGCTGACCATGCCACCCCCGACCGTCACGACGAACGCCACACTCTCGCCTGCCACCGGGTTGGCGAAGGCGTCCGTCACGAGCACCGCCGGAGGAACCGCCACGTCGGTATTCACCGATGCCGATTGGCCGTCCCCGTCAGCGATCGCGAGATTGGTGGCGGGCCCTGCCTCCCCAGTGGCCGCGAACGGGACCGCCGGCAGCCCGGAGACCGTTGCGGTGAGTGTGTTTTGCCCGGCAGTCTGGCCCAACCGCCACGCGCCCACCGTGGCGGTTCCGGTGGCATCCGTGGTCTGGGTGCCTCCCGTGACGCTTCCGCCTCCCGTGGCCACTTGGAAGGTGACGGTCACGCCTTCCACGGCGCGACCGCCGGCGTCGGTGACGATCACGGAAGGGGCGGTGGAGACCGGCGTATCGACCGTTGCGGTTTGCCCGTCCCCTCCCGCCGCGGCCACGGTTGCCGGTGGGCCAGTCATGGCCGTGGCTGTGAAGCTGACCGGGGCAATGCCGCCAATCGTGACTTCGAGGGTGTTGCTCCCCACGGCTGGTCCCAGCGTCCAGGTCGCCGCGGCCTCACCCGTGACCCCTGTCGTGTCCGCCGTGGGATCCACGCTGCCGCCGCCTCCGGTGACCGCGAAGGTGACGGCAACCCCTTGGATCGGTTGGTCGAGTCGGTCGGTGATTCTCACGACAACGGGATCGCCCAGCGCGCTGCCGGCTGTTCCCATCTGCGCGTTGCCGGACGCCGCCGTGGCCTGGGCCGGCGTTTGTTGGACCGTGACGGTGGTCTGACCCGTCACCAGGTCGACGGTCGCCGTGATCTGCGTGCCGCCGTTGCCCATGGCCGTGACCAAGCCATTGGCGTTCACGATCGCCACCTGATCATCCCCCGTGGACCAATGCACGGTGGCATCGGCGATGGGGCTTCCGTCCTGATCCAGCACCGTGGCCGTCAGTTGCTGGGTGGCGCCAATGGCATCGAACGTGACCGTGCCGGCGTCCAACACGATCGAGGCGGGGACTTGCGGTCCGTCTACCAGACAGCCGGTCGCGATGGTTGCCAACAGCACGAGTGGCGCGCCGAAGCTTCGTGAGAACATCGAGTTTCTCGAGGGAGGAGAGGTGAGGCTAACCTAGTCCCGCCACTGCGAGGTGGCCGTGATGAGTGTCACTCGGATGGGAGGGATGGGATCGAGCCGCGGCAGCCGCTCCCGTCCCCAACCCCATTGCCTCCAGCGGTATCGCCATGCCAATCTTGAGGGCCCCACTCGTTGGAGGACTGCCAAATGAAACACGGCCTCAAACACGTCGTCGGTAAGACGATCCGGGCCGTACTGGTCAAGGAGCGTACCCGGACGCCGCAGAGTCAGGTGTTTCTGGTGTTTACCGACGGTACCTACTTCGAGCTGTACGCCACCGAAGGCAACATTTATGGGACCAGCGAAGTCCGCCGGGGGTCGACCGATGATATCCGCGCCTATATGCCGGGCGGCAAGGTCGTCCTCGAAGCCCAGGGGCCGACACCGGCGTGAGACCTCACGGTCTTGGCCTGCTCGTGGGACTAGCGTTCCTGGTCGCGTGCGGCGAGCGAGCGCCCACTCCCTCTGCGCTAGCTCGAGACGTGGCGAGCTACGCCGTCGAGACCTATGGGGACTCCGTCGAACGGCGGCTCGGTGAATTGATCGCGTTCCGAACGGTGGCACAGGACGGGATTCCCAACGCCGAGCATCCCGAGTTTCGGGCGTTGACCGCGTATCTGGCCCAGCTCGCCGCCGACCTCGGACTCGATTTCGTCGATCACGGCGCCGTGATCATCATTGGGCTCGGCGATGCCGATGAGCGCCTCGGTGTGCTGGCTCACGCCGACGTCCAGCCGGCGGATCCGGCCAAATGGATGGAGGACCCCTTCCAGTTGGATGCGCACAGTGAGCATGGGCGGCTCATTGGCCGGGGGGTCGAGGACGACAAGGGCCCCATTGCCGCCGCGCTCTATGCGATGCGTGCCGTGCGTGATCGCGGCGTCCCGCTCGAGCGCCGTATCGAGCTTGTCATCACCTATACGGAGGAGTCGGACTGGGGACCGATTCGGGAGTTCGTGGCGCAGTGGGATCCTCCGGGCATCAACGTGGCGTTGGATTCCGAATATCCCGTGGTGATCGCGGAGAAAGCCTGGAACGGCGTCTTTCTCAAGATCCCTCCGGATCGGACAGCCGGTCCGGGTCCCCGGCTCGCGGCTTTCACGGGTGGCGAATTCCTGTCCCAGATTCCGGAGGATGCCAAGGCCACGATCATGGGGCCTTCGTTGGAGCTGGAGCACGCGTTGCGCGAGGCCGCGGCCAGCGACAGTCTCGCGCAATTCACGTTCGAGCGGGTGGGGGACACACTGAATGTCGCGGCTCGAGGTCTCGCGGCTCACTCGTCCAAGCCGTGGCAAGGCCGAAACGCCATCACCCACCTCGCTGCTCTCCTGGGCGTGCATGATTGGCCATCGACGCAAGCCGGTCGGATGGTTCGTATGGTGAATGATCTCGTTGGCACCGGCGACTACGGCGAACGCTTCGGCAAAGTAGCCTACGAGCACGACTTCATGGGTCCCCTCACCCTCTCCCTCACGATGCTGGGCCCGGGTGATGCCGATACACTCGTTGCCGGCATCAACATCCGCAGTCCGGTGGGCATGAGCGGGGAAGCGCTCGAGCGCGCGATTGATGAAGCGGTGGAATCCTGGAAGCGGGAGACGGGGATCGACGCGGGGATTTCGACACTCATCGGTGAGCCGTACTACATCGACGACGCGCCGCAAGTGCCGGTGTTGCTCGACATTTTCCGATTCTATTCCGGCATGGAGGACGCCCAACCCATTGCCATCGGTGGTGGCACCAATGCCCGGCTGCTTCCGTTCGGGGTGAACTTTGGACCGGCGATGCCGGGCGAGCCATACACCGGGCACAGCGAACACGAGTTCATGACACGGGCGCAACTTCTGTTGAACCTCGAGATGTACACGGCGATGCTCGTCGAACTGGCGGGAGCGTCGTAGAGAGAGCGCGAAACTCCTTCGGGTGCGGTCACGTAAACCTTCTCGGGGTTGAGTGTGTCCAACCTCCAGTGAGCCGTTCCAACCTGAGCCCTCACTGCGGGAGTCGGCCGTGGAAGCGCTGCTTCAGGATCTCCGCTACACATTTCGATCGTTCAAGCACAATCCCGTCTTTGTGAGCGTCGCTGCGCTCACGCTTGCGTTGGGGATCGGTGCCAACACGGCAGTCTTCAGCGTGGTGAACGGTGTGCTGCTCCGGCCGCTTCCCTACGAGGATCCCGATCGTCTGGCGTTGATTTGGACCAATTTCGGCGCCGACCTCCCACAGAACTGGGTCTCGGGTCCCGAGTATGCCGAGATGCAGGAATTTGCCACGCTGTTCGATGCCATTGCGGTGGTTGCTCCGACGACGGTGAGCTTCACCGGCTTGGGTGAGCCAGAACAGATCGATGCCGCTGCCGCCTCGGGGACGTTTTTTCGGGTGATGCGCGTGCGTCCGCTCTACGGACGGCTCATTGGACCAGACGACGACACTCCGGCCTCCAATCCCGTGGCGGTCCTGGGTCATGGATTCTGGCGACGTCGGTTTGGCGCGGATCCCGCGATGGTGGGCCAGACGATCACCGCGAACGGCACGACCTACACCGTAATTGGGGTGCTACCGCCTGGCTTTGCGGTCCGCCATCCCGATGCGCAGTTCCCCGATGCGATCGATGTGTGGGTGCCCATGGTGCCGGTGTTTGGGACGACGTATCCCGAATTGAACCGCGGAAGCCATTTCCTTCGGGCCTTCGGGCGGCTCGCCGACGACGTATCGCTGGAGCAGGCTCAGACCGACATGGACCGCGTGGCGCTGCAGATTCAAGAGCAGTCGCCCGACTACTACGATTTCCCCGGGTGGGGTGTCACGGTCCTGTCTCTGCACGCGGATCTCGTCGAGGATGTGAGACCCGCACTGCTCATTCTGCTCGGCGCTGTGGGATTCGTGCTCCTGATTGCGTGCGTGAATGTCGCCAACCTGCAGCTGACCCGTGCCGCGGGACGTGAACGCGAGATCGCGGTGCGGACCGCCATTGGGGCGGATCGCACCAGACTCGTCCGACAGCTCCTGACCGAGAGTGTTGTGCTCGCGTTGGTGGGTGGGCTCTTGGGTCTCGTCCTGGCGTTTGGTCTCATTCGGGTCGTGATGGCGGTGGCGCCCTCGGATCTGCCGCTCCGGGACGTGGTGGGGGTCGATGGATCGGTCCTGTGGTACACGCTCGCCATTGCGTTGGTGACCGGCGTGCTCTTTGGGCTCGCCCCGGTGGTCTATGGAATGCGTCAGTCGATCGTGGGGTCACTCAAAGAAGGGGGTCGAGGGGCCACGAGTGGTGTGGGCGGACGGAGGGTTCGGACTGCGCTCGTGGTGGCGGAGGTGGCGCTGGCGCTCGTCTTGTTGGTTGGTGCGGGACTCATGATTCGAAGCCTCGACAACCTGCTTCGCGCCAATCCGGGGTATCGCACGGACAACTTACTCACCATGCGGATCGCGCTGCCGTCGAGCCGGTACGACGGGCCGGCGCAGCAAGCGTTCTACAGTCAGCTACTCGAGCGCGTGCGGGCCTTGCCGGGGGTATCCCAAGCGGGTGCCATCTCCCATCTCCCACTCAGCGGATCGTACACGTCCGGGACCACACGGGTGAATGAATCGCGTACCGTCACGCCAGTGCATGGGGCGCAGCATCCGTTCATCGAGGCGGACCGACGGTGGGTCACGCCTGAGTACTTCGAGACCATGGGAGTGCAGCTCTTGCAGGGGCGAACGTTCAACGCGTTCGACGGGTCGGAAGCGCCGTTGGTGGCTATGGTCGACGAGGAGTTCGTCCGGCGGTTCTGGCCCACGGAAGAGCCGATTGGCAAGCGGGTGGCCATCAACCGTAACGACGAAGGAGAGTTGATCTGGCGCGAGGTCATCGGGGTTGTGCGCCACTCGAAGCACTACGACCTCAGTACCGTTGGTCGCGAACAGGTCTACTTCCCGCATCCGCAATTCCCCGTGGGGACGATGTATCTCGCCGTGCGCACCGCGAGCGATCCGGTGGCACTCACGAGCAGCATCCGTGGCGAGGTATGGGCGCTCGATTCGGACCAGCCCGTTTCGGATGTTCAGACAATGCGCGACAGGGTCGGGAGCGCAGTGGCTCAACCACGGTTCAATCTCCTGTTGCTCGTCACGTTCGCCGGTATCGCGTTGCTTCTCGCGACCGTGGGGATTTACGGTGTGATTTCGTACTCTGTGGGCCAACGGACCCACGAGATCGGCGTGCGGATGGCACTCGGCGCCAGCCGGCAGAATGTGCGCTTCCTGGTGTTTCGCCAGGGCATGCTGCTGACCCTGATCGGCGTGGGTGTCGGTCTGTTGGCGGCATTCGGGCTGAGCCGTCTCCTCACCGCCCTGCTGTATGGCGTGAGCCCTGCCGACCCCGTGACCTACGGTGGTGTGGCCGTGCTGCTGAGCGCGGTGGCGGCCGCTGCGTGTCTGCTGCCTGCAGGGAGAGCCACCCGGGTCGAGCCGCTCGCGGTGCTGCGGGACGAATAAGGGTCGCAAGGGTGGAAGAAGCGGGGGGAGGCCAGGGATCCAGTTCGGCTCCTTCGCCTTCACGAACCGATGTACCTCCGCTTCCACTTCTTCCCTCGTCACCAAGACTCATTGCAATCCCCTTAACCATTCATTCACGCTGCAGCACCGACGTTTGCTTCGGGCATTGCCGGAGCTGTGTCATGCCGAAGATCCAGAATGCGACCATCGCGAGTCGGCTGGACGAGGTCGCGCTCCTGCTCGAGGAGCAGGGGGCGAATCCGTTTCGTGTCCAGGCGTATCATCGCGCCGCCAATACGCTGCGGCACGAACACCGATCGGTCGTCGGGATCTATCGCGAAGAGGGTGTGGCTGGGCTCGAGGCACTCCCGGGCATTGGGCGCAGCATTGCCGGCGCCATTCGCGACCTCATCGTGCTGGGTCGCATCCCGATGCTCGACCGGCTGCGGGGCGAGCACGATCCCATTGCGCTGCTCATGACCGTTCCCGGCATCGGCGAGCGATTCGCGCATCGCCTGCACGAGGATCTGGGTATCGATTCCCTCGAGGAACTGGAAATGGCCGCGCATGACGGGCGGCTTAGAGACATCGGCGGGATCGGTGACAAGCGTCTGACCGGCATCCGCGATAGCCTCGCCACTCGCCTCGGGCGAGTCCGAGACGCAGCACCACGGCCCGTCGAGGACCGTCCCCCCGTTTCCGAACTGCTGGATGTGGATGCCGAGTACCGCGCCCAGGCCGAGGCGGGTGGGCTTCGACGCATTGCCCCGCATCGATTCAATCCCGCACGGGAAGCATGGTTGCCGATCTTGCACACCCAGCGCGGGAACCGCGAATACACGGCCCTGTTCTCGAATACGGCCCGCGCCCACCGGCTCGGCCGGACTCATGATTGGGTGGTGCTCTATCACGACGGCGGTCACGGAGAGCACACGAACACTGTGATCACGTCCCGCTGGGGCCCGCTCGAAGGAAAGCGCATCGTGCGTGGGCGGGAGAATGAGTGTGAGCGGTTCTATCGAAAGGCGGCGGGGGCAGCGAGGGCGGCAGAGGGGCCGGAGAACGCGGAAGAACCAGAAGCGCAGATGGAGCTCGCACCATCGGCGACCTCCAAAGGAATCCAATAGACAGGACGGCGAGCCCGGCCTCTTGGTCCGCTGACCTTGCCGTTGTCGGTCTCGCCACCATATTAGCCGGCCGCGAGCGTCGGGTTCGCCCTTGCCCACAAGGAGCTGGTGATGCGTTTCGGCACCCTCATCGGTATTTCATTCCTGGTCTTCACCTTGATCGGCCTATCGTCCTCTGAGCTGCATGGACAAGCGATGCGGGGCTCGGGAACGGTGACCTACGTCCCCGATGCCATGGAAATGGTCGAGCTCTCGGATGGAACGATGCTGCAGCGCTCGTATCTCAGGGGGGTGGTGCTCGCGAGTGATCCCAGCGTGCCGTTCCACCTGAGCGCGCAGGACTGCCCCGGTTCCAGCATCGTGTCCGCCGAGGGCCAAGTGATCTCCGGCTACGGCTACTGTGAAGGGACCGATCGGGACGGCGATATGTGGTGGATCTGGTGGAAGAACAGCCCGACGGAGAACACTTGGGGGTTCATGGGCGGTCGTGGGAAGTACGCGGGTATCGAAGGCGGTGGCACGACCGCGGTGCAATCCCAGTATCCTGACGGGCGACTGGTCATCTCGTGGAACGGCTCCTGGCGAATGAAGCGGTAGGAATCGCGGTCAGTCCGCCCGCAACGCAATGAGCGGATCCACCCGCGCCGCCCGCCGCGCCGGGAGATAGCTTGCCAGGACCGTGGCCACGGCCAGAATGAGCGCTGCGCCGCCAAACGTCACCGGATCCAGCGGGCGCACGCCAAACAGGAAAATGCTCATCGCTCGACTCACGCCCACGGCAAGCAGGAGCCCGATCGCGGCCCCGATGATTGCCGTTCGGCCTCCTTGACGCACGACCATTCCCACGACATCGCGGGCGCGGGCGCCGAGTGCCATCCGCACCCCGATTTCCTGTCTGCGCTGACTCACGGCGTAGGACATGACGCCGTATACACCGATCACCGCCAGCAAGAGGGCGATCGCACCCAGCACCAGCATGACCTGGGACAGCACTCCGTTCGCGCGGATGTCTTCGCGCATGCGGCGCTCCAACGTCTGGATGTCGTAAATGGGTTGGTCTGGGTCCGTGCCGGTCACAGCGCTCCGTACCTCGCTCACCAGGGCGAGCGGCTCACCGGTGGCGCGCACGAGGAACCCCGCGAATCGAAACGGCGACTGGGCGCCTGGGAAATAGACCATGGGTCCCGGAGCATCTTGCTCGAGGCCGGACTCGCGAATATCCGGCACCACACCGACGATCTCCCGCGTTCCACTATAGAATTCGAGGCGTTTGCCAAGGGCATCGGCCTCGGGCCAATGACGGCGCACCAGGGCCTCGTTGACCAGGATGACCAACGGCGCCTGATCGTCGTCGGCGTATCGGAGATTTCGTCCTCGCAGGATACCGATACCCAACGCATCGAAGTACTCGGGAGTCACGGAGCGAAACCCAACCACTGGGCGTTGGCCTTCCGGCACGTCCTCGCCTTCCACTTGGTAATACGTTCCCGAGGTTCCCGTCATGGGCAGCCGACTCGTCGCTGCAACTACTTGAGCACCGGGAACGGCGGCCAGACGCTCGACCAACAGCCGGGTGAAGCGCCACTGATCGGGGCCTTCGGGATATTTCGTCTCCGGCATCGTGGTGCGGAACGTCAAGACCCCCGTCGGGTCATAGCCGAGGTCCACCTGGCTCAGCTGCCGGAACCCCTTGATCAGGAGACCCGATGTCACTAACAGCGTCACCGCCAGGGCCAATTGCCCGGTAACGAAGACGTTCCGTAGGCGGGTCCCCCGCCGGCCGAAGGCGGCGCTGCGGCCGCTCTCGTGAAGCGACGATCGGAGGTCCTGGCGCGCAGTCTGCAGTGCGGGTGCGAGACCGGCGAGCAGGCTGGTCAATAAGGTGATCCCAAATCCGTAGGCGACCACGCGGGCATCGATACCGATCTCCTCCACGCGAGGGAACCAATCTGGCATGATTGCGACGAGGCCTTTGACGCCAGGGTAGGCGAGTGCGAGACCCAGCGTACCACCTAGGAGTCCGAGGATCATGCTCTCCGTCAAGAGCTGGCGCACGATGCGTCCCCGGCCTGCTCCAAGCGCGGCGCGAACCGCGATCTCCCGTTCCCGAACGGCGGTCTGTGCCAGGAGGAGATTGGCCACGTTGGCGGCTGCGATGAGCAGCAAGAGCGCCACCGCGATGGTAGCGATAGTCGTCGCCTCCCGGAACTCGGGGCCGAACAGCTGGTCTCGCAGCGACAAGACCCGGATGCCGTTCCCCGTGTTGGTTTCGGGATAGGCAATAGCGAGTCGACTCGCGAGCGCGGACAGCTCCGCCCGCGCCTCGTCGAGCGTCGTGCCCGGCGCGAGACGACCGATGGCCTCGAGGTAGTGGCTGTTCCGCACCTCCGCGCCGTCGAACGTGAGCGGAGTGAAGAGGTCCGTCTGGGTGCTGGGAAAATCGAAGCCCGCGGGCAGCACGCCCACGATGGTGAACATCTTGCCGTCTAATCGCAGTGGCGTGCCGATCACCGTCTCCTCACCCCCGAAGCGGCGCTGCCACAGCCGATTGCTCAATACCGCCACGGGAGCAGCGTCCGGCCGTTCGTCCTCGGGGGTGAACCCTCGTCCGAGGAACGGTCTGGTGGACAGCACGCGAAGGAAATTGTGCGAGACGGCATCGCCCACCAGGCGCTCCGGAGCGCCATCACCCGAGAGGTTGAAGCTCCGTCCCGTGTACGCTGCTAGGTCCACGGTCTGGCTTTGGGCCCGGTAGTCGAGAAAGTCCGGCGCCGAGAGACTGACCTCGGTCCAGCCCCGTTCCTCGTTGGTGTTCCACGTGACGACGAGCCGATGTGCGTCTTCATAGGGCAGAGACCGGAGCATGAAGACGTCGACGGGCGAGAAGATGGCCGTGTTGGCGCCGATCCCGATGCCCAGGCAAATCACGGCCAGCAGCGTGAGGCCAGGGCGGGATCGCAGGGAACGAACGGCGAACCGGAGATCCTGGCGGAGGGTGTCCATCGCTTCCTCGCGGGCAAGGTCTATCAATGTCTACGGTGGGGGGAACGTCCGAGTTTCGGCAACCCTCGATGCAGTGCTGGTGGTTGCGACCCCCTGGAACTGGAACTGCCCTAGCGCTCCGTGTGAGTGCCGTAGTACCATGCGGTCGCCATTGGACAAGGTGACAATCATGAAGACAGGCTGGATGGCCGCGGTGGCGGCCGGACTACTCATCGCGTGTGGGGGATCTTCGTCCGACGCGGCCCGTGCAGCGATCGCTCAGGCCGAGCGGGCGATCACCGATGTGCACGCGTATGCGATTCGCTACGCCCCAGATGAGTTCAAGGTGGTGATGGACGAGTACAGCGCGGCGCGCGAGCATCTTGCACAAGAGAACTATCGTGGAGCGGTCCGGAGTGCGGAACGTGCCGTGGAGCTGGCTGCCCAGGTGGGTAGGGCGGCGACCGCCAACCGAAAAGAGCTGGAAACGAGTTGGGCCGCGGTTCGCGACAGCGTATCCACCATGGTGAAGGCCATCGAAGAGCGGGTGGCGCGAGGTCCCGGGAGCGGGACCATCACCGGGGAGCAACTCGCCAGTGCGAAGACGGCCGCCCAGGAAATCGCGGAAGGCTTGCGGGAGGCGTCCAAAGCCGCCGCCGATGGGAAGCTGTTGGACGCCGTGCACGCTGCCGCGGGACTCCGGGCACGTGCGGAGGAGATTCTGACTAGCCTCGGGCTCGCTCCCGGGGTGAGTGCTTAGAGCGGCATTCGCAGGAGTCGCCGCGCCTGCGGTGTGAGGCGATCGATCCAGCCCCGATAGTACGCGAGCTGCGCGTACTGATCGGCGGTGGGGCGCCCCGTCCAGCCATCGATCTCGCCGTACAAGCGGAAGAGACGGCTTCGAAGCTCGATGAGCATCGGAGCGATCGAATCCGCGAGCTGTTTCGCTTGCTGGTGACGCCGCCTCTGGTCCTCCGGGAGGCTATCGATGGTCGCCTGTACCTGCCGAACGCTGTCCACCATCGGTGAGAACGGGCCGATGAGCCCGGCCAGCACCGTCATCGTGTCGTGCCAGGCCACCAAATCGCTTTGCCGCACGTCGTGTCTGGGGTCTTGTCGGACAGCCAGCCGTTGCTCTTGCACCATGTCTCCCACGGTCAGCTGCACTGAATAGGTGCCGGGGAGAACCCACGGACCGCGGATGCGGCGGGGTGGTCCGAAACCCGACTCCTCCTCGTCATCCTCATCGGGCACCACAATATCGGCATACCGGAGGTTCCAAATGACCCGGTTGAGCCCAGCGGTGGTGTCGGGGTCGATGCGGTTCACTTCGCGTCCGTTGGCCCCGACAATCGTGATGGATACGCGGTTCTTGGGCTCGGCCGAAAGCAGGTGGTAGTCGATAATGGCGCCGGACGGTGGGTTTGGGCCACGGAAGATCATGTCGCCCGTGTGTCCGGTTTCGCGAGAGTAGCGGATTTGGTGGGCGGGCTCGAGCGTAAATAGGTGTGCCGGCGAGGACAGGACCTGGGGCGTCAGCTCTTGGAGGGCATTGATCTTGTCCAGGATCCAGATCCCGCGTCCGTGCGTGCCAAGAACGAGATCGTTCTCCCGTGGGTGGATCACCAGATCGTTGAACGCGGCCGTCGGCATGTTACCCCTGAGCTCCACCCAGTGTCGCCCGCCGTCGTTCGTATAAAAAAGTCCGAGCTCCGTCCCCAAATAGAGCACGGTGGGATTCCGGAGATCTTCCCTAAGCGTTCGCGTTGCCCGCCGAGGTGGCAAATCGCCGGCGATGGAGATCCACGATTGGCCGTAGTCCGTGGATCGATACACATGGTTTCCGTAGTCGTCGTTTCGATGATTGTCGATCGTCAGGTACACCGTGCCCGCCGCGTGGCGTGAGGGCTCGAGTCCGTTGATCCAGGGGGATCGAGGGGCTCCCGGCACGCGATCGATTACGTTTTGCCAGGTTTTTCCGTCGTCGCGTGACACCTGGAGGTTGCCGTCGTCGGTGCCGACGTACAGGACACCCCGGACGAGGGGTGACTCTGCAATGGCCGTCAGGGTGGGATAATAAGGAATGCCATCGTCGAGCGAGGGCGTCGAATCCCGGGCACGCCGGCCCATGATCCGAAGCTCACGTCGATTCACTTTGGTCGTGAGATCACCGAGCGAGACCCAGGTGTCGCCACGATCGGTGCTCTTCCAGAGCTGATTGGTCCCCGCGTACAGGGTGCGGTGGTCGTGCGGAGAGATGATGTATGGCCCGTCCCAGTTGGCCGGCGCCATCGCATTGCCAAGCTCAGGCTCCGGGGTGCCCGGTCCCCACGCATCCCAATTGCGGCGTGCCGCTATCGCGCCGCGAGGGTCACCCGGCCGAATGTCTTTGCGCTCGCGGGTCTCGAGATCCACGCGGGCGAGCCCCAGGTACTGTGATTCGACGTAGACGGTCCGGTTGTCCACGGTGTCTGGTCTTGCTTGAAAGCCGTCGCCGCCACCCAATCGAAACCAGTCCTCGAAGCGAATCCCGGCGTTCAAATATGTGGCCGACGGGCCCATCCACGTACCGTTGTCCTGGAGTCCGCCATAGACCCAATACGGCTGTCGATTGTCCACCGAGACCCGATAGAACTGGCTGATGGGTAGCGCCGTTTGGTACAACCAGGTCTTGGCGCGGTCGTAGGAGATACCGAGGCCGCCGTCGTCTCCCTTGATCACGTGACGCGAATCGTGGGGGTTCACCCACAGGATCCGATCGTCACCATGGAGCGATTGACGGGCTCGTGTAAACGTCTTCCCCCCGTCGTCCGAATATGAAAACGAGTTCTGCATGTAGATCCGCTGGTCGTCATTGGGGTCTACGAGCGGTTGGCTGGCATACATGGGCCGAGGGTTCCAATCACTCATGTGTTGCCAGGTCTCGCCCTTGTCCTCCGAGCGATAGACGCCGGCCGCCCGCTCGGTGTACTGCGTGGATGCGTTGTAGCGATATCCCTGCTCCACGGAGGCGTACACGATCCGCGGATCCTTGCGATAGATCGAGATGCCCATGCGGCCTTTCTCACCGCTCGGGAGTCCCGCCGTGAGCGTATGCCACGTGCTGCCGCCGTTTGTGGATTTCCAGAGCGCGCTTCCAGGGCCGCCGCCATCGAAGCCGTACGGTCTCCGCATCCGCTGGTACGACGCCGCGTACATGACGTTCGGTTCCTCGGGGTCGATGGCCACATCCACGACTCCCGTGAGCGTATCGACACGGATGACCCGTTCCCACGTGGCACCACCGTCGGTGGTGCGGTAGAGTCCGCGTTCGTCGTTGGAGCCCCAGAGGTGTCCCATGGCGGCGACGAGCACGACGTTGGGGTCTCGGGGGTGAATCGCGATTCGTCCAATGTGGTGACTGTCGCGAAGTCCCATGTGTTGCCATGTCTTCCCGCCATCGGTGGACTTGTAGACTCCGTCTCCCCATCCACTGGATTGACGGTTGGCTCGCTCTCCGGTTCCCACCCACACGATGTTGGTATCCGTCTGACTCACGGCAATGTCGCCAATGGAATGGCTGCCTTCGTGCGCGAACACCGGCTCGAAGGTGATGCCATTGTTCACCGTCTTCCACACGCCGGCAGTGGCTGCTGCGATATAGAAGGTGGACGGGTTGGCATCGATGACGGCGAGATCCACCACCCGACCACTCATAGTGGCTGGACCGATATTACGGAACTGGAGGCCATGAACGGTCTCCGGAGTGACCTGTTGCGCCAGCAGTGTGGGTGCCACGAGGCAGGTCAGTGCGAACGAGAGCGTGGTGAGGGCAGAGCCCGGGAACGTATTCATGGACGTGCGGTCCTCCGGCAAGTGACTACAGGTCGGGGTCGCGATAAGGTAGTCGGCGGGGTCGGCGGGCGCGAGACACGCGGCGGTGGGTGTCGGCAGGTGAGCGGCCCCACGGCTCGCTTCATGCCGTGGCCGACTATTTTCGCCGTCGATATAGCGAGGCCCGGCAGGCGCTGCCTGCCGAGCCTCTTCCGATCTTCGATCTGGCGGATGCCCGATCTAGAGCTTGAAGTTCAACCGCGCGTAGTAAAAGGCTCCCGAAAATCCCATCTGCACGGCATCCCAGAGTCCACCAGTCTCGGTCTCGGTGTCCTGCTGGGTGGGGTACTTATTGAAGATGTTGTTCCCGCCCAGGCTCACACTCACGTTGTTGGACAGCTGATAACTCAACGAGAGGTCCGTCGTCACCCGAGCCCGATACACATCTTCGGTATCGAGCCAATCGATGAGCGTGACCTCGCCGAAGCGAACAAGTCGAACGGCGGCGTCGAAGGTACGCATGCCGTAATTGCCTGAAAAAGTGAACTTGCTGCCCGGTGCGGAGGCCAGCAGGAAATGCTGTTCCCGCGGCCCGTAGTAGATGTCTTCTTTCCCGGCGAGCTGCGGACTCGTGTTGATTGCCCCGAGCTCCATGTCGTTGAAATTGGCGGCGACGGAGCCGCCCACGCGGTGCCGCCCGAGCGTCCGCTGATAGGTGAGAATGACGTCGAGGCCAAAGGTCTCCGTGCTGATGGCATTGGTGAAGAACTGTCCGGCGCCAACCTGGAGCGCCTGTAGGTCCGCACCGATGTCCGGATCGGTATCCTCGAATGCGCCAGTCAGCACGATCCGGTCTTTGATGTCCACGTAGTATCCGTCGATCGTCGCGGTGAAGTCACCCACCCGGGCGACAACTCCCAGACTGGCGTTCGTCGCCGTCTCTTCCGTGAGGGCCGGGATGCCCAGCGCCCGCGTGATCGGGCTGTTGTTCTTGGCGATGATCTTGTCCACCGCGACGCCCGACACGAAGTCGGTGAAGGTGGTATTGAAATAGATCTGCGCGAGCGACGGCGCCCGGAACCCAGTGCTCACCGAGCCGCGGAAAGCGAGCCCGTCCACGACGGCCAGCCGCGCTGCGAGCTTCCAGTTCAAGGTGGTGCCGAAGTCACTGTAATCCTCGTATCGGAGTGCGCCCCCAAGAGTGAACTGTTCGGTGAGATCGGCCTCGAGGTCCAGCCAGGCGCCGAGATTGGTACGGTTCTCGTCCAACTCGTTCGCGGGCTGAAAGCCCGGGAACCCCTGGGACCCCCCAGGCCGCCCCAGCGTGTCTACGGGCACCACGACGCCGCCGATCACGCTGTCCACGATCCCGTAGTTTCGGTACGACCCTTCCTCACCCGCGAAGATCTCGTAGTTGTCGATGCGGTACTCCGCACCGAAGGCGACGTTCACGCCCTCGAGGGCGTCGGCGAAGAGTCGGGTGAAGGTGATGCCCGTAGTGTTCTGGGAGAACGCGAACCCGCCAGCATCGAAACGGGTGGGCGAGCGCTCGAGCAGTGAGGCGTTCACCGTACCGTCCACGAAGTAGTGGAACCGATTGGACCCCCACGTGTTGCTGATGTCCACGTCCCACTCTCCCACCTTCGTTCGTACCCCTGCCGCAATGGACTTGTCCGTGATGTCGGACAGGATCCGCGGATCGAAACCGTTGGGATAGATGGCCGGGACGTTCCGTTCCGATCCGGCGTCTCGGCTCCACGCGAAGGCATCGGTGTGCCGGAAGTTGTATCCACCGAAGGCGTAGAACGCCACAGCCTCGCTGATGGGGACGCGGGAATTCAGGAACGTGCTGAAGTTCTCCAGCGCCGCGTCGCCGAATTCCCGGCGGTAGATGTCCCACTGCGCCGGATCCGCGGGCCGATTGGTCCGTCGTTTGGTCATGTATTCGGCGGTCATGTTGACGAAACCGAGCTCGCCCACACGAAGCCCGTAGTTTCCACTCACCTGGACCTCTTCACCGTCGATCTCGTCATCCCGTAGCACCGCGAACCGCGACGGCGGCGTGGCATCGTGAATCCCACCCGCCACACTACCGGTGAACTCGTCGACTGTGGACTTGAGCACGATGTTCACGACGCCGGCAATCGCGTCGGACCCGTATTGCGCGCTGGCACCGTCGCGCAGAATCTCGATTCGCTCGATGGCGGCCACGGGGATCGAGTTGAGATCGGTGCCCGTGTTGCCGCGGCCACGGGATCCGAAGATGTTGATCAGGGACGATTGGTGGCGACGCTTACCATTGATGAGCACCAGCGTCTGATCGGGGCCGAGGCCGCGGAGCGTTGCGGGATCGATGTGGTCGCTCCCGTCGGCTCCGGATTGACGGTTGGCGTTGAACGACGGGGCGGCGTAATGCAGGATCTGATTGATGTCGAGCTGGCCAACGGACTTGGTGACCGTGGGAATGTCGATGATGTCCACCGCCACCGGGGTTTCGACGGCAGAACGGTTCAGGCGCCGGGTGCCCACGACCTCGACACCCTCGATGACCCGAGCGGCCATCTCGAGCACGACATCGAGCGTGGTCAGTCCCCGTACCGACAGTTCTTGCGGTCGGTACCCCAGTTGCGAAAAGACGATGACGGCTTCCGAGGAGCCGTACCGCAGGATGTACGTGCCATCGGCCTGGGTGACCGTGCTATTGAGTGTCCCGCGCTCGACGACGCGGACGCCCGAGAGGGCGTTCCCGTCGCTGTCGGTGACCCGTCCGGTGAGCCTGAGTCCCTGGGCCGAGGCCGCAACGCTCCCCAAGAGGAGCGTCAGTACGACAAGGATGCTGGTGCGCATGAAACCCCCTTAGAGCCGGCTGGCTCTCGGTGGAGGGGCCGTGCCGTCGGCCAACAGCCAGGGCCGACTGCGACACATACCAAACAAAAAAGGCACCGGGCACTCGGGACACGTCAAGAGGGGATGTCAGGAGGTCTTACGGTTCCGAGCGCACTCACTCAGCGCTGGTCTGCGCTTACGATCTTCTGCACGAACTCGGCATTCGTCTTCGTCCCTTTCATCAGCGACAAGAGCTCGTTCATCGCGTCCACCGGTGGGACGTTGGCCAGCCGCTTGCGCAGCAACTGCGAGGCTCGGAGCACCTCCTCGGAAAGCAAGAGCTCTTCTCGTCGTGTTGCCGAAGCGGTGAGATCAAAGGCCGGGAAGATCCTGCGTTCGGCGAGCTCACGGCTCAACACTAGCTCGCTATTGCCGGTTCCCTTGAATTCCTCGTAGATCACCTGATCCATCTTGGATCCCGTATCGATCAGGGCTGTCCCGATGATGGTGAGCGAGCCACCCCCCTGGGCGCGGTTGATGTTGCGCGCGCTGCCGAGGAACCGTTTGGGCTCCTCCAGGGACGTGGCGTCGAGCCCCCCGGAGAGTGTCTTTCCACTGCCACGCTCGACGGCGTTGAAGGTACGCGCGAGTCGGGTGATCGAATCCAAGATGATCACGACATCTTCCCCCAACTCGACGCGCCGCCGGGCGCGCTCGAGGGTCAGCTGCGCCAACGCGATGTGCCGATCCGGCGGAAAGTCGAAGCTCGATGCCACGACCTCCCCAAAGCCACACGATTCCATCTCCGTTACCTCCTCCGGACGTTCATCCACCAGGAGAATGAGGAGCTGCGAATCGGGGCGATTTTGCACGATGCCCTGGGCCACGGCTTGCAGCACCATGGTCTTTCCCGCCTTGGCTGGCGCCACGATGAGCGCGCGCTGACCAAGTCCAAAGGGGCATAAGAGATCGATGACGCGATTGGTATAGTCGGGCTGGCCGTAGCGCTCGAGCCCGCACTCGAGCACGAGCTGCTCATCGGGATGGATGGCGCTCCGCCGCGTGAACTCGAGCCGTCCCTTCACGTCAGCCGGCGGTCGCCCGTTGATCTCGGTGACCTTCTTCAGTGGTGGTTTCTTCCCACGGCCCGGAGACTTGCCGACGTCGCCAGCAATCTCGTCACCGGTGCGGAGCTCGAAACGCCGCACGACGCCCGGTGGCACGAAGATGTCGCGGGACGACGGAAGATAATTCGCCTCGCGCCGTCGAATGAACCCGGAGCCGCGGTCGGTCAATTGTAAGACGCCTAAGGAATTCATGCTCCACGAACAAACACAGCGTCCAGAACACGCCGCTGCGCGTTACGATTGAGTGGTGAAGGATGTGAAGTTACGAGTGCAACCTCGCGAGAGCGGCCACATCCCCCCGTGGCCTTCGCTGCGCGCAAGCGCTGGTCGCGGCTCTTGGCAATATAGCCGACCGGCCGCCCCATCACGGCCAGCCTCCGGCTCGATCCGGCTCCGACCGTCATGCTCCCTCGGGGGCGAGGAACTGGTCGGATCACGGATTGCATATCCGGATCGATATAAAGAGGATAGCGAGCGGGGTCGAGTCAGGCTAGAAGGCTCGAGCGATTGGTGGATGGATGGGGCCTGGAATCGACGCCAAGCGAGGTTCGGGATGCGCGCTCGAACTCACCTCTGCCCGCGGGGTACCATCACAGACTCCAGTGTGGACCGAGCCATGCGCGCCGCCGTTCTCGGACTCATTCTCGCTGCCCTCGGCATGGGCGTCTCCTCGCCGCCCGTCCGTGCCCAAATGACGCCTAACGACTCCGCCGCAGTGCTCGTCGAGACGGCCCATCGACTTGCTGCCGAAGGGGAGCGCGACCTCGCCGTCGAGTTGCTGCGCTACGTGCTTCGCTGGTACCGCACCACGCCGGTGGCCGCTGATGCAGCCGCCCTGCTGGACACGATCGATCGTGCGCGCGTGGCGGGTGGGGGTCGCACGGAATTCGTCGTGACGAATACACTGATCGGCGCGTGGCTCGGGGTCGTGGTACCCGCGGCCCTCGGAGCGGACGAGTCACCGCCCTACGGGGCGGGATTGCTCGTCGGCCCCACTGCGGGATTGTTGAGCTCGCTCGCCCTCACCCGCCGGCACGGGATCAGCTCGGGTCAAGCTCGCGCCTATGGCTTCAGCTTCACGTGGGGCTCCTGGCAGGCGCTCGGGTGGCGGGAGGTGCTGGATCTCGGGGAAAACGAAATCTGCTTCACGAATGGTGGGGAGTTCTGTTTCGAGGATACCACGGACGAGGCTCCATGGGTGGCTGCGCTCGTGGGAGGGTTGAGCGGGATGGCCGTCGGGGGCTTCCTCGCCGGACGAAACATTCCGGCCGGGGATGCCGCGCTCGTGAATGACGCCGCCTTATGGGGTACGTGGTTTGGCTTCGTGGCGGGCGTATTGGCCGGTGCGGAGCACGACGCCCTCCTGACTTATGGGTTGTTGGGGGGGAACGGCTTGTTGCTTACGGGGATTCCGGCCGCCCGGAGGTGGCGGCCGAGCGTGAGCCAGGTGCGTCTTGTCTCCATTGCCGGTGTCGCCGGGGGTCTGGCCGGGTTGGGGATTGACCTCATCGCAGAACCGGATGACGAGAAAGTCGCTGTCGCGATTCCTGCCGTCGGCTCCATCGTCGGGTTGGTGATCGGTGCGGCGGCTACCCTTGGGAAGGGCCGATCGGACGAGCCAGCCCCAGGGGGGTTGGGGGCCGCCGCCCTCTTCGAGCGGGGGAGCGGTGATCGCTTCGGGGTGCCACTGCCAGTACCCGTGACCATCCCCAGGCTGAACCGTGACGGCAGCGTGGGCCGCCGCCCCGGTCTTGGATTCCGGCTAGTTTCCATCGAGTTCTGAGTTTCGAGCCCCGGGTACCACGCTGGGCCATAACCCGTTAGCTTGCATGCTGTAGGAAGAACCGCGAGCTGGCATCTTCTCTCCTGTAGAATGGTCCCCGGCTCAGGGGTACCGACGCGCGTCGAGTCTCGTCGCTGACCTCCTCAGGTTCACATTCACAACGGCACGTGTCTCCGATGACTGGAGCGTCGTCGGCATGCGTGCGTACACCGGTACGAGGATTGGTACGGAACAAATGACTTTTGCGTCTCTGGGCCTTGCGCCCGAATTGTTACAGGCAGTCGAAGACGAGGGTTACACCGAGCCCACGCCCATTCAGCGGGAGGCCATTCCGTTGGGATTGGAGGGTCGCGACCTGGTGGGCTCGGCGCAAACGGGTACTGGGAAGACCGCTGCCTTCCTGCTTCCCATCCTGCAGCGGTTGCAGGGTGGGCAGCGACGAACACTGAGGGCATTGGTGCTCGTGCCCACGCGCGAGCTCGCCGAGCAGGTGGTGAACAGTGCCCGCGCCTACGGCCGACACAGCCGTATGCAGGCAGTCGCCGTGTACGGCGGGGTGGCGATGCATCCGCAGACGCGGGCGCTGAAGGGAGGCGTCGATATCGTAGTGGCGACACCGGGTCGGCTGCTCGATCACATGGGTCGTGGCCACGTAGACAGCTCGCGCCTCGAAGTGCTCGTGCTCGATGAAGCGGACCGGATGCTGGACATGGGGTTCGCGAGAGACGTCAATCGGATCCTCGACTCGTTGCCGGCTGAGCGCCAGACGATGCTCTTCTCGGCCACCATCTCGGGGGATGTGGACCGACTGGCCCAGCGGGCGCTAAACGGCCATGCGGCCGTGGAGATCGGGAAGCGGGCCGAAGCGGCCGACGGCGTGGAGCACATCCTGGTGGCCGTGGACAAGGCGGCCAAGCGGCGTGTCCTCGCCAAAATGCTCCTTGAGCTCCCAGCCGCGAAGACCCTGGTCTTCACCCGGACCAAGTTCGGGGCGGAGAAGTTGGCCCACCACCTGCGCCGCGAGGGCAACGACGTGATGGCGCTCCACGGCGGCAAGACCCAGATATTGCGCAACCGGGCGCTCGACCGATTCCGGGAGGGGAAAACCCGGATCCTGGTAGCCACCGATGTGGCGGCCCGCGGCATCGACGTCGACGATATTGCTCTCGTGGTCAACTTCGACGTCCCCAATGATCCGGAAGTGTACGTGCATCGGGTGGGGCGTACGGCTCGGGCGGGCGCGGAGGGGCTGGCTCTCACGCTCATGTCTCCCGATGAGTGGCTCATGATGCGCGATGTCGAGAAGCTGATGGGTCGCACGTTTGAGCGGCAAATTCTGCCGGGTTTCGAGCCCGCCGTCACGCCGCTCCAGCCCGACGAACGCGCTTCCCGGCCCCGGCCGACCGGCCCTTCCCTGGGGCACAGACGGGGGAGGGCCCGGAGGCGGTAGTGGGCGCAGGGCCCCCGGAGCTCCAGGCCGTCTGCCCTGGCACTGGAGGGGCCCAGTCATTACATTGTGCTGGCGTCACAAGCGCCCCTCTGGGGGGTGCGACCATACGAGTGACATGCTCGAGGACCGGCAGGACGCCAGTCCTCGTTTTTGTTGTCCGTGCCGCGAACGCGGCAGCCCAGCGCGGGGGCGACAGCGCCGCGCGGAAAAAGATGGACGCTCGGCTAGTACGGTACGACCGGACTCCGACGAACATCGACAGAACAAGAGGAGTACGGCATGCGTACCCGAGGAACCGTGAAGTGGTTCAACGACGCAAAAGGCTTTGGTTTCATCACGCCCGAGAACGGAGAGAAGGACGTATTCGTCCATCACTCGGCGATCAACGGCACGGGCTTCAAGTCCCTCCGCGAGGGACAGCAGGTGGAGTTCGACGTGGTCCAGGGGCAGAAGGGACCTGCGGCGCAGAACGTTAGCCCAGTCGGCGACTGAGTCCATTCTGTTGTTGCGTGATTGAGTCAAAACGGGGTCCACTCCGATGGGGGTGGCCCCGTTTCAATTCCAGTTGGTGGAACGAAAGGAGTTTCGATGACCGAGATCATTCTCGGGGATGACGATCGAGTCGAATGGGCCATCAAGGCCTTTCGACGCAAAGTGCAGCGTTCGGGGATTCTCAAAGACCTCAGGCAGAAGCGCTATTACGTGAAGCCCAGCGAGGCCAAGCGCAAGAAAGCGCAGGCTGCCGCACGTCGACGTCGCCGCTTCCGCCAGCGCCGATCCTAGAACGGCTCCCGATGGCAAAAACTGATGCGATCGAGCTGGAAGGCACGGTCACCGAGGTGCTGCCCAACGCCATGTTCCGCGTGCTGCTCGAGAACTCGCATACGGTGCTCTGTACCCTCGCCGGGAAGATGCGCCGCTTCAGGATTCGCGTGCTCGCCGGTGACCGGGTCACCGTGGCTCTCTCGCCCTACGATCTCAGCCGCGGCCGTATCACCTACCGCTACAAAGGATAATCCCGGTCACGCCCTAGGCCGGGGATTCGCAATCTCGGAGGTCGCCGCGGCCGCCTGAGGGTCTAGGTCCTGACCGGCCGCAGGGTACGCGCATCTCGCATTCTCCCCGCGCGGCGTGGCGTGCCGCTTGACCGCTCGCTGAACACCGTTTCACACTTCCTTCATCCGAACGCACCGAGCTTGGCCGTGGTAGCCGTCCATGCTCGCGCGTACCCCGCAGCGCGGACTCGCCCGTCGCGAGAGCGGGGCTTCCGGTAGTGCCTCTCGGTGATCCGGCACTCTTGCTCCAGTGCACAGCGCGCGAAGGAGCGTGCCCGCGATGCCTATATGGCTCACTTTTCTCCTGAGCGGTGCCGCCGTGGCCGGCGCCGGTATGCGGCTGGCGAAAGACGGTGACACCATCGCCAGCGGCACGGGGCTCGGGGGCATGTGGGTGGGCGCGATTCTCGTGGCGGCGGCCACGTCGCTCCCCGAGCTCGTCACCGACATCAACGCCGTGCTGCAACAGAATGTCTCGCTGGCCGTGGGCGATCTGTTTGGCTCGAGTATGGCCAACATGTTCGTCCTCGCCGTGGCAGATCTGACCACGAGGCAGCCCCGGCTGCTCACCCGCGTTGCCATGAATCAGGTGCTGGTGGGTACCCTCGGCGTGCTTCTGACCGTGCTTGCCGTCTTGGGTGTGCTCGCCGGTGCGGGACCGCGAAGCGTTCCCTTCGGCTGGTCTACGGCGGTGGTAGGGTTCGTGTACATCGTCGGTATGCGTTTGCTCCATCGCAATCGTGAGGAGCCACCGTTTCGGACACCCGCGGAAGTCGAGCAACGGAAGGCGCACCCCCGCGCGCTCCAGCGTGCCTTCGTCTGGTTCGCCTTGGCGGCGCTCGTGATTCTGGTGGCCGCACCCTCGCTGGCTGCTTCGACGGCGCGTCTCGCTGACCAACTCGGCGTCGCGCAGGGCTTCGCTGGGATGCTCTTACTCGCGATCACCACATCGCTGCCGGAGGCAGCGGTCTCGTTCAGGAGTGTGAGGGCGGGCTCCTACAACCTGGCCGTGGGCAATCTCCTGGGGAGCAACTGCTTCAACATGGCAGCGCTAGTGCCGCTCGACCTGGTCCATGGAGCCGGTTCAATGCTGGCCGAGGTCGACCCGGGCCTCGCCGTGGGTGGTCTGTTCGGTACGCTCTTGATGACGCTCGCCATGCTGGACGTCATGAACAAATCGGAGCGCCGGATTTGGATCCTCGAACCCGGGCCGGCGTTCATGGTCTTCACGTATCTCGCCGGGTTGTACGCGACCTACCGCCTCACCAGTCCATGAGGATGTGCGCTCGATGCCAGTCGAATCGCTGAGCTCGCCGCGGGGACTTTCTACTGAGGAGGCTCGACGATCCCTGGAGCAAGTTGGACCCAACGCGCTTCCCGAGACGCCACCCGAACGGCTGTGGCGTCGGTTCGCAAGACAGTTCCAGAGTCCCCTCATCTACATTCTGCTGTTTGCGCTGGCCGTTGATCTCGCGGTGTGGGTGGGCGAACGGGGTGAAGGGCTTCCGCTCGAGGCGGTGGCCATCGGGCTGATCTTGCTCTTCAATGCAGCGCTCGGTGTCTGGCAGGAACACAAGGCCGAGAGCGCCCTCGAGAAGCTGCGTGCGCTGGCTGCGCCCATGGTCTGGACGCTCCGCGACGGCACGCTCGTCCATCTCCCGAGCCGCGCGTTGGTTCCGGGCGACGTCATTCGGCTGCAGGCCGGAGACCGCGTGCCGGCGGATGCGGCGCTCCGAACGGCGGAAAACCTGGCGGCGGACGAATCGGTGCTCACCGGAGAGTCCCTGCCGGTGGAAAAGCACGTCGGGGACGAGGCGTTGTCGGGCACGCTGGTGGTGCGCGGCAAGGCCTACCTCGAGGTCCAGCGCACCGGGCCCACGAGCGCGATGGGCCGTCTCGCCACCATGCTCGGCGAGGTCACGGCCGAGCGCACGCCGTTGGAGCGGCGCCTCGAAGCCTTTGGGCATCGCGTGGCGCGGTGGATCCTCGCACTGGCGGTCCTGATCGCCGTGGGTGGCGTGCTGGTGGAGGGGATGAGTCGTATCGGGCACGTGCTGCTTTTCGCGGTGGCGTTGGCGGTTGCGGCCGTCCCGGAGGGGCTGCCAGCGGTGCTCACCGTGACGTTGGCGCTCGGCGTCGAGCGGATGGCCAAGCGCAAGGCCGTCGTGCGACGGTTGGCGGCCGTCGAAGCCCTGGGCTCTGTCACCGTGATCGCGACCGACAAGACGGGAACGATCACGGAGAATCGCCTCGAGGTGCGAGCGATCGACACGCCGGAACTCGACCGAGCGTTTCGCGCCATGGTGCTGGCCAACGACGCTGAAACCGACGGCGCCGCCGGTGACCCCCTAGAGATCGCCCTCCTCGCGTACGCGCAGCGTCACGAACGAGAGCCTCGAGCCCTCCGCGACGACTTCGAGCGGACCTCCAGCCGGCCGTTTGATTCGGCCTGGAAGTTCATGGGCGTGTCGGGATACGAGGGTGGACGCAGCGTCAGTTATGTGAAGGGGGCACCAGAAGTCCTTCTGGAACGCTGCGAGATGTCTCCGGCCGCTCGGGTAGCCTGGCGGGAGAAGATCGACGCGTATGCGGCGGAGGGATACCGGCTCCTGTCTCTCGCATGGGCGGAGGGGCATGCGGAGACCGGGCTTCACTGGCTCGGACTCGTTCTGTTATGGGATCCACCTCGGCCGGAAGTGCCGGATGCGGTGCGCCGTGCGCGCGCCGCCGGCATTCGGGTATTGATGATCACTGGCGATCACCCGGCGACCGCATTGACGGTGGCACGCAACGTTGGGATCAACGACGTGAAGGTGGTGAGCGGTGCCGACCTCGACACGCTGTCCGAGCCCGAGTTGCGTCGCATCGTGCGGGAGGCGCATGTCTTTGCGCGGGTCAGCCCCGAGCACAAGCTTCGCATCGTGGAGGCGCTGAAACAGGAGGGCGAGATCGTGGCCCTCACCGGCGACGGCGTCAACGATGCTCCGGCCCTCAAACGCGCGGACGTGGGGGTCGCGATGGGGGAGCGGGGGAGTGACGTCACCCGCGAGGTCGCGGACATCGTTTTGTTGGACGACAATTTCGCGACGATCGTGGCTGCCATCGAAGAGGGTCGCAGCATCTACGAGAATATCCAGAAATTCATCAGGTTCCTCTTCTCGACCAACCTGTCCGAGGTGCTCGTCGTCACTATCGGCGTCTTTGCGTCGTTCCTGCTGGGCTTGCGGGACGAAGCGGGTAACCTGTTGCTGCCGCTCACGGCCGCGCAACTGCTGTGGATCAATCTCGTCACCGACGGCGCCCCGGCGCTTGCCCTCGGGCTCGATCGTAATCCTGGGGTGATGGAGCGCCCTCCTCGAGACCCCGCCGCACCGCTGCTCGACCAGCTGTCCCTGCGGTTCATCCTGCTTTCCGGGAGCCTGAAGGCGCTGATGGCGTTCGCCATCCTGGGGTTGCTCCCCGGCATCCTCGGTGCCTCGATCGACGCCACGCGGACCGCGGCGTTCCTGTTTCTCGCGGCTGGGCAGCTGCTCTTTGCGTATCCCGCCCGGCATACGGACCTGCGCCCCCCGCCGAATCTCACAGTGCACGCGGCCGTGATCGTCAGCTTTCTCGCGCAGATTCTCGTGGTCTGGGCGCCGGTTCTGATGGCGGCGTTCGACACGGTGCCGCTCTCGATCGAAACGTGGGTCTGGGTGGGTGCGAGTGTCGTCGCAACCTGGGGGTTTGCCGAGCTCGTCAGCCGAATCCTCTGGCGACCCGGCCACTCATCCGTGATCGGCGGGGGGTGAATCGGGCCGCACCGGGACGACGAGGAGCGAAGTCGGGAGCCATCCCAAGAGCCGTTCGGTCACACTTCCGAGGATGAGGCGGTCTACCCAGCTTCGCCCGTGCGACCCCAACACCACCAAGTGCGCGTCCCACTCCTCCACTTCGCTCGCGATGGCGTGCGCCGGCTCGCCGTGGCGTACGACGCGCTCCGCGTCCGTGAGGGTGATCGCCGGCCAGATGCGCTCTTCGAGGACCTCCGAGACACGTTGCTCGAGGGCGTGGGGATCGAGAAAGGTCGGGTACTCGACGGCGAAGGTCCGGTCCTCGATGGCGTGCATGATCCGCAGCTCGGCGCCGAACACCTCCGCCCAGCGCTGGGCGGTTTCAATGGTCGCGCGCGCGGCGGGCGATAAGTCCACGGCCGCCAGCACGCGGGCGATGTCAGCCTGGGGGCCCACGCTGATCAAGACGGGGATGGAGGCAGTTCGCACGGTCGCGTGGGCTGTGCTGCCCCCGAGCCATCGACCTAGGGCCCGGTGCTTCTTCCCACCCACGACCAGAAGACCCGCGTCGCACTCTGCCGCTGTCTCCGCCAGCACGCGGGCGGGGGCACCGAAGCGGACATCGACCGTTGCCAGGCTGTCTTCCGGGACATTTCCGCGGAGATACTCGAGAATCTGTTCGCGTGCCACGCGGAGCATGTGCGTCGCGATCCGACCTTCGTCTGCCATCCCGGGCACGCCGCCTGGGGGAATGACGACCGGCCGCACCGCGTGCACCAGCAGACACTGCGCGCCTGCCCGTTCGGCGATCCGCCACGCCACCGCCCCGGCCCACGCGCCGTCCTCGGACGCGTCGACACCGGCCACAATGGGTCTCAAGACGTTGACCATTCTCACCCGCTCGCTCTTGCCCACGTGCCGCCAACATGAAGGCGCGCGCGTGAAGACTGATTCAACGGTTCCTTAACCGCACTTCAATCCGAGGAACTGAGGTTTGCGTCTGGGACCGATGGGGAGGACAGATGACCAAGGCGTCACCACTCCGCGAGGCGTTTCTCGAGGATCACCGGAAGCTCACCCGCGGACTCCTTCGTCTCCTCGATGCGCTGAAGGAGAACGACCTCGTCGCGGCCCGTCGGGAGGCCGATCGGCTGGATCAGGACGCGGGCCCCCACATGGCGTTCGAAGAACAGGTGTTCTATCCGACGCTGGACCGCATCCTCGGATCGGCGTTTGTGGATCAGCTGTATCACGAGCACGCCGAGGGGCAAGATGCCGTCCGCACGGTGCTCAACCGCGAACCGGACCACCCATTCGCCGATCACGAGCGACAGGCACTCGTCGAGCACGTGGAGACCGCGCTCGAGCACGCGCTGAGTTGCGGCACGCTGCTCAGTCATGTGGATGTCCTCGAGGCTCCGGCGAAACAAGAGATGTTGGAGCGGCTGCTGGAGCTGCGCCGGCGGGGACGGCGCTGGACCGCGCTCGGCTCACCCACCGCTCAGCCTGATTCGTAAGGTCGGCTCGTCACCATGTGCCGGCTCTATGGGTTCCGGGCCAACGAGCTCACCAAGGTCGAGTGCAGCCTCGCCTACGCCCAGAACGCCCTGATGAGCCAGAGTCGAGCGGATCTCCGCGGCGAGTCACATCCCGACGGGTGGGGTGTTGCACACTACGATGACGGGCAGCCGCGTATCGAGCGGCGCGATACCGCGGCTTATGCCGACCTTCATTTCAGCACCGCGGCGGAGCGGACCTACGCGCGGACGGTGGTCGCCCATGTGCGTCGGGCGACCGTCGGCGGAGCATCGCTGACCAATACCCACCCGTTTGTCTATGGGCGCTGGAGCTTCATTCACAATGGCACGGTGCGAGCGTTTCCCGAGGTCGCGCCCCAACTCGAGGGGGAGATCCCGGCCAGGCTGCTCGCCCACCGCCGTGGAAGCACCGACAGTGAGCTGGTCTTCTATTGGTTACTCGCGCTGATGGAACGGGCAGGTCTCGACCTCGACGCGGATATCGGGTGTCATCGAGTCGCCACGGTCATGGGCAAGGCGGTTTGCACGCTGGAATCCCGCTGCGTTGCCGCACGATCGGAGAAACCCGCACAGCTCAACTTCATCCTCACCGACGGGCACATTCTGTGTGCCTCGCGCTGGCGGAACTCCCTCTATTGGGTGCCGCGGTACGGAGTCCACGACTGCGAGATCTGCGGGATCCCCCACGTGAAGCACAAGAGCGGGGCGCCGTACCGTGCTGTGGTGGTGGCCTCGGAACCGATCTCGGACGAGTCATGGGAGGAGCTTCCGGACGGTGCCGTCCTCTGTGTGGAGCGGGACGTGAGGGCGACGACTCACCGGATCTGAGCCCATCCCGTGGTCGGGACTCCCGCGCTCCACGCCAGGTCTCGCAACCGGCGTGGGATCTCGACCTGCGCCCGATGACCGGCGGCATCCCAACTCTCAGCGATCACGAGGACATCAATCCCCGGCCTGAAGGCCAGCCCACCGGGGTTGTAGAAGATCAAGCTGCCACGTCCAGTCCGGGCATCGTAGAGCTCGCTGGCGAAGTACTCCAAGATATCCCCGTAGCTAATGCGTTGTAGGCCGGGCACGATGCATTCATTGGTCGCGTAGGGTTGACGGGCCCAGTCACCAAACAGGCGGTTCATGAGGCTCATCGGCAGGGATGTCCCCCCCCAGCGGCCGTTGCACTCGATGAACTCCACGCGGCAATCCGAGAGCCGGTCGCCCACGAGGAGGAGATCGAAAGAGCAACGCCCCACATACCCGAGTAGCTGAAACAGCCTACCGAGCACCCAACTCCGATCCACGAGTTCCCGAGTGATCTCAAGTGGAAGATCGGCGGCACGGCTTCCGAGGAAGATTCCCTGGGATTCCTCGAGCAGTTGCTGGAAGACGCCTTCGACGATGGGCCGTCCGTGATCTTCGGGAGGGATCCATAGCTGCGTCGAGGGAGCGGCCAGCACGTCGGTTTGCCAACTCCCCACCAGGAGGGGGTCTTCGCCCGTCCATCCCAATCCGGCCAACCGGGCTCGGAGCTCTGTTCGGAGGCCCCCCAGCGCGCGTCCCCGCAGTCGTCTGGATTCGATCACTAGGTTCCCGGCACCGCCAGCTGATGCTGGCAGCTTGAACACGATCGATCGGGAGCGGGGGGTGAGTTGCTGCACCAGGTGCGCGGCGGTGGCGAGATTGTAGGCGGCAGCGGTGGGAGGGATGGCTCGCGCACCAAAGAGGCGGCGCGCCACATCGGCGAACCAGAGCTTGTTGTTGACCCGCTTGGTGAGCCCCGGATGTGGGGCGATGACGCTCAGTGGACGGCGGCTAGCCCGTTGCAGCAACAGCGCGGTTGCCCACGCAGGAAAATTCCCCATGTGCGGGTGCAGATATCGCAGGCGACTGTGTTGGCAGGCTCGGACCAGGGATCGACGGACTTCCCGATCCGTCCAGCACGCCGCCGCCACGCCCAGCGGGTTCGCTCGTGGGCGAGGCCGGAGCCAGGTGACGGTGCCCAGCCCGAGGCGCTCCTCGCAGTAGCTCTCGAACTCCGGCGAGGGTGGCCCGCAGGTCGCCACGAAGTCTCCGTCCGCTGCGCGGAACCGGGCTCGGTCTTGGAGAAAGCTCACGTCGTAGAACCGGTCGAGTTGCACGATGGTGCTGAGATCGTCGAGATGCAGAGCGGGGGCGTCGTCGAGGGAGGTGGCAACGAGCGGGCGGAACACGTCACGCGGAACCAGTTCGGGCTGCTGAGCCTGAAGCTCCTGCGCCAGCGACGTCGCCCGATCGAGGAGCTTCCTGGGCGGTGCGGCGCGGTGGTGGGCCACGATGGGAAAGCGTGTCACGAAACCTCCTACTCATCCGCGGCTCAAGAGGCGGCGCCACGGGGCCTCATACTGGCGAAGATAGAGGGCTGTTTCTGAAGTCTTGCTTAGAAGAGGATCAGCAAAGCCTTCATGCAGTCAGGATCCAGACGTTTGCCAAGCTCCACACTGCAGCACCCGGCACGACCTACGCGCTGGGAGGGGGTGTGGCCGACGAGGTCCGTCTCGACGAAGTTCGCCCAGTCACGTCGCCCCGGGTGACGGCTAGAATCTGGGGCTCTACGCTTCGCATCCGTGAAGATGGCGTTAGATTGACAACGTACAAATTTTCTTGTACGTCATTCAACCTCTTTCGAGGCACGCTCCGCATGACGCACGACGTTCTCTTGGTGGAATCCGTCGATCAGGCAGCGATTCTGCTCAAGCCACTCAGGATTGCCTTGCTCCGCGAAATGGGTGAGCCCCGCACGTGTCCCGAGTTGGCGGATCGTCTTGGCGAGACGCCACAAAAGATCTACTACCACGTGAAGACCATGGAGCGAGCCCGGCTGGTCGAGCGTTCGGGTGAACGCATCGTCAACGGCATCGTCGAGGGCTTCTACCGCGCCCGGGCGCTGTCCTACTGGCTGTCACCCCGTCTCGTTTGGAGCCTGGGTGGGGCGCGCGCGGTGCGCGATCAAACGAGTCTCAGGATGCTCGCTGGCCACGCAGAAGCGATGCTCGAAGATGTGGCCCGGCTCGGCGAGCGGAGCGTCGACGATGGGCACGTTCCGTCGCTGTCCCTGGCGGTCGACGTGGCGCTCCCGAGCGTGGAACGGCGTGCCGCCTTCCTCGGAGAGCTCAAGGCCACATTCGAAGACTTGGCCCGTCGCTACGGGGCTCTCGGGGGCGATCCCGTGGCCGCCGACGAGACATTTCGATTCACCCTCGCGTGTTACCCCACGTTGGACTAGGGGGGTTGTCGAGGGCGCGCCAGCGATCTCCGAGTGGTGCGGGCGCGGCGCTCCGGGTAGCTCACCGTCACGACACCGGCCTTAGGTGCCGAGCCGGCTCGGCCCGTGTTGCGCGGGTACTGCCGTTTTGGGGTCGCTCACCGAAGCGCTAATTGGTGCAGGATAAAGCGGTTACGTAGTGCCTATCGGGGGTGCAGTTCTTGCGGCGCTCCAGCCCGGAAGACCTCAGCCAGGAGGGCTTGATGTCGGAAACGCTCCCCCGTCCTGACGATCCGGAGCGGGATCCCAAAGCCGTGAGCAGGCGCGCACTCATCCGAGCCGGGTGGGCGCTCCCTGTGGTCCTCGCATCCGTCGCATTGCCCACCAGGGCGTTCGCGCAGTACGCGAACAACGGCGGGAACGGCGGCCCAATCCTCTGACGCGTCGCGGGCCGTCCCGCGGCCCTGACGCGATCGGCACAGTCACCAGCGCAACCGCACACATCGAGGAATCGAACCGTGTCCCGTGACTCGGCCACGCGCTCAAGTCGCATGGTCCTCTCCGATCACGTGCGTCCAACGCGTTCCCGAGGGGTCCGAGCCTATCGGCTGGGTGATGAGACCCTTCTCTATGCGCCGGCATCGCAAACGGCGCATGCAGTCAACGCGCCAGCCATGGCGATTTGGGAGCTGAGCGACGGCTCGCGCAGCGTCTGGCAAATTGCCGAGGAACTCGGTCGGTGGGTCGATCGACCCGCCGCCGAACTGCTGGCGGACGTGAAGCATGGGATCTCCCAACTCACAGCCCTCGGGCTGCTGCACGCCTCTTGAACGTCGCTGAGACCCTGTACGTTTCGTTTGGCGATCAGAGCGTCGCCGTCACCTCCCAGGCGCGGGCGATCGTCGCCGGTACCCGTGACATTTTCCGGTGGATGCTCGGCCCGCCGGCTCGGCATCTCTTGGGCGAGCTCGTCGTGGTTCCGCACGGTGCCGGCTACCTGATGCACGGGAGTCCCGACAGCTCCCCGGGCGACCGTTCGGTGTCCGCGATGCTTCGTTGCATTCGTTATTCCACCATCCGTTTGTTCCTCGATGCTCGGCCCGATTTGATCTGGTTCCACGGGGGAGCCGCCGCCGCCGGGAAGGACGGAGACGCGGTGGTGTTTCCCGGCGAGCGAGGCCGTGGAAAGAGCACGCTCGTCACCACGCTCTGTGCCGATGGATGGGGCTACCTGTCCGACGACGTCTTGCCGGTCGATCCCAGCTCGGGGCAGGTGTTCCCGTTTCCTCAGACGCCGGCGGTACGCACCCATCCGGGCACCGAAATGCCGCAAGAGTGGCTGTGGACCACACGGAAACGTGATGTTCGTCTTCCGGGGACTCGGATCGTCCGAAGTCCCCGGCCCATCGCCGCGATTGTGTTCCCCCACTATCAGCCGGGCGCGGACGACGCCGTGGTGGGTCTGACTCCGGCACCTGCCGCCCTCGAGCTTCTTGCGAGCTGCTGGAATTTTCACGAGCACCAGGAGCACGCCTTGCAGCATGTGAGCGAACTCGCGGTGCGAGTGCCGGCGTATCGGATCACGTATAGCGATGGGGTGATCGGCGGACGTTGTGTGGCGGACGCCTTGAAGGTGGAGCGGGGGAGGGTACGGGCGTGAGACGTCTGGAAGCCCAGCTCCTCCTGACTGCGTGCCGGGCCCACCCCGATCACGGCCTGCTCCGCAGACTCGTCAATGGCCCGCTCCGGTGGTCGGAACTCTGTCTTCGGGCGGACGATCTGGGGCTTGGACCGATGCTTTACGCGCGGATCCGGCGCCTTGCGGGCTCCGAAGACATTCCCGAAATGGCGTTGCGGTTTCTCATGGAGCGCTACTACGAGGTCGGCAGTCGGAACGCCAGGTTGTACAACCAGCTCGAGCACACGCTCGTGAGGTTGGCCGACGCAGGTATCGATGCGGTGGTCCTCAAGGGCGCAGCGTTGGCGGAGCCTGTGTACGGGGACATCGCGTTACGCCCCATGGAAGACTTGGACTTGCTTCTCCATACGCGGGACGTGGAGCGGGCCAATGCGATCCTCGAAGTTCGCGGTTACCGTCCTCTGGAGTGGTACCGGCGCGCCGCGTGGTACCGGATGCATTCACACCACCTAGCGCCCCTGGTTTCTCCGGATGGAAGCGTCGTCATCGAGTTACATCGCCACATCGTACCGCCAGCCACTCGCGTCGAGTTGGCGGTGGACGAGCTATGGGCGAGGGTCCGTCCGACCCAGATCGGGTCCACGCAGGCGTTCGTCTTCGCACCGGAAGATCTCTTGTTTCACGTCTGCACCCACCATGCCCTCTCTCGAGAGTTCGTGGGCGGACTGCGCACTCTGTGTGACATCGCTGCCGTCATCGATCGATTTGGTGAGGAGCTGGACTGGAATCGTCTGGTGAGCGTTGCGACGGCGGCTGGTGCGTCCCAGCACGTCTTTTTCGCACTGGCGTGGGCCCACGCACTGGTGGGGGCTGCATGTCCCGAGACGGTGCTGGCCACGCTCGAGGATCGGCTGCGGCCTCGAGTGGGCCATAGGATTCTCGATCGTGTAGGACGCCGCGTGATGCAGCGATCACCTGCCGAGCGTTCGCTCGCGCCGCCCTGGCTCACCAATGCCATGCTCGGCGAGTTGTTGGCATCACCGAGTCGGCCGGTCGCGGCCGCGTGGCGTGTGGCCAGAGGGTACTTTGCGCGAAACGGCCGCGCGGTCAATCGCGAAGCGGCCTAGGTCCTGGCTCTCACATTTCGAGTCCGAGCTTGGTGAGTGCGCGCTGCATCAGGAGGTCGTAGTACTCCTGAAAGTTCGCGCGGGTCAGAGGCACCGGCTCCTGCACTGGGGCCGGGTTGCCCTCCAGGATCTCACCATTCGGCCGAATGGTGTGCCCGATTGACCACATGAATTGCACGACCGGCTGCTCCGTCCCGGGGTAGACGAGCGTTTCCTCCCATTCCCAGGTATTGCTGTAGCCGCCTGCGGGTATCCCGATCACGTGCCCAAGGTCGTTGTCGACGATGATGGCAACGAATTGATCGAGATGCGATCCGCCACGCGGTCCGGAGAAGACGATGAGGGGGCCGCGGAAGTGCACGGGTGCCGGCTTGAGAATGCCGTCCGACGTACGGGGAGCGTGGGCGAGTTTGAAGGGGACGTCATTGGAATACGCGGCACCGCCTTCATAGGCGGCCACGACGTCCGTCTCGAGCCAATCGAGCAGCCATCGCCCGTCGTCGAGGGTTTCGCGAACGTCACCGTCCGTGATCCGACCCGCCTCGTACTCGGCCCGCTTGGCCGCTATGAACGGCGGAATGACGTCGCTCATGCGCAGGTTGCCAAAGGTGGTCTTGAAGGGCCGTGACACCAATCGTTGGACGGCGTAGGCGCCCTTTGATCCTCCTCGACTTCTGGTGGCATCGACGATCACCGCGTGGTCCAGCCAGCGCCGTCGTACCGCTATCGCCATGAGACTATCGACGTCCTCCACGAGGCTCGCCCGGAATCCGTGCCACCGAAGCACGATCACTGGGAGCCCACGCTCGGACACGTGCAGGTCATACGTCCCGGTCTGGAGCGTCAGCGCAAAACCGTCGTACGTGGGCTCGGCGGTGTCCGTCCAGGCGAGGGAATCGGCCGGTAAGTATGGGAGCGATACGGCATATCGCTCCTTCCCGTGCTCGAGTTCCACGTGGAGGCGATCCCGGTACAACGCCGTCGGCAACACGGCAGATCGCTGAGGGATCTGCGCGGCGAAGTTCCAGGACAAATTGGGAATCGACGAGTAGCGGAGGTACGGCTCGACCCGCTCGCGAAACTGCGCCACCGTTTCGCCGTTCACGGCGAGCAGGCGGTCGCCCAGCCGGATGCGATCGGACCAATCCCTCGCGACATCGGAGACGAAGATGTCGTACCCGCTTCCGTCGGTGTAATCCGGAAGGAATTTGACGGGCGCGTGGCGGGTGGGCACGACGGCGTCGGAGCCCAGGACCTCGAGTCCGGTCGAATCGGCCAGCTGGAGCCCACCGGGTACCAGCGCCACGCTGAGGTGGCGGTCCCGTCGGGCGTTGCTGGTGCGCACCAGCGCATAGAAGAGCTCCGCCGCGGAGGTGGCGGACACGACATCGCCGCGATGTGCCCGCATGGCGTCCAGGGGATCAAAACCGAGCACGCGGTTCTTGACGGGCGAGAAGGCTTCCCGTTCCGCCGTGCGATCGATGATATAGTCGAACAGCGCCGCGCGTTGTTGCGCGGTCCCCGTGGCGGACGGCTGTTGGGAGTCACAGGCCGCCAGTACGAGCGCCGCAAGTGCGGCACGGAGCAGGGATGCGATGCACGACCACGGGCGCGCACACCGAGGCAAGACGGTCTCCTCGCAGGGTCGTGTCCAAGTTGCAGTGCTCGCTACGGGAGTGCTAGCGGCGAATCAGCCCCGTGGCCCGGCGCATGGAAATCGGGTACAATCCGTGGTCGGGCAGCGCAAATCCAGACCCCCAAGGGTGAAGAGACATCCTGAAAGTCAGAAGGAACACCATGGCCACCACAGCAGTCCCAACCAGCGGTTTTCTCAAGACCCTCGGCATCGCAGACGTGAATTCCGGTGGGTTTGGCGGCGACTGGATCGGCTCTGGACCGGCGCTCGAAGTGATCACGCCCATCGATGGATCCCGAATCGCCACCGTGCAGCAGGTCACCGAGGAGGAATACGACGCCATCGTGGATCGTGCCCACGAGGCGTTTCTCTCGTGGCGTCGCGTCCCGGCCCCCAAGCGCGGGGACCTCGTCCGTCAGCTCGGGAATCGGCTTCGCGAGGTCAAACGCGAGCTCGGTGCCCTGGTGACGCTCGAGATGGGAAAGATCTTGGCGGAGGGTGAGGGCGAGGTCCAGGAGATGATCGACATCTGTGACTTCGCGACGGGGTTGTCACGGCAACTCTACGGGCTGACCATGCATTCGGAGCGGCCTGACCATCGCATGTACGAGCAGTGGCACCCGCTTGGCGTGGTTGGTGTGATCAGTGCGTTCAACTTTCCGGTGGCCGTGTGGAGCTGGAATGCAGCCATTGCTTCGGTGTGTGGCGACAGCGTCTTGTGGAAGCCGGCGAGTGGTACTCCGCTCACGGCGATCGCCTGCACCAAGATCGCCGAGCAGGTGTGCCGTGAGAATGATGTGGATCCGGCGATCTTCTCTCTCGTAGTTGGCAAGGGCTCGACGGTGGGTGACCGCCTGCTGCACGATCGGCGTGTGCCTCTGGTCTCCGCAACCGGCAGCTGCGCGATGGGCTACCGGGTGGCCCAAGTCGTGGGAAAGCGATTGGGTCGCACGATCCTGGAGCTCGGCGGCAACAACGCCATCATCGTGACGCCGAGTGCGAATCTCGATCTGGCGCTTCGGGCCATTCTGTTCGGCGCCGTCGGCACGGCGGGGCAACGTTGCACGAGCACGCGTCGGATCATCGTTCACGAGTCCATTCGAGACGAGCTGGTGCGCCGGCTCGTGACTGCCTACGAGACGATCACGATTGGGGATCCTCGCAAAGACGAGACGCTCATGGGTCCGTTGGTCACGCATCAGGCGGTGGAGGACATGCAGAAGGCCATCGAGCGCATCGAGCAGGAGGGCGGTGAGATCGCGTATGGTGGAGAGCTGCTCGATGGGCCGGCATACCCGGGCGGTCACTACGTCACGCCTTGCATCGCAGCCGCCCGGAACGAGTTTGCCATCGTGCAGGAGGAGACCTTCGCACCCATCCTCTACATCATCGGCTACGGCTCGAAGAAGTCAACGGCTCGAGCGGCCGTTGCGGAGATCGAACAGGCGGTGGCGTTGCACAACGGCGTTCCTCAGGGGCTGTCGTCGGCGATCTTCACGGAGAACCTTCGTGAGGCCGAGTATTTCTTGTCGCACCGCGGTAGCGATTGCGGGATCGCCAACGTGAACATCGGTACGAGCGGTGCCGAGATTGGTGGCGCGTTTGGTGGTGAAAAGGAGACGGGTGGCGGGCGCGAATCGGGGTCCGACGCCTGGAAGGTGTACATGCGGCGCCAGACCAATACGGTCAATTGGAGCACGGACCTGCCTTTGGCGCAGGGACTGTCGTTCGGAGAGTGAGGCAGCGCGGAGCCACGCTCCGCATTCGGGTGGCATCTGGCAAGGTACGAGGCGTGACGCGATGGAAAACGTGATCAAGAGCCTGCACCACGTCACGGCCACGGTGGACGGTGCGCAAGAAGATCTCGACTTCTACGCCGATTTGCTGGGGCTCCGGCTCGTCAAGAAGACCGTCAACTTCGACAATCACCACGTCTATCATTTCTACTACGGGGACGAGCGGGGCACGCCGAGCACCGTCTGGACCACGTTTCCCTATCGAGGACACGGCGTACCCGTGGGCACCAAGGGCGCGGGTCAGATAACCGTCACGGCGTTTTCCGTGCCGGGCGGATCCTTGGATTTCTGGAGAAGGAGACTGAAGGACCGTGGGGTCCCGGTCGAAGACGCAGTACCACGATTCGGGAGCGAGTCGCTCATCTGCGCCGATGCTTCCGGCCTGGTCGTCGAACTAGTGGCGAGTGACCGGGACCAACGTACACCGTGGGTGACGGACGATGTCGATGCCACAGTAGCCATTCGAGGGCTCCACAGCGTCACCATGGTCATTCGATCGCCTGCAGAGACGCTCCAGCTTCTCACCGACATCTTGGGGTTCGAAACGGTGAACGAGGACAGCGGTCGGATCCGCCTCTCCGTGGGCAGCGACGAACCGGGCCAGACGCTCGAGATCCTCCACGATCCCGAAGCGCCGCCCGCTCGCAACGGGCTCGGCACGGTTCATCACGTTGCCCTCGCCGTTTCCGACGACGACCAGCAACAACGCATGCGCCAGGAGCTGCTGGGACTCGGTCTCCAGGTGACTCCGGTCATGGATCGTCAGTACTTCCGCTCCATCTATTTTCGCGTTCCCGGCGGGGTCTTGTTCGAGATCGCGACGGTGCAGCCCGGCTTCACCGTGGACGAGGAGCTACCGTGTCTTGGCCGAGATTTGAAGCTCCCGCCCTGGGAAGAGCCACACCGGCCGGCCATCGAGGCCGGCTTACCGTCGGTCGACACGCGGTAGGTACCCGCGCCGTGAAGCCCCACGGCGGACAGCCCGTCGTCACTGCGGGCACGCCGTTCGAGGCGAGCCGGGCCGCGATGATCATGGTGCATGGTCGCAATGCGGGACCGCAGAACATCTTGGATCTCGTTCCCCACTTCGAGCGGCCGGGTCTGGCGTTCGTCGCCCCCGCCGCGGCCAACAGCACGTGGTATCCGTACAGCTTCATGGCCCAACGGGAGCAGAACGAGCCGGGACTCACCTCGGGGCTCGGCGTCCTCGCCGGACTCGTCGACACTCTGATGGCGCGTGGCATTGCGAAGGAGCACATCGTCCTGCTGGGTTTCTCGCAAGGCGCATGTCTGACCGCCGAGTTTGCGGCGCGGAACGCCGGCCGATTCGGTGGCGTCATCGTGCTCAGCGGTGGTCTCATTGGTCCCCCGGGCACGGCGTGGGAGTACGGCGGGGATTTTGCGGGGACCCCCGTGTTCCTCGGTTGCAGCGATGTGGATGCGCACGTTCCGAAAGACAGGGTCGAGGAGAGCGCTGCCGTTTTCGCCCGAATGGGTGCCGAGGTCACGAAGCGCATCTACAGCGGGATGGGTCATCTCGTGAATCGGGACGAACTCTCCTTTGTTCGCTCCGTGCTGGACGGAGTGCTGGGCGGTACTTCTTAGCGGGCGTGGCCCACGCGTCGCGTGGCCGCTCGTGTATGCGCAGCGCTCCGTCCGTGTGCAGATCGAGGTCGGTGTCGCTCGTGAACTCAGAGGGGAGCTGGGGCGGGCCGGGCGGATCGTGTGGGCCGACCCGTGCAAAGCCTCTCTAACTCGTCAGCCGAACGCCCCATTTCGATTCTCGGAATACTCGGGCGGCGCGCGAGATGGCTCCGACACGCGTAATGGCTCGAGGCGAAGATAGTTGGGGAGTCGCCGACCGTCTGGCAACGGAGAGCGGCGGGCCCTATCCTAGTATGGGCCCAGACGCCGGTACATACTCGTGTTCCACCGCCATCTTCACCGTCCGCTCGGCAGCGCTCGCCACCTCACCGGCGGTCGCGCCGCCCGCCGGTCGCCCGCCGGGCGAGCGCTCGTCGTATTGCTTTTCACGATCGTTCCCCAAGGTCTCTTCGGACAGGACCCGTCGTCGGACGCCGTCGATCTCTTGTTGACCGGCGGTCGGGTGCTGGACGGCGCCGGAAACCCTTGGTCGATCCGGGACATCGGTGTGACGGGAGACCGCATCACGTTCGTGGGGGACGCGACGGATCGACGGATCGTCGCGCGAGATACACTCGATGTGTCCGGCCTCTTAGTGACGCCGGGTTTTTGGGACATGCACAGTCACGCGGAGTTGGACACACCACACGGCAAGGGGGCGCTCCCCTTCTTGTACCAGGGGATTACCGCCGTCGTGCTCGGCGTAGACGGCGCTGGCGAGAACGATATCGATGGAATCTTTGCCGCGTATCGACGGGAGGGAATCGCCGTCAATGCCCTCCACTACGTGGGGCACAATGCGGCCCGCCGCGCGGTGATGGGGATGGACGCTCGTGCCCCCACACGGGGTGAGCTTGAGGCCATGAAGGCGTACGTCGGGAGGGGAATGGAAGCGGGGGCCCTTGGCCTGTCGAGTGGACTGTTCTATGCGCCCGGTTCGTATGCCACCACGGATGAAGTGGTGGAGCTCAACAAAGTGGCAGCCGCCTATGGTGGAATCTATGACACGCACGACCGGGACCTCGGCGCCGCGTATCAGGGGATTGGCTATGACGCATCGGTCCAAGAGGCCATCGAGATCGCTGAGCGCGCCGGCACACCATTGATCTTCAGTCATTTCAATCCTCAGGGACGAAGGAACTATGGGCGGGCGCATGTGGGTGCGAAGCTGATCGACGAGGCTCGCGCTCGCGGTGTCGATGTGATGGCGGCGCAACATGTCTACACGGCGACCCAGAGCAGTCTGCGGGCGTACGCCGTTCCACGCTGGGCATCCGCGGGCGGTCGGGAGGCGATGCTCGCGCGATTCCGTGAGCCCCAGACCGTGGCGCGGCTCGACAGGGAAACCATGGAGATGCTGGACCTGCGGGGTGGTCCCGAGAAGATCTTGTTCGCAGACCAGCGTCCCGCCCTCAACGGAAAGACGCTCGCCGAGGTGGCTCGGGATTGGAGTCTCCCGATTCCCGAGACCGTGCGGCGCATCATGACGGACGCCAACGCTTCGGTCATGAATCTCGATCTCTATGACATCGACAACACTCGCCTGCTGGCACGGCGGGACTGGATGATGACTTGTACCGACGGCCGAACGCCGCCAGCTGACGGGAGGGGGATCGTCCACCCGCGGCCCTACGGCGCCTTCACACGGAAGCTTCGGTTGTTCGTCTACGAGGATTCCGTCATCAGCCTGCCATTCGCCATTCGGGGCATGACGTCGTTGGGAGCCGGCTTTCTGGGTATCCCAGGCCGTGGTCTCATCAAGCAAGGGTTCTACGCGGATATTGCGATCTTCGACGAGGCAAGGATTCGCGATCGGGCAACGTTCGAGGATCCGCATCAATACGCAGAGGGAACGGTGCACGTGTTGGTGAATGGCGTGTTCGCTTTTCGAGACGGGAAACCAACCGCCGTCCGCGCCGGACGTCCCATCAAGCGGGGCGGTCGATGAGAGGGCACGCGGGGTGCGTCCTGACCGTCATTGCGATCGCGTGCACGGCGGGATCCGAAACCGAGCGCCCGTCGGACCCGGAGCCGCGATTCGACGCGGTCCAACCGGCACTCTTCGGCGCCCCTGGCGCACAGCCCAACGCGTGGGCCGACTACGACAACGATGGCGATCTCGATCTCTTTGTTGGCTTCCGCGGAGCCGCAAACCGGTTGTACAGAAACGATAGTGGGGTATTCACCGACGTGGCGGCCAGTGTCGGCCTCGCCGACACGACGGACACCCGCGCGGCATCGTGGGGGGATTTTGACGGCGATGGTCATCTCGATCTGTACATTGGGTATCCGGCCTCCAGCGGAATGCGCAATCGCCTGTATCGAAATGCGGGGAATGGCGTACGGTTCACCAACGTTGCTTCTCGCTATGGCGTCGACGTCGAGGGCACCACCCGCCAGCCGTCGTGGGTGGACTACGACCAGGACGGCGACGTGGATCTGTTCGTCGCCTTTCGTGACAAGGTGAATCGGCTGTTCCGCAACGACGGCACGACCTTCGTCGATGTGTCGCAGACACTCGGCATCGACAATCCCTATCGTACGGTGGGGGTCGTGTGGTTCGACATGGATGAAGACGGAGATCTCGACCTGTTCGTGGCAAACCAGAATGGCGATCCCGATGCGTTCTACCGGTACGACGGGAACCGATTTGTCGATGTGGCACCTGCGCTCGGAATGGATTGGCCCGATCGTGGCGACGAGTTCGGTAGCGTGGGTCCGGCCGTCACCGACTACGACAACGATGGAGATCTGGACCTCTTCATTGCGACGTACGGCCCGGATGTCCTCTGGCAGAATCTGGGCGACGGCACGTTTCAGAACGTCGCACCCGGGACGGCACTTGGGCAGGATTACCACTCGACGACCGCCGTGTGGGGGGACTACGACAACGATGGATGGATGGATCTCGTGGTCGCATCGTATCTCCGCGACGTCGCCGAAGTTCCGGATCACCTGTTCCGCAACGTTGATGGTCAGTTTGTGGACGTGACACCAAGCGTGGTGCTCGAGCGAGGTGCTAGTCACGGTATGGCCTGGGCAGATTTCGACGGCGACGGAGATCTGGATCTGGCGTTGGCCAACAACAACGCCGCGGGAGGTCATCCACTGTATCGCAATCAGCTGGCTGCAGGCGTGGCGCGTTCGTCATTACAGATAGATGTGCGGGATGAGCGGGGACGGTGGACGCTCGCCGGTTCCGAAGTCCGCGTCTACGACCAGGCGTCCGGACGGCTGGTGGGAAGCCGGCTAGTGGATACGGGCGGAGGCTATTGCTCCCAGGGGGCAACGCCCGTGCATTTTGGGATCCCGGACGGCGTTGGCGTGGTGCGAGTCGAGGTCACCCTGCTTCGCAATGGCGAACGGGAGATTGTCACGGTCGCCAACGTCGATCCTACGCAGTACCGCGGCACGTCACTGAGCGTACGCGCCGCGCGCTGAGGCGCCCGCTCTCCGCGGCTTTGGGAGCCGGCACCCGCCCCCGCAGGCGTTCGAGAAGCGCTCTTCATCCCTCGCGCATCGGAAGCGCAATGTGGCACAGCTCTCCGGGCTGCGGTCCGCATAACGGACACCTGCGTGCAGTTGCCGCTGCTCCTCCGGAGGCTCCTACCAAACTCATGTGCTAACGGCGGTACTCGATCAACGTCATCTCGATGCCGTCGCCGTCGGGTTCCTTCCACATGGCAGCGAGCGGCAGGCCGATATCGGTTGCTACACACGATTGGAGCCGTACGTGGCCATTCTGTTTCATGACGCCGAAAACGCCGCGTTGACCGGCGTACCGGCAGTCGCCCTCGATACCGAATGAGATGGACTCTCCACCCTGGCGCATGCTCCAGTGATCTCCGGGTGCCCATGACCGGCCAAGGAACCAGGCCCACGTGGGGGCAAACAGGGCAACGGTCACCGGTGCGATCATCATGCAGTGCACCATCATCAATTGCGGCAGGGCCTGGCTCGATTCTGCCGTGACCGATGCCGAGCATTCCATGTCACCGAGCGAGCCCTCCACCGCGATTCTGAGCCGGCCTTGGTCTGCGGGAGTTACGTTCAGCGTATAGTATCCTGTCGATTTCTCCCCCCTCTCCACCTGGGAGACCTGATAGCGGAAGTGCTCGTGGGGCCGGAATTGGTAGAGTTGCCAATCCTGGGCGCATACGGGGGTGGCGAGCGTCAAGGCGGGGATGACCAGGAATAGGCGATGGACGGTACACGGCATGATCCCTCTCCTTACCAACTGGCGAATTCCAGAGCGTCCAGCTTGGCCTCATAGTACACCGGCGGTGAAGCAAGGGTGAGAATGGTGTGAACCGAGCTGTGGGACAGCTGGACGACGAATGGATGACGAGCTAGAGCGCTAGCTCCCCCGTTCCAGCAGCGTCTTCAGGCGGGCAAGACTCGCCCGCAATTCCCCCCGCAAGACACTCTCGATGACCGCTGATGGCACGAGGCGCAGCAGACCGCCCGTCTTGCCCTGGAACGCCATGGTGACCCGTGTTCCGCCATCTTGGGCTTCGAAGTCAATCTCCGCCCGAGCAGTGACGGCCGAGTCCGGTGTGCTCTCGTACACGATCTTCCGATTCGGCTCGTACGTCCGGATGACGTAGGTGTTTTCGAGCGTGCGACCCAGGAATTCGCTCTGGTAGCGCTTCTTCGACCCGACACCCGGTGCGCGATCGGCGGGAATCAGCTCGGCTTTTCTGATGTTGGGTTGCCATTCCGATTCGCGGGCGACGTCGTCCATATACGTGAAGACGTCTTCCACGGGGCGCTCGATGAACACGCTTTCTTCGTAGACAGGCATCGCAGCTCCGGGCTGTGGTACCGCTCTCTACGAAAATCGAGCGATATGGTTTCGAGCGAGATCCTCATTGGCCGCGGACGGCTGTTTCAACGTTGGGTTCTGAGCGCCTCGACGACAGACTGCTGCAGCGACTCCAGCAACGCTTCCACGGTCACGCCATTGGCCTGCGCAACCACCGTCAGGCTGAGTTCGCCGCCGCAGCAGAGATCGACGTTGTAGTTGGCGAGGACCGCTCCGGTAGCCGGATACCGCTCGTAGATCTCTCCCACACGGGCGTCGGTCGTAATGCTGGTTCTCGTGAAATGCACCACGAATTCGTCTGCGTCCCGCTGCTCGGTGCGATGGCCAAAGCCGCGCAGCGACAGCACGCGGTACAGTGGAATGGGTTCGAAGGGTGCCGTGATCTCGAGCGCTCCGCCCGCGGGTACACGCACCGCTGCCTGCATGATCATGTCGAAGGGCTCTTCGCCCGCAGCCAGGACGGGACGGACGTCGAGAGCGATGGGTTGGGGATTTGTCGTCGATTCCATGATGGGTTCCTTTCAGCGTATCATTCCGGGGTGCCATGGCGGGTGCCACACGAGCTTTACATCCACGCGCTCCACCCACGGTAGCTCCCCTACCACACGCTCGACCCCTTGCGTGATGGCGTCTTCCAAGGGGCACCCTGGAGTCGTGAGTGTCATCGTGACCACGGCCGCACCTTGTTGTACATCGATGTCATAGACCAAGCCGAGCTTGACGATGCTCATTCCCAACTCGGGATCCATCACGCGGCGCAGCTGGTGATAGACAGCTTGTTGGCGGGCTTCGAGTGTTGCGGGGTTCATGGTTGGGCCGGTCGGTGTGCGGCCAGCCGAACGTACTGGGCGACGACGAGCCCTACCCCGGCCGCGTAGGCCGCAGCACCTGCGGTCGCCGCATTGCCCGATCCGAGGAGGACACCCATGAGCAGTGTTGCGATCCCGGCGCCGAGGAGCGCGAGGGTGGCCCAGATCGCCCTCGTCCAAACGAGGTCGGCCACCTTGGGCAGCCCTGGCTGACCGACCTTGGGACTGAACCAATGCAGCCAGGTGAGAAACGGCACGATCTTGTAGTACATCCCCACAATCAAGATGGAGAGCCACCCGAGAATGCCTGCGGCCGCGTACGCCGTGATGACGCGGGCGGACCATGGCCGCAGGAGCACGGTGACACCGAGCATCAGGGCGACGGCGAGGAAGGCGAGCGCCAGGATGCCATGGGCGAGCGCCGGCTCGAGCGTCGCCTTCGTCTTGGTTCGGACGTATCGCGACACCAGCGCCAGATAGAGCACCACCCCGAGCGCCATTGCGCCACCGCCTCCCACCACCAGCCACCGAACGTGCATGAGCTCGCCGGGTGTGAACAGCACGAGTCCACCGAAGATCAGTGGTCCAATCCAGCGGAGTGGCCACTCGGGGTATCCTCGGGAGAGCAGGAACATCGGGAACAGTTTGCTCCCGACGCCGACCACGGTCAGCGTCGCGAAGCCAACGACGGCGAGGTGCGCGTGGGCGCTTAGCACGCCGAGGCGATCCACCGACCACCAGTCGAACGCCGCCCCGATCCGGACGGCGACGACGAACATGGCCAGACCCAAGCCCATGTGCCCCGCGGACACGTAGAGACCGATGGTCTTCCCTCGGGTGGCACGTCGTCGGCCGGCCACGACATTCCAGGACTGCCCGCCGACCGCGCCGAACATGACGAGCCATCCGGCGGCGAGGGCTGCCGGGGACCACAGCCACGAACCGACAACGAGGAGCGCGGTACCGCTCAGCAGGGCCCAGAACGTCACATGGGCCACCCGGATGCTTCGGGCCGGCACGCCGAGCGCCACCGGGTACAGCTGGTAGAGCGCGCCGAAGATCGAGGTGGTGATCCAGCCGAGCGTGAAACAGTGCGTCACGGCGATGACGCGAGGTGTGAGGAACGCTCCCCGCGCGAGATCCGGCGCGATGATGATCAAACCAGCTGCACCGAGGGCCAGCCAGACGAGCGCCGCGGCGAAATGTTGGGCCGGAAGCACCAGTGGGGGCATGATATCCGCTGGCCGGGGTGCAGCCGCGGTGCGAAGCGGTGGGGAGGTCACGGTCACGGCGTGCCGTAGCCTTGCACGACGAGCTGTCGCCGCTCGTTATCGTAGGTGACGAGCGCCACCTCCTTGGAGCGCATGTCAAGCCGCGTGCGAAGCTCCAGTACGGACGGGGTCGTGTCGCTCCCGCGGGTGGCGGTGGTATCCGGAGCACGCGCCGGCCCGCTTCCGCGATCGAGCTCAAACCGCACGATCAGCTCGTGGGCGCCTGGTGTCACACTTCGTTCGTGAAAGACGTAGAGGGGGCGATCCTCACGCGCGCCCGCCGGCCGCACCAATTGATCCACGACGGCTGAATCGTCCAGCAGCACCTGCAGGCGATACGGCAGGATCCGGCCGACGCATTCCTCCTCCTGCCGCATGTGTACAGGTATCCTCGCCAGCTCCTCTTCCGTGAGCCGACGGCATTCCTCTACCCGGGTGCCGCGGACCCTCCAGGCGAGCCGGATCAGCGCATGGTCTCCCGGATCGGACTCGTAGGGTACCTGCGACAAGGCGCCGATCGCGACGGTCAGCACGACGGCGGTCGTGGCACCGAGGATGCGAAGACCGCTTCGATTCATGCCACCGCCTCCTCGTCAGGCACGGGGTCGCACTCGAGATCCAGATCGATCTCACGCTCGGGCGTGGGTCCTTCCAGCGCGGCGAGGTCTTCTCGAAAGGCCCGAAGCTCCGCACGCACGGTGTCGCGCTCGCCCTCACTCGCGTATCGCAGCCGCACCCGTTGGCGGTCCACCCGCTCCTTGAGCTCAGCTTCTCGATCGTGATACAACCGTTGCTCCAACCACTTGGGACCCTCGCGATTCCAGCAGTCGCGGGCTGGGCACGCCAGGATCAACACGCCGGCCACACCCCAGCGCACCAGGTACTCGACCACGGACGTGTGGACGCTGCCGGCGCAATTCCATCCGAAGACGGGCGAGCTGTCCAGGCTGGGTCCCGCGGCCGCGCCGCCCGCTCCCCGGTTGCAGGCGACCACGACGACATCCCGCGGACCGGGTTGGCGCGTAGCCACGAACGCTTTGACGGCGCCCAGTTGGTCGCGGCCGGTGCGCTGTGGAGGTCCCACACCCATGGGCGCGCACGATCCTGCGCAGATCCCGCAACTCACGCAGAGATCCGGATCGATCCGCGCGACGACCTCGGCCCGCCCATCCGTGCGCGGCACCATCGCGATCGCTTCGTAGGGGCAGTCGAGGTAACACTGTCGACAGCCCGTGCAGAGCCGTTCGTCGACCACCGAGGGCGAAGGCGTGACGTGCGAGGACGGCCGGGCCCAAAGTGGAACGCACAGGACCACCACGCATGCCCCCAACACGACCGCCCATACTGCGCCGGCCGGCAGCGGTCTCGCGAGCGGGAGCCAGAACGAGTAGAAGACATCGAAGGGCGCGTGCTCGGCGATGCGAAACAGGTCCGCCTCGGGTCCGATACTCGCGGGCCACAGCACGGAGAGCGCCATCAACAGGCCAAGCGTGCCCCACGTGAGTCCCCGCGGCGGCCAGAGTGCTGCGCGGGCCACGCGCGACACATGCAACCAGAGGATCACGCCCATGCCCACGGGAAGTGCGACGTGCAGGAAGAGGTTGAGAAAGAAGAATGCATTGGGGATGGGACGTTCGCCCACGAAGGTTCGGCTGATGGGCTCGGCGAAGAGGGGAAGGGCATCGAGAAACCGTGCACCCTCGCGCGCGAGGACGAGTCCCTGCGTGTCCCACACCATCACGTAGCCCGTCCACCCACAGACCATCAGCACGAACAAGAGGATGAGTCCGGTCACCCACGCGAGAGCCCGCGGCCCCCAGGAGCGACCCTGGACGAACATGCGAAACGCGTGGACGACGACCGCGACCACGGCGGCGTCGGAGGCATAGCGGTGGAGCGAGCGGACCCAACTCCCGGACCACGTCTGCGCACTCAGGTTGGCGACCGACGCGTAGGGGGATCCCAGCCGATAGAAGAGCAGGAGATAGACGCCGGTAACGAGCACCACCACCAGCAGGGCCACCGTGAGGGCGCCGCTGTGGTACAAGGGATTGAAGCGCCACCCGTAGAGGCGGTTCATAAACGCGTCCGTCGGGGTGAGCACGGAACGGCCCCAGCGGGTGAGTCGGTTGGTCAATGGCGGCATCGCGCTCCTCGAGGGGGAACGGAGTCGTGGTCTTGCGCACGCTTAAAGATCATATTAACATGATAATAACAAGAATGCCAGCAGGTGCCCCGGGAAGGAGGTTCCAGGTGTTGTCCAGCACCGCCGAATACGCCCTGAAGGCGGTCCTCTACCTGGCGAACCATGCTGAGGAGCAGCCGGTCCGGGTTGGCGACGTGGCCGAGGCCCTCGGCATTCCCAGAAACTACCTGTCCAAAATCCTGCATGAGCTGGCCCGCGACGGTGTGCTCTCGTCCTCCAGGGGAAAACACGGCGGCTTTCAGCTCGCGCACCCGCCGGAGGAGCTCTCGCTGCTCACCGTTGTCCAACGGTTCGATCGCATCGCCGAGGAACGAAGCTGTCTCCTCGGTCGCCCCCAATGCAGTGACCGTCATGCCTGCGCGGCTCACTGGCGTTGGAAGGCGGTGTCGGAACAGGTCTCGACGTTTTTCCGGGAGACCACCGTGGCCGACCTCATGACCGGTACGGCCATCGCGGCCTGATCTGGCAGGCAAGGAGGATTTTCATGGCCAACTCCAAACCTCCGCTCGGCCAACGGATCTTCGACAACTGGTTCCTGCTCCTCCTCGCTGGGATCCTCGTGATGGGTGTGTTCTACACCGCCTGGGGGTTGTGGGAGGTGTTGTCGTTGCCACCGGCCCCGCTGCCCTAAACCAGGAGCGAGGGAATGAACACCGGAATCGAGTCACCGCAGGGCATCTGGTGGAAACCCGCTCACCGTGCCGAGCGGTTTTGGGTGATCGTGGCGTTCGCCTGGTGCCTCGTTCTGTTCGCCATGATGCCGCTCTGGCACTTCAAAGGGGGCCAGAATCCCTCTGGGATTCGCCACAAGGTCGAGCCGGAAGCCTTCATGGCGCGTACCCAGGAATTCATCAACGCCTATCAGGTGGGGGAGGAAAACGGCATCCCCATCGTGGAGCCACCACCGGGCAGCGACATCTATCTGGTGGGTCTCATGTGGAGCTGGCGACCCACGCTGAGGCTCAAGAAGGATGCGGAGTACATCCTCCACATCTCCTCGCTCGACGTCAATCATGGTTTCAACCTTTATCCCATCAACGTGAATTTCCAGGTCGTGCCGGGATACGACTACGGTCTTCGGGTGACTCCCACCGAGGCCGGCGACTTCCGCATCATCTGTAACGAGTTCTGCGGGATCGGCCATCACCTCATGGTGGGTCGGATCGTCGTGGTGGACGACACCCAAAGCACGGCCAGCGCGGGAGGGGCGCCATGAACGGGAGCTTCCGCACGTGCCCCACGACGGGGCTCAAAGTGCACGCGCAGGCCGACGGCCTCATCAAGGCCAATGCCGTCGTGGCCACCGTGACGCTGCTCATCGGTGGGATCGCCGCCGTGCTGGTGATGCTCACGCGCTGGCAGGCGGTTCATCTGCTTTCCGCAGAGTGGTTCTACCGCATGCTCACGATCCACGGGATGAACATGCTCATCTTCTTCATCCTGTTCTTCGAGATGGCGGTGCTGTATTTCGCGAGTGCGGTGCTGCTCAACAGTCGTGTCGCCGCGCCGCGTCTCGCATGGGGGTCGTTTGGGCTCATGGTCCTCGGCACCCTCATCGTGGAATGGACCATGTTCGCCGGCAAGGCGGATGTGCTGTTTACGTCCTACGTGCCTCTCAAGGCCACCCCGTGGTACTACCTGGGCGTGATCTTGTTCGCGGTCGGCGCGCTCCTGGTGGTGTGCATCTTCTTCGCGACCTTGGTCGTCGCTCGTCGCGAGAAAACGTACACAGGGTCCGTGCCGCTGGTGACCTTCGGGGCCGCGACGGCCGCCATCATCGCCGTGATCACGTTGGGGCACGGGGCAGCGATCTACATCCCGACGTTCCTCTGGTCCCTGGGCCTCATGAACGTCGATGCCCAAGTGTATCGGCTCGTGTGGTGGGGGCTGGGGCACTCGTCGCAGCAGATCAATGTGGCGGCGATGGTGTCGGTCTGGTATCTGCTGGGCGCCTTCACCGTGGGTGCCGTGGTTCTCAACGAGAAGATCAGCCGAGCGGCCTTCGTGCTGTACGTCTTGTTCATCTCCATGGCCTCAGCGCACCACCTGCTGGTGGATCCCGGAATGGGTCCCACGTGGAAGGTCTGGAATACGAGCTACGCCATGTATCTGGCGGTGCTCGCCAGCATGATCCACGGCTTCACGGTGCCAGCGGGGGTCGAGCTGGGCCAGCGGGTGCGCGGTCTCACCAAGGGTCTGTTCGAATGGCTGCGCAAAGCTCCCTGGGGTGATCCGGGCTTTTCGTCGCTCATCTTCTCGGTCATCATCTTCGGCTTTGTTGGGGGCATCACTGGGGTCACGTTCGGGACCGAGCAGATCAACATCATCGCGCACAATACGCTCCGGATTCCCGGTCACTTCCACGCGACGGTCGTGGCGGGAACGGCGCTGGCGTTCATGGGCGTCACGTACTATGTGATTCCCCTCATTTTCCGAAAGCAGATCGCGTTCTGGCCGCTTGCCAAGATCCAGCCGTATCTGTTTGCGGTGGGGATGCTGATCTTCTCCGTTGCCATGACGTTTGCCGGTACGTTCGGGGCGCCTCGGCGTCACTGGGACATGACGTTCTCCCAGGCGCCGTTCGACGTGCAGTTTTCGCCGGCCGTGGATCTCGTGATCGGGGTCATGGCGGTCGGTGGGCTCATTGCTGCGGTGGGTGGGGCCATCTACATCGTCGTCACCGTGTGGTCGGTCTTTCTTGGCCGTCCCATGCCAGCTGGATCGGAGGCATAATGCCACTCTACGGCGTTCCCCAAGGTATCGTGACACCGCCGAGGCCAGCCCCGGCGGGTGACGACGCGGATGCCGAGCACGGGATCGGGGGAAGGACCCCGGGAACGGTCATCCTGGTTTTCGTCTTTCTTCTGGCGTTTGTGCTCTACTATTTCGTGAATTGGAAGCTGCTGTCGTTCGTTTGGCGGATTGGGTAGATCGGCTATGCGAGAGCGGGGGGTCACCAGTCTCGTCGTGCTTGCCACCGTGATCGCGATCACGATGGTGTGGTGGGCCCTCGCGCTCTGGCCGGTGAGTGATGCCCCCGTGTGGCTGGAACGCACACGCTACGTGTGTTTCGGTACCAGACCCAACGGTCTGCCCGACGCAGCCGGTTGGACCGCGCTGATCCTCCAGCCCATCCTCATGCTGGGCACGGTGTGGGTGATCTGGGGTCGATCCCTCGCGAGGGCCTTCATGCGTCTGCGCCATCGACCAGCGGGTCGCGCGGTCCTTGCCGGGGCCATGCTCGTGGTCCTGGTAGCCGTCTCGGCCGCGACTTGGAGGGTGGGGAGCGCGTCCGCCGCCGGGGTGCCATGGCTCGAGGCGCCCGTGGTGTTCCCCGAGACCTATCCGCGGCTCGATCGGGCGGCTCCCGCCATGGCACTCGTGGATCAGCATGGCGATACGCTGCGTCTGGGGCAGTTACGCGGTGAGGTCACGCTGGTGACATTCGCCTTTGGACACTGCCAGACGATCTGTCCGGCAATTGTGCGAGATGTGCTCGTGGCGCGCCGTCGTCTTGCCACCACCCGGGCGGTGAACGCGATCGTCGTGACGCTGGATCCCTGGCGCGACATTCCCAGTCGGTTGCCATATCTAGCCAGCAAATGGGAGCTCGGTACCGACGAGTTCATCGTCAGTGGGGCAGTCGACGATGTGGAAGCGGTGCTCGATGGGTGGGGGGTCCCCCGGCAGCGAGACCCGCTGACGGGCGACGTCACGCATCCTGCGCTTGCCTACATTGTTACCGCCGATGGTACGATCGCGTTTGGTGTTCGTGGTGGTGTCGAGGCGATCGTGGAGCTCGCTGGCCGGCTCTAGTCCTCGGGTTCGCCCTCCCGAATCTCGATCAACCCGCCGCGGCGTGGCGGGGCGACGGGGGTTTCGAGCGGATGCCCCACGTTCAGGAGAAATGCCACCTGCCATTCGCTCTCCTCGAGGCTGAGGAGTTGCAGGAGCTCCTGCTCGACTTTGGATGACTGAAACGTCACGACGCCGGCGGCGAGGCGTTCCGCATGTGCCTGGAGCATCATGTTCTGCGCGGCGGCCCATACCGAGCCGACGTCGTGGAGTCGGATCGTTGGATTGATCGCACGGGGGACCAATCCGACGATGAGGATGGGTGCGTGTCCCAGGTGCTGCGCGAAATCGCGTGCGAGTTCCTTCCAACGGTGTTCTTCGTCCCCCTGCTGTTCCCCGCCGAGGGGCGACTCTTCGTACATCTTGCGAATATGCTTAAGGACCGTCTGCGTCTTGCACACCGTCGCGACGGCTCGATCCCGCTCCTCGCCAAGCAGGGCAACCAGCTTCCAACCCTGTGGATGGTATGGGGCATATGGGGCCCATGTTCCTGCTTCGAGAATGCGTTCGAGACTGGCCCGTGCCACGGGGCGATCGCGATCGAATCGCCGCACTGTGCGGCGGCCCTTGATCAAACGCAGGACATCGGTGGGGTCAATCATGAGCAAGCAACCTCGCCTTCAGCGCTGCGCATTTGAGAGGAGGGCGCAGGTTGCCTACCTCTCGGACGGGGTGAGTGAAGACCCCATGAATCGGACGTGAGGGTCGACTCCCAAGGAAGATAACGGTCCGGGTGGGACCCTCCTTGACACTTCACTATTTCTTCACACGTTCCAGCGCACCCATAGACACGCGGCCACCCGTCCCGGCGACGACCCTGAGGGCCTGGAACCCACCTGCTCGCCACGGGACGGGCGGAGACCAATCGGAGCTGTGAGGAGGTACGGTATGATTCGGCGCGTCGCGCTATTTGGTTTCTTGCTGACTTGGGGTCTCTCGGGCTCTGCACTCGCTCAGGAGAGCGTGCTCGAGCGGGCGCGTGTTGCCTTCCGGCCCATCCCCCTCGAACCGCCGGCGGTGGAGGGGATCGAGCCGACGACTGCCAGGGTGGAGCTTGGCAAGATGCTCTACTTCGAGCCGCGCCTCTCGCGGAGCCACACCATCAGCTGCAACACGTGTCACAACGTGGGCCTGGCGGGGGTCGATGCGCTCGAGACTTCCATCGGTCACCGATGGCAGCGTGGTGGGCGGAACGCCCCGACCGTGTTCAACGCGGTATTCAATACGGCCCAGTTTTGGGATGGGCGGGCTCCGGACTTGGAGAAGCAGGCGGCCACGCCCCTGGTCAACCCCCTCGAGATGGGCAGCACTCCGGATCACGTCGTCGAGCAGCTCAAAGCGATTCCCGGGTATGTAGCCCGATTTCGCGAGGCGTTCCCCGGGCAGGACGACCCCGTCACCTTCCAGAACGTCCGGCTGCTCATCGCCGTGTTCGAGGCCACCTTGATCACGCCCGACGCGCCGTTCGACCGGTATCTCCTTGGCGACGAAGACGCCATGACCGCGCAGGAAAAGGAGGGGCTCCGGTTGTTCATGGACAAGCAATGCGTCGAATGCCACAACGGGATCAACGTGGGCGGAAACCGCTATGCGCCGTTTGGCGTGATGGAGATTCCGGGAGCGGAACTCCTCCCCCGGGAGGACAAGGGCCGCTTCGAGGTGACGGGTACGGTGAGCGATGAGTACGTCTTCAAGGTCCCCAGTCTCCGCAATGTCGTGTTGACCGCGCCGTACTTTCATTCCGGCAAGGCGTGGGATCTCCGGCAAGCGGTAGCGGTCATGGGAGCCTCACAATTGGGCACCGCACTCAACGATCAAGAGGTAGATAAGATCGTCGCGTTCCTCTTCTCGCTGACGGGCCGGCAGCCGGAGATCGCCTATCCGATGCTGCCGCCCAATGGAGCCGGGACGCCGCGACCCACACCATAGGATCGCGCGCCGGTCGTTCACCCGGCCGCAACCCGGTGCGAGCTGGCGCTGCCCGGCGGGTAGTCATCGGCGCGATCATCGGGAGGACCAGCGCAGCTGGAAACCCCAGCGGATCGATGCCACGGTCCATGGCGGACCGTGAATCGCGTTCCGTTGTGGTAGCTCCGAGGGGGTACGCCCGCCCCAACGGAGCCTAGCCCGTACGCGCGGACGCTGCTGCGGCTATTGCGGGCCGAGAGTAGGGGACCACCGCCTCCGCCACTGGCACGACGACGATGGCCGTCGGGAGCAGGTTGGCCAAGCGGATCGTCGTGCTCCCTAGCAGGAGCCTGTCCACCAGTCCCTTCCCGTGCGAGCCCATGACGATGAGGTCGGCACCCCATGCCAACGCCTCGTCGGCGATCTCCTCCGCGGCCTTCCCGTGCCGCACCGCGCGTTCGATTCGTCCCTGCGCTTCGAATTCCTTGAGGCGCTCGACGAACACATCGCGAGACCGGCGGGAAAACTCTTCGGGTTCGATGGTTACGGGCAACGCCGGTGGAAGCACATCCGGCTCGACAACGTGCACGGCACGCACTGTGGCACCGAGCAATCGTGCCAGCTGAACCGCGTATTCGAGCGTGGCGTGCGTGACGCCGGACAAGTCTACCGAGACGAGAATCCGTTTGGGAACCTCATCTGCGGGCGTTGCTAACAGGACCGGTACGTCGAGCGAGCGGAGCAAGTAGGGAACCACGCTGCCCACGACGGCACGGGTCAGGGTAGAGCGCCGCTTGGCGCCCACGATGACGAGGTCCGCCTCGCGACGGCGCACGGCGTCCGCCAGTACTTTGGGTGCGCGACCAACCTCGACCTGCAGACGGTCCAGCTGGTCGGCCGGAATCACTCCCCGCAGTTTCGTTCGGATCTTGCGACGGGCTTCGTGCTTAATATGCTGAGTCGGCGTGGGTTCGCCGGCCGCGATTCCCAAGATGTCCGTTGGTGCCCGCACCTCAGCGGCTGCGTGCACCAGGTGATAGGTTCCGCCGAGTGCCTCGGCGAGGCGGTACGCCAACGTTGCGGCATGGAGAGATTGCCGGGAACCATCCACCCCGGCGATGATCGTTTCGAGTCTCACGGGCGGTATCTCCGAATGTGGGTGAAATGTGTGCGAACCATCAGTACCCAGGGGCGCGTCTGCTGAGAAACAAGGCAGCATGAGCCTTCCTTCACGTTTTCGGTGTCCTCTCCGCTGGCACAAATCCGTGTCCTCAGGACATCTTGCCGGGGTGCCGCCACACACGGAGGGGCCATGGTCCCGAAGCTGAGCGCAAACGCGCTCCGCAGGCTGGCTGTCTTGAAGGAGGCCAAGCGGAAGTGGGAACGGGTCCATGCGCTCGTCGAGCAGGCTGCCACCAATGCAGGAACACGGGAGGTGTTTCTGCGACAATGTCAACGCGCCGCCCAGGACGTTCAGCGATTGCTCGAGGGCGATGGATTCAAAGAGCTGGCGGATGCCACGGATCAGCTCAAGACCGTGATCAAACGACCCGGGAGCTTTCAGGCCCGCCTCGGGTCCATGCGCGAAGTCGTGGGCCTGATTCACACCGGTATCGATCGGGCGGACAAGGCCGTGCGCGACTCGGGCAAGCAAGCAGGCGTCGATTGACCACGCCGGCATCTCGAAAGGAAACGAGGATGACAACGCTTCGGATCATGGCTGCGATCTTCTCGATGCCCGGGCTGTGGATGCTCACGTCCTGCGGCGCCTCCCAGGCCGATACCACCACCACCCCTCCAAGCCGCGAAACCATCACCCAGGTCACCAATCCCGGATATCGCGTGGGCGTTTCGCATGAGACCGATGCGGATACGCGTGGCCTTGGGGTTGCCATCGATCGGGCGTGGCCGGCGCTCGTCGACGTGTATGCGGAGCTCGAGATTCCGGTCTCCGTGTACGATTCGCTGACCTACCGGATCGGAAACCTGGGATTCCAGCCGCGCCGGCTGGGCAACGAGCGTCTCTCCCGGTATCTCGATTGCGGCGAGGGGGTCACTGCGGTTCCCTACGCCGATCAGTACGCGGTCACCCTCTCCCTGCTCACCAGCCTACGTGCCGCGGGGAATGGTGAATCGGTGTTGCTGACTGAGCTCGAAGCGACGGCCAAGCCCAGGACGGTCAGCGGTAGCGCGCTCCCATGTGCTTCCCGTGGAACCCTCGAGCAACTGATCGTGGAGATGGTGCAGGAGCGGGCCATGACCGGCGGGTGAGACTGCCGGTCGTGGGTGGACACACCCAGAAGATCGGCCGCCACCTCGGGGGAGAGACCATCGAGCCGCATGGTTGAGGTGACGGCCGAGCATGACGATTGTGCTGTGCGCTTCGTCGGGTCTATTCTTCCTCGACGATCGTAGGCGCGCCGTTGGCGATCTCCACGATTTTGAGCCCTCCGAGACCCGACGCGACGAAGAGAACATTGCCTTTGGCCGCTACGTAATTGGCAGAGCTGTCATCCCCGAAATCGACCCGACCCACCAGCTCCAACGCCGCATCCGTACCGGTCTCGTTCACGACAATTTGTGCGACGTAGAGGCCTGCACCGCCGTTGGCCATGAACAGCAGGTTGCCGTGCGCGCTCACGGCATTGGTGACTGCGTATTCCGGCGGGAGCCCTTCCACCTGCGGCGTCGGCAGGGTGGCCACGACAGCACCATCGCTCAAGCGCACGAGCTTCGTTCCTTCGTCGCCGGCGGCAACGAACACGAAATTTCGAAAGATCTTGATCGTGGACTTGGACTCGGGGATGTTGGCTCCGCCCGGAGAGTAGAATCGGAGCACCGTTCCCGCCGTTCGCTCCACGACATACAGCTCGGCTGGCGTGCCCTTCATCGCGATGGCGATGTTGCCCTGGACGACGACGTCCCGGGCGTCGCGAAAGGGTATGAGCGTCTCGCGCTCGAGTGATCCACGATCGAGAATCGAAAGGCCACCCTCGTCCGTGTTGCCCGAAGTCACCAAGACCTGGTCTCCCACGACCGTAACTCCCGTCGCGGCGTAGCTTGGAAGATCGACGCGGCGGGAGATAGCCGTCAGGCGAATGCCGTCCAGCGCGACGGCTTCCAGGACGGCTGGCGATGTAAAGGCCGGATCCCCGGTGGCGGTGGCCAAGTAAAGGTATCCACCGTGCTGATCCAACGAGGAGACGTCGGTATCCTCGAAGAGCGCCTGCGAAAGGAGCAGTGGGGTCGCGACGTGTCTGACGTCAAAGGCATCCACGCCACCGCGATACACCGGACCCTGCACATTGTAAGAGACGTAGGCGATACCTCGATCGAGATCGACTTCGGTCGCCTGGATCGTCAACCCACCCAAGTCCGGTGGATCCACTTCGGCACGGAGGACCAGCGTTAGGCTGGGTGGGGCTTCCGGCATCCGCGACGGCGCACCGGGCATCTGAGAAACGGTCCCCGGAACCGCCAGGATCGGAAGAGATCTCCCCTCGACCACCCGCACCCGATGGGCCAGGTCCGCCGCATCGTTGATCACCTGGATTCTCGGTGATGCAAGCGGTGGATCCGTCTCGGGCCCCACGGGTCCGAGGGCGCCGTCCGAACACGCGAAGGCCGTGGCCGTAAAGCAGAAAACGCTGATGGTTTTGCTCCGACTCGCCCGCCGGAGATTCGTCCCAATATGCTGGAGCGTCACCAATCCCTCCCGGAGCAACGCTCAACCGCAAGTGTGAAACCCGATCACGACGCCTGTAGCATGGACGCCGCGCGGGAACCGCTGACGGTTCGCTGTAGGGGCAAGGTTGATGCCTGGCCCCCACGACCGTGTCCCCATGCTGGGTCAGGACTTGTGGAGCGAAGCCGACTTTACCGTGTGAAATTGTGGTAATCGTGAGACATGTGACTGGCGAAGTGTTGCAGCAGCCCGCCCATCGGTCACTGACTGTTTGTATAATGCATCACATCCAGATTGTGATCTGGATCACAGATTCCGTGCATGGCGGTTCCTCGCTAGCGCCCCCCTCGGCGAGGCGGTCAGTCCGCTCCCGGCTGCCCAAGTTTTTGCGTTCTGCGGTGTTGACAGATTCCCGACCACCGGCGTGTCGCGGGGGAAGCTGTTGTGTTTCTGAGTGTTAGGTTCTTCTGCCGCGCTGGTATCACTCCTGCACCATGAGGTGGCGTGCCAGGTGCATTGCCCGAACCCATTCTGGACGGTGCGGCTTCCCGT
>JBFJCP010000014.1:0-106089 GCA_041615815.1 Gemmatimonadales bacterium | reverse complement strand
TGCCGGACTGGTGATCCTCGATGTCGGTAACGGCGTCGCGGGAGGCACGCCGGGCGATCCTGTGGAGGTAGGCCGGCTGCAGACGGCGGGGGGACAGACGCACAACGCGTGGTACTGGCCCGGCGGCGAATACGTGTTCGTGGGCGAAGAAGACTTTGGGACGCCCGGGGTGATGCACGTGGTGGATGTCACCAGTCTCTCGCAGCCGGTGGAAGTCGCCACCTTCCAATCGCCGGGGACAACACCCCATAACTTCTGGATGGACGAGAATCGGCAGATTCTCTATCTCGCGTGGTACGGCAATGGTCTCATCGCGCTGGACGTGAGCGGTTCACTGGTGGGCGCTTTGGAGCTGCAAAGCAGAGAGATCGGGAGTCTCCGGTATGACGGCCCCGGAAGTTGTCCGGGAAGTGGCACCTGCACGTGGGCTCCCCAGCTCCACAACGGACTGGTCTACGTGTCGGACATGAATACGGGTCTCTGGGTGCTCCAGCCCGATTTCTGACGGCGCCGAGTGGCGGATGGGTGGACAACAGGAAGACACCGAGGAGTAGCGGACGAGCGCGGCTCGAATGGGTCGCGCTCCTTTTTTGTGAAACGCGCTCAGCACGGCCGCCAATGGTTCGGTAACTTTCCACGTCGGGTCAGGATGACGAGGCTGCGCATGACGGGGACGGAGAGTCGATTCGTGCCGCTCGAGTTTCACCGCCTGTCGGCGGAAGAGATGGAGCAACGAGCGAGGGAATTCTACGGTCGGATGCGGCGGCGCCGGTCGGTGCGATTCTTTACGTCCGAAGCCCCTCCGAGGGCGTGCATCGAGTACGCCGTCCGAACCGCCGCCACCGCGCCGTCGGGCGCGCATCGACAGCCCTGGCGCTTCGTAATCGTGGACGATCCCGACCTCAAGCGGCAGATCCGTCAGGCCGCCGAAGCGGAGGAACGGGAGAACTACGAGCATCGATTCCCGAAGGCTTGGCTCGATGCCCTCGCGCCACTGGGAACGGGTTGGCACAAGGAGTATCTGGAGATCGCCCCGTACCTCGTGGTGGTGTTCAAGGAGTCCTACGGCTCTGACGATCGGGGTCGGAAGGTCACCAACTATTACGTCAATGAAAGTGTGGGGATCGCCTGCGGTCTCTTCATCGCGGCGTTGCACGATATGGGTCTGGCGACGCTGACCCACACGCCGAGTCCCATGGGATTCCTGTCGCAACTGCTCGGCCGGCCGGTGAACGAGAAACCCTATATTCTGTTTCCCGTAGGATATCCCACCGACGACGCGGTGGTGCCGGACCTGACGCGCAAACCGTTAGAGGAGCTCGTGCAATGGAACGCGCCGTCAGCCCCGTGACGCCTGGCGCAGCAGCGCGGGGCATGGACACCCCGATGAACCGTGACGGACGGTGGTGGAGCACCGCGCTGGCTTGTGCTCCCGATCAACGCTGAGGCAGTGTAAATGCTCGATTCCATCAAGACGTTCTTTACCAAGCATGCGACGCCGGTGGCCTCGGAACCGGCCCATCCCGCGCCCACCGAGGAGCGGCCGGATCCCATCCAGATTGCCGCGTGTGCGCTCCTGCTCGAGCTGGCGCATGCCGACGAGGAGTTCACGGACGCGGAGCAGGATCACATTCAAGAAGCGTTGATGCGGCACTTCGACCTCCCGGCTGCGATGGCGCGGGAGCTGATGGCCCTGGCCGAGCAGGAACGGCGGCAGGCCGTCGACCTGTTCCAGTTCACTTCGTTGATCGCGGAACAGTACGACGAAGGCCAGAAGATGGTCTTGGCCGAAGTCATGTGGCGGTTGGTCTTCTCGGATGGCCAGCTGGCGCGGCACGAGGACTATCTGATGCGGAAGCTATCCGGTCTGTTGGGGCTTCGCCCGGGCTACCTCGCCACGGCCAAACGACGCGCCGCTAAGCCCTCTCGCAGGTAAGAGCGCCCCGGTTGGTATGACGCGCGATCTCCGATCCCGGTTCCTACGGCACGTCACAGACGAGCGACTGTTCGCGGAGCCCGGGCTCGCCCTCTTGGCAGTGAGCGGGGGACCGGATTCCGTGGCGCTCTTGGATCTCTTGAGCGATGTCGCCCCCACGCTGGGGGTAGCGCTCGCCGTGGCGCACGTCGATCACGGGATTGGGCGCGAGAGCGCCACGGTGGCGGAGCGGGTTGTCAGCCTCGCCACGCGGTACGGGCTCCCGTGCCACCGGGTCGGGCTCTCGTTGGGAGTGGGCACGTCCGAGACGGAGGCCAGGGAAGCGCGGTATCGGGCCCTGTTTCGTTTGAAGAAGGAAGCGAGCGCCAGGTACCTGGTAACCGCGCATCATGCGGACGATCAGGTGGAGACCGTCCTTTTCCGCGTGCTCAAGGGTAGCGGCACCGCTGGCCTGGCCGGGATTCCCGGACAGACCCAACACGGCCTTGTGCGGCCTTTGCTTCCTTTTACGCGTACCGAACTGGCGGATTGGCTCCGAGCAAGGGAAGAAGATCTGGATGTCGTCTTTCCCGTCCATCACGATCCGGCCAATGCGGACGAGCGACACGACCGCTCCTGGATTCGCCATCGTTTGCTGCCCCGTTTGCGCGGTCGATTTGGGCGGGGCGTGGAACATCGTTTGCTGGATCTGGCTCGGTATGCGGACCAAGAGCGTCGGGCATGGAGCACGGTGTTGCGCGCACTCCCGGACCTGGACTGCCGGGTGCAGGCGGGGCGTGGCGAGGTTGCTCGCCCCCCCCTGCGGGAGTATGATAAATTGTTATCGGAGGCCCTTTTGCGTGCGCTCGCCCGCGAGGCGGGCTGCGCATTGAGTCCCCGTCGTGCCGCGCGGCTTTGGCGGTTCGCGATCGCAGCGCCGAGTGGCCGGCGCTTGGAGCTTGGTGGTGGGTGGGAGGCCGAGATCGCGTTTGATCGGCTCCGCATCGTGAGTCCGGTGTGGGTGCGCCAGGCGAGCGAGCCGGCGCTACCCCGGCCATGGGGTGGGGTCGAGCCGGGTCGGATCCAGTGGGGTCGGTGGGAGATCGGTTGGGAAGAGTGCCGGGCGCTCGAGCCGGTGCGGGCCTCGTTCACCACGTGGGTCACGGCAGGAGGTGGGCAGGTACGCGGACTGGCCACGGGAGATGCGCTCGTCCCATTGGGCGGGATCGGCCATCGGAAGGTCCGCCGTCTCCTCATGGAGGCGCGAATCCCGTGGAGGGAGCGAGGCAGCTATCCGCTGCTCGTCAGGGGGGAGGCGGTCGTGTGGATTCCTGGAATCTGTCGCTCGAGCGTGGCCGTTCCACCACGCGGGATGCCGGCACTACGAGTGGAGGTGCATGCCACCCGAGACGCTTGATCGTGTGCGAGGGCTCTCCAACGTCGACGTGGTGTACGATGCGGAGGCCATTGCGGAACGCGTCACGGAACTGGGGCGTGAGATTGGAGAGTATTATCGGGACGGCGAACTCTTGGTCCTGGGGCTGCTCAAGGGGAGCTTCATGTTCATGGCCGACTTGGTGCGGGAGGTTCCCCGGCCGCACCAACTGGAGTTCATCGTGGCCGCCTCATACGGCAAGGGGAAGACGTCCAGCGGACACGTGCGGTTACTCTACGATCCGCAGACGGTGTTGGAGGGCAAGCACGTGCTGTTGGTCGAAGACATCATCGATTCCGGGGCCACGTTGAATCGGCTCGTGCGGCTGCTCTACACCCGCGATCCCCAGAGCCTCGAAATCTGTACGCTGTTGCACAAGCGACGGGCGGACAAACTGGAGCTGGAGCCGCAATTTGTCGGCTTCCACGCTCCGTCGGAGTTCTTGGTCGGCTACGGACTCGATTACGCCGAGGACTACCGCCATCTGCCTTTCGTAGGGAGTTTGAGAGACTAGGATGGCCGATCGACCTTCACCGCCGAACCGTAAGTTCAGCTGGGCCGCGCTCAGCCGAAATGTGGTGTTCTGGCTGCTCATCATCCTCATTCCGATCGCGTTCTATCAGATGATCGACGCGAACCGGGATGGGTATCAGGAAATCTCCTACACGACCCTCCAAGAACAGCTCGAGGCCAACAACATCGCTCAGGTGGAAATCACCTCGGGCAAGTTCGTCAAAGGTGAGTTCAAACAGTCCGTCGCCACCGCCGGCAGGGAGACCCAGCGCTTCTCGGTGGTCCTCCCCATCCAGGACTCGGAGTTGTTCCTCGAGCGGCTCGAGGAAAAGGAAGTCGCGATCACCGGCAAAGAGCCCAAGACGTCGTTTGGCACGGTCTTCATCCAGCTCCTGCCGTGGGTGATCCTCATTGGGCTGTGGATCTTCTTCTTCCGTCAGGTCCAGCAGGGCGGAAACCGCGCCTTCTCGTTCGGGAAATCGCGGGCCAAGCTCCTGACGGGCGACACGCCGAAGGTGACGTTCCAGGACGTGGCGGGTGCTGATGAGGCCAAAGTGGAGCTGCAGGAGATCATCGAGTTCCTCAAGGACCCTCAGAAGTTCCAGCGCCTGGGTGGACGGTTGCCCAAGGGTGTCTTGCTGGTGGGCCCCCCAGGGACGGGGAAGACGCTGTTGGCACGGGCGGTGGCGGGTGAAGCCGGGCGCCCGTTCTTTTCCATGTCGGGATCCGATTTCGTGGAAATGTTCGTCGGGGTCGGCGCCTCGCGGGTGCGCGATCTCTTCGAGCAGGGGAAGGCCCATGCGCCGTGTATCATCTTCATCGACGAGATCGACGCGGTGGGCCGGCATCGTGGCGCCGGGCTGGGTGGAGGGCACGACGAGCGTGAGCAGACGCTCAATCAGTTGCTGGTCGAAATGGACGGGTTCGAGTCCAACGAGGGTGTAATCCTGATTGCGGCCACCAACCGGCCGGACGTGCTGGATCCTGCGTTGCTCCGCCCGGGACGGTTCGATCGACAGATCGTGGTGGATATGCCGGATGTGCGCGGACGCGAGATGATTCTCAAGGTCCACGCGCGCAAGATCCCATTGGCCGACAATGTGAAGCTCGATGTGATTGCCCGGGCCACCCCGGGGCTCGCCGGCGCAGATCTCGCCAACATCGTGAACGAGGCAGCGCTGTTGGCTGCGCGACGCAGCAAGCAGCACGTGGAGATGGTCGATTTCGAGGATGCCAAGGACAAGGTCATGCTCGGAGTCGAGCGCAAGAGTCTCGTCCTCTCAGAAGAGGAGCGGAGGCTCACGGCCTACCACGAAGCGGGCCATGCGTTGGTCAGTCTTCGCGTGCCCGGATTGGATCCCGTGCACAAGGTCTCGATCGTCCCCCGGGGGCGGGCGTTGGGGATCACGTTCTCCCTGCCGGAGGAGGACCGCCACAATTACACCAAGGAGTACATCCTGGGGCGTTTGGCGATGGCGTACGGTGGGCGGATGGCGGAGGAGCTGATCTTCGGATCGGACAAGGTCACCACCGGTGCGGCCCAGGACATCCAGCAAGCGACCGAGATGGCCCGCCGGATGGTCACGCAGTTTGGGATGAGTGACGTCTTGGGCCCCGTGGCCGTCGGCGACCGCGAGCAGCAGATCTTTCTGGGACGCGAAATCAGCCAGCACCGAGAGGTGTCGGAGAAGACGGCCGAACTCGTGGATTCCGAGGTGAAGCGGATCCTCGGCGATGCGTACGAGCGGGCGCGGTCGATTCTCGAGGGGGATATGGAGACCCTCCACAAGATGGCCGAGGCGCTGCTCGAGCGAGAGACGCTGGATCGGGAGGAAGTGGAGTTGCTGGCCAAAGGGGAGGAGTTGCCCGCTCGGGCGCCCGCTCCCGCACCGCCGCTGGAGGGAAGCAAGCAGATACCGGCGGCGGACAAGGCACCCGGAACCGGTCGGGGGCCGGTCCTGGGCACCCCGCCGGCCGAGCCGGCGGGCGCGTGAATCTCACCCCGCTGGCTTCGCGCACCCCGGCAGTCGTTCGGGACGCGCTGGTGCGGCGGGGGATGGACGCGGCGCACGCTGACGCCGCCGCTCGGGGCTTGAGTCCCGCCGCCATCGTCTTCGATGACGTTTCCCACGACCACTGCCGTTCGCTCGTCGAAATCGCCCAGCGTCAGGGACTGGAGTCGCTCACCGGCAACGGCTGGGTGCTGTTGGCCGGCAGCGCGGCCCGCTTGGTTGGGCTTGCGCGTCCCGGCGCCGCGCCGTTGGCGGGTGCGGAGGCCGAGGCACTCACCGGCGCACTACGGGGATTGGTGGAGCCCCCGGATCGGTGGGTCACCCGTCGGGGAACGGTGAAGCTCGATCGTCCCGTAGTGGCGGGGATTCTCAATGTCACCCCGGATTCATTCAGCGATGGGGGGCGCTATCTGGAGCCCGATGCCGCCCTTGCCCACGCCGAGGCCCTCGTCGCAGCCGGTGCGGACATGCTGGACGTGGGTGCGGAGTCTACACGGCCGGGCGGCGCCACGCCGGTGACGGTGGACGAAGAGTGGCATCGGCTCGCCCCTGTGCTGGAGCGGCTCGAGCGCGCGTTGCCCGGCGTCCCGGTGAGCATCGATACGGTCAAGGCGGAGATTGCCGAGCGGGCCCTGCACGCGGGTGCCTGGGCGATCAATGACGTGTCGGGGCTTCGGCTCGATCCACACATCGCCGACGTGTGCGCGTCGCACGGCGCGGGACTCGTGTTGATGCACTCGCGGGGATCCACGGACACCATGGCGAGTTATGAACGGGCAACCTATGAGGATGTGGCGGGCGAGACCGCCGCGGAGTTGGGCGAGGCTGTGGAGCGGGCCACGCACGCCGGGATGGCTCGGGAGCGGATCGTGTTGGATCCAGGACTCGGATTCGCCAAAACGCCGGCACAGAGCTTCGCTGCGCTTCGTGGCATGGCCTTGCTGGTGGCCCAGGGATTTCCGGTGATGGTAGGACCGTCCCGCAAGCGATTCCTCGGGGTCGCCGATCGAGACGTGGGAGCTCAGGATCAAGCCACGGCGGTGGTGTGCGTGGCGGCCTGCCAACTGGGCGCCACGCTGTTTCGGGTGCACAATGCGAGTATCGTGCGCGAGGCGCTGGATCTCGCCCACGCCGTCGGGAGGGCGTGATGCCGTTCGAGCAGCTGCGTTTTCTGGTGCCCGACTGGTATGACGTGATCGAGATCTTGCTCGTGTCATACGTCATTTATCGGTTGCTGTTGTTCCTCGCCGGGACACGGGCGCTGCAGATTCTGGTCGGCCTCCTCGTGTTGGGGGTCATCTATTTCGCAGCGGTGGTGCTCCGCTTCCACGTCATCACGACGCTCCTCGGCGTGGTGTTCACGTATGGAGCGTTCGCAGCCGTCGTCGTATTTCAGCCCGAGCTCCGGCACGCCCTTGCTCGGCTGGGACGCTCCCGGGCCATCCGGTTCCTGAGCAATACCAACACCCGGGCGGTGGCGGACGAGGTCACCGAGGCGGTGACGCGACTTTCGCGCAATGGCACCGGGGCGATCATTGCCGTCGAAGGGGAAACGGCGCTCAACGAGTATCTCGAGAGCGGCACCGAAATGCGTGCCGCCGTCTCCGCCGATTTGTTGACGACCATCTTCACTCCCTACTCGCCGCTGCACGACGGCGCCGTCATCGTCCGGGATGACGTCATCGTCGCAGCCGGTGTCGTGTTACCTTTGACCCAGTTTCCAGTGAGCGACCGATCGTTGGGCACGCGCCATCGTGCCGCCCTCGGGCTATCCGAGGAAACCGACGCCATTGTGATCGTCGTGTCGGAGGAGACGTCCAAGATCTCGCTGGCCATTCGAGGGATGCTCCGGCGAGGTGTGACACCGGAAGAGGTCCGCGAAGCACTCACCGGGCGGGAACGCCCCTCCCTGGAATTGGCTGCCGCCGGCCGCGACGCCTCAGCGGCGTAAACACCAACACCAACACCAACACCGACACCAATACCCATAATCCGTATGCCCGAGGATCGCACGCCAATCGATTCGGCGGATCGCCGACCACCGTACAAGGCGGCGCTGGCAGTGTTCGCCGTAGTGTTCGCCGGTTACGTGTGGACGCTCGCTCCCACCGTCACGTTCTGGGACGCCGGCGAGTTCCTCGCCACCGCCAAGATTCTCGGTATTCCGCACCCGCCGGGGACTCCGCTCTTCGTGCTCATCGCCAACGTCTGGGCCACCCTCATGCCCATCGGCGAGTTCGCGTATCGCACCAACTTCATGACCGCCACGTTCAGCGCGGCCGCGGCGGCGATGTTCTTCCTGGTGATCACGATGGCGTTGGCGGCGGTGGGGGAGGGGGAGCGAGAGAACGATCCCGTCTTCACGGTGGGCGGCGCGGCCGCAGCGGCGCTCGCGTCCGCGTTCGTCTTCACGGTCTGGCAGAATTCGAACGAGACCGAAGTCTACATGGTCTCCACCTTCAGCATTGCCGTCATCTGCTGGCTGGCCTGGCTCTGGCGAAAGCACCGGGGCACGCACCGCGCTGCCCACCTCCTGATGGTGATCGTGTATCTGGCCGCGGTATCGTTGGGCACCCACCTGCTGACGCTGCTCGTGGGCCCGGCGCTGATCCTGTACATGGCCCACGTGCTGAGCACCGATCCGGCAAAGGACCCCACGGATCGCCGTATCGAGTGGGCGCAATGGGCCGTGCTCTCCGGGGTGTGGGCCCTCCTGATCGGCACGGGGCTCGGGAGCACGACCCTGATGGTGGTGGGTGGGGTGGTCTTCCTGGCGGCGGCTTCCTACGCGGCGACCATCGGAGGGTTCCGCTTTGCCCTCGCGGTGGTCGGGATCGCCGCCATCGGCGCATCGACGTACCTGTTCCTGTACATCCGCGCCAACGTGGGACCGTTCATCAACGAGGCGGATCCATCGACGTGGGAGAGTCTCTTGGCCGTGATCCGGCGGGAGCAGTATCCGCCGCGGTTGCCGACCGACAATCCCATCTTCCCGTCGGGTCCTGGCAACCCGGGACGGTCGTTCGAGATTCTCTTGGTCCAAATCCAGAACTACCTGCAGTATTTCGATTGGCAGTGGGCCAACGGTCTGGCCCCCACACAGCCGGTTTTCGCCGGTGTGCGGCTTCCCTTCACCCTCATCTTCACGGCGCTCGGCATCTATGGCGCCACGGTGATCAAGGAGCGGGATCGCTCCATGTTCTGGCTTCTGGTGATCCTGTTCGTCACCACGGGACCGGGTCTCATGGGGTACATGAACTTCAAGCCCGGCTTCTCCATCGGCTGGGATCTGTTTCCCGATATGGAAATGCACGAGGTGCGGGAGCGCGACTACTTCTTCACCGTATCGTTCCAGGTGTGGGGCCTCTTTGCTGGAGCTGGACTCGCGGGACTCTATCGGCTGTTCCGCGCCCGCATGAATGGCGCGAGCCCCCGGATATCACCCACGTCGGCCATCCTCGGCTTGGCGCTCCTGCCCTTTGCGCTCAACTTCAACGCCGCGAGCCGCCGCCACGGGCCCGAGGCCACGCTCGCGCGGGATTTCGCTTACGATCTGCTGCAGTCCGTTGAGCCGTACGGGATCGTCTTCACCAACGGCGACAACGACACCTTCCCGCTCTGGTACATTCAAGAGGTGGAGGGCGTGCGCCGCGACGTGTCCGTGGTGAATCTCTCCCTGGGGAACACGGACTGGTACATTCGCCAGCTGCGCGACAATCCGGTACGACCGTTCGAGCCGGAGCAGGCACCGTGGTATGCGGATCTGGCCCCCGATCAACCCCCGCCCGCGCTCCACACCTGGCCAGACGAGGATATTGCGGCGCTCCGTCCCATGCTGCTCCCTCGCGGGCTCAACTACCGCGTTGGCCGCGTGCAGCAGACGTACCCGGAGGGATCGCCGCTGTACGTGAAGGACGTCTTGATCCTGAGGCTCATCCAAGAGAATTGGCAGCGCCGGCCACTCTACTTTGCCCTCACGGCCGGAAGCGGCAACTGGGTCCAACTCGGTCCATGGCTCACGCAGGAGGCGCTGGTGTTCCGGCTGAACGTCCGGGAAGCACCGGACTCGACCCGGTTGGCTCCTGGTCTTCTCGGCGTTCCGGTCGACGTCCCTCGCACGGACTCGTTGGCATGGCACGTCTACCGCTACTCGGGACTCCTCGAGGCGGATACGCTCGACCTCGATCCCACGAGTCTCAACATCGCCACCAACTTGAGTTATCCGTTTTATGCGCTGGGGCAGGCCTACGCCGCCGCAGGGAATTCGGCGCGCGCCTTGGAGAACTTGCAGCGGGCCTTCAAGCTGGCGCCCATCCCGCAGCTGGCGGATCTGCTCCTCGACGCCCAGTTGGGCGTGGAGCCGCCGGACAGCTTCGAGGTGTTTCCGGACAGTCAGTGAGAGTGCGCGGGATGGGCGATCGCGTGGGACGCCGCGTTTGGCCCGTTGGGCTCATCTCCATCCCGCCCATTCACGTTGTAGCCCCCCAACCTGGCGACTAAGTTTCAAGGCTATGACTTTTGACGCGCTTCCGGGAAACCTGGCCCGGGTGCGCGAGACGATCGCCGGCATTCAGGCCCGTGAGGGGCTCGCGGGCGACGTGCGCATCGTGGCGGTGACGAAGGGACACCCCCCACTCGCCGTCCAGGCGGCGTGTGCGGCCGGGCTCCTGGATGTGGGAGAGAATCGTGTACAGGAAGCGTTGCGCAAACAGGAGGAACTGGCGACCGTGCCGGTCCGTTGGCACCTCATCGGCCACCTCCAGACCAACAAGGCCAAGCTCGTCCCGAACCGGTTTGCCATGGTGCAATCCGTGGATTCCGAGCGAGTGGCACGGGCGCTCGAACAGGCGATGGGTCGGCTCGCGCCGGACGCCAGGTTGCCGGTGTTACTCCAGGTCAACGTGGCAGGGGAGACACAGAAGAGTGGGTGCGACCCTGTCATGGCGAGTGAGCTCGCGGGGCGAATTGGGGCGAGCGCCCATCTCAGGCTGGAGGGGCTGATGACGATGGCGCCCTTCACGGACGATGAGCGACGACAGCGGGCCGTATTTGGAGCGCTGCGCGGCTTGCGAGAGGCGCTGTCGGGAGAGGGGTGGCGGTTACCGGCGCTTTCGATGGGGATGTCGGGGGATTTTCCCGCGGCCGTGGCAGAAGGCGCCACTATTCTGCGTTTGGGGACCGTGTTGTTTGGAGAACGCCCACAATGAACGATGACGCATTCCGCCTCACACCGGTCGATGTCCGTGGTCAGGAATTCCACCGAGAGATGTTTGGCTACAATCGCGCCGACGTCGAAGACTTCAAAGCGCGCGTGGCCGACGAGATGGAGCGGTTGTTTCGAGAGCGCGTGCTGCTCGAAGAGCGGCTCAACAACATGCGCGAGCAACTGAAGGCATACCGCGACCGCGAGAAAGCGATCAACGACGGTGTCTTGCTGGCGCAGACGGTGCGGCAGGATGCCGAGGAGGCGGCCAAGAAGCAGATGGAGCTCGTGTTGCAGGAGGCGCGAGTGCGTGCCGAGCAGATCGTGTCGGCGGCTCGCACCCGCGAAGTGACGCTTCGCCGGGACATTGAATCCGCGCACCATGAGTTCAGCGGATATCTCACGGCGTTTCGGTCGCTGTTGGAACGGTACATGGCCCAGGTCGAAGCATTGTCGCGTCATGCAAACGATGGCGCCGTGCCGCGGATGCCGGAGGATTCGTGACAACGGTCGCGCTTCCGCAGTCCATTCGAGAGGCCGTGGCCGCGGTTCGGCAGCAGAGCGAGGTGGATCCGACCGTGGCGCTCATTCTCGGCACGGGACTGGGGGGACTCGCGGATGAGATGACGGTGGCGTCAGCCATCGGGTACGACCAGATCCCCGGCTTCCCACTCTCGACCGTGGAGACCCACGCGGGGCGCCTCCTGCTGGGAACACTCGGCGGTAAGGCCGTCGTGGCCATGCAGGGTCGATTCCATCGCTACGAGGGGTACTCGATGCAGCAGATCACGTTCCCGGTGCGGGTGATGCGTGCCCTGGGAGCGGAGACCCTCGTCGTGTCGAATGCATGTGGAGGCATGCATCCGTTGTGGCAGGCTGGCGATCTGGTATTGATCGCGGACCATATCAATCTGCTGGGCGACAATCCGTTGGTGGGGCCCAACGACGACGCGTTGGGACCGCGTTTTCCGGATATGTCCGCTCCGTACGATCCGGGATTGCGGGCGCTGGCCCGCGAGGCGGCCCGAGCGCTCCAGATCGTCATGCGCGAGGGGGTGTACGTCGCCGTCACGGGGCCAAACCTCGAGACCGGTGCTGAGTATCGATTTCTCAGACGCATCGGGGCGGACGTGGTCGGGATGTCGACGGTCCCAGAGGTCATCGTGGCCATCCATGGCGGGATGCGAGTGCTGGGAATCTCCATCATCACGGACATGTGCCTCCCGGACGCGCTGGAGCCTGCGGACATCCAGAAGATCATTGCGGTGGCACAGCGAGCGGAGCCCAATCTGACCCGTCTCGTCAGCACCGTCCTGGAGCGCATGCCCTGATGCCTTACGATCCACTGCCCGCAGAAGAGCCCGACGTCTTGGAGCGCGGTCTCCTCGAGCAATGGCGCGCCGAGGATTTGTTCGGGCGCACACTGGAACGCACCCGCGACGGCCAACCGTTCGTGTTCTACGAAGGCCCGCCCACCGCCAACGGGCGGCCCGGGATCCACCACGTCTTCGCGCGGACCATCAAGGACCTGATCAATCGGTATCACACGATGCTGGGCCGATCCGTGACACGGATTGCCGGGTGGGATACCCACGGGCTCCCGGTGGAGATTGAGGTCGAGAAAGCGCTGGAGATCAGCGGCAAGCCGGATATCGAGCGTCTCGGGGTGGCAGAGTTCAATCGGCGATGCAAGGAGAGTGTGTTTCGATACAAAGAAGACTGGGAGGCTCTCTCCGAGCGCATTGGATACTGGCTCGATTACGAACGTCCTTACGTGACCTATGCCAACGACTACGTCGAGAGTGTGTGGTGGATCCTGAAGCAACTCGCCGATCGCGACCTACTCTATCAGGGGCACAAGGTGCTGCCGTACTGTCCACGGTGCGGAACGACGTTGTCCAGCCACGAATTGGCGCAGGGTTACGCCACGCATCGCAGTCCGTCCATATACGCGCTGTTCCGGCTGGTTGGGGAAGACGATCGCTATTTGCTCGTGTGGACCACGACACCCTGGACCTTGCCATCCAACGTCGCCATCGCCGTGCATCCCGACTTTCAATATTTGGAGCTGGAAGTCGGCGACGGACGACGCATCATCGTGGAAGAGACCATCGCCCGCACCAAGGCCATCCCCGGTGCCACCGGCGGCGCACCCCTGGCGAGTCTGTCCACGGTCGGCACGTGGCGCGGGGCGGATCTGGTGGACCAACGGTACGAGCCGCTGCTCGACGCGGTCGAGGTGGACGCGGCGCGGGCGTTTCGCGTCGTGGCCGGCCAGTTCGTCACGAACGAAGAAGGAACGGGGCTCGTGCACATGGCTCCGGCTTTCGGGGCCGACGACTATGCCACCGTGATGAGCGAGGGGCTGTTCTTCGTGAACCCCGTGGACGCCAGTGGTCGGTTTACCGCCACCAACTGGGATGCGATCGAAGGGCTCACGGTGTTCGAAGCCAACCAGATCATCGCGGATCGGCTCGTGGCGGAAGGCAAGGTTTTCGGGCGCTATGAGCCCAAAGGGTACGAACACACGTATCCCTTTTGTTGGCGGTGCGACGAACCCCTCATCTACTACGCGCGGGAATCGTGGTTTGTGCGTACGACGGCCTTCAAAGACCGGATGATCGAGGTCAACCGGGCGGTGGACTGGAACCCCCCGGAGGTAGGGGCGGGTCGGTTTGGTGAATGGCTCGAGAACAACGTGGATTGGGCGCTCTCCCGCGATCGATATTGGGGCACCCCCCTCCCCGTCTGGCTCTGCGATCGCGATCCCAAGGAGCACCGGGTCGTCATTGGGTCCTATCAGGAGCTGGCCGCGCAGGCTGGGCGTGCCCTCCCCGAGGACTTCGATCCACATAAGCCGTTCATCGACGAGCTGACGTTTCGCTGTCGCGAGTGCGACGGCGTGATGCGGCGCACCCCGGAGGTCATCGACGCCTGGTTCGATTCCGGCGCCATGCCGTTTGCGCAATGGCACTACCCCTTCGAGCATCGGGAGGCGTTCGAGGAACACTTCCCAGCGGATTTCATTTGCGAGGGGCTCGATCAGACCCGCGGGTGGTTCTATTCGCTCCTCGCCATTGCCGTGGGCGTTCGCGACGGTCCGGCATACCGCCACGTGATCGTGAATGGGCTCGTGCTCGACGCCGAGGGACGCAAGATGTCCAAGCGGCTCGGCAACGTGGTGAACCCCGTGGACGTGGTCCGCCAATTCGGTGCGGACGCGGTTCGGTTGTACTTGGTGGCCTCGAGCCAGGTGTGGCTGGAGAAGCGGTTCGATCCGAGTCAGATTCCCGAGGTCTCGCTTGGGTTCCTGACGCGGCTCCGCAATACGTATGGCTTCTTCGCGCTGTATGCCGAAGCGTGGACACCGGAGACCGGCGCCCCGTCGGCAGCGGAGCGCCCGCTGGTGGATCGTTGGCTCCTCTCCCGACTCGATTCGCTGAGCAGGGCGGTGCGGGAGGCGTGGTCTGGCTATGACGTCACGACCGGGGCGCGGGCCATCATGCAGTTTTGCGATCAGGAATTGTCCAACTGGTACGTACGGGTCAACCGTCCGCGCTTCTGGGCGCCGGACACCGCCGCGGACCCGGCGGCGCTCGCCACACTCCACGAGGCGCTCGTGGCCGTCACGCGGCTCCTGGCGCCGGCAGCTCCCTTCCTCAGCGACGCGATCCACCGGCGGTTGACCGGCACGTCGGTGCACCTGAGCCCGATCCCGGAGGATTGCGGCCGCCGCGTGGAGGGACTCGAGACCGCCATGGACGCGGTCCGCCGACTGGCGTCTCTCGCCCGCGCCGCCCGGGAGCGGGCCAATCTCCGGGTGCGGCAGCCCTTGGCGCAAATGCGCGTGGCCATGCCCGGCGCCGTGCGCAGTCATGTGTCCCGGGAATTGCTCGATCTCCTCGCGGGTGAGGTGAACGTTCGCAAAGTGAGTATGGTGGCCTCTGATGAGGACCTCGTGCGGCTCCGGGCGAAACCGAACTTCCGCACGCTTGGCAAGGTTTATGCAAAGGACACGCCCGTGGCCGCGCGGGCAACCGCCCAGCTCACCGCCGATCAGCTGCGCGCGCTCGAAGGTGGAGCGCCACAGACCGTCCAGGTAAACGGCCGCACGTTCGAGTACCAGCCCCAGGACGTGATCGTCGAGCGTGAGGTCATCACCGATTGGCTGGTGGAGAGCGAAGGACCGCTGGTGGTGGCCTTGGATCCGGAGCTCACCCACGAGCTGCGCAGCGAAGGCGTGGCCCGGGAAGTCGTCAATCGGGTCCAGCGCCTGCGCAAAGAGGCCGCGTACGATTACAATACACGGATCGAATTGAGCATCTCCGGCGCTGGAGATGTCTTGGCGGCTGCCGGGGCTTTCCGAAGCTTCATCGCCGGGGAGACCCTGGCTCGGCACGTCGAGGTAGGAAGGGACCTTTCTACATCCGACGTGCGTGAAACAGTGGACATCGATGGTCGCGAGGTCGTCCTGTCGCTTCGCCGACACGACGGGCCGCCGGCCGATTCGAAGAGCCGCGGGAGCGGCGGGAATACACGATGAACAAGAAACAGCTGGCCCACCTGGAGAAGCGGCTGTTGGAAGAGCGCAGCCGCGTCATGAAGGAGCTCGGCTACTATGGCGAGCAGTTCAGCGGTACCCTGCAGTCTTCCGACGGGGACCTGTCGTCATACTCGTTCCACATGGCGGACCAGGGGACCGACGCGATGGAGCGCGAGAAACAGTTCCTCTTTGCGTCCAAAGAGGGCCGCTACCTCTGGCACGTCAACGAGGCGTTGCGGCGACTCTATTTTGATCCGGGCAAATTCGGGCAGTGTCACGAGTGCGGCGAGGCCATCGGCTTCGAGCGGCTCGACGCCCTTCCGCATGCGAGACTCTGCATCAAGTGCAAGGCCAAGGAAGAAGATGGAAAACGGGCGTAATTGGCGGAGGCTGTTTTGGGCTGTTGGCGTCACGGTGGTGGTGCTGGACCTCATCACCAAGCAGATCGCCGTCAGCACACTATCCCGGATCCCGGTCCGTGTGGTTGGAGACTGGCTGCTCTTCCGGCTCGTCTACAATCCGGGTGCCGCGTTCGGGATTCACGTGGGCGAGTATTCGCGGTGGGTGTTCATGGGGCTCGCGATCGCCGCCCTGGTGGTGCTGGGGACCATGGCTCAGCGCACCCATCCGTCCCAGTGGTTCCGCCTCACCGCGCTCGGCCTCGTGTGTGGTGGCGCGGTGGGGAATCTCGTGGACCGCATCCGTAGCGCCCAAGGCGTGATCGACTTCATTGACGTCTGGATCGGTCCGTTCCACTGGCCAACCTTCAACGTCGCCGACATCGCCGTCACCTGCGGCGCCATCGCGCTGGCAATGGCCTTTTGGCAGGAGGGACGGCAGGACACCCTCACGGCTGGGGAGCGCGCGGACGCCGCCGAGGCCTGACCGGCCATTTCCACCCGTACCTTTCAGGTCCTGGCTGAGACCGAGCGGCTCGACCGCTTCCTCGCCGATCAGCTCGCCCTCTCGCGCACGCAGGCTGCCCGGCTCATCGCCGATGGAGCCGTCCGCGTCAATGAACGGACCGCCCGGGCATCGCGTACGTTGGAGCGGGGCGACCTCATCGACGTGCTCATCGCCGAGGACCGGGACCCGCCGCGCACACTCTCCCCGTATCCCGTGGATCTGAACGTCGTGCACGAGGACGAAGCCCTGTTGATCCTGGACAAACCCGCTGGTCTCGTGGTCCACCCGGCGCCGGGCCATTGGGACAAGACGCTGCTCAACGCCTTGGTTGCCCGGAACACGCCGCTGTCCAAGTCCGCGGCCGGACGTCCGGGCATCGTGCATCGACTGGACAAGGACACCTCGGGCCTCATGGTGGTCGCCAAAGTCGATGACGCGCATCGACGGCTGACCGCCGCCCTGGGACGGCGAGCGGTGGAGCGGGTCTATGCCGCCTTGATCTGGGGGCATATGGACGGACCGCGGGAGGTCGATGCACCCGTGGCCCGGCACCCGAAGGACCGCAAACGCATGACCGTGCTCGCGTCCGGGCGGGCGGCGCAGACCAGATTCGAGCCGGTGGCTCGGTTCGACGTTTGCGATTTGGTGCGGGTCCGCCTCGCGACCGGACGTACGCATCAGATCCGCGTTCATGCGGCCCACATCGGCCATCCGGTCGTGGGCGATCCCACCTATGGTGGGGGCGGGGCCCGGCGGATTTCTGGGGTGGGGCGGGAGCGTGCCCAGGCCCTGGAAGCGTCGGCGCCGCGTCAGGCCCTGCACGCGGCGATGCTCAGGTTTCGCCATCCGACGACGCGCCAAGAGGTCTGCTACCGCTCCGAATGGCCCGCGGATCTACGGCAGTGTCTGGCGGTGGCAAGCGGTGATCCGACACTGCTTGCTCGCTCAACCCCGCTGGAGTATCTTGGCTTCTTCAAATAAGATGGCCGACTTTTCCGGCGTCCGGCTTCTCGTGTTTCGAGTGGCCGATCTGGCCTGTGCGGCCGAGGCCGCGACCGTGCGTGAGATCCTCTCGACGCAGTCAGCCACCCGAGTCCCGGGCGCGCCTGATGCGGTGGCCGGCCTCATCAACGTGCGAGGGGCCCTCGTCACGTTGGTCGACGGACGGCGGGCACTCGGCCACGAGGCGGCGAGCGACGGGGGCTCGATCCTGTTGCTGGATGTGGGGCCGCGGACCGTGGGCTTGGTGGTCGACGAGGTCATCGATCTGTTGGCGGTGCCGTCTGCCGATCTCGCCGATCGCAGTGCGCTCCCCGGGGTGGACCCGGCGGTGGTCCGCGCGGTCGGCCGTCGCGCGGACCTGTCGTTCGTACTCCTCGATTTCGATGCGTTGTTGGGTCCGATGTTTCCGTCGTAGGAGGGTGTGTGAGCCACACGGTGCTCGTCTGCGATGACGCGATCTTCATGCGGACGATGATCAGCGACATCCTGTCGCAAGCAGGTTACGAAATCATTGGCGAAGCCGAAACCGGTGTGCAGGCTGTCGAGAAGTACAAACAGCTGAACCCCGACCTGGTCACGATGGATATCGTGATGCCGGACATGGGCGGCATCGACGCGGTGCGGGAGATCGTGAAGGTCGATCCCAATGCCCGCGTCTTGATGTGCAGTGCCATGGGGCAGCAGGCACTCGTCGTCGAAGCCATCCAGGCCGGGGCCAAGGATTTCGTCGTCAAGCCCTTTCAGCCGTCGCGGGTGCTCGAGGCCGTCCAACGGGTCCTGGGGTAGGATGGACCTCCCGCAGTACGCCGAGCTCTTTCTCGCCGAGACTCGGGACCACCTGGCCACTTTCAACCGAATGCTGCTGGACTGGGAACGTGATCCGGCCGCGACCGAGCCCGTGGTGGAGATCTTCCGGGCGGTGCATACCATCAAGGGCATGGCCGCGTCGCTGGGGTATGCAACCGTGGCGGAGCTGGCACATCGCGCCGAGAACCTCCTGGATCTCCTGCGGCGCGGTGAAGGAGCCGTCACCGAGGAGAGCCTGGAGCTCCTGTTTCGCGCGGCTGACGTGCTGGAGCAAGCGTCCGAGGCGGCGGTGGCGGGACGCGAAGACGAGGTGGAAACCGCTGACGTGCTCCAGGGCCTCGACCGGCTCGCGGGCACGATGGAGCGGCGCGTCGCCCGTCCCAGTGGTTCCCGTCCGGCGGCACCCATGGTCGCGCGTGCGGAGGCCGGTGGTCGCGGCGTGCGAATCGCGCTGCGCCAAGAGACCCAGCTCAAGGGCGCGCGAGCGCTGGTGATTGTGCGCCGGCTCGAGCAGCTGGGCGCGGTCCATTCGCTGCGCCCCGCTCCGGTGGCGCTGGAGCGCGACGAGTTCGACGGCCGCTTTGCCCTCCGGATCGAGGCCACGGTGGACGACGCCACGCTCGAAGCCACCATTCGGGCGGCTGGCGACGTGGCCGAAGTGATGATCGGCGAGATCGACACCGGTGGGGCGGCCGTCGGGGCGGGCCGCGCGCGTCACATGCGGGTGGATCTGCGGCGGCTGGACGGGCTCATGACCCGGATTGGCGAGCTGGTCACCGCCCGGGGACGTCTGGCGGAGTTGGTGGCCGCGCGAGCCGACCCCGACCTCGAGGACGTAACCCTCAAGATCTCCCGTCTGGCCACCGAGCTGCAGAGCGAGATCATCGAGGCACGCATGACGCCGGTGTGGCAGGTCTTCGATCGGTTCCCCCGCCTGGTCCGAGATCTCGCCCGGCAACTGGGGAAACGGGTGGCGCTCCAGCTGGAGGGGAAGGAAATCGAGCTGGACCGGGCCATCCTGGACGAAATCGGGGACCCGCTGGTCCACCTCATCCGCAACGCCGTAGATCACGGTATCGAGATGCCCGACCAGCGTAAGCTGGAGGGTAAGCCCCCGGAAGGACGCATCCTGCTGAGCGCGACGAGGGAGCGGGCCACGGTCGCGATTCGGGTGCAGGACGACGGTCAGGGGATTGACCGGGAGCGGATTCTGGCGGGTGCGAAGGAGGACGGGCTGGTGGCCGAAGACGTGGACCGGCTCAGCGACGATCTCTTGTTGCGAGTGCTGGGACGCCCGGGCTTCAGTACCGCCGAGCAGGTCTCCGACGTTTCGGGGCGCGGGGTCGGCATCGACGTGGTGGCCAGTCGGCTGCGGTCCCTGGGAGGAACGCTGGAGATCAGGAGCGTGGCGGGGGAGGGTTCCACCTTTACGCTCAGGCTGCCCACGACGCTCGCGATCGTGCGGGCGCTGATCGCCGAGGTGGGGGACGAGCGCTACGCGCTTCCCATCACGCACGTGGCCGAGGCCGTCGACCTCGATCCGCAGGCCGTCACCCAGGTGGATGGGCGGGACGCCATGCAGTTCCGGGGCGGCGTGATCCCGCTGCTCCATCTTCGAGCGCTGGTGGGGACCCCCGAGGGTGGGCCGCTTCAGCGCCCGGTGATCGTCATCGAGATTGGGGATCGACTGTCCGGGCTGGTGGTGGATCGGATGGCTGGCCAGCAGGAGATCGTGGTGAAGTCCTTTGATCCCCCCCGCGGGACGATGCCCATTTTCGGCGGCGCCACTATCTTGGCGGACGGGGCTCCCGCTCTCATTCTGGACGCCGGCGGGCTGGTCTAGGAGAAAGACGGCATGGACGACCTTCGCGACCTACATCAGCTGCAACTCGACGCGGTCCGAGAGGTAGCTACCATCGGAGCCGGTCACGCCGCGACGGCGCTGTCCCAGCTGACCCAGCGCAAGATCATGATCAGCGTGCCCGAGATCGAGGTTCGGGGGGTCGAGCAAGTCCCGGAGATGCTCGGCGATCCCGAGGATGTCGTGGCCGCGGTCCTGATGCATATGCTAGGCGATCTCACCGGCCGCACGCTGCTGATCCTGCCGGACGCCAACGCGCGCCTGCTGTGCGATTTGCTGCTGCGCCGCCAGCCGGGTTCCACCACCACGTTTGGGGAATTGGAACAGTCCGCGCTCAAAGAGGCGGGGAACATCCTCGGTGGTGCCTATATGAACGCCCTCTCGGATTTCATGGGGATGATGCTGTTGCCCTCGGTGCCGGGCCTGGTGATCGATCAGGCCGCGGCCGTCCTCACCACGGCCTTCGTGAGCTTCAGCCACGATCGGGACGTTGTGTTCTGCGTGGAAAGCAACTTCCATTTCGAGGATGCGGGCAGGAAGCTCAAGGGACACTTCCTCCTCCTGCCGGATCTCGCGTCTCTGAAGGCCATCTTCGACGCCATACGTGTCGGCTGACGTCGGAGCCCCACACGTCATGTCCCCGGAGGACCGCAGTACGCTGCGGTCCTTCGCGAACCGCATCGATCCGTCCGATGCAGGCGCCCATAACAATCTCGGCGTGCTGTACTACGAACGTGGCTTGGTGCAGGAGGCCATCCGGGAGTTCCTGCGCGCCCTCGAGCTCGACCCCAAGATGCAGGTGGCGCAGCGGAACTTAGAGTTGGCCTACACCGAGACTGGCTACTACGACCAGCGGGTGGCCGAGCTCAAAGAGCGGCTGCGGGGGGACCCGACGGATCGGTCCGCGCGGTGGGAGTTGGGTCGGGCCTACGCGGCACTGGGCGAGGCCGATGCGGCGCTCCGGGAGTTTCACGCCATGCTGGAGCGAGACCGCGCCGACATGGCCGCGTTGATACAGGTCGGGCTCGTGGAAAAGAACCGTGGGAATCTCGAAGCGGCTGCGAACGCCCTCGAGCGCGCGCGTGAGCTCGACCCCGAGAGCAGCGTGGTACACCTCTATCTCGGCGAGGTCCTGTACAATCGAGGACTCAACCAGGACGCCTTGGGCATCCTGGAGCGAGCCACGGCCCTGGGCCCGGACAATGCCGAGGCGTACTACCAAATGGCCTTCGTCCTCGGTGATCTCGGTCGTCACGAAGACGCCCGCGCCGCCACCAAACGAGCCATCCAGCTCAACCCCACGTTTGCCCGCGCCCAAACCAATCTGTCGCTCGAACGGTTCAAGGCGGAGCGAAAACGGGTCTCCCGGCGCAGCCTCGAGGCCCTCACGGCCATGCAGGACCCCGAGGACGAGTTGGCGCACTTCAATCTGGGGCTGGCCTTTCGGCAACAGGGGTATTACAACGAGGCCATTCGCGAATACCGGCTGGCACTCGAGCGGGGTGAGGACCGTCACCTCGTGCTGCAAGCGTTGGCCGAGGTGGAGCTGCTCAAGCGCGATTACCCCGCGGCGCTTGAGCAATATGAGCGCTTAGCGAAGGAACAACCGGACTCTCCCAAGATTTGGAACGAGCGCGGCGTCGTCCTTCATCAGCTGGGCCAGTTCCAAGAGGCTGTCGCCTGCTACGAGCAGGCCGTCACCGCCTCGCCGGACTATGCGCTCGCCAAGAACAACCTGGCCATTACCCTCGCACAGACGGGGCGGCATGAGGAAGCGGTCGAGACGTTGCGGGACGCGCTGCGCGCGCAGCCCGGGCTCACCGTGCCCCAGCTCAACCTCGGGTTCCTGCTATTCAAGCTCGGGCGGTTCGAGCTCGCCATCCAGGCATTCCGGCAGGCGCTGGGCTCGGATCGACGCTCGGCTTCAGCGTGGAATGGCATTGGGTGGGTCCTCACCGAGATGGATCGTATCGCCGACGCTCGGAACGCATTCGCCCGGGCCGTGGAATGCGAGCCGAACAACGCGGAGGCGCACTACAACCTGAGCTTCGTACTCTCGCAGCTCAACGACTACGACGGCGCGCTTCGGGCCGTCACGCGGGCACAACAGCTCGATCCGTATTACATCCCGCAGAAGTTCCAGCTCGCCATCGACCTCCAGTACGAGGATCCCACGATCGCGGTGGTCCCGGAGATTTCGGGTGAAGTGGCGACGGAGCTGTCCGGCCAGCACATCGAGTTCGACCAGCAGATGTTGGACGGCCTGTTCGCCGAGCTGGAGCGGGAGCCAGTCGGGAAAGCGCCCGCATCCACCGACCCCTTGGCTCTGGCGCGGGACTACCTGCACAAGGGGCTCCTTGAGCTCGCCGCCGCGGAGGTCAACCGCGCGCTGGGCCGGGGTGCGGATCAGGTGGACGCGCAGGTGTTGGCGGGTGAGATCTTTGCCCGACGGGGATTGCACGGGGAGGCGCTCGACCGTTTCCGTGACGCGCAGGCGCTCGCCCCGGATCGGCAGGATGTACGGCTCGGCATCGTGCGCCAACTAGTGGCGCTCGGTCGGGGCAGCGAAGCCGTCGACGACGCCGGTGCCCTGGCCCGGGATCGTCCCGCGGACGCGGATGTCCTTACGGCCCTTGGCCAAGCCCAGCTTTCCGCGGGCGATCCCGCCGCGGCACTCGCCTCACTCGAGCAGGCGCGTCGGCAGGCACCCCAGAGGGCCGACATCCTGAAGCTGGAAGGGGATGTCGCCATGCGCATGGGGGATCTCGAGGCCGCCGAGCGCGCCTATCGGGACGCGCTGAGCCTCGATCCGCGCATCGTCCAATTGCGCGTTGACCTCGGCAAAGTGCACGAAGCCCGCGGCCGTGACGACGAGGCCGAGACCGCGTATCGCTCCGCCCTGGAGGCCCTACCGACCCTCACCGAGGCTGCCCTGGCGCTCGCGCAGCTCCATAGACGAAACGGAAAGCCCAAAGCCGCGATCCACCTGCTCGTGGAAGCCCTTGCCAGCGACCCGTCCGACGTCGAGGCCATCTTGGCGCTCGGACATGCGTTGCTGGACGACAATCGGGTGCCGGACGCGCTGCACGCCTTCCGCCGGGTGTTGGCCTTCGAGCACGATCACCCGGCCGCGCTGTTCTTTGAAGGCGTGGCGCTGGCGCGCCTGCGTCGCTACCGCGATGCCGTTGGGCGGTGGGAGCGCGTGGTCGCGGTCGATCCCTCGAGTCGCTACGCCCAAGAGGCGCGGAAACACGTCCGGACCGCACAAGATCTTCAGCAGATCTTCCGGACGGAGGCGGCCTGATCCATGGCCATCGAGGGACCCCTCAAGGAGCTGGGAATCCACGATGTCTTCCAGCTACTGGACCTGAGCCGCAAGACCGGTACCCTCACCGTGGTGTCCAACCTCCGGCGCAACCAGGGAACCGTCGTGTTTCAGGACGGCGCCGTGGTGTTTGCGCAGATCCAGAGCAACCCGCATCCCCTCGGTCATCTGCTCATCCGGGCGGGGAAGGTCAGTGAAGCCGATCTGCAGCGCGCCCGTGACATGCAACACCGAGGAGATCGGCGCCGGCTCGGCGAGCTGTTGGTGACCATCGGTGCCGTCTCCCAGCGCGAGCTCGAGCGGCACGTCCGGTTCCAGGTGGAAGAGGTCATCTTCGAGCTGTTGAGCTGGCGCGAGGGGTATTTTTCCTTCGCCGAAGAGAATGCGGCGGACATGCCCGCGGACGCCACGGTTCGGATCCCCACCGAGTCCCTGCTCATGGAAGGCGCTCGGCGGATCGACGAGTGGTCGCAAATCGAGGGCAAGATCCCCAACCTCGGCGTGGTACCGAGTTTCGCGCCCACGGGGGGTGGCGACCAGGGAGCGCTCGATCTGTTGCCCACGGAGTGGGAAGTCATGGCCGCGATCGATGGGGATCGCGACGTTCGCGGCATCGCGACTCTCCTTGGCCGGTCCGAATTCGAGGTCGCCAAGACGATTTTCGGGCTGGAAAGCGCGGGTGTGCTGGTGATCACGGATCGCCGGCGGTCCAGTAGTGAATCTGTCGAGGCTCCTGAGGACTTGGACGACCTGATGGCCCGCGCCACCACAGCCGCTGAGACCGGCGACCTGGAAGCAGCCCGACGATGGGCGGAGCAGGCCCGCTCCCTCCGACCCCACGAGCCCGTGGTGTACGCCCTCTTGGGCCGGTTGGAGCTGGCGGCCAACCGCTCGCACGAGGCGGAAGAAAACTTGCGGCGCGCCCTCAGGTTGGATCCGCTGCTCGTCTCCGCGCATCGGTTGCTGGGGGACGCACTGGCGCTCCAGGGCCGCTTCCACGAGGCGGTGGAGTGGTGGCAGCGGTGGCTGAAGATTGGCGAGCACGACTCCCAAGCCGATGTGGCCGACCTCCAGCGGGTGCAGGAGGCCGTCACGGCCGCACAGACACTCGACGCGCTCGTGCGCTCGGTTCATGGCTGACGACATCAAGGCCATGACAGCCGAGCTCGCTCGCGATCCCGCGAGCCTCGTCTTCCTGCGGCTCGGCGAGGCCCTGCGGACGCGGGGGCAGACCGATTCCGCCGCGCGCATCGCCGCGTCGGGTGTCGTGCGGCATCCCGACCTCTCGGCCGCGCACGATCTGTACGCCCGGGTCCTGATCGATCTGGGTGACTTCGAGCGGGCGTACCACGAGTGGACCGTGGGTCTGGAGCTGGACCCTGGCCATCTCGGAGCCCACAAAGGGCTGGGGTTTTTGTGCTATCGCTGGGGGGACTTGGATGGGGCGGTCGAGCACCTCGAGTTTGCCCTGGCGGCGGATCCGACTGATCAAACCGTGGTCCAGGCCCTCCAACGCGTTCGTGAGGGCTCGGCGCCACCTACGGAACCGGCCGCGGGGCCGGACGCACCGCCGGCCCCAGAGGAACCCCGAGCGTCGGCGCCGCGGGCCCCTCCCACCCCACCGACCCCGTGGGAAGATCTGGAAGGCGGCGGCGGCGATGGGATCCTGCTGGTCGACGAGCGCGGGTTGGTGCTCACCGGGTCCCTCCACGCCGTGGATGGGGCCGATATCGCCGAAGAGGTGGCGGCCCACCTCGCAGGAGCGGCGCAAGAAGCGGAGCGCACCGCCAGGCTCTTGGAGCTCGGCGAGTGGCGGTCGATGCTCGTCGAGGGGGACGGCGGCAACCTGCTGCTCGCTCGACCGAGTGAGCGGACCGTCCTGCTCATGTCCCGTGACCGGTCCGTCCCGCAGGGACGGCTCGGGGTACTGGCGGAACGGGCATCGCGCCGCGCGCGCCAATGGCTCAAGGAGCAACGTCGGTGACGCTCGCGTTCACGGATGCGTTGGAACGGATCACCCGCATTCGGGGAGTGCGCGGTGCGATGCTGGTGGCCGGCGAGGACGGACTCGTCGTGGCCGAGTCGCTCATGGAAGGCGTGCGCGGCAACGCCGTGGCGGCGTTGGCGGCGAGCCTCGCCAAGCGGTTGCGAAAGGCAAGCGAAGCCGCGGGGGGAGGGGTTCCGCGGTTTCTCCATCTCCAGGCGCACGGGGGGACCATTCTGGCCGTTCCGGCACCGGATGGCGTGCTGGTGGTGGCCGTGGGGGATCGGGACGTGAATATCGGACTGCTTCGGTTGGAAATGCGGCGGGTCGCCGAGGCGGTCGTGTGAATCTCACCCGGGCGGTCGAGCCGTGGACCGTCGAACCGTTGGAGCGGTTCGTACGGGAAAGCCAGGCTCGGTTGACGCTCCTCATGACGCCGGCCGGTCAGGTGCTCGCGCAACACGGGTTCACGCGCGCTGTGGACGTGATGTCCGCTGCGGCCCTTGGCGCGGCCATCATGTCGTCGAGCAGGGAAATCGCGAAGATGCTCAGCGACGCGTCGTTCCAGTCCCTGAATCATCAGGGCGCGCAACACGGTGTTTTCCTCGGCGGCTTCGAGCTGCCGCGGGGGCGCATGCTGCTCCTTGCCGTGTATGGCGGAGACTCCTCGGTGGGGTTGGTGCAACTGTTTTTCGAAGAGCTCGTGCGCGAGCTGCTCGAAGCCAGCCCCGAGCCCACGGCCAAAAAACTCGTGCTCGCCAAAGACTTCGAGCGTGAGCTCAACGAGAGCCTCGCGGCCCTCTTCGGACGGTGATCCCATGTCCCTCGTGAATTTCACCACCCGCGAGATCACCTGTAAGATCGTCTACTACGGGCCCGGTCGGTCCGGCAAGACGACGAATCTGCAGTATATCTACGCCCGAGTACCCGAGGGTCGGCGGGGCCGAATGGTGTCGCTGGCGACCCAAACGGATCGCACGTTGTTCTTCGATTTTCTGCCCCTCGAGCTCGGTGCCATTTCGGGCTTCACCACCCGCTTTCAGCTGTACACGGTGCCCGGGCAGGTCTACTACGACGCCACGCGCAAGCTCGTGCTCCAAGGCGCCGATGGTGTGGTCTTCGTCGCCGACTCCCAAGCGCGGCAGCTCGACGAGAATCTCGAGAGCATGCAGAACCTACAGATCAACCTCCTGGAGCAAGGCGTCGACATCCGGGAGCTGCCGTTGGTGCTGCAGTACAACAAGCAAGATCTGCCCAGAGATCTCATTCTCTCGCCCGAAGAACTCGACGACGCCCTGAACTTCCGAGGCGTGCCGAGCTTCTCGGCCGAGGCGCTCAACGGCAGTGGGATCTTCGAGACCCTCAAGGCGGTTTCGGAGCGAGTGCTCCGGAGACTGAGCCAGGAGACGCCGGCGTGACGGCGGGCCTCAATCCGCGGTACACGTTCGGCACCTTCGTCGTGGGGCCGGCCAATCAACTGGCCGTCAGCGCTGCACGCGCCGTGGCCGAGGCGCCGGGGACCGCGTACAACCCCTTGGTGATTCATGGGGGCCCGGGTCTCGGGAAGACGCACCTCGTGATGGCCATCGGTCAGCTGGCCAACATGCTCACGCCCGCCAGCACCGTGACCTACCTGTCGCTGGAGGAGTTTCAGGAGGCGTTCCAGGCCGCCGCCGCCGCGGGACAGACAGAAGCGTTCCGCAACCGCTTCAGCCAGGTCGATTTCTTGTTGCTCGACGACGTACAGTATCTCTCCCGTCGGACCGACCTCCAGAGCGAGCTCTCCCGAGTGCTGACCCAGCTCCAGCAGTCGGGTAAGCAGGTCGTGTTGACGGGCACCAAGGCGCCGTCGGAGATCGAGGATCTCGACGATCAGCTCCGCGCCAACCTGGCCGGCGGTCTGGTGGTGGACATCGGCCTCCCAGAGTTCCAGACGCGAATTGCCGTGCTGGAACAACGCGCCCGGGAACGCGGCGCCGAATTGGCTGCAGACGTGGTCGAGACATTGGCGCGGCTCGAAGTCTCGAGCATTCGCGAGCTCCTCGGCTATCTGAATCGCGTTGTCGCGCTTCAGGCGGTGAGCGAGCAGGCCCTGAATGCGGACATGGTCCAGGCGTTGGTGGCGGGAGAGGGCGCCGCCCTTGCGGCGGTGGGGGGTGGCACGCCGATGCCGGTGGGAGCTGGAGCCGCGCCGTCGCGTGACGAGTTCGCGGCATTCTTGTCCGACGTCACCGAGGCCGTGGAGCACCAGGTCGAGCAGTGGCGGACCCGTCTCGAGGCGGGGATCGAGCGGTGGCAGCAAGAGGGGTATCGCACGGCGCGGCTCGAACAGCTGTTGCTCCAGGACGTCTCGGTCGCCGTCGACCAGGCCCTGCGCGAGTTCGAGCGCGATGTGAAACGTCTTCGCTCGCTGGCTGGTGTCATGCAAACCGTCGATCCCGCTCGGGTGGAAGACCCGGCGTTCACCGATCCGGACCGCGTGGCGGAAGCCGAGGCGCTCGTGCAAGAGGCGACCAAGCATCAGGTTCCCCCGCCCGCGCCGTCGGCGGCATGGCGGTTCGAGACCTACGTGGAGGGAGAGGCCAATCGCGCGGCACTCCAAGCGGCTCGTGTCGCGCTCGAGGCGCCGGGTGTGGAACGGCCCCTCGTGGTTCTGGTGGGTCCCAGCGGGGTCGGCAAGACGCACTTGCTCCACGCGATCGGCAACGCCCTCGCCGCCAAGCCCAGCGCCATGGTCGCGTGCTTCTCCGCCCAACAATTCGAAGACGAGCTCGAGGACGCGCTCGAGGGTGACCGACTGGGCATCTGGCTGTCCCGCTATCAACCCGTGACCGCGTTCTTGCTGGATGACGTGCAGCTGCTGGCTGGCAAGGAGCGTCCGCAGGAAGAGCTGGCCCATCTCATCGCGCAGTTCCGGGCATCGCACCGACAGGTGGTGGTCACGCTCACCACCGCGCCCCGCGTCTCGGAAGGTCTTGGCGGGGAACTCGCGGCGCTCTTGGAAATGGGACAGGTGGTCGCCATCGGGACGCCGGACCGCGAGCTGCGGCGCGCCATCGTGGCCCGCAAGCTCAAGGAGCGGCATGGTGAGGTGAGTGACGACCTCGCGGACTACCTCGCAGCCCGCTCGGCCGACGGGATTCGAGCGGTGGTCGGCATGGTCCAGCGCGTGCTCGACACCGCGGAGACGCGGGGCGTGTCGCCGTCGGTGAGCCTGGCTCGCGAGCTAGTAGAGGGAGCGCAACCCGTCCGGCCGCGGCCCACCGGCATGCGCACCAGTGGTGTCATCGCGTCGCCGCGGGGTGGGGTCACCAGCCGTGAGAAGATGGTGTGGACCTGGCCCGATCCCGGTGAGCGGGCCATCGAGGAGATGTACTAGTGGCCATCCGCGGCAGCCTCAAAGAGGCGTCACTTCCCGACGTGCTCCAGCTCCTCGCCCTCGGGCAGAAGACGGGATGCCTGACCATCAGCGATCGGCAGAATCTGGGGCACATCTACTTCGAACGGGGACGGATCGCGGACGCGATGATCGTGAATCGACGCGATCGCCTCGGCGATATCCTGGTCAAGAACGACAAGATCACCCAGCAGGAGCTCGTGGCCGCGGTGGAGCAGCAAGGGCGAACGCCGGACCAACGATTGGGACAAATCCTGGTGCAGCAGGGCGCGCTCTCGCGAGACGACCTCGAGCACTACGTGCGGGTGCAGATCGAGGAGGCCGTCTACAATCTCTTCACCTGGTCCAGCGGAAACTTCCAGTTCGAAGGCGACGTGCGTCCCGACCGGCACGATTTCGCCATCTCCATCAATCCGGAATCGTTGTTGCTGGAGGGCGCTCGCCGCGTGGACGAGTGGAGCCTCATCGAAAAGAAGATTCCGTCGTTCGATATCATCTTTTCCGTCGACCGTGGCCGGCTCAGCAGCTCGGACGTCACGCTGACATCGGAGCAAGAGCGTATTCTGCCGCTCGTAGACGGCGTGCGGGACGTGGCACACGTGGTCGAAGATTCGGGGATGAACGAGTTCGACGTGGGCAAGGCGCTGTATGGGCTCCTGACCGCCGGCTTTCTGCACCCCACGGGGCGCAGTCAAGCGCCCCCGACCGAAGAGGTCAGTGACACGCGCATGGGCGAGCACCGGAATCTCGGGGTCGCCTTCTTCAAGGCCGGGATGTTGGATGAATCGGCACGCGAGTTCCGGCAGGTCGTCGAGCTCCGGCCGGAGGACGGGTCGGCGTGGTTCCATTTGGGTTTGATCGCGCTCAAACAGGCGCGGTGGTCCGAGGCGGCGGAACTCCTCAAGAAGGCGGCGGAGCGGGAGGGGCCCAAGCCGTCGATCCTGTACAACCTGGCGCTCAGCTATGAGAAGGCGGACCGGCTCGAGGAAGCCGAAAGTGTGTACGCCGAAGCGGCCTCGAAGGCGCGCCACGATCCCCGAGTGCTCACCGGCTGGGGAGTGGCGGCTCTGCGCCGTGGCGATTGCGAGGTGGCGGCGGGTCGGCTCGACCGCGCGCGTGAGGTCGCTCGGGACCGCGCGCTCACCGAACTGTGGTATTGGGCGCGCTCGCTCGCGGCGGCAGGTCTGGAGCGGTACGACGAGTCCGAGCGTCTCATCCGCGAGGGGCTCGAGCAGTTCCCCGATCAGGTCGTGCTGCGTAACAACCTTGCGGTCCTCCTGGAAGTGCGCGGCGATCGCGACGACGCCCAGGAAGTACTGGAACAAGCGCTCACCGACGACCCTTCGCTGCCCCAAATCTCCAAGAATCTGGGTGACCTGTTCTATCGGGCTGGCCGCTTCAACGACGCGTGGGACAGCTACCAGCGAGCGGTTCGCCTCGATCCCAAGCTCGGGGAGGACGTCTACTTCCGGTTGGGCAACATCGCCTACAAGCAACATGACCACGACGGGGCAGCGAGCCTCTGGCAGATGGTGCTCGAGCTGAACCCGAATCACGAGTTGGCCCGGGCGAACCTCGAAACCATGCAAGCCCTCAAGTGAAGCCCAACGAGCGGGATGCGGACCTGGTCCGATTGATGGGAAAGGTCGCAGCCGAGCGCGGCGTATGGTGCGAGTCGTACAAGGAGAGTTGTCTGCGCCGGCGGATCGCCGTTCGCATGCGGGCCCGGGGCGTGCACACGTACGCCCAGTATGCGGAGGTACTGGACGACGACCGCGGCGAATACGACCGGCTGCTCGAAGCGTTGACGATCAACGTGACGAAGTTCTTTCGCAATCGCGAAACGTGGGACGTGGTGATGCGGGACGTGGTGTCGGCACTGTGGGGGCGAGGACCTGGGCACCGGCGCGTGTGGTCAGCCGGTTGCGCCTCCGGTGAAGAGCCGTATACGCTCGCCATCGTGTTTCTCGAGCACGCCCGGCGGACCGGTGACGATTCGGTCCGCATCTCCATCGACGCCACGGATTTCGATCGCAAGAGTCTCGAACGCGCTGCCCGCGGCACGTATCCTCAGGGAACGCTCGAGGAAACGCCGCCCGAGGTGATGGCCCGGTACTTCACGCCGGGCGAGCGATGGATCGTCGCTCCAGCCGTCCGAGACCTGGTGCAATTCGCCCAGCACGATGTGCTCCGAGACCCACCGCCGTCGCCGCCCTACGATCTCATCGTCTGCCGCAACGTGGTCATCTACTTCGACCGCCCCAGTCAGGACCGGCTCTTTGCCCGCTTCATCGATGCGCTGCGCCCGGGAGGATTCCTGATCCTCGGCAAGGTGGAAGTGCTGTTTGGCGAGGCGCGGCAGCGACTCGTGCTGGAAAACGCCCGGGAGCGCATCTACCGCCGTCCGTGACCACGATACCCGACCAGCGGTTGGTGCGGATGGGTGAGGTCGCCATTGCGCGCGGGACCGGTACCCTCTCCGCGTTGGGCCTTGGCAGCTGCGTAGCGGTCATCTTGTACGACGAGGCCACGCAGGTCGGGGCGTTGGCGCACGTCCTCCTCCCCACACGCGCGCTCTCCAAGCATCCGGCCCATCCCGGTCGGGCCGCGGATACGGCCATACCCCACACCGTGGCGCAGATGCGGGAGTGCGGCGCGGATGTCCGCCGCGTGACGGCGCGCCTCATTGGAGGCGCGAGCATGTTCGCTGATCTCCTCCAAGCGGGGACCATTCACATCGGCGAGCGCAATGTCGTCGCCTGCCGGTTCGGCCTGCGAAGCGCCGGCATCCCCATCGTTGGGGAAGCGGTGGGTGGCGAGACCGGCCGGTCGGTGTGGTTTGATGTGGCCAACGGTACGGTGCACGTGCGGTCCGTCGGGCATGCGGTCGAAGAGCTCTGACGGCCGGACCACCGTGCTGGTGGTCGACGACAGCGCGTTCATGCGCCGAGTCCTGTCCGACCTGATCGGTTGCAGCGACGCCTTCCGGGTCGTCGCGACCGCCCGTGACGGGCAGGATGCCATCGAGAAGACGCATCGCTACGAGCCCGACCTGGTCACGATGGATATCGAGATGCCCCGTCTCGACGGCCTCGATGCCATCGGCTACATCATGAGCGAGGCGCCTCGTCCAATCGTGGTGGTGAGCGCCTACGTCGGTCCGGGCACCGACGCGGCGATTCGCGCACTCGAGTTGGGCGCCGTGGAAGTCGTGGCGAAACCGGAAGGTCGAGACGCGGGGGCGCTCGACACCCTGCGCGATGGGCTGCTCGGCGCGTTGGATGCGGCCCGCCAGGCCCACCTGGATCGCGTGCCGATGCTGGCGGGGATTGCACCTGCGCCGTCGCGACCACCGCGCCCTCCCCTCGTGGGTCGGGCCCGGGCGGTCGTCGCGCTCGCCGCGAGCACAGGGGGACCGAGGGCCTTGGCCGAGATCGTTCCCCGGATCACCCCAGGCCAGGGTGCGGCCATCCTCATCGTGCAGCACATGCCCCCCAAGTTCACCCGCAGCCTGGCGCAACGTCTCGACCACGCGAGCCAGCTCCGTGTGGTCGAGGCGGAGGATGGCGTCCCCCTCCTTCAAGACACGGCGTACGTGGCCCCCGGAGATTATCATATGCGGGTGGCTGTGAATGAAGACGGACCGTATCTGGCGCTCAGCCGCGACGTCCCGGTCTGGGGCGTGCGACCGGCGGCCGATCCACTCTTCCGATCGGTGGCGACGGTCTTCGGAGGCGACGCCGTCGGCGTCGTGCTGACGGGCATGGGCCGGGACGGCGCGGAAGGACTGCAGGCGATGCGAGAAGCCGGGGGACGAACGATGGCGCAGGATCGCGAAACCGCGGTCATCTTCGGCATGCCCCAGGTCGCCCTCAGCAGTGGGGCTGCGGAGGAACCGGTGTCGCTGCCGCACCTCGCTAGGCGGATCGTCCAGGCGCTCGAGCGGATGCGCACCGCATGAAAGGCTACCTCCTCGCCTGGACCGACGGCCAGCAGTACGGCTTCCGGCTGGAAGATCTCGATCACGTATTCGATCTGGACGCTGTGTACCGGGCACCCGGCGTCCTGCCCGCAGTCCGCGGCGTGACTGCCGTGGGCGACCGGCTCATTCCGCTGGTGGACCTCGCCGCGCTCATCGCGCACGATCGCCCGCCCGCGGCGCTTCGCGGGACGGGGGTGCTCACCCATTGTCCCGCGGGTCCGATCGTGTTCGAAGTCGATGACGTCGACACCGTGGTGGGCGAGGATCACCTGCCGCTGCCGGCGGGATGGCAGCTGCCCTGGGCGCTCGGAATCGCGCGCTCGGAACGGCTCGTCCCCATCATCGATGTGGCGAACCTCGCCGAACGGCTGGCACCGCCCTCGGCCGTGGCCGTCCCGTGAGCGCCGGCGACGAAGTCCAGCTCGTCACGTTTCGCCTCGGTGGACGCGATTTCGCGATCAACGTCTTCGAGGTGGAGCGGATTCTGCGTTATCAGGAGCCTGCGCCACTTCCCAAGGCGCCAGAGTTTCTGGAGGGCATGCTGCCCTACGGTGGGGCCGTGGTCCCGGTCATCGATCTCCGCACGCGGGTGGGGGCCGAGGCGCCGGTGCGCGATGAGACGCGCATCATGATCGTCGAATCCGACAGTGGCCGAGTCGGTGTCGTCGTGGATGCCGTCCTCGAGGTGCTCAAGGTCGACGCCGAGCGCGTCACGCCGCCGCCCGCTCTGGTTCGGGGCCTGGCGGCGGAGTACATCACGGGTATTCTGTCGTCGGGGCAACGAACGGTGGTCATCCTCGCCGCGTCCAAGTTGCTCACCTCCACCGAGCGAATCGCCCTGGAGGCCCTCACCGTGGAGGTAGGTCATGAATGAGCCCATGGTGCAGACCCTGCGCGAGGAGTACGACGCCATCGCCAAACGGTTGGAGAACGTGCGGTCGTCGGCCGAGAGCCGGGAGGCCGTGAAACGCGAGATCATCAAACTCTTCAAGACGGTGGATTACGAAATCGCCCAGCTCTCGGATCTGAAGGAGGACATCCGGAAGCTGGTTGACACCTACAAGCAGATCGCGGCCGGATGGACCGGGGATCGCGCTCCGCAGTTCACCGGAGCGGCGCCGGCCGCCCGCGTGGACAACCTCGGTGCCTCCACCTACATCGAGAAGGGTTGGCACCTCATTTCCCTCGGCGACTACGGGGCTGCTACCCAGGCCCTCAGCCGGGCTTTGGAGCTGGCACCGGGCGATACGCAGGCACAGTCGCTCCTCGGTTGGGCGCAAATGCTGAGCGAGGACTACGACGAAGCCCTCGGGACCTTCCAGAAAGTGCTGATGGCCGAGCCGGCCAATTCGTTGGCCCGGATCAATGTGGGATACATCTGTCTGAAGAAACGGATCTTTGGCGAGGCCATCGAGCACCTCAGCAAGGCGATCCGACTCGACAACGACAAGAAAGCCACCCTCTACGCGCACTATTACTTGGGTTTGGTGTACCTGGAACGTGAGATGTACGAAGATGCCACCACCTTCTTCGAAAAAACGCTGAAGCTCGGTCCCAATCTCATCGAAGCCTATTACGAGCTGGGCCGGGCCCAGTGGTTCGGTGGAGATCACGAGCTTGCCAAGCAAACCTGGGCCAGCGGTTTCAAGGCCAACAAATACAGTCCTTGGGGCAAGCGGTGCCAGGACATCCTGGAGCAGGTGGAGGCAGGGCAGGAGCCACCACGCTAACGCTATTCCTTACTACGCTCCTGCTAGTGCAGGAGCCGGCATGGGTGCATGTGGGCCGGGTGACCGCCCTCTACTGGCCGGGCGACCGAGATGCGGCAGCCGCGTTGGCCGAGCTGGCGGATCGGGCGGGCCCCTGGCCCGGTATCATCGACCCCTTTGACGCAGCGGTTCGGGTCGTTGTCGTCCGTGACGCCAGCCGGTTCGATTCGCTGACGCGCGGACGCTTGCCGGAGTGGGGAGTCGGTGCGGCCGTTCCTCATGCCAATCTCGTCATCGTGCGTCTCGTGGATGACCCGCGGCAGATTCTCCGCCACGAGTTGGCGCACCTGGCGTTGCACGCTGCGGTCCCAGTCGTGCCCCGGTGGTTCGACGAGGGGTATGCCGTGCGCGCTGCCGACGAGTGGAATCGCCTGGACGCCTTGCGCGTGAATTGGGCCTTGCTCCGTGGGGATGTGCCGACGCTCGGTGGTTTGAACCGCATGCTCCGGAGCGAGACCGCCGCAAGTGCGGAAACCAGTTACGCGTTGGCGGCCACCGCCGTGCTGTTGCTGGAACGCCTCGGCGGAGAGCGCGGTCTCGAGCCCCTCATCACGACGCTGAAGAGCGAGTCCGACTTCGATCGCGCCCTGCGGACCACCTATCAACTCACGTTGGGACAATTCGAAGATCGCTGGCGCCGTGATCTGCGTCATCGGTACGGATGGGTGCTGTTGATGAGCACGTTCTCGGCGTTTTGGGCTGTGGTCGGCGTGCTCCTCGCCATTCTGTGGTGGTGGCGCCGCGATCGTAACCGACTCCGCCGAGCCGCACTCGACGAGGGATGGATCATTCCCGACGGAGAGTCGGATTCCGCTGCTTGACGCTCTTGGAACCTCGGGTTAGCCTGAGTGTCTATGTCTAGGAACAGCGCGGATTCCGCCGCTCAGCTGCGCCTGCGGCGCAGCAACCTGCTATTGTTGGGCGGTGCAGTGGCCTCGCTCGCCGCTGGGTACGCGTTGCTCGCTGGCGGGTCGACCACGCTCGCACCAATTTTATTGGTGCTCGCGTATTGCGTGCTCTTCCCGCTCGGCCTCGCGCTGTAGCGGGCGCGGGCGAATAGCTCAGTTGGTTCAGAGCGCCTGCCTTACAAGCAGGAAGTCGGGGGTTCGAATCCCTCTTCGCCCATGGTCGGGAGCGATTGAACCTGATCCCGGAGCGATAGCAACAACCGGAGGCGTCGTGGTGCCGTTTACGCGTGTCAACACTCGTCTGGCAATGGTCGCAGCAGGAATCGCGACCGCTGCCACGCTCATCGTCCCCGCTCCTGTCGAGGCCCAATTCGGGCAGCGGCGGCAGCTGGAGCGCGTGCTCTTCCTCGTCCCGTCACCCGCGGTGCCCACCGACTCGGCGCTCGCGGTCCAATACGCGCACGAGGTCCGGCGCCGCATGGAGTCCAAGTTCCGCAACAAGCTCACGATCATCTCCACGGATCAGGTATCGGAGATGCTGGGCGAATCCGGCTATCCCCCCAATGCGATTCTGGGTGCCGCCGATGCGGAACGGTTGGCGCGAGCGCTGCGGTCGGATGCCTACATCGAAGGCGACTTCGGTCGCAACGACTCCGCACCGCACATCCAACTCCGCATGGTGGACATTGGACGCTCGGGGTTGTCCGGCTGGATCCGCGTCCACGGCTCGGCCACGGGAGGTGCCAGGCAACTTGCCGAGTTGACCGTCGACTCGCTCGATCGCCAGGTCGACGCCGCGGAGCAGGCGCGCGAATGCACGGACCGGCGGGACCGCGGCGACTTCAATGGCGCCCGCGATCGTGCAGAACGCGCGTTCCGGATCGCTCCCAACCACCCGTCGGCCTCCCTGTGCGCCGCCGTGGTGATGGAAGCCACGAATGCGCCGGCAGACTCGCAGATCGCGATGTACCAGCGCGCTGCCACCGGCGACTCCCTGCTGACGCGCGCATGGGAGCGGCTGGGTCGGCTGTACCAAGCCGAAGGGGACTCCCTGAAGGCCATCGACGCGTTCGCCAATCAGCTCATGGCCCGCCCAGGTGACCGGCAGTTGCGGCTGGGCCTCTCCGCGGGATACATAACGCTCGGCGAATACACCCGGGCACGCTCGCTGCTCGACGAGTGGCTCATGGAGAATCCCGACGACCGAGAGTTCCTCGACCTCAAAGTGCGTGCCTGTGTGGAAGGGGAACTCTGGGTCTGTGCGCTCGACGCGTTGGGTCGGCAGTATGCTCTGAATGACGCCCTCAAGGGCGATAGCATTTTCTACTTACAAGTGATCGGTGCGTCCCAGCAGATCAATGACACCGACGCGCTGCTGAGATGGAGCGGTGAAGCGGTCCAGGAGCTCCCCCAATCGGTGACCATGTGGCGGGCCCGGGCCAACGCATTCAATGAAGCGGGCATGACCGACTCGGTGGTGGGTGCGTACGAGCAGATCCTGATGCTCGACCCGAGCGACGTCGCCACGAGGCTGGGAGCCGCCCGAGCCATCATCGAGGGACTCACCATCGATACCGTCGTACCGCTGGACACCGCGCGGCTCCTGCAGGCCGGCCGGTTCCTGGACGAAGTGACGGGCATGAGCAGGGACACGGCGGTTCTCATGAATGCCGCCGTGCTGTACTACCAGCCCACCACCAAGATGGTGCAGTTGCGGATGCATTTGGACATCGCCATCGCCTGGCTCGAAAAAGCGTTGCAGAACGACGTGCAGAACCGGCTCACCGAGCAGGCCAACTTCTTCCTCGGCTTCGGGCTCATGTTCCAGATCTTCGAGTTCGACCGACGGGTGACCGAAGAGAAGTCGTGTGCGCTGGTGAACCAGGACGCGCAAATGGTGTCCCGAGGGAAACGGGCCCTCGAGATCGGGGCGTCCGTCTCGGCCTCGACCGCACAACAGTTCTTACAACAATACCGGCAGTTCGAAGCCCGCATTCCTCAGCTCCGTCAGGCGTTCTGCCGCTGAGCGATACGAACCGCGGATGGCTTGAATTGGCGCAGCAGCGGACCTACATTCCGCTGCTGTGCTTTTTGGGGCTGTAGCTCAGTTGGTTAGAGTGCCGGTCTGTCACACCGGAGGCCGCGGGTTCAAGTCCCGTCAGCCCCGCTTGAGAACCCGACATGTATTCCCATCCCGGCCCCGCCTGCTCCGCACGCGGGGCCGTTCCGCATTGGGCGGGCCCGTGACGGCCGGCCACATGCCCGTCCTCGCCGGCGAGATCGCACGGCTGGCGGCCGGCCGGTCACGCGTCGTGGATTGCACCGCCGGTGCTGGCGGACACACGGCACGGTGCCGCGAACTGGGCGCAGACGTGTTCGCGATCGATCGTGATCCCGCCGCCATCGCCGAGGCGCGCGCGCGCCTCGGTGAGGATGGCATCCTCTGGCGGGTGGGGCGGTTCGGCGCGCCGGACACCCTGCAGGCCATCGCCAGGTTCGAGCCGGACTTGATCCTGCTCGACCTCGGCGTGTCCAGCATGCACCTCGATCGTGACGACCGCGGCTTCTCGTTTCGGCCCGGCGTTCCGCTGGATATGCGGCTCTCCGGGACCGGGACCACAGCGGCCGAACTGCTCAATTCCCTCCCGCCGGCCGAGTTGGCTACGATCTTCCGCCGCTACGGGGACGAGCCGCGCAGCCGCCGCCTGGCAGATCGGATCGCCACGCGGCGCACCCGCGCGCCCTTACGCACGAGTGACGATCTCGTGGGTGCCATCCGCGCCGCCCTCGGACCCCGCACCGGCCCCCGCGACTTCGCACGACTGTTCCAAGCCGTGCGAATCGCCGTGAACGATGAACTGGCCGAACTGGAACGCGCCCTCCCAGCCTTGCGGGACGCGCTCGGGCCCGGAGGCCTCCTCGCGGTGATTACCTACCATTCGGGCGAAGACCGCATCGTCAAGCACGCGTTTCAGGACTGGGAGCGCGAGTGCGTTTGTCCGCCCAAACAGCCCGTGTGCACGTGCCGCGGGCGCTCCCTGGGTCATCGCACCCCGCGGAAACCGCTGACCCCCGGTCCGGAAGAGATCGCCGCCAACCGCCGAGCCCGGAGCGCCAAGTTGCGCATCTTTCACGTGGCCCATGACCCCTAGAGGGCGATCCTGGGTCTTGCTCTGGCTCCTCTTCGCGCTCGGGATCCTGACCTGGATCGTGGCGCGCCAAACCTCGTCCCACGTGACGGCCACGAGATTGAACGAGCTGCGTGAGCAGCGGACCACGCTGGAGGCCCGCCGGGCCGAGCTGCTCCAGCGCATTCGCCGCGGCGAAAGCCGGGCCGTGCTGGTGCCCAAAGCCGAATCCCTCGGCCTCCACTTGCCCCGCGACAGTGAGATGGTGCGTATTACCGTTCCAGACGCAGGGGATCCCTGACCCATGGCCAATCCGTCCGTACGGTTGGATGTCGTCAAGTTCGCGTTTGCCGCGGGCCTCATCCTCATCCTGGCCCGCGCGGTACAGGTGCAGCTGGTGGAGGGTCCCGAACATCGGGCCAATGCCGATGCGCAACGCACGACGCGCGTGTCTCTCCCGGCACCCCGCGGCGCGCTCCTCGACCGCAATGGACTGACCCTCGCTGCCACGCAGGAGGTCTATCAGGTTGGCCTCGCTCGTGACCAACTGCGAGATCCGGCGCGCGACATCGCGGCGGTGGCCAAGGCGCTGGGACTGAGGCGGCGCGATGTGGAGCGCCGCTTTCGGGGCCGGTGGGCCGCCATTCCCGGCCGGTATGCGGCCACCCAGGTGCAACCGCTGCGGCGCATGGGAGGCGTCCACCTGGACGGCGAACTCGTTCGCTTCCACCCCAATCCGGGGTTCGCGCGCCCCGTCTTGGGAAGACCCGGCGGTCACGGCCGGCCCGCCAGCGGGATCGAAGCCGCGCTCGACTCGCTCCTCACCGGAACGCCGGGCACGGCGGTGCGCCTGAGAGATCGCTTTGGTGTCGAGTACGAGTCTCCATCGCGACTGGGAGCCTTTCCCATTCCTGGGCACGATGTCGTGCTCACCCTGGACGCGGATCTGCAGGACATCTGCCAGCAGGCCCTGGATGATGCGGTCGATCGACTCGATGCAGTGGCGGGGGACGTCGTGCTCCTCCACGCGCGGACGGGGGAAGTCCTGGCCATCGCGTCCGCAGGTCCTGCGGCGCGGAGCGCCACGGCCGTCTCGAGTGTGTTCGAGCCCGGATCCACTGCCAAGATCTTCGCCGCGGCAGCGCTGCTGCACCACGGTCTCGCCACGCCGTTCGATTCGATTTACGGGGAGCAAGGCACCTACGTGCTGGGCCGACGCACCATCAGGGACGATCACCCCGAAGGGTGGTTGACGCTGCAACAAGTCGTGGAGCGGTCCAGCAACATCGGAATCGTAAAGGCCACCAGGTCACTCACCCCGGACGCGCAGTTCGAGATGCTGCGTCGTTTTGGCCTGGGCACCCCCACAGGGATCGAGTACCCGACCGAATCCAAGGGTCTGCTTCGTCCGCCCCACCAGTGGAGTGGGACCACCGCCGCCAGCTTGGCGATTGGGTACGAAGTGGCCGTCACACCGCTGCAGCTCGCGCAGGCGTACGGCGCCATCGCCAACGAGGGCGTCTTGCTCCGTCCTGCACTCGTACGGGAGATTCGCCGTCCCGATGGCGAGGTCGTGTATCGCCACGTCCCCGAGCCCGTGCGTCGGGTCGTGTCGTCCGAAGTCGCGGCGCATCTCCGCGAGATGCTGCGTGGGGTCGTGTACCGCGGTGGCACCGGCGATCCGGTAGCGCTCACCTCGTCGGAGGTGGCGGGCAAGACCGGAACAGCACGCCGGGCGGGGCCGGACGGGTACATCCCGGGCTCCTATACGGCCACCTTCGCCTCGATCTTCCCTGCCGACGATCCTCAGTTGGTCATGGTGGTCAAGTTGGATGACCCCCGCGGCGTGTACGCGCGTGTCACCGCGGCCCCCGTGACGCGTGCGGTCCTCGAGCAGGTCCTTGCCACCCGGAGCCCCGCCCTGGACGTGCAGCGGTTGGCGAGCGAGCGGGCCGACGAACGCAGCTTGCCGGCCGTGGGGGCTGGCAGTGCGCCGTTCGTCACGCCGTGGCCGGCCCCGTTGGAGCCCGATTCCGTCGGCAGGCGCACCGTCCCCGACGTCCGGGGGCTTCCGCTGCGGGCGGCCGTGGAACGCCTGCACGCGGCTGGCTTCCGGGTGCGTCTCACCGGTTGGGGCCGCGTGGCCGCCACCCAGCCGGCGTCGGGCGCCGCCGTGCCCATGGGGGCCCTCGTGACCGTGACCGGGGCCGAGCGACCCGCGTCCCAGTGACCGCCACCGCCGATATCCTGGCCGCTCTTCGGGCGGCGGGGCAGCTCGTGAATGCCCCGTCCCAGGTTCCGGAGATTCGGGGCGTGGTCGACGACTCCCGTCAGGTCGAGCCCGGATCGCTGTTCTGCGCCATCGAAGGGACGATGACGGATGGCCATCGCTTTCTCGGCGACGCGGCCCGCCGCGGCGCCGCCGCCGCTCTGGTCACGCGGCCGACGGACGCAGCGCCGACGCAAATCGTCGTGCGGGACGGTCGGGCGGCTGCGGCGATCGCCGCGCGAGAATGGTTCGGGCGGCCGGGGGAACGGCTCCGGCTCATAGGCGTGACCGGGACCAACGGCAAGTCCACCACCGTTGCCTTGACGAGACATTTGTTGAACGGCGACGGCCGTGTGGGCTCCCTTGGCACGCTCGGCGCGGTGGACGGCACCGGAGCGCTGCTTCCCGAGTTCCAGTCATTGACGACTCCGGGAGCCGTCGAGCTCCAGCGTGCCCTTGCCGCGCTCGCCGCGCGCGGAGTGCGCGGCGTGGTCATGGAAGCGTCCTCGCACGCGTTGGATCAGCGCCGGCTCGAGACCCTCACCCTCGCGGGCGCCGTCTACACCAACCTGACCCACGATCATCTGGACTACCACGAGACCGAGGAAGCGTACTTTGCGGCCAAGGCGAAGCTGTCCAGTTACCTCACCGCGGGTGGGGTGGAGGTCGTGAACGCCGACGACCCTGCGTGGACGGCCTTGCCCATCCTCCATGGGGTGCGCCGCATCTCCTACGGATGGGAACGCGGTGGCGACGTGCGGGCGTCGGGTGTCGAGGTCGGTGACCGCGGGACGGGGCTGACCCTCGATCTCGCCGGTGAGTCGGTGGACGTCCGTCTGCCGCTCCTCGGGGCGTTCAACGTCCACAACGCCCTGGCAGCGGCGGCAATGGCATGGGCGCTCGACGTCGCCCCCGGAGAGATCGGCGCGCGGCTCGCGAACGCGCCGCAGGTTCCGGGACGTATGGAGCGATTGGCGAAGGGCGACTTCCTGGTCGTGCGCGACTACGCCCATACCCCGGACGCGCTCGAGCGAGCGATCCAGGCGCTCCGGCCACTGACCGCCGGTCGGCTGATCGTGCTTTTCGGTGCCGGGGGCGACCGCGATCGGCGCAAGCGGCCGCTCATGGGCACGATCGCGGCCCGCGGCGCCGATGTTGCCATCGTCACGTCCGACAATCCTCGGACCGAAGACCCCGAGCGCATCATCGACGACATCGAACGGGGCATGGGGGAAGGCGGTCACCTGCGCATCACGGAGCGGCGGGCCGCGATCGAGCAGGCGGTGAGCATGTTACGGTCGGGAGATGCATTGCTCTTGGCAGGGAAGGGCCACGAGACCTACCAGGTGATTGGCACGGACCGGCTCCCGTTCGACGAGCGGGAGATCGTGCGGACCGCCTTGGGACAGAGGGCACCGGCATGAGACGCTGGACCAGCGAGTGGGTCTGCCGAGCACTCGAAACGGACACGCTGCGCGGAGAGCACTTCACCCAAATCAGCACGGATACGAGAAGACTGGGGGAGGGCGCCCTCTTCGTGGCGCTCCACGGTGCGCGATTCGACGGGCACGATTACCTCGCGGACGCACGCACGGGCGGCGCCACGGGTGCCGTGGTGCAGCGCGGGACACGCCCGGTGGAAGGCCTGCGACTGTTCGAGGTCGAGGATACCCTCGCGGCGCTCGGCCGCCTCGCCCGTGCCCGGCGGCGCGAGCTCGATGGCCCCGTCCTGGCGGTGACGGGAAGCAACGGAAAGACATCGACCAAAGAGATGCTCGTCCGTGTCCTCGCGACCCGATGGGTCGTGCACGCCACATGGGAGAACCTCAACAACCTTGTGGGTGTGCCGCTCACGATTCTTGGTGCTCCCGAGGAGACCGAGACGCTCGTGGTCGAAGCGGGCGCTAGTGTGCCCGGCGAGATGGCTCGGCTCCGGGATATCATTGAACCGACTATGGCGATCGTGACCAACGTCTCTGCCGCTCACCTCGAGGGGTTTGGTAGTCTCGAGGCGACCTTCGAGGAGAAGACCGCGTTGCTCGAACGCGTGCCGGTGGCCATCGTGGGCACCACGCCACCTGCACTGGGGGCGCGTGCAACCACGCTCGCCGGGCACGTGATCGTGGCCGGGGTGGACCGGTCCGCCACCGTGCGACCGGATGCTTGGCGGCTCGACGATGACGGGAAGGCCGTGCTCACCTTTCGCGGTCACCAGATCAGACTTCCGGTGCTCGGGCCGCATCAGGTGGACAACGCCATGCTTGCCCTTGGCGCGGCGGAGGTGCTCGGAGTGGATCTCGCGGCAGCGGCGGCGGCGCTGGAACAGGTCACGCTCCCGCCGGGGCGCTGTGAGGTCATCCGCCATGGAGAGCTCGTGGTGCTGTACGATGCGTACAACGCCAACCCAGCGTCCCTGGAAGCATCGCTGGATACGGCAGCGGCGATGCAGGGAAACCGGCCGTTGGTGGTGGCGCTCGGGTCCATGCTGGAGTTGGGCCCGGCCAGTCCCGAGCTGCACGATCGCATGGCGGACGCCGTGATGGCCCGGAGTCCCGCGCTCGTGGCTGCGATCGGAGCCTTCATTCCGGCATTCGAGCGGCATCGTCCCGTTCTGGGCGAGCGGCTGATGACGGCCGAGACCGCCGAGACGCTGGGAGAGGCCTTGGCCGCTCGGCTCCGAGGAAACGAACTGCTCTTGCTGAAAGCCTCGCGCGGGATGCACTTGGAACGCGCGATTCCCTTTATCATCCCGGACGGCGAACGCTCGTGCTCTACCACCTGCTGAGTCCGCTCGCGGCGAAACACATCGCCTTCAACCTGTTCAACTACCTCACGTTCCGTGCGGCCGGCGCCACGGTGACCGCGATCCTGTTGAGCTTCGTCGTGGGACCGGCGCTAATTCGTCAGTTGCAGCGCCGCAGCGTCGGGCAAGTGGTGCGGGCCGAGGGTCCACCGTCGCACCACACGAAACGGGGCACCCCCACGATGGGGGGGCTGATCATTCTCATCGGCACGCTGATCCCCGCATTGCTGTGGGCTCGTCTGGACAACCGATACGTGTTGGTCGCTGTCGTTGCCACGCTGTGGATGGGTGCCATTGGGTTCATCGACGACTACCTCAAATTCATCCAGGAGAAGTCCCGGGGGCTGGTGGCGCGGTACAAACTGATTGGCCAGATCACCTTTGGAGTGGCGTTGGGGTCGTACCTGCTGTTCTTCCCCCTCGCGGATAATCTCCCGGCCAATGCCACGCAATTGCCCTTGTTCAAATACGTGCTGCTCTACCTTCCCGGCATCCTCTACGTGGTATTTGTCACGTTCGTGATTACCGCCACGAGTAATGCGGTGAACCTCACTGATGGACTCGACGGGCTGGCCACCGGCCTCACGTTCATTGCTGCTGGTGCGTTCGCCATCTTCGCCTACCTGTTTGGGCGGGTGGATGCCTCGGAGTACCTCGGGGTCTACTACCTGCGGGGGGCAGGGGAGATGGCGATCTTCTGCGCCAGCCTCATGGGGGCCGCCCTCGGCTTTCTCTGGTTCAACGCGCATCCCGCCCAGGTCTTCATGGGTGATACCGGGAGCCTGGCCATCGGCGGTGCCTTTGGAACGGTGGCGATCCTGTTGAAGTCGGAGTTTCTCCTGCTCTTGATCGGTGGCGTGTTCGTGGCCGAGGCCGTATCGGTGATTCTCCAGACCGGTGTATATCGTTGGCACAAGCGCCGGCGGGGCCGGGACTACGCGGATCAACATCGGCTCTTTCGCATGGCGCCGTTACACCATCATTTCGAACAGATCGGATGGCCCGAGTCCAAGGTCGTCACGCGTCTCTACATCATTGGCGTGCTATGTGCGTTGCTGGCGCTGTCGACGCTCAAGATCCGATGATTCCCAGCGGGTGGCGGTCGGGTGAAGTGGCGGTGATCGGGTTGGGGCGGAGTGGGATCGCCGCGGCGCAGTGGCTCGTGCGCCAAGGAGTCGCGGTGTATGGGTCCGATCTGGCTGACACGCCCGTGCTCCGGGCCGCCGCCGCCACGCTGAGCCACGACGGAGTTGCGGTGGATGTGGGTCGTCACGACTTGGACCGTATCCGGCGCGCGGTGGCGGTGGTTGTCTCTCCTGGCGTTCCGCCGGACGCCCCCGCGCTGAAGGCAGCGCGATCCGCTCGTCGTGAAATCGTGGCGGAGCTGGATCTTGCCGTTCGGGCGCTCGAAAGTGTGCGGCTCGTGGTCGTCACGGGAACCAACGGGAAGAGCACCACCACCGCGCTCATTGCCCATCTCTTACAGACTGCGGGTCTGCGGGCCGAGGCGGCGGGCAACATCGGCCGTCCGCTCATCGATGTCGCGCGGGAGCCAACCCTCCCGGACTGGATTGCCGTGGAGGCGTCGTCCTTTCAGCTCCATGACGCGCCACATCTCGCGCCGGCGGTGGGTGTCGTGACCAACCTCGCTCCCGATCACTTGGATCGGTATCCCGACGCCAAGGCGTACTACGCGGACAAACGCCTACTCTTCCGCAACGCGACGGCCGACTCCGTATGGGTGCTGAATGGCGACGATGACGCCGTACTGGCGCTCGCCCGCGGCGTGCCGGGAACGAGGCGACACTTCCGAATTGGCGCGGAGGCCGATGCCTGGTTCGATCGAGTGGGCGAATATTTGATGGTGGAGGACGAACCGGTGCTGCGGCGGGACGAGCTCCCCCTGTTGGGCGAGCACAACGTGGCCAACGCCCTGGCTGCCGCCCTGGCCGCGCGCGCAACCGGCGTCGAGACCTCTTCGCTCGCGGGGGGGCTGCGAACGTTCCAACCGCTCGCCCACCGCCTCGAACCCGTGGCGGAAACCGATGGGGTCCGCTGGGTCAACGACTCGAAGGCAACCAACGTCACCGCCGCCATCCGGGCCGTCCAGGCCATGACAGGGCCTTTCATATTGATCGTCGGCGGACACCACAAGGGCGAACGCTACGAGCCGTTGGCCCAAGCCTTATCCAAACACTGTCGCGCCGTCGTCGCGTATGGGGCAGCCGGGCACTTGGTGGCTCCCGCACTCGCGGCGAGCGGCGCACCGGTAGAGACGGTGCAGAGGTTCGACGAGGCCGTCCGCCGTGCGGGCGAGCTGGCCACCTCGGGCACGACTGTCCTCCTGGCCCCGGCCTGCGCGAGCTACGACCAGTTTGCCAACTTCGAGGAGCGGGGCGCTCGGTTCCGCGCGCTGGTGGAGGAACGATGCAGGTGTTGAGCGAACGCGATCTCACCCAGGGACGGATGGTGGGGATCGTCGCTGTCGCGCTGGTCATCGTGGGGATCGGATTGGTCTATGGAGCGTCCAGCATCCACGCGGTGGAGCTCGGGCGACCGGGCTGGTACTTCGCGTTCAAACAGCTGCTCGCGGCCGTCCTTGGAGGGATTCTGCTCGTGGTCTGTGCCAAGACGGATTACCACGTGTGGCAGGACGAGCTGGTTACCTGGTCTCTGCTGGCCGTGGCCACCATCGGCCTCGTCATCGTGGTGCTGCCCTTCACCCACGGCATCGCCCCGGTCGTGAATGGCGCACGTCGCTGGATCCGGATCGGACCCTTGAGCATCCAGCCCTCTGAGGTGGCCACACTCGCCGCGGTCATGTGGACGGCGATGCTCGCCACCAAACGGGAGAAAATGTTGGGGAGCTTCCGGGAAGGGCTGTCGCGCTTTCTCGTCGTTCTCGTCCCCCTCACCGGGTTGATCGTCATCCAGCCAGATCTCTCGACGGCTGCCCGGTTGGCGCTTTTGACCGGCATCGTTGTCTTCACGGCGGGCGCCCGCATTGGGCACTTCCTGCTCGTGGCGTTGGCATCGCTGCCCTTCTTTGCGTGGGCGATCATCGCGGAGCCGTATCGGCTCGAGCGCGTCACGGCATTTCTCAAAATGCTGCTCTCGATCTTCGGTATCGGCGAGGAGACCACGGCCGCACTCGGGTGGCAAATGAGACAATCGCTGCTGGGGATCGGCTCGGGACAGTTGTTTGGTCTGGGACCGGGCGAGGGCCTCCAGAAGTTGGGCTATCTCCCGCACGCCGCTTCGGATTTCCTGTTCAGTACGATCGGAGAGGAATACGGCTTTGTGGGGGTGGTGGTGACGCTGACGCTCTACACCCTCTACGTGGTGCTTGGCCTTCGCGTCGCCAAGACCGCCGCGGACCGGTTTGGGATGCTCTTGGCCACCGGCGTCACCGCGCTCGTCGGTCTCACGGCGGCGCTCCACATCGCGGTGACGCTGGGCATCATGCCCACCACCGGACTTCCACTGCCCCTTTTGTCGTACGGCGGGACGCACCTCGTGGTCGCGCTGATCGCCACCGGCATTCTCATCAACATCGCCCACCAGCGGCCGGCCCGCTGACGTTCCGTTGCCTCGGGTCCTGATCGCTGGCGGCGGAACCGGCGGGCATCTCATGCCCGCCCTGGCACTCGCCGACGCCATCCAGCAGCTGGATCCTAACGTCGAACCCGTCCTGGTGGGCGCGCAGCGCGGCGTCGAAGCCACCATCCTGCCACGGCGCCCGTATCGCTTCCACCTGCTCCCCTTCGAGCCCATCTATCGTCGCACGTGGTGGAGAAACACACGGTGGCTCGGGGTCGGGATCAGGATCTGGCGGGCGTGCTCTGCGCTCCTCGACCAAGAAACACCCGCATTGGCGATCAGCACCGGAGGCTACGCGGCGGGTCCGATCGTCTTTCGCGCCGCGCGGCGCGGCATTCCGGTCGCACTCCAAGAGCAGAACGCCTACCCCGGCATCACGACACGTTGTCTGGCTCGGCGGGCCCGCCAGATCCACCTCGGATTCCCGGAAGCGGCCACGCGCCTGAGCATCCGGCCCGAAACCACGGTTCACACGCTCGGCAACCCCATCGTTCCTCCACCCACCCCCCGTCCCAGCCGTCCCGAAGCCCGCGCCCTCCTGCAGATCCCGATCGAGCGCCCGGTGGCGTTCGTCATGGGCGGGAGCCAGGGAGCACGGGGAATCAATCGAGCCACGGCTGGAGCACTGCAGGAGGGCCTACTGGATGGGATTACGGTGCTGTGGAGCACCGGAATCCGCCTGTGGGAGCAGTACGCGCATTTTCAAGAACGGCCCGGGTGTCTGCTTCGCCCATTCTGGGACCCCATCGCCCATGCGTACGCCGCGGCAGATCTCGCAGTGACCCGCGCGGGCGCCATGACGACGGCCGAGCTTTGCGCGTGGGGGCTCCCGTCGGTCTTGATCCCCCTACCCACTGCCGCCGCAGATCACCAGACGCGCAACGCCCTCGCGCTCGAAGCAGCCGGGGCGGCCGTACACCAACCGGAACGCACGCTGACGCCTGGAATCCTTGGGGAGCAGATACGGCAACTTCTGGGAGCACCGGCGCGACTTGCTCAAATGAGCGGAGCAGCCGCCGCGCGTGGCCGCCCGAACGCCGCGATCGAAATCGCTCGAGCGCTGCGGTCCCTGGTGAGCTAAGTCCAGAAGCTTTCGCAAGTTTCGATGGCGCCTTATATTAGCTGCCCAACCGATGCAGCTGTTCGCCCCGGACAATCCTCGACCCCTTCACCTGATGGGGATAGGCGGCGCGGGGATGAGTGCCCTGGCGCTCATTGCCAGGCGACGTGGGGTGGCAGTCACCGGATGTGATCTTCAGGCGAGCGGGGCCGCGGAGCTGGTCCGGGCAGGTGTACCCGTAGCGACGGGACACGACCCGAGCCACATCGCTGGTGCCCGTGCCGTCGTGCACACGGCCGCCGTGCCGGCCGACCACCCGGAACTGTCCGCGGCTCGCGCGGCCGGTATCCCGGTGATTCGGCGCGCGGAGGCGTTGCAACACGTGGTGGAGGGCGGCGTGGTCGTGGCGGTGTCCGGCACCCACGGCAAGACCACGACGACGGCGATGACGACGCATGCCCTAGCCGCCGGGGGCGCGAATCCGACGGGGATCGTCGGAGGACGGGTGGCGGCCTGGGGCGGCAACGTGCGCTTCGGTGGGGACGAGCTGTTCGTCGTGGAGGCCGATGAATACGACAAGGCCTTCTTGACCCTGAGCCCCACCGTCGCGGTCGTGAACAATGTGGAGCCGGACCATCTCGAGTGCTACGGCTCCGTGGACGCCCTGGAAGCGGCGTTCGCCACATTCGCGGCTCGCGCGGAGCGTGTGTTCGTAGGCGCCGACGACCCCGGCGCGAGGCGAGTCGCAACGGCCGTGGGTAGGGCAGCGCTGGGGGTGGGGGTGCGTGCCGACGCCGATGTTCGGTTGACGAACGTCGCGACGGATGCCGAAGGATCCCGGGCGCGCGTGCGCCTGCCCGATGCCACGGAGGTGGATGTGAGTCTCGTGGTGCCCGGCGTCCACAACGTCCGCAACGCCGGCATGGCGGTGGCCGCGGCATGGGCGGTTGGTGCAGATGTTCCGACGGCGGCACGCGCGCTCGCCGGCTTCGACGGCGTTGGACGGCGCTTCGACCGGCTTGGCACCCGTCGCGGGATCACGGTGGTGGATGACTACGCCCACCACCCCACGGAGGTGACGGCGACCCTTGAGGCGGCGCGGCAGCGTTTTCCGGGCGCCCGCCTGGTTGCCGTGTTTCAGCCGCACCTCTACACGCGGACCCAACGGCATGGGGCCGCGATGGGAGCGGCCCTCGCCGCAGCAGATGTGGTGCTGGTGACGGCCGTGTATCCGGCGCGTGAAGCGCCGATACCGGGAGTCACCGGGGAAGTGGTGGCGGACGCGGCGCGCGGGGCGGGCGTCGCCGTCGTGTGGGTGCCGAACCGTGCGGATGTGGCGGATCGGGTGCTGCAACTCGTGAGAGAAGGAGATGTCGTGCTCACCATGGGTGCGGGGGACATCACGGAAGTCGGTGCCGAGCTTCTCCACCGTTTGGCGGGGAGCGCGGCGTGAGCGCTCGACTCCGATTGGCTGGTCTCGGCCTGGCCCTTGCCGTCGTGGCGGTGTTCGCCAGTCCGCTCCTCCTGCGGCACATGGACTTCTTCCTGGTGCGCCAGGTCGAGCTGGTGGGTCTCCGCTACCTGGCGCCGGAAAGCATTCTGGTGGCGCTCGAGCTCCCGGCGGAGCTCAATCTTTTTGACGATCGGCGAGCGCTCGAGGAGCGGGCAGAGCGTCTCCCTGGTGTCGTCGCCGCGCAAGTCCGGCGCCGCCCACCGGGGACGCTGCAGCTCGTCTTCCGGGAGCGCCCGGCGGTGGCGTTCGCGCCGGGACCGGAGGGACTGGTGGCGCTCGACACGGCCGCCCGTCCGCTCCCGTACCATCCGGCCGTGACTGGGCTCGACTTGCCCGTGATCCCTCGGCCGGATACACAGCTGGTCCGGACCCTGTGGCAGGTGCGCGTTCGCGATTCGGCGCTCTACCGCGAGGTCCAGAGTGCTCGTCGGTTGGGCCCGGACGGAGTCGTGTTGGAGCTCACGAATCAGGAGCTCGTGGTTCGCAGCATCCCGAGCGCCGAGGAGATTCGAGCGCTCGGCGCGGTGCGGAACCACCTTGCCGCTACGGGCCGACGGTTCGAGCTGCTCGATGCCCGGTTCGCCGGACGCGTGTTCGCCCGACGAGGAGGCGTGTGAAGCGAGAGAATCTGGTCGCCAGTCTCAACCTCGGGAGCACGAAAACGTGCGCCATCATCGCCGAGGCCATGCCCGAGGAGGGGATGGCCGGCGCCAAGATCCTCGGGATCGGGATGGCTCGCACGTCTGGGGTGAAGCGCGGCAAAGTGCGGGACATCGAGGAGACGACGCGATCCATCGTCCGGGCGGTCCGAGACGCGGAGCGCATGGCCGGTGTGGAGGTCCCCGGTGTCTACTGCGGGATCGCCGGCGAGCACATTCGCACGCAGGTGTCCCACGGACTCGCCTCCGTGACGGGTGACGAGATCACGCGGCCGGATGCCGAGCGGGTGCACGAAGTGGCCAAGGCGGTTCCCCTCGGGGAGGGATACGAGCTCCTCCATTACATCCCCCTCGAATACAAAGTCGACTCTCAGGGTGGGATCAACGACCCGGTGGGCATGGTGGGGATGCGCCTCGAGGTCGAGATGTGTCTGGTCTCGGTGCACAGCAAGGACGTGCAGAACGTCTGCAAAGCCGTCGACCGCGCTGGATATCGGATTGCCGGTCTGGTGCTGGAACCGCTCGCAGCGTCGCTGGCCTGTCTGAGTGACGAAGAGAAAGAGCTCGGATGCGCCTTGATCGATCTCGGTGGTGGACTCACGACCACGGCCATCTTTCATGAGGGAAAGCTGCGGCACCTCTCGTCGCTGCCGTTTGCCGGCTGGCTGGTCACGAGTGATCTCGTGCAAGGTTTGGGCGTGACCCAACGCGATGCCGAGCGCATCAAGGAACGGTGGGGCGTCGCATTCCCTCCGTTGGTGGATCCGGAAGAAGTAGTGGCCCTTCCCGGGACGCCGGGCCAGGGACCGCGTGAGGCCAAACGCGAGCTCCTCACCCATATCATCAACTCGCGCATGGACGAAATCCTGCGGCTCGTTCTGAATCAGATCGAGGCCGCCGGGTTTGGTGGGCGGTTGCCGGCCGGTGTCGTCCTCACGGGAGGCGGCGCGGACCTGGTGGGGATCGTGGAGTTGGTGCGGGAGGTGTTTGCCATGTCCGTGCGCACCGCTGTGCCGGAAGCGCACGTCTCGGGACTCGTCGACAGCGTGCAGGCGCCACGGTATGCCGTGCCGGTCGGTCTGGTGTTGTTTGCCGCCCGGCAACGTTTCCGTGACAACGGAGCAGTGGATACGTCTGTCGGTAAGTTGCTCGCGCCAGTCAGGCGCTGGCTGCAAGACTTCTTCTAAGAGGGCGAACGAGGGACCATGGTCTTCGAATTGGAAGAGACGGTGTCGCAGAACGCCCGCATGAAGGTGGTGGGCGTCGGCGGTGGCGGTGGGAACGCCGTCAACCGCATGATCGACGAGCATCTCACGGGCGTCGAGTTCATCTCGGTGAACACGGACGCACAGGCCTTGCTGCACAACAAAGCCGACGTGAAAGTTCAGATTGGTAAGAAGCTCACCCGAGGTCTCGGGGCCGGGGCGCGGCCGGAGATTGGGCGTCAGGCCATCGAAGAGAATCGGGACGAGGTGCTGCGCGTCTTGGAGGGCGCCGACCTCGTGTTCGTGACCTGCGGCATGGGAGGTGGGACCGGCACGGGCGCGTCGCCCATCATCTCCCAGCTCGCACGCGACGTCGGATCCCTCACCGTCGGCATCATCACGAAGCCGTTCCTCTTCGAGGGGCGCAAGCGGATGCGTCAGGCGGATATCGGGATCGCCGAGATGCGCAAGCACGTGGACACGATGATCGTCGTGCCCAACGAGCGGCTCCTCTCGGTAGTCGGCAAGAACGTGCCGTTTCAGGAGGCGCTGAAGAAGGCCGATGAAGTTCTGCTCCACGCGACCCAGGGGATTTCCACGCTCATCAGCGTCACCGGCCTGGTGAACGTGGACTTCGCCGACGTCCGAACCGTGATGCAGAACGGCGGCTCCGCCCTGATGGGGACTGGGGTGGCCCGCGGTGACGACCGGGCCATGGAAGCCGCGCAGCAGGCCATCGCGAGTCCGCTGCTGGACGACGTGAGCATCAACGGATCCACGGGTGTCCTCGTCAACATCACCGGTGGTGAAGATCTCACGCTCGGGGAGGTCAACCAGATCAGCGAGATCATCCACGATGCCTCCGGCGATCAGGCCGAAATCATCTTTGGTGCGGTTCACGATCCCGCCATGCAGGGCGAGGTCCGGGTGACGGTGATCGCCACCGGATTCGACAAGGCCCTGAGCCAGCAAGAAGGCCCCTTTGGTCGCGCCGGGACACCCGGGGTGCTACCCTTTCCCCAACGGGCGCCGCGGCCGGCGGCACCCCCCAACCGCGGGATGACGGCTCCCAAGCCGGCACCGCCGCCGGATGCCGAAGAGATCTCAGAGATGGAGATCCCAACGTTCATCCGCCGTCAAATGGATTGATGCGCGCAGCAATACTCCGAGGAGCGGCACCATTCGGCGTGCTGGCCCTGCTGGTCAGCACGCTGATCTGGCTGTGGGAGCCACGGGATACGATTCCGACGGCGGCACCGATCATGGTGACCACCGCTCACGAGCTTCGTGCGGATACCATGCGCCGGAACGAAACCCTCACCCACCTCTTTGCGCGCCACAACATCTCCGGGCAGGAGCTGTTCGCCGTGTTGGACGCTGCCGAGGGGCTGAATCCACGCCGCGTGCGCGCCGGACAGGTGTTCCAGTTCACGTACGCGGTCAATCACCCCAAGCCGGACCGGGTCGTGGTCCGGGTGGGGGACGAGCGCATCCTCACGCTCGAACGAAGTGGCGGCGAAGTTTGGAGTGGCTCCTCGGAGCCCATCCCGTGGACCGTGCAACTGGAGTTCGTGCAGGGTGCCATCCAAACGTCGCTCTTTGAGACGCTGGATGCGGCCGTTCCGGATAGCATGCTCCCGGCGGCGCAACGGGCCTTGCTGGCATGGGATCTCGCCGACGGCGTATTCGGGTGGGTGATCGATTTCACGCGGGATATCCATCCCGGTGACGAGTTTCAGATTCTGTTCGAGCGTCTCCAGTCGCCCCAAGGCGATGTTCGCTACGGCCGCATCACGGCGGCCCGTATCGAGACCCGCAATCGGCTGAATTCCGCCTACGTGCTCCCGCTGGACGACGGTCGCAACGCCTATTACGACGAGGAAGGGCGCGCGCTGCTGCGGGACTTCAAGCTGTCGCCCGTTCCGTACCGCATTACGTCACGCTTCTCCAACCGTCGCTACCACCCGGTCCTCAAACGGTACCGCCCACATCTGGGAATCGACTTCGGCGCCCCACGCGGGGCCGAGGTCTGGGCTACCGCGGACGGCGTGGTCAGCCGCGCTGGACGGTGGGGCGGGTATGGCATCATGGTGGCCATTCGGCACTCCAAGGATGTCGAGACGCGGTATGCGCATCTCAGCTCCCTTGCGCGGGGGGTTCGGCCGGGCACCACCGTGCGGCAGGGCGAGCGCATCGGCTTCGTTGGCTCCACCGGGTTGGCCACCGGCGCCCACGTTCACTACGAGTTCATCAAGAACGGTCGCCACCTCGACCCCCGGACGGCGGTGCGCTACGGAGACGGCGAGCCGGTTCCCACCGCCCGTCGTGCAGAGTTCGACTCGGTGCGCACGTATTACGATCGGATCTTTCAATACAGCACCCCCACGGTCACCGCTGGAGGAGACTGAGGCGTCTCCCCGCGGGTACATTCCGGACGTGCAGGTTCTCCCAGCCATCGACATTCAGGACGGGCGGCTCCTTCGCCTGGCAGAGCGGGTCCCACGCGAGCGCTGGGACGCGCTCCCGGACCCCGTGACGCAGGCCGCAACGTTTCTCTCCCAGGGAGCGACGTGGCTGCACGTCGTGGACATGGATCGCGCGTTCAGCACCGGTAAGAGCAACACAGCGGTGATCCGCCGCATCTGCGCGCTGCCCGGCGCTCGCGTGCAGCTGGGTGGCAACGTTGACGGCGAAGAATGGGTGCGCGAGGCGGTGGATACGGGCGCCACCCGGGTGGTGCTTGGGACGGCCGCGGCGCAGTCGAGCCGGTTCGAACGGCTCCTCGTGCTGTTGGGCCACACGGTCGAGCCCGCCGTCAACATCGATGTGCGGCAAGGGACCATTGCTCACCGGGTAGAGGACGCCGGGGAACCCATGGCCATTGAGGCACTCGTCCGGCGTGCCCGCGGCCATGGCATACACACGGTCGTGTACCGCGATCTCGATCGCGACGGGCGGGCCGAGGGAGCAGACCTGGAAGGGGCGGCACGGGTGGCCACGATGGGAGTGTCCGTGATCGCCGCCGGTGGGGTGGCCAGGCTGGACGAGCTCGCCGTCGCTCGAGGCCTTGGGCTGGACGGTGTCATCGTGGGGCGGGCGCTGTACGACGGACGTTTCACACTCGAGGAGGCGACCGCGTGCTTGCCGTGAGCGTCGTGATCGTGCTTGCGGCCCTTGCGGCGGGGTACGTCTACCTCTGGCACGAGCGCCAGGGGTGGCACGGCGCGGGGCTCGCGACGCTCCGGGTGATCGCGCTGGGCGCGCTTGTGCTGCTGTTCGTGAATCCTGTCCGCACCCGACGCGTATCGGGTGGGGCGCCCACCGTCCTCCTCGATGCCTCCCTGAGTATGCAGAGCACCGGAGGACAGTGGTCTGCCGCGGTCGACACCGCACTCGCGCTCACCACGCGTGGCGGTACCGTGCTGCGTTTTGGCACCGCGGTGGCGCCCTTCGATACCACCGCCCCCGAAGGCGGAGCCACACGGCTCCGCGACGCCCTCACCGCGGCGAGGGCGCGCGGCGGACCCACCGTGGTGGTGACCGACGGAGAAATCGAGGACGCCGCGAGCCTACCGCCCGCCCTCACGCCGGGAACCCGCTTCGTGATGCTCGCACGCGACACGGTAGCCACGGCGGCGGTTACGGGAGTGAATGCGCCGCAGCGTCTCCAGCGGAATGACTCGCTCACCCTCACACTGACCCTCGCAACGTGGGGACCGTTGGCCGCTGATTCTGGCGTCGTCACGGTCGCCATTGGGGAGCGCCGACTGCTGCGCACGACCGTGGCTCTGCCGCCCGCGCCCGGTAGTGCACGCCGGACCGTGACGCTGCCGCCCCGGGTTCTTCCCTCGGGACCCCAGGTGTTGCGTGTGAGGGTCGAGGTGGCGGATGACCAGGAGTCACGCGACGATGAGCGGCTGCTCGTCGTGGACGTATCGGAGCAACCTGCGATCGTGGTCGTCGTCGATCCGCCGGACTGGGAAGGACGCTTCCTCGTGACCGAGCTCTCGGATGTGGCCCGCACTACGGTCCGCGGGTTTGCCCGTGTCACGCCCACCAGCTGGCTCGACATGCGTACACTCAGCCGCGTGTCCGAGGCACAGGTCCGGACCGCCGCGCGCGGGGCTGGGCTCCTGATCGTCCGAGGTCGGCGCGAGCTGGCCCTGGGGCGGGGTCGGCGCCCCGTCTGGCTCTGGCCCGCGGCGGATCCCAGACTCGAGACGTTCGAGGGCGATTGGTATCTCGCGCCGGATCTCCCCGTCTCACCGCTGGCGGGTCGGCTGGCTGGACTCGAATGGGACTCCCTCGCGCCGTTGGCCGGGGTGGTCCCGCTCGTACCGACCCAGATGGAGTGGGTCGCGCTCGCGGCGCGACAGGGCCGCCGCGGGGCAGAGCGAGCGGTGCTCATCGGGAAAGACTCGGTGGGGATTCGCACGCTGACCACCGCCGGCGAGGGGCTGTGGCGTTGGCGGTTTCGGGGAGGCGCCGCGCGCGAGGCCTATCGGGCCATCCTCGCCGCCGGCACCGACTGGCTGTTGGCGGATCGTGGGTCCGCCGCCAGCGGCCTACTGCTCACGGCCAGTCCCGTGGTGCAGCGGGGAATGCCTATCGTGTTCGAGTGGCGCGGGGACTCCATTCCCGACAGTCTCGCCGTGACCCTGACCGGCGACACCGCCACGGTGACGCGATGGCTGCGTTTCGACGCTGGGGGCGTGGCCTCGGTTCTCCTCGCCCCCGGCATCTACCAATGGGCGGCACCGGAAGCGCGGGGAGCACGGGGACAGGCCGCGGTGGAGGCATACTCCGATGAATTCTCTCCTCGGGCCGTCATGACCGCCGCCGCGCGAGCGGGTGAAGCATTCACGTTGGTCGAGGATCATCCGCGGGGACGGTGGTGGCTGTTCGTGCTGGCCATTGCCGCGTTCGTGGGTGAGTGGGCTTGGCGGCAACGCCGAGGGCTTCCGTGAAGAAGAGTCTCTGGCAAAGGATCAAGCAGGTCGCCCTGACGGATGTAGGCGTGTTGGTGAAGGGCTTGGATCATGGAACACTCGACGCGTTCGAACGGGTCATGATCGAAGCCGACTTTGGGCCGTTGGCTTTCGACCTCGCGGAAGGGGTAGAAGATCAACTTCGCCGCGGGGTGCTCAAGGACTCGATGGGCGTGCGGGATTGGCTGAAAACGCAGATCGTGGCGGCGTGCCCGCCGGAAGCGGGTGGGACGGGACTCGATCTGGGCGACGGCCACGGCCCGGCGGTCGTGCTCGTGCTCGGGGTCAACGGGGTGGGGAAGACGACACAAATCGCCAAGCTGGCACACCGGTTGGGCCGCGAGGGCCATCGGGTCCTACTGGCGGCGGCGGACACGTATCGGGCCGGTGCGAGCGAGCAGCTGCAGGAATGGGCCACCCGCCTCGGCGTGGACTGCGTCACCGGTTCTGCCGGCGGAGATCCAGCCGCCGTCGTCTACGATGCCATTGAAGCGGCGACCGCCCGAGGGGCGACGGTCGTTCTCGTGGACACCGCCGGGCGGCTCCACACACAAGGCGACTTGATGAAGGAGTTGGCCAAGATCGCCCGCGTGGCCGCGCGACGCCGCGAAGGAGCACCCCACGAAACGCTGCTCGTGCTCGACGGGACCGTCGGGCAGAATGCCCTGCAACAGGGACGGGCATTCACGAAAGCCGTGCCGGTGAGCGGCCTGGTGATCACCAAGCTGGATGGGACGGCGAAAGGAGGTGCGGTGCTGCTGCTCCACCGTGAGCTCGGCATCCCCATCAAGTTCGTCGGCGTCGGGGAAGATCTCGAGGATCTCGAGCCGTTCGACCCTGAGCGGTTCGCGGAGCGACTCCTGGCGGAGTGATGGCATTCCGGCTGGATACCCCGGTTCAGTTCCTGAAAGGCGTGGGGCCACGGCGCGCCGAGGCGTTTGAGCGGCTGGGCGTTCGAACCGTCGAGGATCTCCTGTATCACACCCCCCATCGATATCTGGACGCCACCTCCGTCACGCCCATCGCGAAAGCCGTCGTGGGAGCGGAGGGCACGTTTGTGGGACGGGTCGTGTCCAAAGCCGTGATGCCCACCCGCAAGCGGCTCCGAATTTTTCGCGCCGTGCTGCGAGACGCCTCGGGTGTCATCGAGTGCGCGTGGCCGGGCCAAGCATTTCTGGATCGGATGATCAAGCCCGGGCAACTGCTGCTGGTGGCTGGTCCGATCAAGTACTACCACGGTCGGCAGGTAGTGCCTCGGGAGCAGATCGTGTTGGAGGAATCGGCCGGAACCGCGAATGCGCCAGACACGATAGGAGACGGCGCAGGCCTCATGATCCCGATCTATCCCGCCACGGAGGGTCTGTCTCATCGCGTCATTCGTAATGTGATTGCCGATCACCTGGATGCGATCCTCGAAACGGTGGAGGATCACCTGCCGGCACAGGTACGGCAGAGAGCCAAACTCCTGCCGCTCGCCAAGGCATTGGATCTCCTCCACCGTCCACCTGCGGCCACCGGTGCCGCTGCTGCTGAGCCGAGCTGGGAAGCCGGCCGCCGCCGTCTCGCGTACGACGAACTGTTCGATCTACAGCTCGTAGTGGCACGGGCGCGCCATCTTGCCAAGCGCGCGACGAAGGGGATGTCCTTCGAGATCAAGCGCGAGCTCACGTCCCGGCTCAAGCGCTCGCTGCCATTCGAGCTGACCGACGATCAAAAGCGCGCCATTCGGGAGGCCACGGCAGACATGACTTCAGACGTTCGCATGCATCGACTTCTGATGGGGGATGTGGGGACCGGCAAGACGATCGTCGCGCTCTTCGCCATGCTGCTGGCGGTGGAGAACGATGCGCAGGCGGTCTTCATGGCGCCCACCGAGCTCCTCGCCGAACAACACGGCCGCACGATCGCCGAGCTGCTCGCGCCACTGGGCATCGTCCCGGAAGTGCTCGTGGGTCGGTTGTCGGCGGGCGAGAAGGCGTCTATACGGGAACGGGTGGCCGCCGGACATTCGAAAGTGATCGTGGGGACCCATGCGCTCATTCAGGAACAGACGGATTTCCGGCGGCTCGGATTGGTGGTGATCGACGAGCAACATCGGTTCGGGGTGGAACAACGGGCCGCCCTGATCGAAAAGGGGGAAGCACCGGAGGTCTTGCTCCTTTCCGCCACACCCATCCCCCGCACGCTCGCCCTCACGCTTTACGGCGATCTCGACATTTCGATCCTCAAGCAACGACCGGCCAACCGCCCCACGGTCAAGACCGGCGTGCGGTTTGAGAAGGACCGGCGCACGGTGTACGAGTTCATCCAGCAACAATGTGCCGCCGGTCGTCAGGCGTACGTCGTGTATCCGGTGATCGAGGAATCAGAGAAGGTAGATCTCAAAGCGGCCACGACGATGGCTGACGTGCTCAGACAGCGATTGGCGCCGTTTACCGTGGGGTTGATTCATGGCCGCATGCGAGCGGACGAGCGTGAGGCAACGATGCGCCGGTTCCGTGACGGCGATCTCCATGTACTCGTTTCGACCACCGTCATCGAGGTTGGGATCGACGTTCCCAACGCAGCGGTGATGCTGATCGAGCACCCCGAACGGTTCGGTCTGGCGCAGCTCCATCAACTGCGTGGTCGCGTGGGTCGCGGCGCCAATGAAAGTCATTGCATTCTGCTGGTGAGTGCGAGTCCCCAAACGGTCGAGCGCTTGCGGCGGTTTGCCCGAACGGCGGATGGCTTCAAGATCGCCGATCAAGATCTGCAGGACCGCGGGATCGGTGAGTTGGCAGGTGTGCGCCAATCGGGCGGATTCAACCTTCGCTACGCCAATCTCGCCACGGATGGCGATCTGGTGACGGCGGCGCGGGAAGCAGCCCTGCGGATCATCGAGGCGGATCCCAATCTCTCCACGCCCCGCCACGCACCGCTGCGCGCGAGGATCGAGCGGCGCTACGAACGCGGTATGGAGCTGTTTCGCGTCGGATGAGCAGAAGTTGGAAGGCGGGACGTTCGTGACGGCCGGAAGGTCAAAAGGTTAGAAAGTCGCCAGCGCCACTCCTCACCGTCCAACCGTCACACCTTCTCACCGTCCCATTGCTCACGTCAAGCCTCCCCTCCCCGCGTTTTTCCGGTCCACAACAGCGGTTTTTTCCTACTCCGTCGTCGGTTTCTCGTTGCAGCTTGCCACCGGCTTTTCCAAGGGCGGGCCGCATGCACATCCACCGGACCGGCATCCTCGTGTCGCTGGGCATTGGTGCCTGTAGTACCCAAGGTGGCGAGCGCCCGATGGCGGTCGAGCGACGCTTGGATGAGGTGGTGGTGTGGGAACGGTCCATCTCGCTCGAAGAAAACGCGCGGGTCATCAATGTCTCGCCTCGTGTCCGCGTCGATACGAGCGGATACCTGGTGGCGGACATGAAGGAATACCAAGTACGTCAGTACCGCTTGGACGGGACACTCACGCGCACCGTCGGCGCTCATGGCACCGGCCCGGGAGAGTTCTCGACGCCACCCATGGCGGCAGGCTTGCTGGCAGACGGCTCCATGATCGTGAGCGAGTTCTCCGGTCGGCTGAGCACCTTCGACTCCCTTGGTCAGGTCACCGGGACCGCCGTGACGTCGTTGATCCCGCTCTATGGTTTCGTCGGGCTGGATCGAGAAACCCTGTTGCTGATGGGGCGGGGTCCAAACCGAGCGGACACTCGGCTCCTCCATGTGTGGGACACGGGGGAGCAGACCGTCACAGCACGCCTCTTTCCGGTTCCACGGGTCCGCCCGAGCCTGGCGAGTGTCGTGTGGATGGTCGGTCACGCCCATGCGACGCAGCGCGATTCACTGGTGATCGCCGTGTTCGCAACGGATCCGGCCGTGCACCTGTTTGGCTTGGGAAGCACGGAGCACCGCCGCGTTCCCCTCCCGTCCCGGCACTTTCGGGACGTCCATGACCCGCCACCGCGCGTCAATGCCCGAGCCGTGCAGCAGTGGCTCCAGTCGTTCTCTCGGCTCTCGGAGGTGTTTTGGACGGGCGGGGACACACTGCTGCTCCAGTACTACGACATGGAAGGCTCCACCGTTCGCTGGAATCTCCTGGCGATGACGTTGGGGGGGCGGGGGCTTTTCGAGGTCGAGGATACCCCACGGTTGCTCGCCGTGGATGACGCCGGCCGTCTGGTTTTTGTGGATCCCGAAGCCATGGTTCCAAACCGATGGCGCGTAGGACGGCTCGGCTCATCATTGCCGTCGTAGCAATGGGCGGCGTAGCGTGGTGTGGGCGGGGTGGAAGCACCCGTTCGCTCGAGGTCGGGGATGGAGCCCCACCGCTGCTGCGTCCCACCGGGCGGGCCCCGCTGCTCATTACGTGGGTGATCCGCGCTCAAGACTGCCTGACATGCCGGACGCCGAGCCGGGCGCTCCGTCGATGGTCCGGCATCCCAATGGAAGCGGCAATTCAAGTCGTCGTCGTCGGACGTGGGGAGGACCGGGTCCGAGCCTTCCTCGAGGCCGAACGCATCGTGGCGCGCGTGAGTCGGCTGAACCGCGGGGCGCACCGCAAGATGTTCGGCCGCGCATCCGTGCCAGCCCTGTACGTGGTGCGGCACGACACCGTCATTGCCGTGTGGGTGCCAGCGGCCCGCCCGGTCGGATTCGCCGTCGATTCAATCGACGTTCAACAAGGAATGAGCCATGAGGAGTGCGCCTGTCCGGAAGGCTCACTCGTACCGGAGGAGGTTCAGCGATGTTCATGCGCTTCGTGAAGCACGCGTGGTTGATGCTCGCGCTGACGGTCGGCGCGTCGGCAATGCCGAGTCCTGTGCGCGCCCAATCGTTTCTTCAGCCGTATTACATCTTCGGCAGTCTCATTTGTTTCGGGGAATGCTACGGTCCGCTGTGCTGCCGGGTGGTGTTGGTCCCCAAGCCGCCGCTTCAATAGCGTCCCACCGGCAGCTCGACGACCCGGCAGGGGGATTCCCAGGCACCGGATGCGGCGCCGGGTAGGCGTGCCGGACGCCCCCGTGTTACGTTTTTTTCGCGTGTGACGTTTTTCTTGAGGAGTGCCGCAATGAGGGCTGTCGAAGAAGGCCGCAGGGCGCTCAGCGAATGGCTGGCGGCGCAGCCAAAAAACTTCTACCACGCCGACCCTCTGCTGCAGATGCTGGTGGACAGGGCAGGGCTGGGAAACCGTAGTTCGGCCCTCGAGGCTTTTGGTGCGGTGGCGGCGGGGCCGCTGGATTCCGCGGTCATTGAGAACAACCAAGCCGGGAACCTGCCGGTGCTGGACACGTTCGACGGTATCGGCCGCTACGTGGCCAAAATCGCCCACCATCCGAGCTACCACCGGGCTGGCAGCCTCATCTATGGGAGCGGGGTGATGGCGGCCTACGCAGCGATCCCCAATCCGCATCCCTTCATCCTCTCCCTCTTCTACTTGTCGGCTCACGTCGGTGAAGGTGGCCACAACTGCCCGCTAGCGTGCACCGCCGGTGCAATTCGGGCTCTTCAGTCCCTCGGTACCGACGAGCAGAAAGCGGCGTGGCTTCCCCGGCTGCTCACCCCGGTGTATGGCGACCACTGTGCGGGTGCCCAATTCCTGACCGAGGTGCAGGGGGGCTCGGACGTGGGGGCCAACGCCGTGGTCGCCCACCGAGAGGCCGGTGGCAGCTGGCGCATCACGGGTGAGAAGTGGTTCTGTTCGAGCGCCGATGCGGACCTGTTCTTGGTCACGGCCCGGCCGGAGGGGGCCGCAGAGGGCACCAAAGGGCTGGGGTTGTTTCTCGTGCCCCGGCGGATCGGTGGCGAGCCGAACGGCTTCGTGCTGAAGCGCTTGAAGGACAAGCTGGGTACGCGCTCGATGGTGACGGCCGAGATCGGTTTCGAGGGGGCCTACGCCGAGCAGCTTGGGCCGCTCGAGCGCGGGTTCCGCAATACCATGGAGCTCATCATCGACACCAGCCGTCTCTACAACGCGTTCGCGTGCGCGGCCCTCGCGCATCGAGCCTACCTGGTGGCACGCGGCTACGCCGAGCACCGCCGTGCCTTCGGCGAGACCATCATCCGCTATCCGTTGGTCAAGGAAACGCTTGCTATGATCCGTGCCGATGCTGAAGCCGCGCTGGCGGGTTCCTTCTGGCTCGCTCAGATCCAGCAGCGCGTCGATAGCGGTGAGGGTCCCGACGACGAAACAGCCTTTCTGCGGATGGGTCTCAACCTCAACAAGGTGCGGACCTCCTATCTATCGCACGATGCCATCACCCGAGCGATCGAGATTCTGGGAGGCAACGGCACCATCGAGACCTTCAGCGTCCTGCCGCGCCTGCTGCGAGACAATGTGGTCTTCGAAAACTGGGAGGGCACCAACCACACGCTGCGGATGCAGGTACTGAACGATGCCCTCCGACTGGGACTCCACGACGGCTTCTTTGCCCAGCTCGAGGAGCGGCTCGAGCCCGGCAGGCTGCGACCCGATCGCCGGGCGTTCGACCGGTGCCTGAAGGAGCAGGACACCCTGCTATTGCGACGTGTCTGCGACCGCCTTGGGTCGTGGATCCACCTGGGTGCGCTCGCGGGAATCGACGAACCGGGCATTCGCGCCCGAGCCGAACTGACGACCCTGCGGCACCTACCCCAGGACCCGACTCGAGATGGCTACGACGACCTCATTGAGCGATGTATTGCGTAGCCCGCTAGTCGAGCGCTTCGTCCGCCTTGGCTGCGAGCACGAAGTCGCTTTCCGTCAGCCCGTCGATCTTATGGGTCCAGATCTCGAGGCCCACCTTTCCCCAGGTCAGGTAGATATTGGGATGATGACCCTGGTCCTCCGCAATGGCGCCCACGCGATTGGTGAAGGCCAACGCCTCGGCGAAATCCTTGAACTTGTATTCCTTCGCCAGGTGGTGACCGTCGACGGCCTTCCACCCACCCCCCAACTGGTCCAACAACTGCGTGATCTCCCCGCCCCGAAGCGGCGGGACACCTCCCTTACACGGTACGCACTGCTTCGCAGCGAGTTTGCTGGCCATGGATTCTCGATCTCCCCCTCGGCATCGATTGGTGTCGCACGCGCTCTTCTACATCCCGTTCCCAGTGAATCCTAGAAAACCCGTTCGGTCGTGGCAATCCACGCCGTGCTGTACCGGTACGCAGGCGAGGTCTGCTTGGAGTCGGCGCTCAGAACGGGATCGCCAATCCGACCCACCCAACGCCGGCGTGCACGTCGAACGGCGTGTAGGGAATGTTGGCTGGCCGCTCGTCGTCCCAGAGCAGATCGATCAAAAAGAGTCCACCAGTTACGAGTAGAGCCGCCTGTCCGCCGATCAACAACCCCTGTGCCTGGCGATCCCGCCGGACATGTTGGCGGAATAAATCCTCAGCGAGCCCGTCGATGTAGCGTTCCTCGCCGCCAGAACCGGAGACCAATGCACAGCGGGTGACATCGGCCAGGCAGAACGTCTCCAACCGGTCCAAGGCCTCCTGGGCGTCGCCCCGCCGCACTACGGAAAACGCGATGAGCCCTGCCGCGCTGGCGAGGGCGCCCCATCGGCCGTAGTGCGCCGCTGTGACGAGCCACGGCCGCGATCGCACAGCAGGGACCGCTTCCTGTGCCGCCGCCGTCGGCGGTGTGAGGAACACGCCTGCGAGGACCACCATCCATTTTCCAGGGATCGGTTTCCGGCGCTGCGCCTTCCCGCCCCCCGCTCCGCGATCCTCCTGATTCACCGCCATGCGTGCATCTCCCCACGCCCGTCCACCACGAACAGCATGCTGCCGTCCACCACCGGTGCTTGTTCCACCGGTGCTTCGACGCGTGTTCGCCACTTGGGAATGTTACTCTCCACGACGTGCATGATCTCTCCGCGTAATGTGACGACGAGCACGCCAGCGGTCACCGGCGCAGGCGGTGCCCGCACGGGTGACGTGAGTTCGAGCGCCTGCCCTTCCAGGGGACGCCGGACGGGTATGGCCCACAGCGTCCCACGGGCCGTGACCGCGAACACCGTGTCCCTGGCCACGGTGGGGCTGCCATAGACCGGGTCCTGTACGTCGACCTGCCACAGGGTTCGAAGCGAGTGGACGTCCAGGCCAGTGACGAATCCCATGGGCGACGCGAAGATCAGGGTATCGCCCGCCACCGCTGGCGCCGCGATCGCGGTGCCGGGTGTTGCCCTGCTGACCACCGGCTGTCCCCGCTCGCGCCGAAGGAGATGGAGTGAGTCCTCCGCGGCCACCAGGACGTACGGGCCCAGCGCGGTCACACCCACCGAGAGGCGGGTACTCACCCGCCGTTGCCAGACCACGTCGCCGCCTGAGCGGGACAAGGCAACCACATCGCCCGTGCGCGTGGCCGCGTACAGGTTCGCTCCATAGACGGCCATGGGATCCACGATCGGTCCCATCTCCCGTGACCAGATCCGCTCGCCCGAGCGCAGCGCGTACGCATGCACGCGCCCTCGTTCGTCACCGCTCGCGCCGTATACTCGCCCCTCGACGACCAACGGACCCGTGGCACCGCGACCGTGGAGCTTCCGGCGCCACACTCGTTGGCCAGTCTCCCGCCGGTACACCATGAGGTGTCGATCGGAAGACTGTACCACGACCACGCTGTCGCCGAGCGCGAGCGCGCCAGCGGGCGCTTTGCCCGTTCGCACCGTCCACACCAGGCGTGGCTCTCGGGCTATCGTCTCATTTGCGGACGGAGCGCGCGACGGCGCCCCGAGGTATGTGACCCAGTGACCGGCGTCCTGCTCCGGTGCAGCGGTGACCCCGGCGGCGCAGCCAACCGCGTTGACACCCAAAACGGCCGCCGCTACGATTCCCGCCCAATGAAAGACGGAGCGCGCATCAGCGAACTTCCCGCTCATGTGGGAAGCGAGGTCACCGTACGAGGCTGGGTGGCCACCACGAGGTCGAGTGGAAAGATCGCATTCCTCGTGTTGCGAGACGGGAGCGGGACCGTACAAGGGGTGCTGGCGAAGAAAGAAGTCTCCCCTCAGGTGTGGGATGCGTTCCGTGGACTCACGCACGAGTGCTCGGTGCTGGTGCGCGGGCAAGTGCGAGACGATCCTCGCTCGCCGGGAGGCGTCGAGTTGGGCGTCACGGAGATCGAGCTCCTGGGCCCCAGCGTGGACTTTCCCATCTCGCCCAAAGAACACGGTACCGCCTTCCTGTTCGAGCACCGGCACCTCTGGCTGCGCAGCTCGCGGCAGACGGCGATTATGCGCATTCGTCATGAGGTGGTGCAGGCCATTCGCGATTTCTTCTACGAGCGCGATTTCGTGCTGGTCGACACTCCGCTCCTCACGGGCGCCATCGGCGAATCGGCAGGCACGCTGTTCGAGACCGAATACTTCGATCTCGGCAAGGCGTACCTCGCCCAAACCGGACAACTCTACCTGGAAGCCGCGGCGGCCGCTCTGGGGCGGGTCTACTGTTTTGGGCCCACCTTCCGTGCCGAAAAATCCAAGACGCGCCGCCATTTGAGCGAGTTCTGGATGGTGGAACCCGAGGTCGCCTGGCTCGACTCTGACGACAATATGCGTCTTCAGGAGGAGTTCGTCTCGTATGTGGTCGGGCGCGCGCTCGACCGTCGAGCGGCAGAGCTCGCGATCCTGGAGCGGGATACGACGCCGCTCGAACGCGTCACTCCACCGTTTCCGCGTATCTCGTACACCGAGGCCATTGCGAAGCTCGAATCGCTGGGCGCGGATACGCGATGGGGAAAAGACCTGGGGGGCGACGACGAGACGATGCTAGCCAAGGCGTTCGATCGTCCCGTCTTTGTCTATAACTATCCTCGGGACGTGAAGGCCTTCTACATGAAGGAAAATCCCGACGACCCACGCACCGTGCTGAACAACGACTGTCTAGCCCCGGAAGGCTACGGCGAGATCATCGGCGGCAGTCAACGGGAGGACGATCATGACCGCCTGCAAACACGGATCCGGGAGTTCGGCCTCCCGGAGGAGCCCTACCAGTGGTATCTGGACCTGAGACGATACGGGACGTTCGTGCACTCAGGGTTCGGGCTCGGCGTCGAACGAACCGTGGCATGGATCTGCGGCATTCCCCACATTCGGGAGACGATCGCCTTCCCCCGGATGATGTACAAACTGTATCCGTAAGAGAGTCGCGATAGCAGAGTAGCGAATACCGTAGCAGAATGACGCGCGAAGGTGCGTTGTGGAATCGACCCAGCACGCGGCGATGGCCACGGAGCATTCGGTCACTGCCCTCGGCCCTCTGCCTTCCCGCCGTCTCACGCCTCACTCTTTGTTTCTTCCCACAGCCCATCCAATACCTCGAGCCCGGCGCGATGGACGTCGATTCCCCTTTCTGCTGCCAAGCGCTCGACCTGGGCAAAGCGATCGCGAAAGCGTTGGTTGGCGCGTTCGAGAGCGGCTCGTCCATCGCAACCCAATTTGCGAGCGAGGTTCACCACGGAGAACAGCAGATCGCCGAGCTCATCGTCGATTCGTGATGCCGCACCGGCAGCGATCTCGCGCTCGAGCTCGTGTAGCTCCTCGCGAACTTTGTGCAGCGGTCCGGCCGCGTCGGGCCAATCGAACCCCACCCCCGCAGCCCGCTCCTGCAGCCGGAACGCCATGATGAGGGCGGGGAGGTTGGGTGGAAGGCCGTCGAGGACGCTGGAGCCCTCGCCTTCGTCGGCCTTGGACCGCTCCCACCGCGCTTCGGCAGTCTCGCCGGGCCCACGGTGTCGCTCCGTGTTTTCCACGACCCGGTCCTCGCTCTGCGCCCCCCGCTCTCCATACAGATGTGGATGACGGCGGTGCATCTTGCTCTCGACGGCGCGGGTGACGTCCTCCGCGCCAAACGCGCCCATCTCTTCCCCCAGCACGATCTGGAAGGCGACGTGGAGCAAGACGTCCCCCAACTCGTCCCGGATGGCGCGAGCGTCCCCGGAGGCAAGGGCCCGATCCAGCTCGAGTGCCTCCTCGACCAGATAGGGTCGGAGCGTCGCCGGCGTCTGTGCGGCATCCCACGGGCAACGATTCCGGAGGTCGCGCACGAGTTTGACGATGCGTCCAAGCGCCGATGGTTCTTGCATTTGCGTCACGGCGCCGGTACAATACCGGGTTCCTTGTGACTGTGTCAACGCTCCGCGAGACCAGTAGAGCGTGGGTGGAGGTCCACTTGGCCAACCTGCGCGCCAACGCGCACACCGTGCAGGCGGCGGCGGGGGGCGCGCGGCTCTTGCCCATGGTCAAGGCCGATGGATACGGGCTCGGGGCGGTGCCCGTGGTGCGGACGCTCGAGGAATTGGAGCCGTGGGGGCTGGGAGTCGCTACGGTTTCCGAAGGCGCCGAACTCCGCGAGGCCGGCATTCGCCGGCCCATTCTCGTTTTTACGCCGGCACGTCTCGCTGAACGGACAGCCTTTGCCCGGCACGACCTCCGAGCGGTGTTGGACGATCCCACCGTGGCAGCGGCGTGGGACGGTCCGTTTCATCTAGAGATCGACACCGGCATGGGACGGTGCGGAATCCGCTGGGACGACGCGGAGGCCATTGCCGCCTGTGCCACCCCCCATCTCGAGGGTGCGTTCACTCATTTCTACGCCGCCGATACCCGGCCCGAGACCGTGCGGGAGCAGTGGACACGGTTCGAGGAGGCCGTGGCGCATTTGGGTCGTCGACCCGCCCTGGTCCACGCGGCCAACAGCGCCGGCGCGTTTCGCCTGGATGAGCGTCTCGACTTGGCGCGTCCCGGTATCTTTCTCTACGGTGGACGCGCGGGGCCGGACTTGCCAGCACCGCTGCCCGTGGCCGCGGTGCGTGCCACCGTGGTCAGCCTCCGCCGGCTACCGGCAGGCGCCACCGTCAGTTATGGCGGGGAGTGGTCGGCGCCACGTCCGACCACGGTGGCCACGCTCGGGATCGGATACGCCGACGGGGTCCCACGGTCCGTGCAACGCCGTGCCCAAGTGCTGGTCGGAGGCTGTCGGCGCCCAGTGGTGGGACGCGTGACCATGGATTTCATCGTGGTCGATCTGGAAAACGAGGAGACCCAGGTGCGTGTGGGGGACGCGGCGACCCTGATCGGCACTGATGGAACCGTGGAAATCACCCTGGATGAATTCGCCGGATGGGCCGGAACCATCTCCTACGAGATTCTGTCCCGGCTCGGCGCACGACTCCCCCGCGAGTACATCACGGCGTGACGCGCGGACGCTGCGCCCTCATCGTATTGGACGGGCTTGGCATCGGCACCGCGCCGGACACGGCGGCGTTCGGTGACGACGGCAGTAACACGCTCGGCAACGTCGCCGATGCCGTGGGAGGCTTCGAGCTGCCCTATCTTGAGTCGCTCGGTCTCGGGTGCTGTCGCCCCCTCAAGGGAATGGCGTGTGACGATCCGCGCGCCGCGCACGGCATCGCCATCCCCAAGTCGCCGGGGAAGGACAGCACCACCGGCCATTGGGAACTGTGCGGGGTCCTCCTCCGTGTACCGTTTCCCACGTACCCCGTGGGGTTCCCGCACAGGGTGATCGCGGCGTTTGCGGATCGGACCGGCCGGGGTGTCGTGGGAAACAAGGCGGCCTCCGGCACCGTGATCATCGAAGAGTTTGGCCGGGAGCATCTGGACCGTGGGGACTGGATCGTCTACACCTCGGCCGACAGCGTCTTTCAGGTGGCGGCGCATGAAGACATCGTGCCGCTGGAGGAGCTGTACGCGGCGTGCCAAACGGCACGGGATGAGATTCTGACCGGCGATGATGCCGTTTCACGAGTGATCGCGCGTCCGTTTGTGGGCGAGCCGGGTGCGTTTCGCCGAACGCCCCACCGCCGCGATTTCTCGCTGGAGCCACCACGGGACAACCTCCTGGACCGGCTGGCGAGCGCGGGGATCCCACGCGTGGGTGTCGGCAAGGTCGACGATCTCTTTGCGGCCCGGAACATCACGAGTACGCATACACCCACCAACCAGGACGCGTATGCGCTGATCGCGGAGGCGCTTGAGACTATGACGGAGGGGCTCCTCTTCGTGAACGTGATCGAGTTTGACCAAACGTGGGGGCACCGCAACGACCCACCGGGGTTCTACAGGGGGCTAGCCGAACTGGACCGCGAGTTGCCGCGGCTGGTGGGGTTGCTCCGCGAAGGGGATCTGATGATCCTCACCGCCGACCACGGCAACGATCCCACCACGCCGTCCACGGATCACTCGCGAGAAGCGGTGCCCGTGCTCGTGGTGGGGCCGGGGGTGCCGGCGGTCGCCCTGGGGACGCGCGCGACGTTTGCCGATATCGGCGCCACCGTCGCGGAATTCTTTGGAACGTCGCTGGACGTGGGGACCTCGTTTCTGCCGAGCGTGGCGCCATGGATGATCCACTGATTCGGGCGGCCCGGGCCGCGATGGAGAACGCGTATGCCCCGTACAGCGGGTACCGCGTTGGGGCGGCCCTGGAGACGGAGGACGGCCGCATCTTTCACGGCTCCAACGTGGAGAATGCGTCCTACGGATTGACCAATTGTGCGGAACGGGTGGCGGTGGGCGCTGCCACGACCGCTGGCGCCCGACGGTTCATGCGGCTCGTCGTGACGACGGAGCGCGCGGGTCCCGTGGCCCCCTGCGGTGCCTGCCGTCAGGTGCTGGCCGAATTCGGAGAAGACCTAATGGTCGAATCGATTGGACCAGACGGCGCGCAGCGCTGGCGGTTGGGTGACCTACTGCCGGACAGCTTCGGCCGGGAGGATCTCGCCACATGAGGATGGGCAGAGTCGTTGGGACCGTCGTTGCGACACGCAAGGATCCATCCCTCGAGGGAGTCAAGTTCCTCGTGGTCGAAAACTTGAATCCCGATCTCGAGCCCGACGGCGGGTATGTGATTGCCGTCGACGCCGTCGGGGCAGGGGCCCAGGAAGTGGTGCTGTATGCCTCCGGCTCCTCGGCACGGCAGACCACGCTGACGCGCGACCGGCCGGTTGACGCGGTGATCATGGCCATCTTGGACTCGTTCGAGGCCCATGGGACGACGACTCGCCTGGCATAGTCTGGCCCTGCTCGCGATCTGGGGATGTCAGGAGCGTCTCACGGCGCCCGGCAGTTGTCCTGACTTCTGCCCATCGACTCTCATCACCGTGGTCGACACGGTGATCGAGGGGAGCATTGCCCGAGACAGCGCGTTTCGGGGATACGTGAGTCCCCATCGGGCGCGCGTGCTGCAAGCCGCGGCGGACGGCCAGGGACTGCTGAGTCGGGCCATTGTCCGCTTCAGTCCGTTCAGCGAGCGAATCGTGTTGGTGACCGGCGATACGATCGGCAGCGAGATCGTGGCGGTGGATTCGTTTCGGGTCCAGCTGATCATCGCCCGTCGGTCCGACTCCGCGGGTGTCCAGCTCGCGCTCCACCGGATCCCGCGCACGGTGGACTCGGCGACCACGTTCGCCGAACTGGACCCATTCTTCGACGATAGCACACGGATCGTCACTGCCGAGATCCCGGACACCCTGGAAAACCAAGGCGCGATGCAGATCGTGCTGCCGAGCGATGCGTTCCCGGCATTCGAGATGGACGAGCGGGAGGTCGCCATCGGGATCGCCCTGGAAGCTCCCGCCAGTGGCTTCGTCAACCTCGGGACGCTGGCGGCGAGTAGCCCACCCATCCTCACGCGGTTCGTCCAGGTCGATTCGGCCGGGGCGGATACACTCGCCCGCCAAGATGCCAAACAGCCGGTCTTCAATAGTTTCGTGTTCACGGGTCTGACGGCGCCGCCTGCGGATGTCTTGTTCGCCGGCGGGGTGCCGTCCGCTCGGTCCATCCTTCGCGTGGATCTGCCGTCCTCGATCATCGACTCCACCGAAATCGTACGGGCCACGCTGATCCTGGTTCCGTCCGAGCCGGCCCTCGGCGCGCCGCGCGATACGTTCTCCCTTCGTGCCGAGATCCTGGCGGCCGACTTCGGTCCCAAGTCCCCCATCGTGCCGCTCCTCACCGACATTGGGTCGACCCGGGTCGCGGTGGGAACGTCGGACACTGTTCGCGTCGACATCACCCACATCGTGCAACCGTGGCGCACCGACCCTGACGCGCCACGGTCGTTCGCCATTCGGGTGTCGCCGGAAGGGTCGGGACTCGGCGAGCTGCGCTTCGGTTCGAGTCGCGGTGGGAATCCCCCAGCCCTTCAGCTCACCTTTGTCCCGTTGATTCTCCCGTGAGGGGCGGTGTTGCGGTCCTCGCCGTGATGGCGGCGACGCTCGCTGCGGTCCCCACGTCCCTGGCAGGGCAAGCCTCCCTCTACGGCGTCGTGGGCCTGGGTCTCCCCGGCCAACCCGTGGGACCGCGCGCGCGGGCTTTGGGATGGGGCCTCCTTGCGTTCGATGGCAGCTCGGCGGTGAATCCGGCTACGATCGGTCTCTATCCGCGACTCACCGTAGAAGCCACGGCCACGTCGTCGTTCCGCGGCTTCTCGACCGGCGCCACGTCCGTGGACGGACTTCGGCAGACGAGATTCTTGTTCGGCCAGGTGGCGGGTCGGCTCGGTCGGAGCCCGCTCTCCTTCGGCGCATCCTTTGGTCCCTATTTGGACCGGACCTTCGACATCACCAGTATCGACACCATCACGCTTCGCGGTGAAACGGTGGAGGTGGCGGATCGAATCTCGGCGGACGGAGGGGTGTCGGATGTCCGGGCGGCGTTGGCGTGGCGCATCAGTCGGCAACTCCAGGTCGGCGGCGCCATCCACTTCCTCACTGGCTCGACGCGGCTCGCCACCACTCGGGAGTTCTCGGACACCAGCTTCGTCGCCCTGCGTGACTCGACGCAAGCCGCCTTTCAAGGCACTGGGCTGTCGGTGGGGCTGTTGTACACCTTCGTACCGCGCGCCAGTATCGGGCTGGCGTTCCGCAGTGACGGCCGACTGAAGCGCACGATCGACTCCGTCGAGACGGACCGCGTCGACCTGCCCATCTCGGTGACCGTGGGTTTGGCGGTTGCCCCACAACGTGCGCTACGGTGGTCGGCGACCGCAACGTGGCGCAACTGGTCCGACGTGGATCTGGCAGGAACGAGGTCGTTCGATACCTGGGCGGTTGGATCGGGCATCGAGTTGGGCGGACCGGATATCGGCGCCTCCCGTATACCCCTGCGCCTGGGGGTGCGCTACGCCCAGCTGCCGTTCAGTCCCAATGCTGACCAACCCCACGAGTGGATCGTGACGGTCGGCTCGGCCTATCCCTTTGCGAGCAATCGCGCGCTCATCGAAGCCACCCTCGAGCGGATCCTGCGCGACGGCGCCGGTGCCCAGGAGCGCGTGTGGCAGCTGACGCTCGGACTGTCCTTGATTCCGTGAGGCGCGTGTATCTCCACACCTTCGGGTGCAAGGCCAACCAGTACGATACCGAGGTCGTGCGCCAGGCCCTCGAGGCCGTGGGCGTCGAACCGGTGGAGGATCCCGCCCGCGCCGACTGCGCGGTTGTGAATTCGTGCACCGTGACCCACGTCAGCGAAGCCAAGATGCGTAACCTGGTCCGGCGCATCGCCCGGGCCAACGGCGAGAGCCGGACGGTGGTGATGGGATGCGCGGCGGCAGTGGACGACGGATCGATCGCCGCGCTCCCGGGCGTCACTCGGGTCGTGACGGGGGCCGATCCCCACGCGGTGCTCGAGGCCTTGAACCTTCCCACCTCCGGGGTCAGCGACGTCCTGCAGGCGTTCCGGCGCGGCGCCCGCGCGTGGCTCAAGATCCAAGATGGATGCGACGAGCACTGCACCTTCTGCGCAACGACGGTAGCCCGCGGTCGCAACCGTTCGCGTTCGGAAGCAGCGATTCTGCGGGAGGCGGAGTACCTCAGCGACGAGCACGATGAACTCGTACTCACCGGTGTCCACATCGGCTCGTATGGCGCGGACCGAGATGACGGTTCAACCCTCGGGAGCCTGGTCGAGCAATTGGTAGCCCGGGTCCCGCGCGTCCGGTTCCGGTTGTCCTCGGTCGAAGCCACCGAGGTCTGTCAGCGCCTCGCGGCGCTGATGATCGCCTGCCCCGACCGGGTGGCGCCACACCTGCACGCGCCACTCCAGTCCGGCAGCGACCGGGTGCTCAAGCGCATGGGACGCCATTGGTACACCGCCGCCGCCTACCGCGATCGCATCGAGTGGCTGGCGGGCGAACTGCCTCATCTCGGGCTGGGGGCCGACATCATCGTCGGCTTCCCGGGCGAGACGAGCACCGACCACCAGGCCACCTGCGATCTCGTGGAGGCACTGCCGTACACCTACCTGCATGTCTTCCCCTATTCCGAACGCCCGGACGCGGCGGCCCGGCGGCTCGGACGGCCCGTCGAGGGGGACATCGCCAGCCGTCGGGCGGCCGAGCTTCGCGCCATGGCCGGCGCCAAAGCGGCTGCCTATCGAGTGGTGCGCAACGGTGGTCGAGCGGATGTGGTGCTGCTCGGCCGGCAGCGAGGTCGGTTCGAGGGGATGACGGAGGACTATCTGACGGTCTATCTTCCCTCGACCCAATCCGTGCCAGCGCGGTTCACGGCACGGCTGCATGCCGAACAGGACCAAATGCGAGCCGTTCCCGACGAGAAGGGCTGACGTGAGACGAGTCTACGTCGAAACCTACGGCTGCCAGATGAACGTGGCAGATACCGAGCTCCTGCTTGGGCTGCTGGAACGCGAGGGGTACGCGCCGACCGAAAATCCCGCCGTCGCGGACGTGCTCTTGGTCAACACCTGTGCCGTGCGCGACAACGCCGAACAACGCGTGGTGGGACGTATAGGAGAGCTCAAGCGCCACAAACGCCCCGGCGTCGTCCTGGGCGTGGTGGGGTGTATGGCGCAGCGGTTGGGACCCATCCTGCTCGACCGCGCTCCACATGTGGACCTCGTGATCGGCCCCGACGGATATCGAGGGCTGCCGCAGCTCATCGAGGGCGCCGCCGCCGGGACCCGCGGTACCGATGTTCAATTCAAGTCGTGGGAGCACTACGAGGATATCCCTCTCCGTCGAGGCGATCGCGTGGGGGCGTTCGTCACGGTCCAGCGGGGCTGCGATTATCGGTGCAGCTTCTGCGTCGTTCCGATGACGCGCGGGCGCGAGCGCAGCCGCATTCTGGACGAGGTAGTCCGCGAAGTTCGGGAGTTGGCTGCGGCGGGGGTCACCGAGGTCACCCTGCTGGGCCAGACCGTCAACAGCTACGACGACGGCGAGCACGACTTTGGCGATCTCTTGCGGGCGGTTGGCGCGGTCGACGGCATTCGCCGGCTCCGTTTCACGAGCCCCTATCCCACTGACTTCACGCCCCGCGTCGTCGAGGCGATGGCCACCGTGCCCGCCGTGTGTGAGCACGTCCACCTGCCGGTGCAGAGTGGCTCCTCGCGCATCCTCAAGCGGATGGGACGCCGCTACGACCGCGAGCGCTACCTCGGGTGCGTGCAGCAACTGCGAAACGCTCTCCCGGGCATCGCGCTCACGACGGATATCATCGTCGGGTTCCCGGGCGAGTCCGAAGACGACTACCTGGCCACCGAAACGCTGGTGCAGGAAGTGGGCTTCGACGATGCGTTTACGTTCAAGTACTCGCCCCGGGACGGTACAGGGGCGCTGCGCTTGCCCCACACCGTCCCCGATGAGATCGCCGGTGCGCGGCTCGAACGGCTCATTCACGTGGTCCGAGACGTGGCACGACGCAAGAACCTCGGTCTGGTGGGCTCGGTGCACGAGGTGCTCGTGGAGGGCATCGCCCGTCGGGGGGGGCTCCTGCAGTCACGAACCCGGACCAACAAGGTGGTGCTGCTCGCGGGGACCACGGACTGGATCGGTGCATACAAGTCCGTCAAGCTCACCGGTACCACCGGTTCGACTTTCACAGGGACGCCGCACACGGCGGCCCGGGAGCTCTCCGTCGTGGGGTGATCAACCTGCTCGAAGGATTTGTCGCCCGCGAGTACGATCGGGTGGTCGAGTCGGTCCCGGATTTTTGCGGCTGCGCCGTGTGTCGGGACGACGTCCTCGTGTACGCGCTCAACCGGCTCAAGCCGCACTACGTCGCGCAACGATCCGGGCAGATCATCACGGCGGTGTCCATGGAAAGCGACCAGCAGCGCGCCGATGTCGCGGTGGCGCTGATGGATGCCATTGGCCGCGTCAAGGCTGGCCCTCGCCCGGAGTTTCACACCCCCAAGTAACGTCGTGAATCCGTGCCGCTACCGATGGTCCGATTGTCGGTGGCGTATGCGGCGGCGCTCTGCACCGCCATCACGATTCCCCTCTCCCCGCTCCTCATTGGCACCGCGACAGCCGGCACCGTCGTGCTGGCCCGTTGGCAACCGGCCATGGGCGTATACGGTGCCGCCTTCACTCTCGGTGCGTGGGTCGGCGGCTGGCACCGGCGACGTGCCGCCACCACCTGTCGGTTCGTCTGGTCCGCCGGTTCCAAAACCGCCACGCTCCTCGTGCTCTACCGTCCCGGACCGCCGGGTGTCACGGACGCGCGGATCATCGAAGCGCGCCCCCGATGCACCGGGGTGGTGCGGGTGCGGTTCCCGCCCATGGACCTGGCGGCAGGCACCCGGGTGGTGGCCGTGGGGACCTATCGCCCCGGAGTGTTCAGCGCCCGGCGTGTACGCGTGCTGGGGAGAGCCCGCGGGTGGCGGCTCAGCACTCGCGACGCGGTCGCGCAACGGATCCGTGGCCTCTACGGCGCACGCGCCGGCCTCGTGGAAGCGCTCGTCCTCGGACGCCGGCACGACATCGATTTCGAGCTGCGTCGCACCTTCACGGCCGCGGGGCTGGCGCACCTCCTAGCCATCTCGGGACTCCACGTGGGGATACTGGCCGGATGGTTCCTCCTCGCCGCCCGCTTGGCAGGGGCGGGTCGACACGCCTGGCTCTGGAGCGCGGTCCTCACCTGGTTCTACGTCGCCGTCCTCGGCTTCACCGCACCCGCCACCCGCGCTGCCGCCTTCGTCAGTCTGTGGGGGGTTGCGCGGTCGCGCCAACGCCACCCGCCCTTCGCAGGCGTGCTCGCTGCCGCGGCCTTCGTTCTGCTGCTCGTCGATCCCTTGGCCGTGAAGTCGGTCGGCGCGTGGCTCTCCATGGCCGCCGTCTGGGGTACCCACCGGGCGGGGCGAATGCTCCGAGGCCGAGCCCGCGCGCTCCCACCGGTGAGGCTCGCCGCGGCGTCGGTGGGAGCGACGGTGACCACCGCGCCAATCACTGCCTTCGCGTTTGGGTCGGTCGCCCCGGTGGGGGTGCTCGCCAACCTGGTGGCGGTGCCGCTGGCGAGTGTGGCCGTACCCGGCGTGTTCGCCAGTCTTGCCCTCGGGCCGCTCGTGGCTGGAGGCGCAGGCCTCGCGCTCGGCGCAATCGAATGGGTGGCGAGCCTCGCCGTCCGCCTGCCGGGTGGACATCTGACCGGTCCCGCCAGTCCCTTGTTTGCCCTTCCCTGGGCGGCGCTCCTGCTGGTGGCTTGGTGGCTCACGACAGATCGGGCGCCGCGGCGGGTCGTCACGCTTCGTGCGCTCGCGGTGGCCGCAGCAACCAGCTGGATCCTCCTTGCGACCTGGGCGTGGCCGCGTAACCGTCACGCCGGACAGCTCCTGGTTCACGTGCTCGACGTCGGTCAGGGCGACGCGATCGCGCTCAGAACGCCACACGGGCGGTGGGTGCTCATCGACGCTGGGCCCGCTGGACGTGGCATGGACGCCGGTCGCCGAGTCGTCCTCCCGTTTCTCAGGCGACACGGGGGCCGCTCCCTAGCGGCGTTGGTCATCTCGCACGCCGATGCCGATCACCTGGGCGGGGGACCGAGCGTCACCCGGGCCCTCGAGCCCGAGATGGTGCTGGAACCCGGGCAACCGCTGGGCGGGGCGCTCTACCTCGAGCACCTCGCGACCGTCGATAGCCTCGGTCTCGCCTGGCAGGCAGCGCGAGCCGGCGACACCCTCGTGGTGGACGGGGTCACCCTCGCGGTGCTGCACCCCGCGACGGATTGGATCGACCGTCAGATCGCACCCAACGAGAATTCGGTGGTCCTGCACGTGAGCTTCGGATGTTTCGACGCCATCTTGGCCGGTGACGCCGGAGCCCCGTCGGAGTCCGAGATCCTCGCCGGATGGTCGCCCGCTGGCCGGACCATTGAACTGCTCAAGGTGGGGCATCACGGATCGCGCACGGGCACGACGGCAGCGTGGCTCGAGAGCCTCGAGCCCCGGATCGCGGTCATCAGCGTCGGCAAGAACCGCTACGGGCACCCGTCGCGCGAAGTGCTGCATCGCCTCGCGCGCCGGCACATTCCCATTTACCGCACCGACCGCGGCGGAACGGTGACGATCCGCACCGATGGGCGCTATCTTGTGGTGAGACAGCGCGCCCCACTCACGCTGGTGGAGACAATCTGGTGTCGACTTCGTCCCTCGTTACCATCGAGCGATTCATCATGGAGCAGGAGCGGCTGTACCCAGCCGCCACGGGTGAGCTCACCAATCTGCTCTACGACATCGCCCTCGCCGCCAAGGTCATCTCTGGATACGTCCGCCGGGCCGGTCTCGTGGATGTCCTCGGCGCCGCCGGTCGCAAAAACGTCCAGGGCGAACAACAGCAAAAGCTGGACGTCATCGCCAACGAGACCATGAAGTCCGCGGTCGAACACACGGGCCGAGTCTGCGTCCTGGCGTCCGAGGAGGATCCCGAGCCTGTCCCGATTCCCGAGGAGCACCGCCCCGGAAAGTACGTGCTGGTCTACGATCCCCTCGACGGCTCGTCGAACATCGACGCCAACGTCTCGATCGGCACCATCTTCTCGATTCACCGGCGGGTAACTAAAAAAGGTCCCGGCACGCTGAAGGATTGTCTGCAAACCGGCCGCACGCAGGTCGCTGCCGGATATGTCATTTACGGCTCGAGTACCGTCCTCGTCTATACGTCGGGGCGGGGGGTCCACGGTTTCACCCTGGACCCCACGATTGGCGAGTTCCGGCTGTACAGTCACGACATCAAAACTCCTCCCGTCGGGAAGTTCTACAGCATCAACGAGAGCTATTGGAACCGGTGGAACGAGGGATATCGACGCGTCGTGCAGTCGTTCAAGGGCGCGGGACCCACGCCCAATACCCGGAACGCGCGCTATATCGGCTCGCTCGTCGCGGACTTCCACCGCAACATGCTTGGCGGCGGCGTGTTCATGTACCCGGCGGACAGCAAGTCCCCCCGGGGAAAGCTCCGCCTCCTCTACGAGGCTGCTCCACTCGCCTTCATTGCCGAACAGGCGGGGGGATCGGCATCCGATGGATCCACGCCCATCCTCGACATCGCACCGCAGGAGCTCCATCAACGCACCCCGTTGTTGATCGGAAGCAGGGATGACGTCGCGTTCGTCGAGCGCGTTCTGGCGAGCGTCGAGGCAGGGGTGGCGTGAGCCAGGAGCGCTCACCCTCAGGCCTCCCCATTCAACAGGTCTACGGTGCCGGCGACGGCACCAATGGACGCGAATCACCGGGCCGCTTCCCGTTCACACGCGGTATCTACCCCACCATGTATCGCGGTCGTCTGTGGACGATGCGCCAGTACGCGGGGTTCGGCACACCGGAAGAGACCAACCACCGTTTCCGGGAGCTGCTCGATGCGGGACAGACCGGGTTGTCGGTGGCCTTCGATCTGCCAACGCAGATGGGCTATGACTCCGATGCCGCGTTGGCCGAGGGCGAGGTGGGCCGCGCGGGAGTCGCCATCGATACCGTGGACGATCTCGCGCTGGTGTTTCGGGATATTCCACTAGATCAGGTCTCGACGTCGATGACCATCAATGCGACGGCCGCCATCCTGCTGGCCATGTATGTCGTGGTGGCGGAAGAGCAAGGCGTGACGCGCAGTAAGCTCCGCGGGACCATTCAAAACGATGTGCTCAAGGAGTACATCGCACGCGGGACCTACATCTATCCGGTGGAGTCGTCCCTCCGTCTGGTGACGGACACCTTCCGGTTCGTGAACGACGAGGAGATGAACTTCAATCCGATCTCGATCAGTGGCTATCACATGCGCGAGGCAGGCGCGACGGCAGTTCAGGAGGTCGCGTTCACGTTCGCCAACGCCATGGAGTATTTGGATCACGCCCGGGACGCGGGCCTCGACCTCGACGCCATCGGGCGTCGAGTGTCGTTCTTCTTCGCCGCCCACAACGATCTCTTCGAAGAGGTATCCAAGTTCCGCGCGGCGAGACGCCTGTGGGCTCGGATCATGCGAGACCGGTACGCGGCCGACGACGAGAGCTGCCGGCTCCGCTTTCACACGCAGACCGGCGGGTCCACCCTCACGGCGCAGCAGCCGCTGAACAACGTTGTCCGCGTCACCGTCCAGGCGCTCGCGGCCGTACTCGGCGGTACGCAATCGCTGCATACCAACGGATACGACGAGGCGCTGACCCTGCCGTCCGCCGAGGCGGCCCGACTGGCCCTGCGCACCCAGCAAATTCTCGCCCACGAATCCGGTGTCACCCGTACGGCTGATCCGCTGGGCGGCTCCCACTACGTGGAGCACCTCACCGGCGCAATCGAGCGCGGTGCCGAAGAGTTGTTGGACGAGATCGCTGGGCTCGGCGGCGCCGCCCGGGCCATCGATCGCGGATACTTCCAGGACGCCATCGCCCGGTCCGCGTACGAACATCAGCGGGCGATCGAATCGGGGGCGAGCGTGGTCGTGGGCGTGAACCGATACCTGGACGAGGCCCCGCCACCTGCGCTGACGGTCCCCAACTACGGCGCGCTCGCCGAGCAGCAACGCCGGCGGCTTGAGGACGCCAGGCACCGCCGATCACAGGCCTCCGTGCGAGCTGCGCTCGAGGCCCTGGAGGAATCGGCGCGCGTCGACGAACCCCTGATGCCGGTGATCCTCGAGGCCGTCACCGTGCGCGCCACGCTGGGTGAGATCTCCGACGCCCTGCGGAGGACGTGGGGGACGTTCCGGCCACCGGCTTGACCCCCCGCCCGGGTACCGACTAGGTTCGCCAACTGGTTGTCATGACACGAATTGAAGGCCAATGCCGACGTACGCCTATCGTTGTCCCCAATGCGGGCACGAATACGAGAAGCTCCAGAAGATCAGCGACAAGACCCGGACCAAGTGTCCCGAGTGCGGGGCACGGGGGGAACGGCTGATCACTGGCGGTGCGGGGCTCGTCTTCAAGGGGTCCGGGTTCTACATCACCGACTACAAGAAGAAAAGCGGCGAGGAGAAGACGGCTAAGGGCGAGGAAAAGACGCCCAAGAAGGACAAGTCGGAGAAGAAACCGGCGTCCCCGCCCGACAAATCCTCAAAGTCGACCGGAGCGGACAGCTGACCGCTGGAGCCGACCAGCTCCGCGAGGCGTTGCAACGCGCCATCGAGGGGCTTGGCACCACCGACGTCGATCCGACGCTGGAACGCCCGCGAGATCCGACGCACGGGGATCTCGCCACCAACGTGGCGTTGCAGCTTGCCCGTCCCCTCAAACGCAAGCCGCGTGAGCTCGCCGAGGCCATCGTATCGTCTCTGGACCCGCCGGTGGGTCTCATCCAGAAGATCGAGATCGCGGGCCCGGGGTTCATCAACTTCTGGCTTTCCGAACACGCGGTCACCGACGTCCTCCGCGCGATTCTGGTGGCTGGCGATCAATACGGACGATCGACGATAGGGAAAGGGCGTCGGGTCAACGTGGAGTTCGTATCGGCCAATCCCACGGGACCACTCCACGTGGGGCACGGCCGCGGCGCCGCGCTCGGGGACGCCATCGCCTCCCTCCTCGAGGCCACCGGTCACGAGGTCGTGCGCGAGTTCTACGTGAACGATGCGGGAGTGCAGATCGACCGACTGGGCGAGTCCGTGTGGGCCAGACTGCAGCAAGCTGTCGAACGACACGCCGAGGTCCCGGACGGCGGCTACCACGGGGATTACGTCGAGGAGTTGGCCAGCACGCTGCTCGAGCAAGAGGGTGCCGCGTTCGCCGATCGTCCGGCCGCGGAGGCGCTCCTCCAATGTCGCGACTTCGCCGTGCGGGCCCAGCGAGCGGAACAAGATCGAGATCTCGCGGAATTCGGCGTGCGATTCGACGTCGTCTATCACGAGCGCCAGCTGTATCGGGAGGGTCTGCTCGAGGACACGCTCGCGGATCTGGCCGGCCGCAACCTCACCTACGAGCGCGACGGCGCGCTCTGGCTCTCCACCTCGGCCCACGGCGATTCCAAAGATCGCGTGCTCCGCAAGCGCGATGGCACCTACACCTATTTCCTTCCGGATATCGCGTACCATCGCACCAAGTACGCGCGCCAGTTCGATCTGGCCATCGACGTGTGGGGTGCGGACCACCATGGCTACATCGCACGGATGACCGCGGCGCTCCGAGCGCTGGGGATGCCGGAGACGTTCTTCCGCGTGGTGCTGGTACAGCTGGTTCGGGTCATGCGCCAGGGCGAGGAAGTCCGCTTCTCGAAGCGCGCCGGGGATTTCGTTTCACTCCGTGAACTCTTCGAGGAAACTGGCGTCGACGCGGCGCGATACTTCTTCCTCATGCGCCGTGGTGACTCGCAATTCGTCTTTGACGTGGACTTGGCCACGACCCAGTCGGAAGAGAATCCGGTCTACTACGTCCAATACGCGCACACGAGAATGGCGGGGATCTTTCGAACCGCGGGGCTCGAGCCCACCGCCTGGAACCCGGACGCTGCGGACCTCGCAGTGCTCACGGAACAGGAAGAGCTGGACCTCATTAAGCAGCTGGGCGCGTATCCGAGTATCGTGGAGAAATCCGCGGAGTTCCTCGAGCCACACCGGATCATTGCCTATCTCGAGGAGCTCGCCCGCCTCGTGAATGGCTGGTACCACCGGCATCGAGTGCTGGGCGTCGGCCCAGAGCTGGAACAGGCGCGGTTGGTGCTGGCACGGGGAGTGCAGATCGTCTTGGCCAACGGCCTCCATCTGTTGGGAATCACAGCTCCGGAGCGTATGTAATCGTGTCGCTACTCGTCGTCGGGAGTATTGCCCTCGATTCGGTGCAGACGCCATTCGGTTCCAACGCGGACGCGTTGGGCGGATCGGCGGTGTTTTTCTCGTACGCCGCGTCGCTCCTGCACCCCGTGCAGATGGTCGGGGTCGTGGGACAAGACTTCCCCACCCACGAGCTGGATCGAATGGAGGCCCGTGGCGTCGATCTTAGAGGCGTCAAGCACGAACCGGGCGAGAGCTTTCGCTGGAAGGGGAAATACTCCTACGATCTGCAGAACCGGGAGACGCTGGATACCCGCCTCGGCGTGTTCGCGAACTTCGAACCGCGGATCCCGGAGGGATTTCGCGATTCCAAATACGTCTTCTTGGGCAATATCGATCCGGCGTTGCAGCTCGGCGTGCTCGACCAGATCCACCGTCCCACGCTCGTGGCCTGCGATACCATGAACTACTGGATCCACGGCAAGCGGGACGTGCTGCTGGAGCTGCTTCGGCACATCGACGTGCTCATGGTGAACGACGCCGAAGCCCGTGAGCTGTCCGGTGACTGGAATATCTATCGCGCCGCACGCTGGATCCTCGAGCGGGGTCCCAAGATGGCCGTCATCAAACAAGGCGTCTACGGCGCCGTCCTCGTCGAGGAGAACCGGGTCTTTTACATGCCGGCGTTCCCCCTGGAAGATGTTTTCGATCCCACGGGCGCGGGCGACGCGTTCGCCGGCGGCTTCATGGCGCACCTGGCCCGCCACGATGATGTCTCGCCGGGCAATCTCCGACGGGCCATGGTCTACGGTTCGGCCATGGGGTCCTTTGCGGTGGAACGCTTTTCGACCGAGCGGTTCGATGAGATCGGCCCGGCGGAAGTCACCGCCCGGGTGCGCGCGTTCGCCGAGCTGGTTCGGTTCGATGTGGAACCCGAGATGGAAGCCGTGGAGTGATCGCCCCTCCCGTCGGGCGCCGGCGCGCATGAGTCCCGCCGAGCGCTATCGCTCCGTCGGTGTCGATCTGGACACCGCCGATGCCGCCAAACAGCGGATCCTCAGGCTCGTGGCGTCGACTCGGACATCGCTGAGCCGGGGAGTGGCCGGCGCGTTTGGCGGGATGGTCCGCGTCCCCACCGACGTCGAACGCCCCGTCTTGGTCACTAGCACCGACGGCGTGGGAAGCAAGGTGATGGTCGCCGCGCGAGCCGGCCGGCACGACACCGTGGGCGAAGATCTCGTCAACCACTGCGTCAATGACATCCTCGTCCACGGCGCCAAACCGCTCGCGTTCCTCGATTACATCGGCGGTTCCGGTCTCGACACCGCCGTGCTCACCGCACTCGTGGATGGTGTGGCGCAAGCCTGCCGCGCGCACGGCATGCCACTCGTGGGTGGGGAAACGGCCCAGCTTCCCGATCTCTATCAGCCGGGATACTACGACCTCGCCGGCACGATCATCGGCGTCGTGGGAGAGGCGGAGGCCATCCTCGGCGAATCGGTGCGGGTGGGAGACGTGCTCGTCGGGTACACCTCGAGCGGCCTCCACACCAACGGGTACACGCTGGCCAGACATATCGTCTTCGACGTGCTCGGCCTCGATGTGAACGACGAGATCCCGGGCTTGGGCGCGTCGGTGGCCGATGTGCTGCTCACCGTCCATCGAAGCTACTGGCGCGCCATCGGCCCAGTCCTCGCCGAGGTGGGTGCGCTCGCCCACATCACCGGCGGTGGTATCGCGGCTAACCTCGCCCGCGCGTTGCCGGAAGGCTGCGGGGCCGTCGTCGAACGGGGCTCGTGGCCGGTCCTTCCCGTCTTTCAAATGCTCCAAGAGTTTGGCGGGGTGACCACCGAGGAGATGTATCGCGTCTTCAACATGGGACTGGGGATGATCGCCGTGGCCACGCCCGACAGCGCCGATGAGCTGCGCCAGGCGGCCTCGCGCGCCGGCCTGCAGACCTACCGGGTGGGAGAGGTGATCGAGGGGCGCGGCGTCGAGCTGCAATAACTTCCACGGCATGAACGACACCCAAGCCATGGAACGGGCGCTCCATCTCGCTCTTCAGGGCTGGGGCCGTGTGGCCCCCAACCCGATGGTGGGGGCGGTCCTCCTCAACGGCGGTGCCTCCGTGGGCGAAGGGGCCCACCGCGAGTTTGGTGGACCGCACGCCGAGATCGCGGCCCTCGATCAGGCCCGCGAGGCCGCCGCTGGAGCCACCTGCGTGGTCACCCTCGAACCCTGTACACACCACGGAAAAACCCCGCCGTGCGTGGACGCCCTGATCGCCGCTGGCGTTACGAGGGTGATCGCCGCCGTGCGCGACCCCAACCGAGAAGCCCGGGGCGGCATGGAGCGGCTCGAGGCCGCAGGTATCGAGGTGGCGCTTGGGCTCCTGGCCCGGCAGGCCGCGGCCCTCAACGCGCCGTTTCTCTGCTCCCACCTCCAGTCAGACCGCCCCTTCGTGGCCCTCAAAGTGGCGACATCGCTGGACGGGTTTCTCGCGGACGACACGGGTCGCTCCCAGTGGGTGTCGGGGGTCCCGGCCAGAGACTACGTCCACTGGCTGCGAGCCGGATTCGATGCCATTGCCGTGGGCCGACGGACCGTCGAGGTCGATGATCCGGAGCTCACCGTGCGGGGCCCGCTCGAGCCCCGCGTCCCCCCTCGGCGCGTCGTGTTCTCCCGCTCGGGAACGCTGGCCCGGGACCGTCGCCTCGTGCGGACCGCAGCAGCGATCCCCACCGTCTTGCTCACCGCCCCAGAGGCCCGGAGTGGGGCCCACGCCCGGCTGCGGGGAACAGGGGTGATCGTGGTCGGCGTTGAAGGATTAGCGCAGGGGCTCCGAGCCCTCCGGCGAGAGGGGGTACGATCTGTGCTGGTGGAGGGTGGGGGGGAGATCGCGGGCGCTCTGCTCGAAGCCGGACTGGTGGACCGAGTCTACTGGATCCAGGCTCCCATGTGGCTGGCGGCGGGCACGCCGGCCTTCGGATCCCCCACCCCCCTGTCCCTGGGCACGACCCCCCGGTGGACGGTCACGGAGCGTCGTGCTCTGGGCGAGGATACATTACTAGTGGTTGATCGACAGCTATGTTTACCGGCATCGTGAGCGCCTGTGGTACCGTGTCCGTCGTGCAGCGGGACGGTGATCGACTCACCATGACCATCGAGGCGCCGTACGCCGATCTCGAGGTCGGGGAGAGCATCGCCGTCAATGGTGCCTGCCTCACGGTCGTGGACACTGGGGCCAGCTGGTTCCGCGTCGAGGCCGTGACGACAACCCGAGGCCGCACCCGCTTCGCGGAGTTCGGGCCGGGTACGCGCGTCAACCTCGAGCGGGCCATGATGGCCGGCGATCGGTTTGGTGGACATCTGGTACAGGGCCACGTCGACGGCGTCGGAGAGGTCTTGGGGGTACGCCCCGAAGCGGACGCACTGCTGGTGGACATCGCCGTTCCCAACGACGTCGCGGAAGTCACCGTGCCCCACGGATCGATCACGGTGGATGGGGTGAGTCTGACCGTCAACGCCATCTTGGGGTCCAGCGTGATCCAAGTGTCGCTGATACCCTACACCCGCGAGCAGACGACCCTGGGATCGGTGGCACCCGGACACCGGGTGCACCTTGAGGCGGATGTCATCGGCAAGTACGTCCGCCAGGTGCTCCGGGCCCGCGAGAGTGTGACGAGATAACGAGGAGGGGCGATGCCCTTCGGAACCATACAGCAAGCCATCGACGATATCCGAGCCGGCAAGCTCGTGTTGGTGGCGGACGACGAAGACCGGGAGAACGAGGGTGACCTCATCGGAGCCGCCCAGCACGTCACCCCGGACATGATCAACTTCATGACGAAGCATGGGCGCGGTCTCATCTGCCTCACGCTCACGCCCGAACGCTGCAGCGCCCTCGGTCTTCCCCAGATGGCAGAGGAGAACTCGGAAGCCTACGAGACGGCGTTCACCATCAGCGTGGACGCGGCCAAACGCTTCGGGGTGACGACCGGGATCTCTGCGGGGGATCGGGCAAAGACGATCCAAGTCGCCATCGATCCCGCTACCGAGCCCTCCGATCTCCGACGACCCGGGCACGTCTTCCCCTTGCGGGCGCGGCGCGGCGGTGTGCTCCAGCGGGTGGGACAGACGGAAGCCAGCGTGGACCTCGCCCGGCTGGCCGGTCTCTATCCCGCGGGCGTCATCTGTGAGGTGCTGGCGGACGACGGAACCATGATGCGCCGCTCGCAACTCGAAGAGTTTGCAGGCGCCCATCGCCTCACGTTCGTGACGGTCGCCCAGCTCGTGGCGTACCGACTACAACATGAGCGGCTGGTCCACCGGATTGCGGAAGCTCGCCTGCCCACGCCGTACGGCGAGTTTCGGATTCGCGGCTATCGCAACGACGTGGACGACGCCGAGCACGTGGCGCTGGTCTTCGGCGACGTCGCCAATCGCTCCGGAGTGCTCGTTCGCATGCACTCCAAGTGCCTCACGGGCGACGTGTTCGGCTCGCATCGCTGTGATTGTGGGTGGCAGCTGGAAAGTGCCATGCAGATGATCGCCACTGACGGGGCGGGGGTGATCGTCTATCTGGACCAGGAAGGACGGGGCATCGGGCTCCTCAACAAGCTCAAGGCCTACGAGCTGCAAGACGAGGGACACGACACGGTCGAGGCCAACGAGCGACTGGGGTTCGCGCCGGACCTTCGCAACTACGGGATCGGTGCGCAAATCCTGGTGGATGTCGGATTGAGCTCCATCCGGATTCTCACCAACAACCCTCGCAAGGTCGTCGGGCTCGATGGGTATGGCCTGGAGATTGTAGAGCGCGTGCCCATCGTGCACCCCGAGCCCAGCGCGGAGAATCGGGCCTACCTCGCCGCCAAACGCGACAAACTCGGGCACCTGATCGCCCACTGAGATGCGTCCGGGGCCAGCTGGCACCCGCCCACGGCGGGCGCTCGTCGTGGTGAGCCGGTTCAACGAAGGCGTCACCCGGAAGCTCCTCGAAGGCGCGCGGAGCGCGTTGGCAGACGCCGGATACGACGACAACGGCGTCGACGTGGTCTGGGTCCCCGGCGCGTTCGAACTTCCGCTGGCCGTGAGCCGGGGTCTCGAGACCCAGCGCTATGCCCTCGCCGTGGCCCTCGGGGCGGTCATTCGGGGTGAGACCCCGCACTTCGAGTTCGTCGCTTCTGCCGCCACCCAAGGACTGACCGAAGCGGCGTCGCGTCACGGCCGACCCGTGGGCTTCGGCCTCCTGACCTGCGATACGCTTTCCCAAGCGCTGGCACGCGCCGGGGGCGACGCGGGAAACAAGGGCGCCGAGGCCGCCGACGCTGCGGTGCAGACGGCTCGCGCTCTTCTGGTCTTCGAGGGTCGTGCTGAGGCCTGAGAGCCGAGCACGCGCCCGCGCGCTCCAGCTCCTCTACGCCCATGAGTTCGTGGCCGAGCCCGCACGCGAGCTCGCCCGTCGGCTCGTCGCGATGGGCGTGCCGCGCGACGATGCGTTAGCGCGGGCGATCACGCTCGCGCACGACGTCCTGGCGGCCGCGGACCGACTCGACATCCAGATTGCCGAGGGCGTCGAGCACTGGCGCCCAGAACGCGTTGGTCTCGTGGAGCGCAACATCCTGAGGCTCGCGCTCTTCGAACTGCTCACAGAGGAGACGCCCCCACGCGTGGTGATCGACGAGGCGTTGGAGCTCGCGCACCGGTTTGCGGGACCCAAGGCGCCGGCGTTCGTGAACGGCGTCCTGGACAGTCTCGCGCGGCGCGCCGGAAGGCTGTGAACGTCCTCGCCGTCAACTGGCTCGACGTGGCCAATCCGCAGGCTGGTGGTGCGGAGCTCCACTTCTTCGAGATCTTTCGCCGACTCGTGGACCGCGGGCATCGCATCACGCTGGTGACGTCAGGTTGGGGCGCCGCCGCGCAGGAGGCGACCATCCACGGGATCGGCATTCGGCGCATCGGGGGCCGCCATTCGTTCGCGCTGAGGGGGCGTGGTGCCGTGCGTGAGGCCCTCCAACGGCATGCGTACGATGTGGTGGTCGAGGATGTGAATAAGCTTCCCCTCTATCTTCCCACCCTGACGGCGCTGCCGGTCTACGTCATGATCCCGCACCTCTTTGGCGGGACGGCCTTTCGCGAGGCGGCGTGGCCTCTGGCCGCCGTCGTGTACCTCGCCGAGCGCCTCATTCCCCGTGTCTATCGCCACTGCGCGTTCCACGCCATCAGCGACAGCACGCGCGACGACCTGGTGCAGCGGGGCGTTGCAGCCGCGGCGATCCGCGTCATCTACCCCGGGGTCGACGCCGGGTGGTATACTCCGGATCCGGCGAGCCGGCGAACGTCGGTCCCCACCTTCGTGTATGTCGGACGGCTCAAACGCTACAAGGGCATCGACACGCTGCTGCGGGCGCTGGCCATCACGCGGCGCGGGGAACCGAACGTGAGGCTGGAAATCGCCGGTGGTGGCGACGATCGGAGCCGTCTGGAGCGGATCACAGCCACGCTGGGGCTGGACGACGCGGTGCGGTTTCGAGGATACGTGGATGAGCGCGAGAAGCGCCGACTCTTCCAAACCGCGTGGGCCCACGTCTTTCCTTCACCGAAAGAGGGCTGGGGCCTCAGCAACGTGGAGGCCGCGGCCTGTGGTACTCCCGGGATCGCCTCTGACAGCCCTGGGTTGCGCGAGTCAGTCCGCCACGGGCAAACTGGATGGTTGGTGCCTCACGGCGATCCGGAAGCGCTCGCGTCCGCCTTGCTGCGATTCGCCCGTGAGCCGGAGCTGGTGGCGACCCTCGGTCGCGGGGCTCGGGCGTTTGCCGAGACCCTGTCCTGGGATCGCACGGCCGACCAAACGGAACACCATCTTCTCGAAACCATCAGTGAGTCAGCGACCAGAAGGAGGACATGACCCTGTTATGCGGACCACCATGACGGCGCGACACTGCCAAATACCGGACGACCTCAAAGAACGGGCGGACGCCTTGATGGCCAAGATCGCCAAGATCGCCGACCGCCCCCATCATGCCGAAGTGATTTTCGACGCCGATCACGGCCGAAAGATCGTGGAGCTTCAGCTGTCGCTGCCGCGGGGACAGGTCAAGATCGCGACCGCCGAAGGTGACGACTTCCAATCGGCCCTCGACACGGCCGCGAGCAAGCTCCGGAGTCAGCTCGGCAAGAACCACCGTCGGCCCGGACGGCGGATCGAGGTGGAATAGTCGATGGCCAAGGCACCGGAGCTCACGGTGCGGGATCTGATCGCGCGCAAGGGGCAATCGCTCCGGCTCGCCGTCCTGACCGGCGACCTCGGCCTGGACCGTTTGATTCAAGTGCCGGAAGTGGCGAGCCCCGGCTTGGTGCTGGCCGGGTTCACCGAGCGGTTCACCGCCAAGCGTATCTACACGCTGGGTCAGACCGAGATGGCGTACCTGAAGTCGTTATCCGCAGCGGATCGCCGGGCGTCGCTCGACATGTTCCTGCGCAAGGAGCTCCCCTGCGTTTTCGTGACAAAAGGCCAGGCGGTCCCCCGAGACCTCCTCAAGATTGCCAAACAGCGGGGCATCCCGGTCATCCGGACGCAACTGAAAACGGCCGAATTCTATCGCCAGGTGACGCCGTATCTCCTGGAAGTGTTCGCACCGAGCTGTACCATGCACGCCTCCATGGCCGACGTGTACGGCGTTGGACTCCTGTTCATCGGACGCTCTGGTATCGGCAAGAGCGAGTGTGTGCTCGATCTCGTAGAACGCGGTCATCGGCTGGTCGCGGACGACGTCGTCCACGTGAGTAAACGAGGCGCCAGCGTGCTGATCGGGCGCTCCGACGAGCTGGCGCACCGGTACATGGAAATCCGCGGCGTCGGACTCGTGGATGCGATGGCCCTGTTCGGCGTTCGCGCCGTCCGCCAGCAAAAACGGATCGAGGTGGTCGTCGAGCTCGCGGACTGGGATACCGAAGGCACGGTGGACCGCACCGGACTCACGACCAAAACGACGGCCATTCTCGGCGTCGAGCTGCCGCACGCCGTCATCCCGCTGAATCCGGGAAAGAACATTACGGTGATCTGCGAGGTCATTGCCATGAACCACCTGCTCCGGTACAGTGGCATCGACTCGGCCAAGGAATTCAACGAGCGCCTCATCAAGCAAATGGCGGAACAGGCCGAGCTCCGGGAATATCTCGCCGAAGATTATGAGTGAGCAGCTGAAGGGCGTCGTCGTGTCGCACGCGACCGTGGCCGCCGCGCTGGTCGACGCCGTGCGGGAGATCACCGGCGAGCAGGAGGCCCTCGTCGCCGTGAGCAACACCGGCCAGAGTGCCGAAGCGTTGGGGCGTCGCGTCACCGACGCCGTGGGCCGCGGACCGGCCCTCGTCTTCGTCGACATGGCGGGCAGTAGCTGTCTCCACGCCGCCATGTCCCAACTGCGCAATCGTGCCGACGTCGCCCTGGTCGCCGGCGTCAATCTCCCCATGCTCCTCGATTTCATCTACCACCGGGATCTCCCGGTCGCGGAAGCCGCCGCCCGAGCCGCAGAGAAAGGCACCGGCGCCATTCGCGCCATCCCATGTCGCTGAAGCTGGTGCGCGTCGACGATCGCCTTATTCACGGACAGGTCATCGTCGGATGGGTCCAAGCGCTCGGCGTGGACCGCATCGTCGTCGTGGATGACGACGTGGCAGACAACGCGTGGCAGCAAGAGCTGTACACACTGGGCACCCCGCCAAGCCTCAAGCTCGATTTCGTCTCCGTCACCGACGCCCCTGCGCTCATGGCCCGCGTCGTCGAGTCCAAAGACACGACTATCGTGCTGCTGGGAACCGTGGCCACGGCGGTGCGTCTCTGCGCCACCGTGGAATCCATCGATGCCCTGAACCTGGGCGGCATTCACGACGGTTCGGGCCGAACCAAGCGCCTGCCCTATCTCTACATCTCGGACGAGGAAGCCGACGCGCTCAAGGCCCTCGCGGGTCGCGGGGTGAAAATCACCGCCCGAGACGTGCCCACGGCTCGGAGTGTGCCCCTGGAGGAACTGCTGTGAGCACCGCCCTCGTCGCCCTCTGGGGCACCATGGTGGGGCTCGATCTCGTGAGCGTGGGGCAAGTCATGATTGCCCGGCCGCTCGTCGCGGCGACCGTCACCGGCCTGATTCTGGGTGACCCCTTGGGGGGTGGAATGGCCGGCGTCGTCATGGAGCTGTTTGCATTGGGGGTCCTCCCGGTCGGCGCGAGCCGCTATCCGGACTATGGCCTGGGGGCCGTGGCCGCCGCCGCCACCGTGGGCGGCGCACCGGGAGCCCTCGGCATCGGTATCGCGGTTGCCGTGGGACTGTTCGTGGCCTATCTCGGTGGCGAGGCCATGCATCTCGGACGCCGACTCAATGCCCTGGACCTCCGCCAATACGCCCGCTCGCTCGACGCCGGCGATGCCAAAGTCCTCGCCCGGGTCCACCTCCGGGGACTCGGCCGCGACGCCATCCGCAGCCTCGCGGTGACCGCGGTGGGCCTCCTCCTGGCCACGCTGGCGCGGTGGATCGTGCCCAACGTGGGGAGTGCGGTCCTCATGAGCGTGGCGGCCATCGGGGCTGGGCTGGGGGTGGCCGCCGCCGGCGCGCTCCAGTTCGCCGGCCGCGGGCGGGCGCTGCGATGGTTTGGCCTGGGGCTCGCGGCTGGATCTGCATGGGTGTGGCTCGCATGAAACGCGGCATCATGCACAGCTGCGCCCGCACCATGCTGGTTCAGGCGTCCTGGAATTACGATCGGATGGTGGGCGTGGGGGTCGGGTACGCCATGGAACCGCTCCTGCGGGATCTGCCGGGAGGAGCCGGTGGCACCGCCTACACCGACTCGCTCGGGCGGGCCAGCCAGTTCTTCAACGCGCACCCTTACCTTACAGGTATCGCCGTGGGGGCTATCGCGCGTGCCGAGCATGACGAGATCCCACCGGATCACGTGCGTCGGCTGCGAGGAGCCATGGTGGGGCCGCTGGGGTCCCTGGGTGATAAACTGTTCTGGGCGGGGACGCTCCCCACGGCCTCCGGGATCGGGCTGTTCGTGGCCGCCGTAGTGTCACCGCTCGTGGGCGGGATCGTGTTTTTCCTGCTCTACAACGTGGCCCATCTCGCCATGCGAGTCTGGGGAATCGGCGCCGGCTGGCGGCTGGGCACGCACATCGCCAGGGGATTGGGCGCGCCGGTGATCCAGCGAGGGCTCCGGCTCGCCGGTCCCGCCGCCGCCGTGGCCATCGGCGTGGCGCTCCCCCCGGTGAGCGCCTGGTTGGTGCAGGACCTCGCCGGCAATGCCCAGGTGGGCGTGGCCCTCGTGGCCGTGGTGGGGATCGCCCTGTCCCGATGGATTGCCCCCGCGTTCGGTGGCCACCGGTTCGGCCTCGCGGCCGTCGTGACCGCGTTCCTGCTGGGTTTCGCATGGGCGTAGTAGAGAAACGGGTGACGATCATCAATCGGCTCGGGCTTCATGCCCGTCCGGCCGCCGCGTTCGTCAAGGTCGCAGGGAAGTTCGCGGCGGAGATTTCGGTGACCAAGGACGGCATGATGGTGAACGGCAAGAGCATCATGGGCATCATGACCCTGGCCGCCGAGTGCGGGAGCGAGCTCATCATCCGGGCCGAGGGTGCGGATGCCACAGAGGCGGCCACCGCACTGACAGACCTCGTCGGGAGTCAATTCGGAGGGGACGCAGAGATCGCATGACCGACGAACGCGTGCTCCGCGGTATCGGCGTATCGCCGGGAATCGCCATCGGACCGGCCCAGATCCTCGAATGGGACCTGCCCGAAATCCAGCAGCGGCGCGTGGCGCCGGAGCTGGCCGAAGCCGAGGTCCAGCGGCTCAGACGGGCCGTCGGGGACGTCCAGGCATTACTGGAAGATCTTCGCGTCCGTACCGAGCGGCGCGCCGGGCCCGAAGAGGCCAAGATCTTCGACGCCCAGATCATGATGCTCGGAGACGAAGAGTTCCTAGGCGAGGTCGAGCGTCTGATTCGTGAGAATCAGCTCACGGCGGAGCACGCGTTCGAGTTCAAGTCCTTGGAAGTGCGCATGCGCTGGCGCCAGTCCAGCAACTCCATGCTTCGCCAGCGGACCGCGGATCTGTCGGGCATCGCGCTGCGGGTTCTCAGAAAGCTCGTCGGACATCCCGTGGGTGAGGTGTTGCACAGTCCCGACGGTCGCCCGGCGGTGATCTTCACCCGCCAGCTGACGCCCGGCCTGACGGTGCAGTTCGAACGGGAGCAGGTGGCGGGGTTCGCCAGCGAGGAGGGGACGAGGATCGCCCATGCCGCCATCCTCGCCCGCAGCCTCGGCATCCCGTGCGTCATGGGTCTCGTGGGGGGAATCGAGCGCATCCAGGAAGCCCGCACCGTGATCCTCGACGGGGCGCGTGGCACGGTGCTGCTGGACCCCACGGCGGTGGAAATCGCGGCGGCCCGCGACGTGGAGAGCCGGCGCCAGGCCCTGGAGCAGGAGCTGGAAGCGACGGTGGGGCAACCCGCGGTGACCGTGGATGGTACCGCCGTGACGTTACGGGGGAACCTGGACCTGCCGGAGGACCTGGAGAGCGCGCTGCATCATGGCGCAGAGGGGGTGGGCCTCCTCCGCACCGAGTTCCTCATCCTGGGCCGGACCGAGCTCCCAACGGAAGACGAGCAGGCACGGTTCTTCCAGCGGGTGGCGCAGCGGTGCCAGGGACGGGCGGTCGTGGTGCGAAGCTACGATCTGGGGGGAGACAAATTCCCGGTCCCGTTTCGGCCCGCCCGCGAAGCCAATCCGTTCCTCGGGTGGCGGGCCATCAGGGTGTGTCTCGACCATCCGGAAATCTTTCGGCCGCAGATTCGGGCTGTCCTTCGCGCCCGCCGAGACGGCGATGTGCGGCTCATGCTGCCGCTCGTCACCGAAATCGAAGAGGTGGAGCGAACGCGCGAGCTCGTGTCTCAGTGTGCCGATCAGTTGCGCCGAGAAGGCGTGCCGGCGGCGCAGGGGGTGCCGTTGGGCGTGAACATCGAGACGCCCGCCGCGGTGCTGCTCGCGGATGAGATCGTCGAGCGATGCGACTTCGTGAGCGTCGGGACCAACGACCTCACGCAGTACACCCTCGCGGTGGATCGCGGCAATGCCCGATTGGCGGGCCGCTTCACGCCGTTCCATCCGTCGGTGGTGCGTATGTTGAAGCGCGTATTGGACGCGGCCACCGATGCAGGACGCGAGCACAGCGTCTGTGGCGAGATGGCGTCCGACCCGTTCGCAACGTTCTTACTGATCGGGCTCGGATACCGCATCCTGAGTGTGGCGCCGCCGGCGCTCCCCATGGTGCGCTGGTTCGTGCGACAGGTCGATCTGAACGTCGCACGGGCGGCGGCGGACGAGGTCTTACAGGCGTCGCGATCACGGGACATCATCGCCGTCGTACAGGAAGCCGTCGCGCAGCATGTGGATCTCGATTTGCTCGCAGTAGATCGGTTGCCCGGCCTCCCTGGAGAGGCTACCTTGAAAGCGCAATTCTAGGACGATCAATCATGGGTTCCCACCATTACATTTTTTCTTCCGAATCCGTGACCGAAGGTCATCCAGACAAGATGGCGGACCAGATCTCGGACACGGTTCTCGACACGCTCCTCGCCCAGGACGCTGCCTCACGCGTTGCCTGCGAAACGCTGGTCACGACCGGGGTGGTGGTGGTCGCGGGTGAGATCACGACCAATGCGCAGCTCAATGTGCCCAAGGTGGTTCGCGAGACCGTAGAGGAGATCGGGTACGTCGACGCCGATTACGGCTTCGATGCCAAGACATGTGCGGTGATGACGTCCATCGACCCCCAGTCGGGTGATATCGCGATGGGTGTCGATACCGGCGGGGCGGGTGATCAAGGTATGATGTTCGGGTACGCGTCGGACGAAACGCCGCAGCTCATGCCCATGCCCATCATGCTCGCCCACCGGCTCACCTACCAACTGGCTGAGGCCCGCAAGACGAAGCAGGTCGACTGGCTGCGCCCGGATGGCAAGAGCCAGGTGACCGTGGAGTACGCCGATGGGCGGCCCATCGCGCTCAAAACCGTGGTCGTGTCCACCCAGCATTCGGCAAAGGTGAAGACGTCGGATCTCGAGGAAGGCGTCCGCAACCTGGTGATTCAGCCGGTGCTCGAGGATTGTGGGTTGGAGACGAAAGGCGTCAAGCTCTACATCAACCCCACGGGTCGCTTTGTGACCGGCGGACCGCAGGGTGACTGCGGACTCACGGGCCGCAAGATCATCGTGGACACCTATGGCGGCGCCGCCCGGCACGGTGGCGGTGCGTTCAGCGGCAAAGACCCGTCCAAGGTGGACCGTTCGGCCACCTACGCCGCCCGCTGGGTGGCGAAGAACATCGTCGCCGCCGGACTGGCCCGCCGGTGCGAGGTGCAGCTCGCCTACGCCATCGGGGTGGCCCAGCCGGTCTCGATCATGGTCGAGACCTTCGGCACCGGCAAGGTGGCCGACGGAGAGCTCGAGCGCGCCATCCGCAAGGTGTTCGACCTGACTCCCAAGGGCATCATCGAAGCCCTCGATCTCCGCCAGCCCATCTATCGGGCCACGGCTGCCTACGGCCACTTCGGCCGCACGCCGCGAGACCTCGAGGTGAACGGCCGCACCGTCCGACTCTTCACGTGGGAAGACCCCGTCCGGGCGTCTGACCTCGTTGAGGCGGTGAAACACGCCGCCTGATCAACCGCTTTTCTTTCGACACTCACACTAGACCCAGCACGAGGATCGATGACCTCAGTACGTACCGATAAGCCGAAATCAGACGTTCCCAGCGACGTGCGTGATCTGGCCCTCGCCGACGAGGGCAAACGGCGCACCGAATGGGCCGGCCAGTTCATGCCCGTCTTGGATCAGATCCGGGAGCGTTTCAACAAGGAGAAGCCCCTCGCCGGCAAGAAGCTGGCGGCGTGCCTCCACGTCACCACGGAGACCGCCAACCTCTGCATCGCCCTCAAGGCCGGGGGCGCGGACGTGGCACTCTGCGCATCCAACCCCCTGTCCACCCAAGACGACGTGGCAGCCCACCTGGTCCGGGACCACGGCATCAAGGTCTTCGCGATCAACGGAGTGGACCGGGATCACTACTACGAACACATCCGCATGGCGCTCGCACACGAGGCGGACATCACGATGGACGATGGCGCCGACCTCGTCGGGTCGCTCCATATGATCGCCCTCGACCGACTGGACGATCTGGCGCCCCCGATCCGCAAGTGGGTGGAAGGCCTGAGTGCCAGCCAGCGGAAGGCGCTCGTCTCCAAGGTGATCGGCTCTACGGAGGAGACCACGACGGGTGTCATTCGTCTCCGTGCCATGGCCAACGACGGCATTCTGCAATTCCCCGTCATCGCGGTCAACGATTCTCAGACCAAACACCTGTTTGACAATCGGTACGGCACCGGCCAGTCCACCATCGATGGCATCCTCCGTGCAACGAATATCCTCCTGGCGGGTGCCACGGTGGTCGTCGGTGGGTACGGATGGTGCGGCCGCGGCGTTGCCAGCCGGGCTCGCGGTGCCGGCGCCGACGTCATCGTGACCGAAGTCGATCCACTTCGGGCACTGGAAGCCCGCATGGATGGCTTTCGCGTGATGCCCATGGCCAAGGCCGTCAAACAGGGCGACGTCTTCGTCACGCTCACCGGCGATATGCACGTGATCGCCGTGGAGCACATGCGCGGCATGAAGGACGGGGCGATGGTGGCCAACTCCGGGCACTTCAACGTCGAGATCGACCTCGAGGGACTCGCCAAGGCCGCAAAAGGCCCGCGCAAAGTCCGCGAGTTCGTGGACGAATGGATCCTGGATGGCAAGCGCATCTTCATTCTGGGCGAGGGCCGCCTGATCAACCTCGCCGCGGCGGAGGGACACCCGGCCAGCGTGATGGACATGTCCTTCGCCAACCAGGCGCTCGCGTCCGAACATTTGGTCAAGAATCAGGGTAAGCTGGACAAAGGCGTCCACCGCGTGCCCACCGAGATCGACCACAATGTGGCCGCACTCAAGCTGGCCGCCATGGGGGTCGCCATCGATAAGCTCACGGCGGCCCAACAGAAGTACCTCGCGTCGTGGGACGCAGGAACCTGAGGACGCATGATCGAAGTCAAAGTGGCCCACCTTGGACTTGACCGGAACACGAATACCCCCGTGGTCATCCTCCAGGAAAAGGAAGGTGAGCGGGTGCTGCCCATCTGGATCGGACCGGCGGAGGCCAGCGCCATCGCGATGGAGCTGGCCGGGGTCAAGTTCTCGCGGCCACTCACCCACGACCTCCTCAAACAGGTGATCGTGGGGCTGGGCGCGGATCTTCGCCGGGTGATGATCACCCAGGTGAAGGAGAATACCTACTACGCCGAGCTGCACATTCACCGCGAAGATCACGTCGTGCAGATCGACGCGCGCCCGTCCGACAGTATCGCCGTCGCCCTCAGACTCAAGGCGCCCATCTTCACCGACGAGGAACTGCTGGACATCACGCAGGTCGACACGGTGGAACCGTCGTCGCCCGAGTCGGGTATCGACGACGCCGAACAACTCAAGTCGTACCTCGAAAACCTGGATCCGGAAGATTTCGGGAAGTTTACGCCGTAAGCTCGTTTCGATGCTGATCGCGACCCTGGGTCTGCCGCCCGCGGCGGTGGCCCAGGGTTTTCGCGTTTCGGGTCGCGTCATGCACGTCGCCGGAGCGGATACACTGCCCGTCTCCGAGCGCCAGGTGGTGCTGCACCGCGTGAGCTTCGCGGAAGCGGGCCCCGTGGACTCGGGGGCCACGGACCGTTCGGGCCGCTACACCCTCCAGGCCTCCTCCCTCGATACCGTGGCGAACTACGTCGTGAGCGTCGAGCACCAAGGGATCGCCTATTTCACCGAACCGCTCCACACCTTTGGTGAACCCGAAGCAACGGCCGAACTGCTGATCGTGTACGATACCTCGGCCACGAGTCCGCCCATTACGCTGCGGGAACGCCACGTTGTCGTCCGCCGCCCCGCCGACGAAGGTGCGCGGCGCGTCATCGAGCTGCTGGTGCTGGAAAACAAAGGAACGAGAACGCGGGTGGCCCCGGATACCAGCACACCCGTCTGGCGAGGGGTCTTACCAGCCGCAGCCGTCGAGTTCGAGGTTGGCGAGAGCGACGTCAGCGCCGAGGCCATTAGCCTGCGTGACAACGCGGTCGCCGTCACCGCTCCCATTCCTCCGGGCGAGCGACAGCTGTTGGTGAGCTATCTCATCCCGCAATCCGTAGACGCCCTGACGATTCCCATCGACCAACCCATCGAGCGGTTCAACGTCCTGTTGGAAGATTCACTCGCCGCCGTCGAAGGACCCGAGACCGTCCGCACCCGCGAAGAGCTGGATCAGCTCACCTTCACCCGCTACTTCGCAGAGAACATCGGCGCCCAAACACCCGTCGTCGTGCGGTTTCCCCAAGAACCGCGCTCGGCCGCCGATCTCTGGTGGGTGCTGGTTCCCCTGGTCGGTGTCAGTCTGCTGTTGGGACTGTTCCTCTGGTGGCGCCGCGAGGACCCCCTCCCCGCGCCCCGCTCTCCGCTCCCCGACCATCCGGACACCCTCGCTGCCCAGATCGCCGCGCTCGATCAGGCCTACGAGGGCCATGAATCCGATCCCGAGTACGGCCGCCAACGGGCGGAACTGAAAGCGAGGCTGGTGGCCGCGTTGGAGAGAAGCAGGTAGGGTGTTGGGTGCTGGGGAACGGGTTCTCCCCGACACCCGGAACCCGACACCCATTAATTTTCTCACATGCTCGTCTCCACCCCGGCGCTCGTGCTCCATGGCTTCCCCTACAGTGAAAGCTCCAAGATCGTTCGCCTGCTCACTCCCGAGTACGGCGTGCAGAGCGCCATCGCCAAAGGTGCGCTGAAGCCCAAGAGCCGGTTCGGGGCCGCACTCCAACCACTGAGTGAGGGAACCGCGCAGCTCTACATGAAGAGCGGACGTGATCTCCATACCCTGGCCGACTTCGATGTCATCACCACCCGTCAGGAGTTGGCGCGCGAGGTCCCACGCTTCGCCGCCGGCGCCGCCCTCGCCGAGATCATTCTTCGGTTCGCGCCGGCCGACGCACACCCCGAGATCTACGAGCTGGTGGCCCAACAGCTCGATCGATTGACCGTGGTGCCCAAAGCGGAGCTCGACGCCGCAGGTCTCGTGGCCCTGTGGGCCACCGTGGGCGCGCTCGGATTCGCTCCCGTGGTGGATTCCTGTGCGCGTGGAGGGCACGCACTCCCCGATGGACGCGTGGCGTTTTCGATCGCGGACGGCGGGTTCGTCTGCGGCCTCTGTGCCCGCGGGCTCGAGACGTCTCGACTCGCCGCCGCCGATCGTGAGACGCTGGTGCACATGGTGATGGGCGATCGTGAGCCCATCGGCACGCTGTCACGCAAGCACGCCGCTGCGCACCGCCGGCTGTTTACGCGTTTCGTCCGCAACCACCTGGCCGATCAGCAAGACTTGCGAGCCCTCACCTTCTGGGAGCGCATCGCGTGACCCGCCACGTCGTCATCGGGACCGCCGGTCATGTGGACCACGGCAAGACCGCCCTGGTCAAGCGGCTCACCGGGATCGACACGGACCGCTGGGACGAGGAGAAACGGCGGGGGATCACCATCGACCTCGGGTTTGCACCCCTGGCGCTCGGCGACGACCTGACCGCCAGCATCGTGGACGTGCCGGGACACGAAGACTTCGTGCGGAACATGGTCGCCGGCGCTGCCGGCGTGGACGTTGCCCTGCTCGTCGTGGCCGCGGACGAGGGCGTGATGCCGCAGACCGTCGAACACCTCGCCATTCTCCGCTTTCTCGGTGTGAAGACGGGGGTTGCCGCCGTCAGTAAGGCCGACCTCGCGGAGGGGGACTGGCTCGATCTGGTGATCTCGGATCTCTCGGATCGTCTCGCGGATTCCGGGATTCACTGGGAGTCGCCCGTCGTGGTCTCGGCAGTCACGGACCAGGGGATGGATACCTTGCGCGAAAGCCTCGCGAGCGCCGCCACGCGAGCGGCGACCCGCTCGGCGGATGATCTCTTCCGCCTTCCGATCGACCGGGTTTTCAGCGTCGCGGGCGCCGGGACCGTCGTCACGGGAACGGCGTGGAGTGGCTCCGTGAAGGTCGGTGATACCGTGCGTGTCCTCCCCGGCGAACAAAGCGGCCGGGTCCGGAGCGTCGAGGTGCACGGAGAAACGCGGGATCGCGCCGAGCCCGGCCGCCGCACCGCCCTCGCCCTGGTTGGTGTCAACCGCCAAGCGGTGGGGCGGGGGAGCGTCGCCGTGGTCGATCCATCATGGAAGGAGACCCGCGCGCTCGACGTCATGATCACGCTGCTTCCCACGGCCCGAGCCCTGTCCCAGCGCTCCCGCGTCCGGCTGCACCTCGGCACCGCCGAAGTGATGGCCCGCGTGACACCGGCCACCATCGACATCGCTCCCGGAGAGACCGCCGCCGCCCGGCTCCGGCTGGAACAGGCCACCGTGGCCCGGTGGGGCGACCGCGCGGTCCTGCGGTCCTACTCGCCCGTCACCACCATTGGAGGGTGTGTGGTCGTGGACCCGTGGCCGTCTCCGCGCCCGCGGCGGCCTCGCGGACTCGAAACCCGCGCCGTGACCGATGCAATCGCTCGCGCCCGCGCGTTCGTGGAAGACGCCGGGCCGCGCGGACTCGCCACGAGTGAGCTCCCGGTACGCGTCGGCTTCCATCCCCAAGACCTCGAGCCGGCGGCCACGAGGATCGAAGGTGATGGCGCCACACGCGTCGGTGACATCTTGGTGGTGCGCGACGTCGTCGAGCGATTGCATGAGGCAACTCTCGAAACCCTCGCGGGGTACCACCAGCAACACCCGCTCGAGCCCGGGATGCCGCGCGAACTGCTCCGCGCCGCCCTGGCATCGGCCGCCTTTGGGGATCACGTGCTGGAGACCCTCGCCGCAGAGGGGAAGATCCTGCTGGAGGGAGGTACGGCGCGACTCCCCTCGCACCACGCGTCGCTTTCCCAGGAGCAGACCGCCATCGGTGACAGTGTCCGTGCAGCGCTCGTGTCGGCAAAATGGAACGGCCAGACGCCACCCGAGTTGAGTGCGTTGGCCGCGGCCGATGAGATCCGTGAAGTGCTCGAGTTCTATGTGCGCCAGGGCACAGCGGTTCGGGTGGGACGGGACCGATATTACGACAAAGTTGCGCTCGACCAGCTTCGGGGCACCGTCGTTTCTGAGGTCGAGCGGTTGGGACGGGCCACACCGGCTGACCTGCGCGCCATTACCGGACTCAGCCGGAAATACCTCATCCCGGTCCTCGAGTGGCTCGATGCTTGCGGCTTGACGGTACGGGAGGGCGACGCACGTCGTTTGGGTCCCAGCGCACGTGCGAAACCCTAAAGCGTCGCTTGACAACGATTAACGTGGGAGCGTAGCTTCCGGTACGAGGGAACATACGCACTCATCCGTGAAGGAGTAAGTCACTTACGAACCACCATTGTTAGGGAGCTTGCCAATGAGGCACGCAGCCTGGGCGCTTTTGTCGCTCGGGCTCCTGGTAGCTGCACCAACCGCCGTCTCGGCGCAGGACAACAGCGCGTCGTCCGCGGTGCAGCTCGGCAGGAACTACCCGAATCCGTTCAATCCAGAGACCACGATCCCGTTCGCACTGGATCGGTCGCTGTGGGACGACGGGCAGCCGCCGGTCGTAAGCCTCAGGATCTACAACATCCTCGCGCAGCTCGTCGCCATCCCGATTCTGCAAGGGTCCGGCGAGCGGCTCGAGAACGTCCCACTCAGCTGGAACGGCTCCGGCGAGTTTTCAGCCTTCTGGGACGGGAAGATCCTCGGGTCAGACCGTGAAGCAGCATCCGGTGTGTACGTCTACCAGCTGATTGTGGACGGGAGGGCCTTCACGAAGAAGATGACCGTCGTGAAATAGGCCCTCGACAGAGCGGCCTCAACACGTTGGGTCACAGACAGATGCGTCTGCCAAACGGCGGGCGCATCTGTCGTTTTGGCCTGAAAATGCCGTAATGGCCTGCGTTTATCGGGCATGCCGGTTGCGTTGGATAGTGTAGCGGAAATGCGACAGATCGAAGGGACGGTGGGGTCGTTTGCAGCCGGGGAGCGACAGCTAGGGGTGAGGGAACCCTAGTACAGCCCCAACGCTTGGGCCCAGCGCTTTGTCCCTTCACAGGGGGAGCCATAGATGATTCGACCCGAACGTTTGACCGTCAAAGCCGGCGAGGCCCTGCAACAGGCCATCGCCCTCGCCTCGGCACGCGGGAATCCCGTCCTCAACGACGCACACCTCTTCATGGCGCTCATGGACCAGGAGGAAGGGATCGTCGTGCCCATCCTCCAAAAGACTGGGCTCAGCGTCACCGAGCTGCGCCAGGAGATCGACCGAGAGATCGATCGCCTCCCCACGCAGACCGGCGGTGGAACGCCTACGGTGGCCAGGGAATTGAACGCGGCGCTCGACCGCGCCGACAAACTCGCCAAGGAGCTGGGTGACGCCTACGTCTCCACGGAGCACATGCTCGTGGCCCTGGTGGACACCAAGGGCACGTCTGCGAGACAACTCCTGAACGCCCGCAGCATCGACCAGGACCAACTACTCGAGGCCCTCGAGGCGGTGCGCGGGAGTCATCGCGTCACCGACCAGGAGCCGGAAGGCAAATACCAAGCGCTCGAGCGTTTCACGCGAGACCTGACCGAGCTCGCCCGCGAGGGCAAGCTGGATCCGGTCATCGGCCGCGACGAAGAAATCCGCCGGGTCATTCAGGTCCTGAGCCGTCGAACCAAGAACAATCCGGTGTTGATCGGTGAGCCGGGTGTGGGGAAGACCGCCATCGTGGAGGGTCTGGCTCAGCGCATCGTGGACGGCGATATCCCCGAGTCGCTCCGCGGCAAGCGCGTGATCGTGTTGGACATTGGTCAGTTGCTGGCCGGGGCCAAGTACCGGGGTGAATTCGAGGAGCGTCTCAAGGCCGTGCTCAAGGAGATCACCAGCGAGCAGGGACGCTTCGTGGTCTTTCTCGACGAGCTGCACACGGTCGTGGGTGCAGGTGCCGCGGAAGGGGCAGTGGATGCATCCAACATGCTGAAGCCGGCGCTCGCACGGGGCGAGCTCCGGCTCGTTGGCGCGACGACGCTCGATGAGTACCGCAAGCACATCGAGAAGGACAAGGCCCTCGAGCGGCGGTTCCAACCCGTGTTCGTGGGCGAGCCGTCGGTGACGGACACCATCGCCATTCTGCGAGGGCTCAAGGAGCGGTACGAGGTCCATCATGGGGTGCGGATCACGGATCAGGCCCTGGTGGCGGCCGCGACCCTCAGTAACCGCTACATCGGCGACCGGCATCTCCCGGACAAGGCCATCGACCTGATCGACGAGGCGGCGAGTCGGCTGCGAATCGAGATCGACAGCCTCCCGCAGGAGATCGACGAGGTGGAGCGGCGCATCGTGCAGCTGCGCATCGAGGAACAGGCGCTGGCCAAGGAAAAGGACCGCGCCAGCAAGGACCGGCTGCAGGCGGTACGCAAGGAAATCGCCGAGCTGGAAGAGCAGTCCTCCGGCATGAAGGCGCAGTGGCAGGCCGAGAAGGACGCGATCACGAAGATCCGGGAGAAGAAAGCCGAGCTCGAGGAAGCTCGCCAGGAGGCCGAACAGGCCACGCGGTCTGGTGATCTCCAGTTGGCTGCTGAAATCCGATACGGGAAAGTGCCCGCGGTCGAGCAGGAGATCCGGGAATACAACGCGCGACTCAAAGAGATTCAGGCCACGGCCCGCTACCTCAAAGAAGAGGTGGAGCCGGAGGATGTGGCCGGGATCGTCGCGCGATGGACCGGAATCCCGGTCAGCAAGATGCTCGAGTCCGAGCGGGAGCGACTCACGAAGCTCGAGGACGAGCTGGGCAAGCGGGTGATTGGCCAGACCGAGGCCGTGAGCGCGGTTTCCAACGCGGTGCGGCGATCCCGCGCGGGTCTGCAGGATCCCAACCGGCCCATCGGGAGCTTCATCTTCCTCGGTCCCACCGGCGTGGGGAAGACCGAGACGGCTCGTGCGCTCGCGGAGTTCTTGTTCGACGACGAACGCGCCATGGTCCGCCTCGACATGTCCGAGTACATGGAGAAACACGCGGTGGCCCGCATGATCGGCGCCCCGCCGGGGTACATCGGCTACGAGGAGGGCGGACAGCTCACCGAGGCCGTGCGGCGGCGTCCGTACTCGGTGATTCTGTTCGACGAGATCGAGAAGGCACACCCGGATGTGTTCAACATCCTATTGCAGATTCTCGACGACGGCCGGCTCACGGACAACCAAGGTCGGACGGTGGATTTCAAGAACGCCGTCATCATCATGACGTCCAACATCGGCAGTCAGTGGATTCTCGAACTCGGTGAGCGCGAGTGGGACGAGGCCGAGAAGCGCGTCATGGACACCGTGCGCCAGACCTTCAAGCCGGAGTTCCTGAACCGCGTGGACGACGTGATCATGTTCCGTCCGCTCGGCCGGGCCGAGCTCATGAAGATCGTGGATCTCCAGCTGGTGGGTGTGGCGAAGCTGCTGGCGGAACGCGAGCTACGACTCGAAGTCACCCAGGAGGCCAAGGAGCTGCTCGTGGCCGAGGGCTACGATCCGGTCTACGGTGCCCGACCGCTCAAGCGGGTGATTCAGCGTCGCATTCAGAACCCGCTGGCCCTGGAAGTGCTCGAGGGTCACTACGGCGAGGGCGACCTGGTGCGGGTGCACCGCTCCAGCGACGGCGAGGCGCTGGAGTTCGTGCGGGTACCCGCGGCGGGGGAGCGGGAGCCGGTGGTGGTATAGGGGCTTCGGGCCCCCAGGCGTTGCATCGGGGCAGAGTCACCACGTGTCCAGCCGGCAAAGGAGCACTGGCTGATTTTTCTCGATACCTTCACCGATCCTGACCCCGGCGTGCCGTGGATGGTCGACGAGGGTCGTGCCGAACTGGAGCGGTTGGCTTGGGCCAGTGAACGGAATGTGGCAGCCGCGATACCGGTGGTGCGCGCGTCGAAGGGTTCTAACCCCTAGCCCCTACCTTCTCTCTTCGAAGAATTCCCGCAACAACTCCCCACAGGCCTGTTCCATCACACCTCCCATCACCTCGGGCCGATGATTGAGCCGCGGATGACGCAGGAGATACTCCACGCTCCCCGCCATGCCAGCCTTGGGATCGTAGGCGCCGAACACCACCCGGCCCACGCGGGCCAGCACGATGGCCCCCGCGCACTGCGCGCACGGCTCGAGGGTCACGTAGAGTGTCAGATCGGTGAGCCGGTCGCGCCCGAGCTTGCGCGACGTTTCCCGGATGGCGATCAGCTCGGCGTGCTGCGTGAGGTCCC
>JBFJCP010000013.1:0-106703 GCA_041615815.1 Gemmatimonadales bacterium | reverse complement strand
GGCGCGGGGATTCCCCGCGCCGCCCGATCTCACGTTGCGGCCTTGCCGTTACCACTCCGTTATGGGTCTGTCCGCTTGCCGCTCCGTTCTACTGCAGTGCGCGGCACTTGTCGTAGATCTGCCGCTTGGTCTTCCGCTCGTCGTTGATCGTCTCGTAGAACTTGTCGAAGTATTCGAGCGTCTCCTCGAGCACCTTGGGCTCGAGATCAGGCTGTTGTCTGTAGAGTTCGTAGATGGGGTCGCGTTTTTCGTTGAACGCTTGGATGATGTCGGGCACGTGGGTCCGAGACTCGCACCATCCACGATATAAGCGATCCCGTACGGAGCGGAGCTCCATCTTCTCGAGGTTCCCCCGATACAGACGGTTCGCATAGCGGGTGTCGAGGAGCCCCGCAAGGTCGAAGTCATACGGCACCGAGAACACCGGCCCCGCGGGGTTCCCGATGGGTTTGGTATTGTGGCAGCACTCATCTTTCTCGGGCTCCCGCATGAATGCGGAGAAGTCCGTGTTGCCAATGAAGTACTCGAACATCTCGAGGAGGGCGAGGTTGGCAGGGTCGACGGACGTCGGCGGAATGACGGGGAGCTTCAAATACTGCCAACCAGCCCGGGCCGCCATCATGTCCTCGTCCTCGATCAGGAAGCCGTACCGCGTGACCGGTTCGTCTTCTTTCTCCGTGTTGTGATACGTGATCTTGGCGAGGCGAACCCGGAAGCTCATGTCGGTGAACATCTGGTACGTGCGGTAGATCAAGTACTCGAGCAGCACGTACTGCTCGTACTCCTCCCGGTCGTCCTGACAGTGCGTTACCAGCTTGAGTTTGTCCTGACCCTCGAACGGGGTCCCGGCCACGGAGTCCTGGGGGAAGTTGAGCCGTAGTGGGGGGAACTTGCACACCCGTTTTTGCAGGCGCGCCTTGCCACGCGTTCGAATCTTCACGGGAACCGTGACCTGCACGCCTTCCGGTGACTCGATCATCACGGCACCTGGCATCTCCTCGCTCTCTTGATCTCGCTGCTTCATGATGCTCTCGAGCGGTGCCTCGATCGTGAAGTTGATGGCCTCGTGGGCGGCGAACAGCGGGACGTCGGTCATCATCGACTGGGGCGCCGACTCGCCTCCTTGAGCGAACATCGCGGTTGGCCAAATGAGAAGCACAGTGTAGAGAGAGGCCGGACGGCGGAGCATGACTCCCCCCTTTTTCCTTAGACGGGTGCGTGCGGGTCGCTGCTGACGGATCCCCCCATAATGTGACGTCTCGGCGCCGGTGGCCAGGGGGATCGAGACCAGGCCAAGAAGACGCTGTCCAGCGTGACGGGTAGTCCGTCCGATGGGCCCGGACGCCCCTGCGTCTGCGGCCGCCGCTTTTCGAAGAAAGCCGATCACGCGGCACCGCCACCGCCACGCCGAGCCCGCAGCGCTCGCGCGACCGCTTGACCCCGCCCCCCATTTCCCGATAGCTTCCTCTCCCTCAGGGGGTTACGCCCCCTCAGCACGCCCTGGTGGTGGAACTGGTAGACACGCTGTCTTGAGGGGGCAGTGGCGAGAGCCGTCCCGGTTCGAATCCGGGCCAGGGCATGATCCACCGCTACTCCTCCGCCACCCCGGCGGATTGGCGGGATTGGCGGGATTGGCGGTCCGAATTCAGGTCGAATTCCTCGTCGTTCCCACCGCGCACCAGCCACCGTAGCTCAGAGGTAGAGCTCTCGATTCGTAATCGAGTGGTCGTCGGTTCGATTCCGACCGGTGGCTCTTTCTCGGCGGTCCCCCTCCACATCACTCCTCGGCCCCGGCGGGTCCACCCGTTGCCACGGCCACACCAGGAAGACGGTCAGACCGTATTCTGAGGTCCGCCTTCCTGGTTTCCTAAGTTTGAGGGCTGTTGATCGTGATCGTGTGGCAGGATTCGGTTAGCTCGCGGGCGGAGCTCTTTGCCGAAGACGCCCGCCAAGGCGACCGGTTCGAGGTAGTGGTAACGCCGGCGGCGGGACAGCTGTTTGGACGGTAGTTACCAGCAACCGACTAGCCCTTCGCCGGACCCCAACCCCCATCCCCCCGCACGCGACTGGTCCCCGTCGCACCGAGCCGCTCCCCGGGGCTGATCGGTCCGGTGGTCGGTATCTTCCGATCCGCCGACCGTCCTTCCAACCTTCCCACCTCCCGTCATTCCGTTTCAAATTGGCCGATCATGGAGACTCCCTACCGTGGACCTGGGTGGTGGCCGCTCTCGATCGCATGGCGCGAGATAGGGAGACCCGGGGTCCGGAACATCGTTGCGCTTTGGCTCGTGATCAGTTTCCTGGGCATCCTGGCGGCCGTCCTGGAGGCGCGCCTGGGCTGGAGCGGTCTCCCCATCACGATCGCCGGCGTGACGGTGGGGGTCACGGTCTATCCCCCTCTTCTCGTGACCCTGCTGCTCACGGTGTGGATGGGTCCCCTCTGGGGGATGATCCCCGCCTACACCGCCACGCTGGTGAGCGGGTTGCTTGGCGGGATGACCCTGGACGTTGCCGTGCTGTTTGCCGCGGCGACGCCTGTGGAGCTGCTGCTGATCTGGGGATCCATGGTGACGCTGCAGATTCAGCCCGACCTGCGAACGCTCCGGGATCTCAGTCGGTATTTGCCGGTCACCCTCATTGCCGCTACGGCGTCGTCGCTCGCGGCCCTCATGTGGAACCAGACACAGGGTCTGGACCTCGTCACAGGTCAACGGATCTGGCAGGGATGGGTCATCGGCGATGTCGTGCAGTTCTGGCTGATCACCGCGCCGGTGCTGCACTGGTGGGGCCCGGGCGTCAGGCGCTGGATGGATCGGCAGGTGGGGATTCCGCCACGTCGCCGAATCAGCTATCCCCGCGCGGTGGGCTTCGTACTCCTGGCGCTCAGCCTGCTCGGAGTCTTGGTGTTCCGCGGCGTGGGCATGGTGGCCGAGACCCTTCAGGTTGCCGCGACGGTAACGACACCCGGGGGCGAACGTGTGCTGGATCGGTTTGCGCAGATTGGCCTGTTCCTGGGGCTGCTCTTCGCCGTCACGCTGCTCACCGCGTGGATCTTCAGCTCGGCCCTCGCCAGTATCAGCGAGCGCGAGCGTCGAGAGGCGCTACGCGACACGCTCACAGGGTGCTACAACCGACGCGCGTTCGCCGATTTCTTCCAGCGAGAAGCCGAGCGCAGCCGGCGCTTGAATCAGGGGATCTCGGTCGTCTTCTTTGATATCGACGACTTCAAACGGGTGAACGATGCCTACGGCCATGAGGTCGGGGACCGCGTCCTCCGATTGTTGCCGAATCGGGTGCGGGGCGTGATGCGTGAACACGATCTCCTGTTTCGATGGGGCGGCGAGGAGTTTGTGGTACTTCTCCCGCACACGGGGCCGGCCGACGCCCGGAATCTCGCGGAACGGATTCGTCGGACCGTGTCAGATCAGCCGTTGGTGACCGAAGGGGTGCGATATCCGATCCGTGTCACGCTGAGCCTCGGTACCGCGGCCACCGAAGAATGGCCCGCGAGTGGCCAGCGCCTCATTGGCGACGCCGATGCGGCGTGCTATGTGGCAAAACGGGGGGGACGAGACCGGGTGGTGGCAGCGGCACCCACAACCGCGGGGTCCACCGCTCATGGAAGAGTCATCAGGTGAGCAGGTGGCGCGGTCTCCGCTCTTCTCATCTTCAGCCCTTCGATTTTGACCTTCCGTCTATCTGACTTTCCGACCGCCAACAGTTATGCTATTCCCAACATATCCGCCACGGCTGCCGGGTTTCCGCCGGGTGCGGGCTCGCATCCCAAGACGATGTTCCAGAAGCACTGGATCGGGGCCGGAAGACTGGAATCGGGCGCCGGTTGAGTAAACTCGTTCCAAAAGGCGATCTTGTGATGTTCGGGGAAGGTGGCGTAGGTGGCGCTGTACTGGACCAGGAAATCGTGCAACTCACGTGCGTTGTCGTCGGTCCCGCATGCAATCTGGATGAGGAACATCTGATGCTCCACCAGATTTGGATCGCCGTGCAGGTCGAGGGCAACGTCGGTCACCTCCCGCAGTCGGCGACGATAGCTGCGGAAAGCCGGTGCCAGCAGCGGATCGCCCTCATCCACGCGTTCGTGACGCCACGCGAAGTCGTATAGCTCACCTTCGACCGCCTCACGCAGCGGCGGAATTTCGCGGTCGGATGCAAACATGGTGAGCCACACTTCGGTGCCGCGCCGCTTGCTCACGAAGTAGTCCGTGGCGAAATCCTTCACGGCGGGAGTGGCGAGGATGGGGATCACTGCCTGGTTGACGATGCGCTCCTTCTCCCGAAATCGGGACACGTAGGAGCCGCCGTCAATGATCCAGCGCACGATGATTTCACGGGGCATGGTCCCGAATGGTGGCTCCGTGACTGATGCCGGTCAAGGTGATTGCCAGGCCCGGATGAAACCTGGGGCGGCGGGTACCCGTCAGGTGTAACAGAGGGAGGATACCATGATCGAACTGCTTTGGCTGGCCGGCACTGGTGCGGCAACGGCCATCGGATATCTCAAGACACGGCAATTCGTCCGTGGCAAGCTCCGCTACGTTGATGCCGTGAAAAAGCCGGCTGCCCCGCTCATTACCGGTGCGGCCGCCGCGCTCGTGGCCGCCCCGGTCGTGGCGCTCCTGCCCGTGGTCGGCACGATCTCGGCGCTCGTCTTTGGAACCGGCGTGGGGGTTGGCGTGGCGCATGGAGCGAAGGACACACGGAGGCTGCCGGGGATGTGACAACGGGGAGCAGGGGGCGGGGAGCGGGGAGCTCGGAGCAGGGAGCTCGGAGCAGGGAGCGGGGAGCGGGGAGCGGGATTGATCATCGGCGCACAAGAACGATGGAAGATCGGCACCGCTCTGGGTACAACGTTACCGCGTGGACAAATTCAAATCACTCGCCGCGTGGCAACATGCTCATCAATTGTGCCTCGGTGTACTCGAGACCACGGATGGGCTGGGATCTCGGGGACGACATCCAGTCTTCGACCACCTTCGGCGCGCGGCGATATCCGTACAACTGAACATCGCCGAGGGATACGCTTACGGTACAACGCCCACGTTCCGGCGGCAGCTCCGGATCGCGTTGGGATCGGCCGTAGAAGTACAACAACTTCTCACACTGGTTGTCGAACGCGGCTATCTGCAGAGTGCAACTGCAACAGAGCTCCAGTCCGTAGCCGACAAGACGGCCGCCACCCTTTTCGGCCTCATACGAAGCCTGAGTCGTCCTCGTAACGGATGATCGGTTCCCCCCCTGCTCCCCGCTCCCTGCTCCCTGCTCCCCGCCCTAAAACAGATCCGCGAGCGCGGGCTCGAGCGTCGGGAATTGAAACTGATAGCCGGCCTCGAGTGCGCGCCTCGGCAAGACTCTGAGCGAGGCGAGTAATGCATCCGCGGCTTCTCCCAACGCCAGACGAAGGGCCGCTTCCGGCGCCCGCAAGAACGAGGGTCGCTTGAGGGCATTCCCCAGTGCCTTGGCGAATTCGTTGACCGTCACGGGACTCGGAGCAGTCAGATTGACCGCTCCCGAGACGTCGTGATCCATGGCAAACCGCAACAACCCCACTTCGTCCGCCATGTGAATCCATGGCCACCACTGCTTGCCGCTACCCCACGGCCCTCCGAGGCCCAGTTTGAAGAGGGGGAGCAACGGCTCGAGCACACCTCCGCCAGGTGCCAGCACCATGCCGGTCCGCGCCAGCACCACCCGCGTTCGCGATGCCGCATCCAAGGCCGCACGCTCCCACTCGAGGGAGAGATGGGCGAGAAAGTCGTTGCCGGTTGGTGAGTTCTCGTCCAACTCGGTGTCCCCCGCATCCCCGTAATAGCCGACCGCGGAGGAGCTCACGAGCACCGCCGGCGCCTCGGTGGCGTTGCGAATGGCCTGCGCGACGTGTCGGGTGGTGTCGACCCGACTCGTTCGAAGGGTAGCCTTGCGCGCGTCCGTCCAGCGATTGAGCGGATCCACGAGTGGCTCTCCTGCGAGGTTGAACACCGCACCCGCGCTGGCCACTTCTTCCTGCCACGACCCCGGTTCCGATGGATTGCCCTCGATGACCCGCACGGCATCGTGTTTCCACGGGTTGCTGCCAGATCGCGACACCACGACACACTTGTGGCCTTCATCGATCAATCGGCGCACGAGTTTGCGTCCGATGAAGCCGGTTCCGCCAGTCAGAAAGACATTCATGTCGGTGATTTCCCGTCCGTTAGAACTGAAAACGGCCGAACGGCCATTTTCTTCTCGCCGCTCACACCTCTGTCCTCTGCGCTCTCACTTGTGCAACTGCACTCTGGCATCGATCGCCACGCTCCCCTCCTCAAGGGCCAGGAGTGGATTGATGTCCATTTCGGCGATCCGGGGGTGTCGCTGCGCGAGCTGTGAAAGTCGGAGGATCGCTTCCACCAGTGCTCGCTTGTCACGCGGGCGCTGGCCGCGCACCCCTTCGAGGAGCTTGTGGAGCCGGACGCCCGCAACCATCTCCTCCGCGTCGCTATCGCGAACCGGACTCAACCGGAGCACCACGTCTCGCATCACCTCAACATAGATCCCGCCGAGTCCGAACATGACCAGCGGCCCCACACCCGGAACCCGGGTGAGTCCCACGATGGTCTCGGTTCCCCCGTCCGCCATCTGCTGCACTAACACCCCGGAAATCGCTGGTTCGTCATGCCGTCCTGCTCCCGGCTCCCCGCTCTTCGCTCCCCATTCCCGCACCCGCTTGATCATTTCGCGGACTGCCCGCTCGACCTCGGTCTTGGACTTGAGGCCCAACCGAACGCCGCCAACATCCGTCTTGTGAACGATCTCGGGACTCACGATCTTAATGGCGACGGGGAACCCGATACCGGATGCGGCGTCGGCAGTCGTCGACGGTAAGCTTCCCGGTCCTTCCTTCGACACGAACTCCCAGGGCAACACCGCGATGCCATAGGCCTCGAGGAGACGGAGCGCATTCGGCTCGGAGAGCTTGGCGCGTCCCTCGGCCAAGGTGGCGTCGAGAATACGCTCGACCTTCCGGTCATCGGTGTCGAATTCGACGATCCGTCCGCGTGACCGCTGCAGGCGACGGCGCTGGCGCCACATCGCCCCGAGCGCCCTGGCCGCCGATTCGGGGAAGATGTACGCGGGGACACGCGCCTCGTGCAGTTCGGCCATGCCGGCGGGGACACCCTCCTTCCCCATCAAGACGGCCAGCAACGGTTTTTCCGGGTGTTGTTTGTTGACTCGAACGATGGCCTCGGCGACGTCCTTGGCCTGAATCCCGAGTGGCGGGACGAACGCCGCGATGGCCGCATCCACGGTCTCGTCGTCGAACACACACTTGAGGGCAAACTCGTAGCTCTTGGGTGTGGCGGATGCGATCAGGTCCACGGGGTTCTTGACGCTTGCCTCCTCGGGAAGCTTGGCACGCAGTTGCTCTTCCGTCTCGAGCGAGAGTCGCAGGATTTCGAGCCCAAATGACTCGCAGGCGTCCGCGATGATGATTCCCGGCCCCCCCGCATTGGTCACGATCGCCACGCGGTTACCCGCCGGCAGGGGTTGATTCGAGAACGCCATGGCGAGGTCGAACAGCTCCTCGACGGTCTGCGCCCGAATGGCCCCGGCCTGTCCGATGATCGCGTCGGTAGCCAACTCCGTTCCGGCAAGCGCGCCCGTGTGCGAGGCCGCCGCGCGTTGCCCGGCACCGGTGCGGCCGGACTTCACGATGCAGATGGGTTTTTCGCGGGTGATCTCCCGTCCCAACTCCACGAATCTCGCCGGCTTTCCGAAGCTCTCGATGTACATGAGGATGACCTGCGTGGCCGGGTCGTCTTGCCAATACTCGAGGAGATCGTTCCCACTCACGTCCGCCTTGTTCCCCGACGAGACGAACATGGAAACCCCAATGCCAAGGCTCTGCGCATAGTCCAACACGCTGAGACCCATCGCGCCCGACTGACTGATGAACGCCACCGGACCGGGCGGTGGCATGTTGGGTGCGAAGGTCGCGTTCATTTGCACGTCCGGCTCCGTGTTGATCACGCCGAGGCAGTTGGGGCCCACCATCCGCATGCCCGATTTGCGAGTGACGGCGAGCAGCTCCTCTTCCCGTTGCACACCCGGGCCACCCACCTCCTTGAACCCGGCAGAGATCACCACGAGTCCTTTGACCCCGCACTCAGCGCACTGCGTGGCCACCTCCACGACATACTCTTTCGGTACCGCGATGACGGCCAGATCCACCGGTCCGGGCACGTCGGCGATGGACGGGAAGGCCGGAATGGAATGAATGGAACGGGCCTTGGGGTTGACGGGGTAGAGGGGGCCCTGAAAGCCATGCTTCAGCAGATTGTCGATGATGTGCCAACCGATGGTGTTGGGTTGGCGTGAGGCCCCGATGACGGCAATCGAGCTGGGGCGCAGGATGGCGTCGAGAGATCGAATCGGCATGGGGGGAATTTACAGAGAGGGGCCGCAGGGGCAGGAGGGGGGCAGATGGGGCAGCGGAGGCAGCAGAGTCAGAGGAGTCAGCTAGAGGCGTATCAATGATGTTGGACGCGTAGGAACGAGCCAGGTGCCGCAGCTGTCAATCCTATTTTGGCGCCATGAATCTTCACCGGCGGCTCGAGGTGTGGAATATGGCCGGCGAGCTCATTCGTCTCGTTTACCAGCTTACGAAAAGCCTGCCTAAGGACGAACGCTTCGTAGCGACTCCACAGCTCCGACGTGCAGCTTGGTCCATTCAGAACAACATTGCCGAAGGAAACGCGCGTTTAGGTAGGCCGCGAACGACGCCGCTTCTTTGACATCGCGATCTCAAGTTTGGCCGAGGTCGACTCGATGCGGTGTACGTTGCCAACTCTCTATCAACTCGACGACTCCTTGCTCCAGGGAATAGACTCGCTGCGACGGCGGATGGCAGCAGGCCTCTTTGCTTTGCTCAAGAGAGGGAGGCGTTGATCCCAGGCCGGAAACGACTTCTGCCTCTCCTGCCTCTCCTGCCCCTCCTATCCCCTCCTGCCCCTGCCCCTAGACAATCCCCCAACGACCCCCCAAGACTTCTCCCATGTACTGGCTCATCAAGCTGATACAGAGCCTCGTCAAAGCGCTCAATTCTGAAGGGACCCCGGGGCAGGTTGGGGCCGGGATGGCGCTCGGGGCCGCCGTGGGGCTCACACCCCTCATCAACATCCACAACGTGCTCGTGCTCATCGCCGTCCTGTTGCTGAACGTCTCGGTACCCGGCGCACTCCTGGGATGGTTCTTGTGTGTGCCCCTCGGGTTTGCGCTCGATCCCGTGTTTGATGCTGTTGGACGCGCACTCCTCATGGAGGTGCCCGCCCTCTCCGCCACGTGGTCAACGATCTATAACACCCCTGTGCTCGCGCTGACGAACCTGACCAATAGTGTGGTGTTGGGGAGTCTCGTAAGCTGGTTGGTGCTGGCGTTTCCCATCTTTCTGCTGACACGCTGGGGGGTGGGGCGATACCGAGCGACGGTCTATGCTCGCTACAAGGACGCCAGATTCTTCAAGGCTATTCGGGCATCCAAGCTGTACAACGTCTATAAACTGTTTCGACCCTAGCGAATGCTGAAACGCTTGCTGCGGCTCCGCGCATTCATTCCGATGGTTCTCCTCCTCGTGCTGCTGGTGGTGGGTTGGTGGCTCCTCCTCGATCGGTTGGTCGCCAAGGGGGTGGAGGAGGCGGGCGCTTCGATCGTGGGAGCGAAGGTCGATGTCGGCGAGGCTGACGTTCGGGTGGGCGACGGCGTGGTCGTCCTGCGAGGGCTCCAAGTCGCCAATCCCGACGCGCCCATGACGAATCTCGTCGAGGCGCGTGAGGTCGTCGCCAACGTGATGATGCCACCACTTCTCGAGAAGAAGGTGGTAGTCGAGACCCTGGCCATCCGGGGTGTCCGCTTCGGTACGCCTCGAGCCACGTCGGGCGCACTCGAGAATCCGCCGCCGGGCAGTGGCCAGCTCTGGCGAGAAGTCAATTCCTGGGCGGACCGCATCAGAATCCCGTCCCTGAGCCTGGAAGGCCTTGGCGGCGTGGTGGATGTGAGTGCGCTGAGCGCGGACAGTCTCCGCACCCTCGCACACGCCCGGGCCATGGTGGCGCGTGTGGACTCGATGCGAGGTGCATGGGAGAGCCGCCTGGTCGCCCTGGATCCCAGGCCGCAACTGGATTCTGCCCGCGCATTCGTGCGGCGCCTCGAGAACGCGAACCCGGTTCAGCTCGGGATCGCCGGCGTGACCAGCCTGGTAAACGACGGCCGGGCGCGTCTCTCGGGAATCACCGGCTTGCGGGACCGTCTCGCGAGCCTCGACAGCGCCGTCCGAGCCGGCGTAGGCGCCCTCCAAGCGAACGTGGGGGAGTTCGCAGCGACTCGGGACGCCGATCTGGCGTATGCGCGGAGCCTGTTGCGGCTGCCATCGCTCGAAGCCCCGAGTCTTTCCCCGGGGTTGTTTGGCGAGACGGCGGTGACCTGGATGAAGCCGGTGCTCTACTGGGTCCGTGCCGCCGAGCGATTCGTCCCTCCTGGACTGGACCCGAAGCGGTTCCCCGGCCCGAGACGGGCGCGGGCTCCGGGAACCACGGTCCATTATCCCGGTCGGGCCACCTATCCACGGTTCCTCCTCCTGCATGGTGAGACGGATTTCGCCATTGGCGGGACCGGAACGGAGGCCGGAAACTATGTGGCGTTGGTGCGTGGCCTCTCCTCCGCCCCAGCGCTGTACGGGCGACCGATCGAGATAGCGGCCGCCCGCACGGGGGCGGTCCGAGGACCGCGGGACGTGCGTCTCGCAGCCCAGCTCGCACACGGCGAGCGGCCGCTGCGGGACTCGGTGATGCTCCAGTTGAGTGGGGTTGGCTTGCCCGGCATCGATCTCGATGTCGTAGGTGGTCGGCTCGAGCTGGGGCAGGGAAACGCGCGGTTCTCATTGTCCCGAGTGGGTGATCAGTTGGATGCCCAGTTGGAGTGGGTGGCCAACGCGGTCACGTGGGTGCGTCGGGACTCGGTGGTGGCATCGCTTCGGGTCGGGACGGCGGCGTGGGGCCGAGATCTCTTGTGGCGAACGCTCGCGGGGATCCGGCAGGTGGAGATCGATATGGGTCTCCGCGGTCGTATCGAGCGCCCTGCGCTCTACGTGCGGACGAATCTGGCCGATGCCTTGGCCGCGAGTCTCCGCCGGGAGCTAGGCGCGGAGATCCAGCGAGCGGAGCAGCAAGTCCGGGCGGAGGTGGACCGGCTGGTTCAGCCGCGCATTACCGAGGCGCGGGCTCGGCTCCAGGCTGTGCGGACGGAGGTCGAGCAGGTCGTCGGTCAGCAACTCCAGGAAGCTCAGGACTTGAGGAGTCGGCTCGAAGAGGAGCTCCGACGGGTCACGCGTGGGATCCCGGGCCTGAGGATTCCGTAGCTCGAGGATTCCGTCGGAGAACCGCCTCTGCCCAGTTGCGCCCTTACTTCCTCCCCTTCCTCTTCCCAATCGGCACGTAATCCCGCTCCCCACTCCCAATATAGATCTGTCGGGGCCGCGCGATCCGCTGCTCGTCGTCCGACATCAACTCCTTCCACTGGGCGAGCCAGCCCGCTGTTCGGCCGATGGCAAACAGGACCGGGAACATCTCCACGGGGAACCGCATCGCCTCGTAGATGATGCCGGAGTAGAAGTCGACGTTGGGGTACAGGCTTCGCGAAATGAAGAAGTCGTCCTTCAGCGCAATCCGCTCGAGCTCCACCGCGATGTCGATGAGGGGGTTTTTCCCCGTGACCGCAAAGACCTCATGGGCAATCCGCTTGATGATCTGGGCCCGGGGGTCGTAGTTCTTGTACACCCTGTGGCCGAACCCCATCAGGCGCACTTCACGGTTTTTGACTCGTTTCACGTAATCCGGGATGTTCTTCGTGCTCCCGATCTCCCGGAGCATCCGCAGCACCATCTCGTTGGCACCGCCGTGCAGCGGACCGTAAAGCGCCGCGGCCGCCGCGGCCATGGAGCTGTAGGGATCGGATTCGCTGGAGCCGACGCTCCGCATGGCGTTGGCAGAGCAGTTTTGTTCGTGGTCCGCGTGGAGGATGAATAGGACGTCGAGCGCTTTCTCGAGCACGGGGTTCGGTTCGTACTTCAGTTCTGTGGTCTTGAACATCATGTTCAAGAAATTCCCGGCATACGAGAGGCTGTTGTCCGGATATGCGTACGGCAGCCCCACCATATGGCGATACGCGAAGGCGGCAATCGTGGGGCTCTTCGCGATGAGGCGCCGGACTTGATGGTCGGCGGCCTCGGAATCTCGAATACGCTTAGCGTCCGTATAGAAAGTGGAGAGCGCCGCCACCGTACTGATGTACGCACCCATGGGGTGGGCATCGTATCGGAGTCCCTCCATGAACTTCTTGACGTTCTCGTGCACGAAGGTGTGGTGGGTGATGTCGTACATCCACTGGTCCAGCTCCGCTTTGTTGGGGAGCTCTCCGTAGAGCAGGAGATACGCCGTCTCGAGGAACGTACTCTCCTCGGCGAGCTGCTCGATGGGGTACCCTCGGTACCGGAGGATACCCTTGCCGCCATCGATGAAGGTGATGGCGCTGCGGCACGACGCCGTGTTCGTGAACCCCGGGTCGTACGTCATCAACCCGAAGTCGTCGTCGTTCACCTTGATCGCACGGAGATCGAGGGCGCGAATGGTGCCGTCAGAGATCGGGATCTCGTAACTGTTGCCGGTTCGATTATCGGTAACGGAAAGGGTGTCTTTGCCCACGGTTCCTCAGAGGATTGTAGTGCAGATACCGCTCAGACGTTTGTTGGCGGGGATAAAGATACACAGGTGTCCCCAGACCTGTTAGGCGGTCGTCTGGGTCGGGTGCTCTCCGGTATACGGCGTCCGGAGCTCAACGGGTGCCGCGGCCCGTTTGGCCCGCACCCGCAGATTCAAGACCTCCACGAAGATGGAAAAGCCCATGGCGAAATAGATGTAACCCTTGGGGATGTGCTGGTCGAATCCCTCGGCCACGAGGGTGAAGCCCACCAAGAGGAGAAAGCTGAGCGCCAACATCTTGACGGTGGGCCGCCGGCTGATGAAACGGCTGATCCCCTCCACGGAAAGAAGCATGATCCCCACGGCGATCAGGACCGCCGCGACCATCACGCCGATTTGCCGCACCATGCCCACCGCCGTGATCACCGAGTCGAGGGAGAAGACAATGTCCAATATCATGATCTGCGTGATCACCGACCAGAACGAGGCTTTCACCTTGGCGCTGGCATGGCCCTCCTCGCCTTCGAGTCTGTCGTGGATCTCGCTCGTCCCCTTGGCGATCAAGAACACGCCTCCGAGGATCAGGATTAGGTCGCGTCCCGAAATCTCTTGGCCCAGCACCGTGAACAATGGAGCCGTGAGGCGAATGATCCACGCCAGCGAGAGGAGCAAGAGGATCCGCATCACCATCGCAGCCACCAGCCCGATTTGGCGAGCCCGCTTCTGCTCGCTCGGGGGCAGCTTCCCGGCGAGGATCGAGATGAAGACGAGGTTGTCGATGCCCAGCACGACTTCCAGTGACGTCAGCGTGACGAGGGCGATCCAAATCTCGGGATTGGTCAGCCAGTCCATGGGGACCTCATTGGGATCGGTGGCGGGCGAAAGATAAAGAGGCGGAAGTAGCGAAAGGAGATGAAGAAGCGGAACGGGTTTACCCCTGCCGCCTCTCCCGCCCCTGCTCTAACTTATCCCGTCCCTTAACGGCCCACCCCACATGCTCGACAGCGAACGCGTCTCGGCAAAGCTCGCAAAATTTCGACCGTCCCTTACGCTGGAGCTGAAACGCCTAGCGGCTGAGCGCACATCGCACGGTCTTCCGGTCTATGACTTCGGGCTCGGTGAGACCAAGGGCGTCCTTCCGCCGCACATCCGCGAGGCGGGAGAGCGCGCCTATCGCGAAGGTCATACGATGTACGGCGATCCCGCCGGTGTTCCGGAGCTCCGCCAGGCGGTGCTGGATTGGCTGAACCTGGGCGGTGAGTACGGGATCGAGGACGTCGTGATCACCGCCGGGGCCAAGCAGAGCCTCTTTAATATTTTCCTCGCCATCTGCAACCCCGCCGACACCGTGCTGTTCGATGCCGCTCCGTGGGTGAGTTATCAACCGCTGGCCGTGGCGTCCTATGCATCTCCGATCATGGTCCTTCCCGCGGCGGGCGCGGCCAACTACCTGAAGGTGACCGCCGACGATCTGCGTCGAAACCTCGCCGCGCGACCGCACAGCAAGCTCTTCCTCCTCAACAGCCCGGTGAATCCCACTGCGCAGCTGTACGACGAGGAAGAAGTGGAATCGCTGCTGCAGGTGTGCGTCGAGCATCGCGTCTACTTCGTACTGGACCGGTTGTATTGGCGACTCACCTTCGATGGGGGCACCTACCCCGAACCGCGCGTGGATGACGAGACCAAACCGTGGCTCATTCAGGTAGACGGTATCTCGAAGAACTTTCGTCGCACCGGCGGTCTCCGGATCGGGTGGTCCGTGGGGCCTCGGGACCTGACTACGGCCATGGTAAACCTCCAGAGCCACTATACGTCGGGGCCTGCGGTTCCCACCCAATACTCGGCTCTGGCAGCCATATCACACGCGTACGATCCCGAGCTGAAGGCCGACCTGCAGCAGAAACGCGACTTACTGCTCGAGCGGGTCAAGGACGTCCCCCACATCGAGGTGTGGCCCTCACCGGCCGCGTTCTATTCGTTCTGGGATGTGCGTGGAGCGTTTGGAAAGCGCACACCCGACGGCACGGTGCTCCGCAATTCGGATGACGTCGCCGAGTACTTGATTCTCACAGCCGGTGTCGTGACCGCTTCGGGGACCGGATTCATGCAGGACGGATACCTGCGACTCTCCTTTGCCACACCGGACGAGCACATCGTGGAAGGCATGCAGGCCGCGAGAGAGGCGTTTGGGGCGTTGAAGTAGGTGTTCGGAGCTAGGGGCCCGTGGCGGTATGCTCGATCCGTCACGTCTCGCTCCTCACTTCACTGCTACGTGGCCTGCGCGATCGCCTCCAGCGCGTCCGGGTTCTGGAGCGAGCTCAGATCTCCCAGATCGGGTTCCCCGAGGTATTTGGCCCTGACGACGCGTCTCAAGATCTTCGCGCTTCGCGTCTTGGGCAGGTCGGTCACGAACAGCACGTTCTCCGGTCGGTCGATCTTTCCCAACTGATCCACGACCGCCTGCGCCAACTCCTGTCGAAGCTCGTCACTTGGCTCGACTCCGGGGCGCAAGACGGCGAAGCACACGATGCCCTCGCCCTTGATCTCGTGCGGCACACCGATGGCAGCCGCTTCACTCACCTTCCCCGTCTTGATGAGGGCCCCTTCCACCTCCGCAGGCCCGATTCGCCTGCCGGCAACCTTGAGCGTGTCGTCCGCGCGGCCGTGAAGAAACCAGTGGCCGTCCTGGTCGATGAACGCCCAGTCGCCGTGATTCCATACGTTCTCCCATTTGGACCAGTACGACTCGAGATATCGCTGCGGGTCGTTCCAAAATCCACGGGTCATGGACGGGGCTGGCTTGGTCGCGACAAGGTATCCCACCTCGCCGCGCACGGGCTGGCCCTGCTCGTTCCACACGTCAACCGCCATGCCGAGTCCCGGCGCCACCAGGCTGCACGGCTTGAGCTCATGGATCGGCAGCGGAACCAAGAACCCGCCGATGATGTCGGTGCCACCCGAGATATTGATGATGGGGCACCGGCGCTGGCCTACGTGTTCGAAGTACCACCACCAAGACTTCTCGTCCCACGGTTCGCCCGTCGAGCCGAGAATGCGCAGTCGGGAAAGGTCGTGCTTGGTGACGTGTTCGGTGCCGGCGCGCATAGCCAGGCGAACGGCAGTGGGCGAGATCCCGAACACCGAAACACGATGCCGTTCGAGCATCTCCCACAAACGATCCGGTGACGGCCAGTCGAATGCTCCATCGAAGAGCACGATGGAGGCACCATGAAACAACCCACCGATGATCATCCACGGGCCCATCATCCATCCAATGTCAGAGAGCCACCAGAAACGATCGGTCGGCTTCATGTCAAATGAATAACCCACCTCTTTCGTGATCTGGAGCAGTGCGCCAGCATGACTATGCACGGTCCCCTTGGGGCGTCCCGTCGTACCCGAGGTGTAGAGGATCAGTGCCGGATCCATCGATGGCAGCATCAGCGTGCTCGAGTCTTCTCCCTCGCCCAAGAACGTCCGCCAATCGACATTGCGCCCCTCTGGGAAAGGGATCGTATCGTCGTAGCCACGAACGACGACCACGCACTGGACCGTCGGTGACATGTTCACGGCTTCAGTGGCTGTCGCCCATATGGGAACTGATTTGCCACGTCGCTCCGAGCGGTCCGCCGTGAACACCAACCGCACCTCGGCGGCCTGGAGCCGTTCCGCAACCGCGGCCGGAGCGTAGCCGCTGAAGATCGGGATGAAGATGGCGCCCACCTTGAAGGTGGCGAGCATCTGGATCACGACTTCGGCTACCATCGGCATGTAGGCGGCCACGCGATCCCCCGGGCCGATGCCGCGAGCCCGCAGCGCGGCTGCGCACTGGTCCACCGCCTCGGCGAGTTCACGAAACGTGTACTGCCACACCTGGCCGTCCTCGCGCTCCGCGACGAGACAGAGCGCGTCGGCGCGATCGGTGCGCAGATGTCTGTCCAGACAATTCGCCGCGATGTTCAGGCGCCCCCCCAAGAACCAGTCGGTCCATGGCGCCCCGCGGCTTGCATCCATGACGGCCGTGTACGGCTCCGCAAACTCAATCCCGAGATCATCGACCACCGCGTCCCAGAACCATTCGGGATCGTCCACCGATCGCCGATACAAGGAAGTGAAGTCGCCGATGCCGTGGCGGGTCATGAACCGGGTGACGTTGGCGTGCTCGACGAGTTCGGGCGGGGGAGACCACGCGATGGACGACATGCGGGGGAAATAGCATCGCAGTGGCGAGACGGCTAGAGGGGTTGGCACGACGCGCACCATGCGACGGGCGATCACGAGTCGATGGCAGAATGAAGTTCGAACCAACGCCCCCATATAGGGTTATGTACATTGGGCCGTGGCTCTGTCCTGGCCCTCGCCATTCCGGGTGGCCCGTTTGCGCGCCGGTAACCGCCCGTCCGCCGGTCCGGCCGTCTGCCAGCCTTAACTTTCAGAGCGGCAAGATGTTAGAAATGTGACGCAGTTGGCTTGACACCGGAAAGGCAATAGCGGATGTTCGCCAGGCTATACTGTAGGAAGGGGTGATGTTGCACGGATTGGCGCGTCGGGGAACTCTACTCGCCGCTCTCACAGTCTCGGGAGCGGCAGGTTGTCTGTTACCTACCGATCGGTCAGATGAGCTCCGCGTCGAGATGGTGGCCCTCCCAAACCTGTTCATCCAGGACACTCTCCAACTGCGCGCGCGGCTGATGGAAGCGGGTGGTGGAGAAGTGCGCAACGCGGTCATCCGTTACGAATCCGACAACGCCGCGGTCGTGAGCGTCACGCAGGGGGGCCGGCTGCTCGCGGTCGGCGTCGGCACGGCGAACGTGGTGGCACGCGCCATCGGATACGACAATGCGCCACCCGCGATGCAGGTGGCGCAGGTGCGTGGGGTCCTGGAGATCGATAGCATCCGGAACCTGAACGCCCTTCGGGCACCTGGCAACGCTTGGTTCGGCGATCTGCTGGAGATCTCTGGTGTTGGCTTGAGTCCCGAGTCGCTGTTTGTGGTCCAAATTGGGGGCGTGGAAGCAGAGATCTTCGAGTACGTTCCCGTCGATCCCGCGAGACGCAACGGTCTGGGCCGGCTCTTCGTGTGGGCGCCACCACCCGCGACACCAAAGTCACAACTGTTCGTCCTCGGCTTCAACGGTGGGTTGCTCTTTCCGGATACGATCAACGTCATTCAGCGGGATCTCTTCGAATTCAACGACACCATCCCGGCTAGCCTCGGACCCGTCCCCCTGGGCTTTCGCAATCCTGGATTGGCCTTCGAGTCTCGCGCCCGGACGGAGACGGAGGCGGCCGTCGACTGGTACACGTTCACCAATACGCAAACCGCCGATCGGACCATCCTCGTCTTCTCGGAGATGGTGGGCGCAGAGACCTTCATCACGCTTCTCACGGACTCCATCGCATGGGATGGGACGACGTTCGACTTTGCGTTCGGGAGCTCGGCCTGGACCATCGGACGCGAGACATACCAGTGCGACGGTCTGCAGGTGAGATCGGCGGCCGCTGGTGGTGAGCCCGTCGCCTTCGCCGAGATTCCGTTCCCCTTCACCCTTGTCGCGCTGGGCGATCTTCCTGCGGGCACGTACCATATCTTCATCCCGTACGTCCCGCAGGGCGACGCGGCTTCCTACGAGCTCCTGATCTTCCCGGCGTATGCTTCTCTCGCTGGGCTTGCTCGCGACAGTGAAGAGGAAAACGACTACTGTGACGTGGCAGGCAACATCCCGCTGGGCAACGTCTCGCTCACGATCGACAATCCGCACGATATCGACTGGTATCGGTTTACCGTTCCGGGGGGTGGGCAAGTTTTCGATGTGACCGCCACGACAGACGGCACGGCCGAAGCCGATCTGGATCTGTACCTGATTGCCGATTTCCGGCCCGATTCCCTCGTGCTCGTCAACGCCGAAACAAATGCCGGTCCCAGCGAAAGCATCACGCAGTTTCTGGGTCCGGGTGACTATTTCTTGGTTGTATTCGATTTTGCCGGTGTACCCGTGGGATACACGATGAATACCACGTTCACCGCGCCGCCCGCCGGAGCTATCCCTACCCCGGCGGTGCTCAGTGCGGCCGATCTCCAACAACTCCGAGCCAAACGCGAGGCAGCGAAGACGATGGCCACACCCGGGCGAGCCCTCCCGGAGGCGATTCGATCGTGGCGGCCGTGAACTGCATTCACTGCCAGTCGCTGATGCCCCAGGGCAGCCGGTTCTGCCCGACCTGTGGCGCGGACACCGAGGATCCGGGTTCGAGCCCACGGGTGAGTCTCGGGTCGTCGGCGGATCTCATGATCCGGCTGCAGGCGTCGACCAAGGGGCACTACGAGGTGAAAGAACTGTTGGGACGAGGTGGCATGGGCGCGGTCTTTCTTGCCACGGATCTGTCGTTGGACAGACCGGTGGCGATCAAGGTGCTCCCCCCGGACCTGTCCGAAGACAAGAAGTTCTATCAGCGATTCGAGCACGAGGCCCGAACGGCAGCCAAGCTGGACCATCCGCACATCATCCCGATCTACGCCGTCGAGAGCAGTGACGAGATCAACTACTTCGTCATGAAGTACGTGACCGGTCGCACGCTCGATCAGCTCCTGCAGTCCGGTCCCCTCCCGGTGGACCTCGCCCAACGGATTCTCTGGGAGTCCGCCTGCGCGCTGGGACACGCGCACCAGCGGGGGGTCGTGCACCGCGATGTGAAGCCGGCCAACATCATGATCGATGATCACGGTCGCGCCATGGTGACGGACTTCGGTATTTCCAAGGCGCTGGAATCCGCTCACGGGTTCACCACCACCGGACAGGTGATCGGCACGCCGCACTACATGAGTCCCGAGCAGGCCAAGGGGATTCCCGTTGATGGGCGAACCGACCAGTACTCGTTGGGTGTGGTGGCGTATCGGATGTTGGCTGGCCGGCTCCCGTTCATGGACGACTCGGTCCATACCGTCATCTACAAGCACATCTTCGAGATGCCACCGCCACTCGCGATGTTCCGGCCCGACGCGCCCGAGTTCGTGCGAGAGGCGATCGCTCGTGCGTTGGTGAAGGATATCGACGATCGATTTGCTACGATGGAGGAGTTCGCCACCGCGGTATGGCCAGAGCATCCCGTGCGGAGTTACTCGGTCTCTGGCGGTTCGTTCCCCCGGACGTCGCTCGACGCCGCCACCGAGATCACGTCGCCGTCTCCGCAGGAACCGAAGCGCCGTGGACTGAAGGTGGCGGCGGTCCTCGGGACCCTCTTGGTCGTGGCTGGTGGCGGAGTCGCCGGTGCCACGTTGTTGCTGGATGATCCCCTGAACTTGTTGCGTGGGACCGAAGGGCCCAACACCCAGCCAACCCAGACGGCCATGATCGATACGCCTGACTCAACGCTCGGCGGCTCGGCGATCGACACGGTCGACTCGGCGACGGTTGCCATGTCGGATACGGCCAATACGATGGCTGCGCAACCGGTCACCGAGCCTGCGTCATCGCCACCACCACGCCAAGAGCCAGCACGCCCGGTCCAACGACCGGTATCGAGTCCGGCACAGACGCCCTCGCCGCCGGCAACTCCGCGCATCGGATTCCTCACGGTGGGGGTCACAGAGAACGGCGAGCAGAGCTTCGCGACAGTCTTCGTGGACGGTGTCGAGATCGGTGATACGCCGGTGTTCCAGCATGAGCTTCCCATCGGCTCCCACGAGGTCACCATCCGCCGTGAAGGGTACGTCCCGATCACTGCCACGGTGGTCGTGAATCCTGGGAGTACCACTACGCTCCGTCGCGCGCTCATTCGGGAGTCACAGCAGTGATGCGGAAACTCCTCGCGCTCGTCTTGGTGGTGTGCCCGCTGGCGTCCCTTGGAGCGCAGGAGGCTGAGAATCCGGCTGTCGCGCGCGCGAAGAACTCCTACGATGCGCTCGACTTTCCGGGCGCCATCGCCGCTGCGCGTCGGGCCCTCCAGGAGCGACTGAGCACCAAGGACCGCATTGCGGCGTATGAAGTCCTAGCCTTTTCTTACGGCGTGCTCGACTCCTCGCAACAAGCGCGCGATACCTTTCGCGATCTGATTTTTCTGGAACCGGACTGGGAACCGGACATCGAGCGGGTTTCCCCCACGATTGCCAGTCTGTATCGCGAGGCGCTCGGCCGCGTGCTAGTCGTGCGACGTCTGACGGTCGATTCGGCGGCGTTCGTGGCCGGGGACGGCAGCGTTCCCATCAGCTTCGAGCTCACGCGTCCGGGACGGGCCATCACGCGCATCGTGGGACCGGACTTCGATGCCGTCGTCGACTCCCAGCTGGTCGCGGGTCCCACGCAGATTCGGTGGCGCGCCCTCGCCCCGGACGGCGGGCCGGCGGCGGCTGGCAGTTACCAGGTGATCGTCACCGCGATCGAAGGGCGAAACGAGTTCTCCGCCACCGAACCGATTCTCGTCGCGCACTCGCCAGTGGATACGATGCCGCATGTGACGAGTCTCGAGGGCTACACCGAGCTTCCGGAGATGGTGTCTCCACCCCGAGACTTTCGGCCCCTCGGCATCGCGGCGCTGTATGCCGGACTGACGAGCGCCGCCACCCTCGCGTTGGAGGATCGGGCACTGGGCGGTGGGGTGCGACCGGTCATCGTCAGCGTGAGCGCAGGAGCCCTCATCACCGGCCTCGTGATGAGCGTACGGAAACCGGACCCGCGTCCGGTCCCCGCCAACATCCTGTTCAATCAATTGTTGCGGGAGCAAGTCGCCCAGCAGAACGTCGAGATCGCGAGACAAAACGCGCTGAGGCGCCGACAGATTACCCTCACTGTCACACCAGCCACCCCGGGAGGGTCATGAGGGTCGCGCTGGTTGGATTGGCCGCCCTTGTGGTGACCGCGACGGTCGAGGCGCAGACCGTGCGAATTGGGGTCCACGGTGTGGCGGTCACCCACAACGAGATTACCGATCAACTGAGTGCCAACGGCCTCGGGGCCGGTGGGCTGGTCGCCGTGCGGTTTGGCCGCATCGGTTTCGAGGCCCGCGGATACTACGCCCAGCTCGATCCCGACCGCGCCGATGCGGCATCCTTCGATGTCGTGCAAGTGGATGGGCGCGCGAGTGTGCTGGTGGCACGGTCGATCGCCTTGGAGGTGGGAGCTGGCCGGCGGTGGATCGATCCGGATTTCTCGTCCCAAGAGGTGGGGCTCGTTCGTATCGGGATCCTCACCGAGTATCCGCTCGCCCAGATCGCGACCGTGTGGGCTCGGGGAGCCTATCTCCTGGCACCGCAGTTCAGCGGCGGCGGTACCGCCGGCCTCTCCGTGGAGCTGAGTCTCGGGACCGCCATCGGCACCGCCAACGGTCGCATTCGGGTCCTGGGCGAGTACGAGTTTCAGCGCTTCGATCGGCAGGTACGCCGCAACGACGTGCCAATTCAAGTGACCACGGCACGGTTCGGGCTGGAAGTGGGGTTTTAGAGGAGGTGGGATAGGCGGGATGGGTGGACACCAGGGGAAACGTCGGCCACGCCATCCATGTCACGCATCCTGCCGATCCCGCCGATCCCGCCTACTTCTTGAAATACTTCCCCGGAATCTCGAACTCCGGCCCCACCCCGCGCCACATGATATTCGTGATCCACCATCGCTCGCCATCCCACATCAGCTGGATGCTGTTGATACCGCGCTGAAAGGGATCAGCGTCGTCCGGGTTCCAGCGCGACTCGTAGGTCGAAAAAGCATGGACGATGTTCTCGAACCGCTCGGTGACACGACCCACCTCGACCTCGAAGAAGCCCCGCTCCTCGAGAAACGGACCGCTGTTGGTGACGTAGTCATTGACGGTCATCACACGCGCGCGCGCACGATCGCTTCCTTGAGGGAAGCCGGTTGGGATGAGACGCGCCTCGGGCAAGTGCAGGGAGCGAAACCGGTCCCAATCACGTTTTTCGCCCGCGGGTCCAGAGATGACATCGTACAGCGCCGCGATGATGGCATCCACGGATTGGACGTCCGATGCCTTGGCCGGCGGAACCTCACCGCCCGTGGGGCTCGTCTGTTGCGCGAGCACCGTGGCAGGATGGGCGAGCACCAGTACTGCCGCGAGGGCGAGTCGAGTCATGAAGGCTCCTGATCAGAAAGGTGATTGAGATGTAAAGGGTGGCGAGGGAACCGTACGCGCGCAACTGAGTAAGGGATGGGCAGAAGCGGAAGAAGTGACAACAGGCGGCAGGAGTGGCAGAAGTGCCTTTCGCCACGGACCGCCGGAATCGCTGAAGTGCTCTCCTTGACTTCCCGCACGTTTCCCAGCTGTTTCCCTTACAATTCGTCCAACACCGAGTGGCATCCCATGTCGAACGCACTCCAACGATCAATCGTCGTCGCGGCCTGTTCCGTGGTTGCAGCCTGCGGCGGTGCGCCCCAGGTCACCGTCGAGTTCTCCGGACCAGCAGGGAGTGGCGAGCCAAACTTGTTCGCCACGGCCGATGGTCGCGTGCTCATGTCCTGGTTCGAGCGAGTTGGCGACACTAGCCATGCTCTGCGGGTCGCCACGCGAGAACGAGGCGGGTGGTCGCCGCCACGAACGGTGGTTGAAGGACGGCCCTTCTTCGTGAACTGGGCGGACTTCCCCTCCATCACCGAACTCGAGGACGGATCGTGGGTGGTGCATTGGCTCGAGAAGACGGCCGAAAGTCCATATGCGTATCACGTGAAGCTCGTGCGCTCGCTGGACGGCGGGGCTAGCTGGAGTGACCCAGTGGTGCCGCACGGGGATCGCTCGCCCACCGAACACGGATTCGTATCCATGGCTCCCTGGTCCGGTGGCGCGGCGCTCATCTGGCTGGATGGACGGGCCATGGACGGCTATGACGCCACGACCCACGAGGCGCCGCCGGGCGCGATGACCGTTCGAGCGACGATGTTGGGAGCGGACGGGATCCCGTTACCAGACGTGTTGCTCGACGATCGTACGTGCGAGTGCTGCACGACGTCGATGGTCAAAACCAGCAACGGTCTGCTTGCAGCCTACCGAGACCGATCCACCGATGAGATTCGCGACGTGGCAGTCGTGCGGTACGTGAACGGCCGTTGGACGGTACCGATGATCGTGGGTGACGATCGATGGCACTTCCCCGGCTGTCCCGTGAACGGTCCCCAGCTCGACGCCCTTGGGGATTCCGTCGTCATCGCCTGGTTTACTTCACCCAACGACTCGGCCAAGGTCCGCGTCGCGTTCTCGAATGACGGCGGGGCATCCTTCGGGCAGCCGATGCGCGTGGACGACGAGGGCACCCCCCGGGGACGGGTGGACGTGGTCTGGGTGAGTGCGGAAGCCGCGCTCGTGAGTTGGCTGGCTGTCTCCGGCGGGGTCGGGCAAGTGCGCGCGCGCATGGTGCATCGCGACGGACCGACAGGAACCTCCTGGGTCGTGGCGTTGACCGAGGACGGCCGAGCAGCCGGATTCCCCCGAATGGTTCGGGCGGGAGACGAGATCGTGATCGCGTGGACGGTGCCGGGAGAGCGCGGCGGAGTGCGAGTGGCCGCAATGTCGTTGGATTAGGTCGGCGGTCAAAGGCGAGAATAGTAGGGGTTTAGGGACTTGGCGCTGATGTGTTGGCCGATCCGTGACAGCGCCCGTACCCTCGATCCCTTCGCTCGCCCGTCGCAACTGCTTGCGGCCCCCGTCACCGTGACTCCGTCGTCGCTAACCCCTAACCCCAGCTCACCATCCTGCCACCGCCATCCCATCTTCTCCCACCGAGAACGGCAGCCACACCAACGCGACACGGTTCACGCTGATGTCCGATTTCCGTGGACGAACGGCAACCTCTTTGATATCGACCTGTTCGGGATCGGACTCGACCTTCAAGTCTTCCGTCGCATCCTCGAACTCTTCTTGGAGATCCGCCAACTTTTGGTGCAGGTCCTTCAGCCGCTGCTGGGCTCGGGCGATGTCCTCTTTCTCCCGAGCCGTCCGTCCGACACCACGGGCGGTCGTGGTGGCCCGCCCCACGGTGCCCACGCTGCCGAGCTTGCGTCCGAACATCGCGCCAAGAACCGTTGCGCCGAGTGAGATCGCGGTCTGCATTTTCTGTTGCGAGTATTGCGAGGCTTCTCGTGACACTCGCTCTTCCGCGCGTTTGATCTGGTCCTGCAAGCGCGCCAGTTTGGGGCCGTAGCGCTTCCGAAGCTTCTCAACGTTCGTGTCCCGATGCTCCCTGGCGGCTTCCCGTACCCGTACGCGAAACTCGGCTTCACTCTCGTCCGGTGTGGAGGTGAGCTTGAGCGGCTTACACGTCCACAGAGTCAGTGTGTGGTTCTGATAGAGGTGTGTCTTGAACGCCTTCTCCCACGTCGTGTAGCTCTTGCTCCGGCTCGCCGCGGCGGGAAGTGTACCGAACCCCGCGCCGTCTGTGGGTTCCGTGTCGAGGTTGGGCTCGCCCTCCGGCAGTAGTCCCGCTTTGCTCCACACGTTGCCGCTATCCCGTGAGCCCAGCAGCGTCTGGCACGACACTTTCTTCCATACATCCACGCTTGCCTTGGCGTTCGCAAAATGGAGATCGGCGGTTCCCAGGAGACCAGGCCGATAGACGAGTCTTGCGCCTGGGGGCGTGTCGGCAATGGCTGGAACGAAGAACTGGGGAACGTCCGGCGGGACCACCGGGCGAGCCTCGGTGGTTTTGGGTGCCTTGGCGGGTCTTGGCGCCGAAACGGCGGCCGTGCCAGCCTCGGAGATCTGGACTGGCTCCCCTTTTCGTTCTTCCATGAGGTCTTGAATCTGTACTCTGGTGAGCGGTCCCCTCAGGTACGACATGGCCCAACGGGTGTGAAACAGCACAGGTTCGTCTTCATGGACGTTATTCATGAGGAACACGCGGGACTTGAGGCCCGCGAGGATCTGCTCGGTGCGCTTGCGGTCGAAGGTGGCGCCGGCCGTGGCCGAAGCGCCTTCGAGACCCTCGATCACCCGCATCTTGTCGCGTTCCGTCTGCAGACGTCCCAGGAACCATGTTCCGGCGTTGGCGAGCCCCTTGTAATCCAGGTCCACCGGATTCTGGGTGGCGAGCAACACGCCCAGGCCGTACGCACGCGCCTGCTTGAGGAGGGTGAGCATGGGCGTCTTGGACGGTGGATTGGCCACCGGCGGGAAGAAGCCAAACACCTCGTCCATGTACAACAGGGCGCGCAGTGTCGACGTGCCGGACTGGGTTCGGATCCACCCCAGGACCTCGTTGAGCAGCAGCGTGACGAAGAACATGCGCTCCGCGTCCGACAGATGGGCGATCGAGAGGATCGAGACCCGGGGCTTCCCCTCCGGCGTCCAGAGCAGGCGCGGGATGTCGAGCGGCTCCCCCTCCATCCAGGCAGCGAATCCCGGAGAGGCGAGGAGGTTGTTGAGGTTCATCGCCAGCGATGTCCGATCCTTCGACGGAAAGAACGACTCCAGATCCATCACACCGATCCTCTCGAACGGTGGTGCCTGCACCTGCTGGATCAATGTCGTGATATCCAGATCCCGTCCCTCGCGCCACGCGTGATCGAAGAGGTTCGAGAGTAGGATGTGCTCACGGCTCTGCAGCGGATCGGCGTCGATGCCGAGGAGCGCGAGGAGGCCGGATACCGCTGTGGTAAGACGCTCGCGAAAGGCATCGGCGTCTTGTACCAGCTCGGCCGGCGGTGCCGAGAAGGATCGCAAGAGATTGAGCTGGAGGCCGGCGCTGCTTCCGGGCGTGTAGATGGCGAAGTCCGCCGCATCCCGCAGCCGCTCGATGCGGTTCCCATCCTCTCCCCAATCGCGGAGTCCGTTCTTCCACCGTGCGGCGGTCGTCTGCGCATACTCGTCCGGTGTGGTCCCCTTGCGTGCCGCTTCGCCTTCGTCGATCCACGGGCGGAAATCCTCGGCGCGCAGTTTGGGGAAGGTGAGCAGCAAATTCCCCAGGTCACCTTTGGGATCGATCGCGATTGCGGGAACGCCGTCGATGGCCGCTTCCTCGAGCAGCGAAACGCAGAGGCCGGTCTTGCCGCTCCCGGTCATACCAACGCAGACGCCGTGAGTTGTGAGGTCCTTGGAATCGTAGAGCACGAGGTCCGGTGTCAGCTCGCCCTCGTCCAAATCGTATCGGCGTCCCAGATAGAACGCGCCGAGCTTCTCGAAGGCCTCGGCGCCTGGGTCCTTTCGTTGACCTGCCATTCCCGTCTCCAACGATGGGTGTTCGGTGGTGAGGTTCGTGGCGTGATATTAGTCGCAGTTCGCGACGGTTCAAGGGTGGCGGCTGTCGGGGATGCGGACCGTCGTGTTACACTTGTGTGATCGTCGCCCTTGGCCGCCTCGCGCGGCACTTCTCGACCCCAACATGAGAGATGTCACCTGTCATGCGCTCCGCCCGCATCGCCATCGCGACGATCGTTCTGATTGCCACACTCGTGGCCGGCTACTGGCCCATTGGTCCGCTCCCTCCCTTGGGAAAGTTCCTTCATCCGCGCGAGGGAGTCTGGGCCGTTGCCGCGACAGCGCGGCTGCCCCGAGAGGCCAGAGACGAGCTTCCCACGCTCGCCGGCCAAGTCCGCGTGCTGTACGACGATCGGGGCGTTCCGCACATCTTTGCGGGGAGTGTCGCGGATGCTGCGCGAGCCCTGGGATACGTAGTGGCGCGAGATCGACTGTTCCAATTGGAGCTGCAGACGCGGGCCACCGCGGGGACGCTCGCCGAGCTGCTGGGGCCCAGGCTGCTGCCAGCGGATCGCAGGATGCGTGCGCTGGGATTGTCTTGGAGCGCCGAACGCGATTTTGGCGAGCTCGATCCCGCGTCCACCGCCGCTGTCGTCGTTACGGCCTATGCAGAAGGGGTCAACGCATGGATCGACATCATGGGCCCCGAAGACCTTCCCCTCGAGTACCGTCTGCTGAATGCCCAGCCCCTGCGGTGGGAACCTGCCTATACGTACTACCTGATCAAACGCATGGGCTACACCCTCACGTATAATCCGCATGAGCTCCGTCGGGAACGCGTGTCCGCGGTGCTCGGAGCCGAAGCTACCGAGGCTCTCTTCCCTCTGCACAGTCCCATCCAGGAGCCGATCATCCCGGTACAGACGGGAGGCCCGAAGGATGGAACGACGGAAGGCGAAGAACCGGTGCCGGCGACGGTGGTAGCCACGTTCGAAAGACGGAAGGCTGGAATGTCGGGTGGTGTCGAACCTTTCGACCGTTCAACCTTCGATCCTTTCATCGTCGTTGAAGAGCGTGGCGCTCTCGGTTCCAACAATTGGGCGGTCGCTCCCTCTCGCACCGAAGCCGGCTACGCGTTGCTCGCCGGCGACCCACACCTGGAGCTCACGCTTCCCTCCATTTGGTACGAGGTGCACATCTCCGTCCCCAACGAGCTGGACATCTACGGGGTCACCATCCCCGGGGTTCCCGGCGTGGTGATCGGGTTCAATCGGCGAGTCGCCTGGAGCTTCACCAATACCGAGGCCGACGTCTTGGATTTCTACGACGAGACACTGGACGATCGGGACCAGCCCACGGCGTACGTCGTGGATGGCACGTGGCGGCCGCTAACCCGACGCATCGAGGAGTTTCGCGGCCCGCGGGGCAACGTGTTGGCCATTGACACGGTCTACTACACCCACAGGGGCCCCCTCCAGTGGGAGGGCGATCGACCGCGCTCGCTGCGTTGGACGGCGTTGGACGAGGCGGGAAGCATCGCGGCGCTGGCCGACGCGGCCGGAGCGGAAAGTGTGGGTGATTGGATGGCTGCCATGGCCGCGTACCGGGCACCGCCGCAGAACATGATCGTGGCGGATTGGACGGGTTCCATCGCCATTCGCTCCACGGGTCGATTCCCCGTGCGACCGGGCGATGGCCGAGGCACCGTCATCCGCGACGGAACCCGGAATGACAGCGACTGGCTCGGTTTCTTGACCGTCGACCAACTGCCCCTGGCTGTGAATCCGCCGCAGGGCTTCCTGGCTTCCGCCAACCAGGAGCCACTGCATCCGGATAGCAACACCATCTATTTGGGCGCCAACTGGCCCTCGCCTTGGCGGGCGATGCGGATCAACCAGCTCCTTCGATCCGACAGTGCCGTCACCCCCGTGGACATGCAGCGGTTTCAACTCGATCCCGGGAGCGCACGGGCCGATCGCTTTGTACCGGCGTTTCTAGCCGCAGCCGAGCATTCGCTGAGCCAGGTGACGGGGGACGACGAATTGCGTGAGGCAGCCCAACTCTTGGCACAGTGGGACCGGCAGTACACCCGCGACAACGAGCGAGCGATCCTGTTTGAACTCGCGATGGACGAACTGGTACGCCTGACGTGGGACGAGCTGGTGCTGCCGTCGGAGGATGGCGAATCGCGCCGCCTCTCGACGCCCGGCTCAGCGGTGCTCGCGGACCTGCTCGACCAACCGCTCAGTGTCTGGTGGGATGACGGCGCTACTGAGGACGTAGTCGAAGACCGCGATGCCATCCTCGGGGCCGCGCTCAAAGCGGGGCTCCGGCACGCGAAGGAAGAGCATGGATCCCCTGAGGATGGTGGATGGCGCTGGGCGGGGATCCGCCACACCAACATTCACCACCTGCTCCGGTTGCCCAGCCTCTCGGCACTCGCGCTGCCGATCCAAGGCGGGCCCGGAACCCTCAATCCGTCGTCGGGAAGCGGGGTGTTCGGCGCCAGTTGGCGGATGGTGGTCGAATTGCGACCGGATGTCAGCGCATGGACCATCTATCCTGGTGGGCAATCGGGGAATCCCGTGAGTCCTTGGTATCGGGATCGCATCGACAAGTGGGTCAGCGGTGAGCTGGATCCTGTGTTGTTTCCAGCCCAGCCCGCCGCTCTCGACCCGGACCGTGTGGCGGCGGACCTCACCCTTCGGCCGGCGTCAGGAGGTCGATGATGCAAGTGACCGTACGCATCGTGGTGCTCTTCATGATCGTCACCATCCTGACCATTTTCGTGGGATGGTGGACGGTTCCACTCGTCGGGGCGGTGTGGGGCATCGTCGCGGCACGGGAAACGGCGCCCGTCATGACAGCCGCCGCCGCCTCCGGTCTCGCTTGGGCCGCTTTGCTGGGATGGGCAGCCCTGCGTGGGCCGATCGTTGAGCTCAGCCAAGCCGTTGCACCCATCCTCTCGCTCCCGAATTGGGGTTTGATGGGTGTGACTGTTCTGTTTCCGATGCTCCTTGCGGGCAGTGCAGCGATGCTCACGAACGCCGCAAAACAGAAGAGGAAGTGAATCGGTGAGGAGTGAGGAGTGAAGTCGCTGCACGCGCTGCGCGAGATATACGCCCTCAATACGAGATTGCTGCTCAACTGTCTCGACGGCGTCACGGACGAGCAAGCGCAGCAGCGGGTTACGGACTCGACCAACTCCCTGGCATTCCTGGCCTGTCACCTCACGGACGCGCGATGCTTCCTGGGCGAGTACCTGGGAAGCCATATCGGTAACCCGCATTCGGCTTTGCTCACTGTTGCCCGGGGGATCGAGGACATTCCAGAGTTTCCCCCAATGTCGGTCATCAGGAAGGAATGGTCGAGCGTGGCACGCGAACTCGCCGGGATCCTTGAGGGGTTGAGTGAGAGTACGGTGGCAGTGGCGTCATCGCAGCGCTTTCCGGTGGACGATAGCACGGTGCTCGGCGGAGTGACGTTTCTCGCGCAGCACGAGTCGTATCATATCGGTCAGATGGCACTGCTCAGGAAAGCACTGGGACTCGAGGCGATGAAGTACTAGGTACACGGCATAGCCCGCACTCGGATGCGTCCGCTGCCATCGTCATTCCACGGGCTTGCCCGGTTGTCGCGACCCCTCAATCCACGTTGTGCGCCCGCTACCTACTCCGCCTGCCCTCTGTCTTCTGCAATCTGTCCTCATGTTATATCCTTCCGGCCTGTCATGGTCCGGTAGCCGGGTAAGGGTCATCCTGGGAGTCTGAGAATGGAAGCGTACCTAACTTTCCTTGAAGAGACACTCGAGGCGTGGCGCAACGTACGTGAGGGGATCGTCCAAGAGGTCGAGAACATCCCAGACGATAAGTTTGATTTTCGCCCTACCCCCGAGAGCCGCACGCTGCGGGAACTCGTGCAACACATTCTCGAGGTGTCCATGATGATGACTGGTGAGCTGACCCGGTCCGACACCGACTTGCATCGAGCACCGTTTGCCAAGCTCGTGAAGATGTATGCCGGTCCGGCGTATGAGGCCAACACGAAGGAACAACTGGTGGGTCTCCTGAAGACGCAGGTGTTGGATGCGTCGCGGGCGTTTCGCCGAACGGGAGAGCTGGCGCTTTACCAGTTCATGAAGCGATTCGACGGCAGACCAGGAACCAAGTTGCAGTGGCTGCACCACGGCATCGCGCAAGAGATGTATCATCGCGGGCAGCTGGCGCTATACGCTCGACTGATGGGACTCGAGCCGGCACTCACGCGGCGCATCCGAGGGGAGTGAACGACGATGAGGGGTGAGGAGTGAGGGGTAACGGGGTGTTGATGCTGCGCCTCGGGCTCGCCATTCCCTGCACGAATCTTCCCTCTGACCCCTCACTTCCCACTCCCTCCTACTGTTCCCATGCGCGAAACCTGGCGTAGCTCCACTGGATTTCTGCTTGCGGCCGTCGGTGCAGCCGTGGGTCTGGGCAATCTCTGGCGGTTTTCGTATACCGCCTCACAGGGCGGGGGAGCGGCGTTCGTGCTGCTCTACCTGGGGTTCGTGCTGCTGGTTGGCATCCCGCTCCTCACGGCGGAGTTGAGCATCGGCCGCCACACGCGCCTGAGTCCGATCCTCGCGTTCGAGAGAGTGGCGGGCCGGCACTGGCGCTGGTTGGGGTGGATGTTTGTTGGGGTCGGGTTTCTGGTGCTCTCGAGTTATTCCATCATCATGGCATGGACGGCGCGACTCCTGCTGGACACCGTCCGCGGCGCGATCCCTGCCGACACCGCCGCGCATTTCGGAGCCATCAGCAGTGGTTTGCCGGTTCTCCCGTTTCTTCTGGTGAGCATGACGCTCACGGTGCTCGTCGTATTTGCCGGCATTCGCGGTGGGATCGAGCGACTGGCACGGCTCCTCATGCCCGTCCTCTTCGGTCTCATCCTGGTGCTAGCCGTCTGGGCTGCCACGCTCTCGGGCGCCCCCGCGGGATATGCGTATTACCTCAAACCCGATCTCGGTGCGCTCCTGGATGCCAACGTCATTGGAGCGGCGGCTGGGCAAGCGTTCTTCTCTCTCTCGCTCGGCATGGGCGGGCTCATCACGCTGGCATCGTACATGGAACGCTCGGAGAAGAATCTCGCCGGCCAAGGGGCCACGATCGCGGTCGCGGACACGACCGTGGCCGTCGTCGGAGGACTGGTCACCTTTCCAGTGATCTATCACCTCGGACTGCAGAATCAGGTGGGAGCGAGTCCCATCGGGGCGCTGTTCATAACCATGCCAGGCGCTTTCGCTTCCCTCGGAACCATTGGGACCGTGGTTGGTGGTGTCTTTTTCTTCGCGCTCTATATCGCCGCTCTCACGTCGGCCACCATCATGCTGGAAGTCGTCGTCGCCAGTGTCATGGATGCCTGGGCGTGGCCACGTCACCGGACCACGCTGCTGGCGGGTGGTGCCATCACGCTGTGTGGTCTCCCGGGAGCGCTCAGCACGAACTGGTTGGCGTTCGTCGACAAAATGGTCGGCGAGGTCTTCCTAATCCTGGGGGGACTCCTCATTGCAGTGGTCACGGGATGGGTGTGGTCGCACAACGCCGAGCAGGAGTTGGCTCGGGGATTCCCGGCAGTGGGTCCCATCAGAGCATGGCTCTGGCTGCTTCGGACGGTCATTCCCCTGGCGCTGCTCGTCGTGCTCATCATCACGGTACGATCGGCCGTGCCGGTGGTGCAGGCGCTGTTTTGATGCAGGCGGCAGAGGCAACAGTGGCGGTGGTATGACATAAGGGTGACTGTTGCTGCGCCCCTCGGCACGTGCACCTTTCCCGCCCCATGTGACCCCCATCACGGCCCTCGACACGCCCGGTCCTATTGTACCAGGACGAGGCTCGGTGCCTCGGCGCCCAGTATCATCTGCCCACAACCACACCGTACTCTTTTCGGGGGTCTCCATGCCGTCCGCCGTATCGCTAAGTGCTTTCGCCATCGCTTGCTGCCTTGCGTTCGCCAGCGCCGTCTCCGCCCAGGAACCCGCTCCGACGGCCATCCCCGGCGATCAGCTTGGCCGCGTGACATTGGAGACGTCCTGCGCACCGGCTGCCCAGGCTCGTCTGCCCGGCGCGGTGGCCCTGCTTCACTCCTTCTGGTGGGAGAGAGCAGAACAGGCGTTCCAGCAGGTGGCTGAGACGGACTCGAGCTGCGTGATGGCGCTGTGGGGGTTGGCCATGACGCTCCGGCTGAACCCCTTCGCCGGTGCGCCGCCCGAGGAAAACCTCCGGCGTGGGTGGGCGCTCCTACAACGAGCCGCCATCATGCGGACGGGGACCCCGCGCGAGCGGGGTTATCTCGAAGCCATCGCCGGGTTCTATCGCGATTTCGACCAACTCGAGCATCACACTCGTATGCTTACGCACGAAGTCAAAATGCGAGAGCTGGCGAGCCGGTATCCGGATGACGTCGAGGCCACGGTCTTCTATGCACTGGCTGCGGCAGCCAATGCGCCAAAGAACGACTCCACATACGAGCGCCATCAGGAGATTGGTGCTCTACTGGACACGCTCCTTCGCCGGTATCCCGATCACCCGGGGATCGCCCACTACCTGATACACATCTACGATTCGCCCGAGCTCGCCCACCTCGGTCTGGACGCCGCCAGACGATACGCACAGATCGCTCCGGCGGCCTATCATGCCCTGCACATGCCTTCGCACATCTTCGTGCGGTTGGGGATGTGGGACGAGACGATAGGATCCAACCTCGCGTCCGCTGCGGTGGCTCGGTCGCTCGAGGAACAGGACGAAGCAAACGGAATTCATCATGCGCGGCTCCACGCCATGGACTACCTCGCCTACGCGTACCTTCAGCGGGGTCATGACACGGAGGCACGGGCGCTGGCGCACGAGGCGCACCGCGTGGACAGCGTAGCACCCGGTGGGCAGGCCATTGGGGCGGCGTATGCCCTGGCGGCCATACCAGCGCGTTACGCCCTCGAGCGGCGAGACTGGGCCCAAGCGGCCAAACTCCCCGTGCGGCCCTCTCCTGACTTTCCGTTTGCCGAAGCCATTGGGCGGTTCGCGCGCGGGATAGGGGCCGCGCGGTTGGGAGACCTTCAGGGCGCACGATCCGAGCTCAACGCGCTTCAAGCCGTGGAGCGCAAGCTCGGCGGCGATGCGTACTGGGCCGACCTCGCCAAGTCTCAGCGCCTCGCACTCTCGGCGTGGGTTGCCTTTGCCGAAGGCGACACGACGAATGCATTACTCTTCGCGGCCGAGGCAGCGGATCTCGAGGTCGCCGCCGATAAACACCCGGTGACGCCCGGGCCGATTACTTCAGCTCGGGAATTGCAGGCCGATCTCTTCGTGGAGTTCGCTCGGTACGAAGACGCCTATAATGCCTACACGGCCACTCTCGAGCGCGAACCGAACCGGGCACGGAGTGTCTTTGGTGCCGCGTGGGCGGCGCAACTTGCGGGCGAGCACGCCGCCGCGGCCGACTGGTACGCGCGCTACGTCGCGCTGATGGAAACGGCGACCGGAGATCGTCCGGAGGTCGCCGTGGCCAAGGCCTATGTCAAGGGGTACGCGCAGTCGAACTAAGGGCGGATAGGCGGGATGGCTGCGCCCCTCCCGTCACGCGGTACCACCCCACGCGGTCCGGCTCTGTGTGGGTCCCGCCTCGAGCCGCGACCAATTGCAGGGAGCGCTCGACACGTTGCGCGATGTGCTCGCGGAGGGCCCGGAGGCCGGCCGCGTGGTGGTTTAGGCGGGAGACTCCCGCAGGCCCACGCCCGCCGCGTTCCTGACCAATCTCGAGGTGGGCATCACCGGCCCGGGATCGTCGATCACCGGGACCTTCTCGCTGGCACGGGCGTGGAGTCGTGTTAGGTGGGGGTCGATTCCCGCTTCGGAGGCCGCTCCGCTCCCTGTCCTCGGGTCAGGAGTCGCTCGGCAAAATCGAGTCGTTCGTGGAGCTCGTCCAGTTGTTGTTGTTGCTCGCGGAGTGCATCGTGCGTTTCCCGTCGAAGCTCTTCTATCGCCTCGCCCGATGCTGCTCCCAAACGTCGTTGCTCAGACTCGGCCTTGAGCTTCGCCTTGTATCCCGCCAGCACGATCCAACCCATGGTCACGGCCCCGGCGCTGAGGAATGCCGCAAACGTGCCAATGCCGTCCCAGTCCATAGTTGGTCGCCTCCCGCGTCTGGAAATCCCTTTGCTCACAAGCAACATCATCATGAGAGATGACGGAAGGGGCGGGGCGGTGATGGCCCACGTCACCCTGGGCTCCTTCCATGCTCCGGTCTCACCTACTGCTACCGTGTGCTTGACCTCTTCTGCCCGTTCTGCCTGAGCGCTATCCTACCGCCATGCCGGAACGAACCCCCATCCTCTTGGCCCCCGCCGAGGTGACGAGGATCGACCGTGCCGACGGTTCGATGCTGCTTCGTTCCCCGCAGCCGTTACACTCGTACGGGCGTAACCTCGGCGAGTTTCTGCGGCACTGGGCTCTGCACCGGCCCGAACAGGTGTTTCTGGCAGAGCGGTCCGCGGTGGGCTGGCGGGAGGTGCGGTATGTGGAGGCCTTGCGCGCGGCCCAGCGGATTGCCCAGAGTCTCCTGGGCCGCGACCTGGGACTCGACCGGCCGGTGCTCGTGCTCTCGGGCAACTCCGTCGACCACGCGCTCTTGATGCTGGGTTGTTTTCTGGCGGGCGTACCGATCGCGCCGGTCTCTCCAGCGTACTCCCTGATGACGAGTGATTATGGCAAGGTGCACCGCATCGTGGAGCTGGTGCGTCCCGGTCTCATCTATGTGGATCGATTCGAGCCATTTGCGTCCGTCCTCTGGGAATTAAGAAGTGCTCAAGTCGAGATCGTTACGAGCGATCCCGATGAAGGGCCTCGCGGAGTCGTGGCGTTCGATGAACTCCAAGCCAAGCGGCCGGGTCCCGCCCTGCAACGCGCGGAAGCGCTCGTTGGGCCGGATACGATCGCCAAGTATCTGTTTACGTCTGGGTCCACCGGCACCCCCAAAGGGGTGATCAATACGCACCGGATGCTGTGTGCGAATCAGCAGATGATCGAGCAGTGTTGGCCATTCGTACGGGACACACCACCGGTGCTCGTCGACTGGCTCCCGTGGAATCACACGTTTGGCGGAAACCACAATTTCAACCTCGTCCTCGCCCAAGGCGGTACGCTCTACATCGACGAGGGCAAACCGCGGGCCGATCTCGTCCAGGTGACCGTAGGAAACCTGCAGGAGGTGTCGCCCACGATCTATTGCAACGTTCCGGCTGGGTATGCGATGCTGCTACCGTTGTTGGAGGGGGATGCCAACTTGCGCAAACGGTTCTTTCAACAGCTGCAGATGATCTTCTACGCCGGCTCGGCGCTGTCGCAGGATCTGTGGGAGCGTCTCGAGGCGGTGGCGATCGAGGCTACCGGAGAGCCGGTGATGCTGGCATCGGCATGGGGGTCGACGGAGACCGCACCCATGGCGACCACGGTCCACTTCCCGATCTCGAGGGCTGGAATCATTGGGCTTCCCGCCCCCGGGGTGGACCTCAAGCTGCTTCCCTCAGGCTCCAAGTTGGAGATGCGCGTGCGGGGCCCCAACGTCACGCCGGGCTATCTGCGAGACCCCGAGCGTACCGAGGCCGCATTCGATGAGGAGGGGTTCTACAAGATCGGTGATGCGGGCCTGCTGGTTGACCCCGATGATCCGTCCTGCGGTCTCATGTTCGACGGCCGCGTGGCGGAGGACTTCAAGCTCACGTCAGGGACGTGGGTCCACGTGGGGACCCTGAGGGTTGCAGCCCTCGCGGCGGCCGCGCCGGCACTCCACGACGCCGTGGTGTGTGGCCACGATCGCGATAGCGTTGGGTTGTTGGCCTGGCTCGATCTGGCGGGAAGCCGGAGACTGTGTTCGCACGACGGTGCCCATCCCGACCTCCGGCGGCTCGCGACTTGTCCTGACGTTCGAGAGCACGTTCGTCGTGCCTTGCGCCGGTACAACGACGATCAGACCGGGTCCTCCACCAAGATCGCTCGAGTTCTGCTCGTCACCGAACCCCCCTCCATCGACGATGACGAGATCACCGACAAGGGATACATCAACCAGCGGGCGGTGCTCGAGAAGCGGGGAGAGGCGGTGGAGCGTCTCTACGACGATCCGCCAGCCCAAGACGTGCTCCTGGTAACATCTCCGTAAAACCGACTGCCTCGTCCGCGACCGCGCCGTGCCCGATTCGTGAAGTCGAGTTCAGATCCAATCCACACTCCTTTCATGGCTCCTTCATTGGCTCCACTCTACCCTTCGTAAGGGCTCACGAGTGCTCAAGCACGAGCACTCGACGCCGGAAGGAGGTGGAGTATGCTCAAAACACTCGCCAAGGTGAGTCGCACCGGGGTCGTACTGGTGGGCGCGCTGGCATGGATGGCTTGCACCACCGAGCAGCCACCGCCTCCTACGGTGACGGAGACTGGCGGTACCGCAAGCCAGGGTGTCGACATGGATATCTTCCTCGCGTCGGCGCGGGCAGCGCTGCCTCCAGGCGATCTCGCGCCCTCGGATCTCCCGGCGGCTGAGTCGGCTGGTGCTCAGGCGGTGCGGCGGTATTGTACGACTTGTCACGCGGTTCCAAGTCCCCGGATGCACTCGGCCACCGACTGGCCCATCGTGCTTCGCCGGATGTGGCTCCGGATCGATCGTGTCTCCGGTACGTTCGACATTCCGGTCCCCACGACCGCCGAGCGCGCGGCCATGGTGCCCTACTTCGTCGAGCACGCGTTTCAGGTGAGTGAACGGAACTTGCCGCCCGGTCCGGGGCGCGCGCTGTTCATGCAGACCTGTAGCCGGTGTCACGCGTTGGCGGATCCGAGGCAGCATGCGTCCGAAGATTGGATTGCCGTGGCGCGACGTATGCGCCAGCACCTGGAGGACATGCTGGGCGATACGATTTCAACGGACGACTTTGCTCAGATCGTCCTCTATCTCGAGAGTGTGTCGAGGACGACCGAGTAGACGCCAGTTCGAGACGGTCACTGGGCTGGAGGAATACAACGCGGGCGCCGGGACCCAGGGTCCCGGCGCCCGCGCCGGACGTCGAGTTGCTTCAGTTACATCTTTGGTGTGATCAGTAGGGCCTCGATGCGGCTGGTTCCGGTATTGGCGTGATCATGCGCCTCGGTGGCCGTCACTTCGATGGTCTGGCCGGCCTCGTAGGTCGTGACGGTTTCCTCACCGCCCTCCCGCATCGTCATGGTTCCGCCCGTGAGGAAGACGACGATCTGGGTGCCGGGATGCGAGTGTTCACCGACCCACTGACCTGGTTCGGCGACGATACGTTGAACAATGGCGTACTCGTTGTCGATGATCGTCGTCGCCGGACGGGCAGGATATTCCTGTGCCATGGCCGTCCCGCCAGGTGAGTGCTTCATGGTGATCAGGATCGCATTGGAGGCGCGATCCTTGGCCGCGTGATCGTGCGATGCGATGTACTCGATCCAAAACGGCTGACCGGGCGTATAGGTCGTCTCGGTCTCTTCGCCGTTCTGCCTGTAGATCATGGTCCCGCCGTCGAGCGCGATGGCGAGCTGGTTGCCGGCGTGCCCATGCTCCCCAACCCACTGATTGGGTTCGGACATGAGACGCTGCACCACTGCGTGACCGGTCTCGAGGGCCACAGGCGCCGGCGAATTCGGGTACTCCTGCATCATCGCGACGTCGCCGCCTGCCGTTGCCTCTTCAGTCTGCTGTTCGGCGCCTTGGCACGCGCCAAGTCCCAACAACATGGAACAGGCAATGGAAATGGTTGCTCGTGCTGTCATGAGAATCCCCTGCGTTGTCGGCCCCGGAACGACCCGGTCGGGAGGTGAACACGGGTACGGGTGACGGCGGTGGCTGCGAGCATGGTCGGACCGTGCCGTATTCCGAAACCAATCATCCAGTACAAATAACACGTTGCAACGAAGATAGCTAGGAGATTGCCCGAGCTCGGCGAGAGGAATCGTTACGCCGCGCCTTGCCGCCGTCCAGCGACGACGGGTCGGCGGCGACGTGATGGTGGCAGGAGCGCTCCGTACGCTTTGAATCCCGCTTGCCGCACCATCAGCCACCCCATCAGCACGCCGGAACACTGCACGGCCAGATCGGTACCCACGTCGAAAAACCGTCCCGCGACGAACGCCTGACCGAACTCGAGGATCGCGGCGAGGTAGAGTCCCGCGAATGGACCTCCGAGGGGTCCCCGCCGCCGAAGAGGCCATACCGCCAGGAGCGCTCCGACCGGAAGGTACCGGAAGAACTGTCCTGCAACGTCGGATACGCTGAACAAGTCCATACGCCACCGCGCGGCTTCGAGGGGAATGAAACGCGCGAGCGTGAACTGCTCGAGGATGTTCGTGAGGCTCCACTCCGGCATGAACGGGCGCCACGCCCACAACATCAAGACAAAGCTGTAGGCGACGGCCACGAACAGCGCGCGTCGGCGGCCACGGAGCGTGCGCGAGAAGCTCGGTAGACCTTTGACGGCGAGCACCGCCCCGAGAGCGATGGCCAGCGCGTGTACCACGATTACGCCAAGCTCTACCGGAAGTCCCAACACCCCCCGGCCGATCTCGGCCGTCGTCGAAAGCAGGAGACCACCGGCGCTGGCAATCCACCCTGCGCGGCGGCGAGGAAACTTGAGCTCCACCAAAGCTGCGACGGACAGCAGGCCGAGAGGGAAGAACAGTAACACGTCCAGCATGGGGAATTCGGACATACCAAGCCGGATTTCTGCCATCGCCGCGCCGAAACGGCTGATGGGCCCACCGTAGACGCCCAGGAGCGGGACCGCCCGCGTGAGCGGGACCACGGCCTCGAAGAACACCGCGGCCAGGTAACTTGCGGCGAGTACCACAGCGGGAACACCGACGTACGACTTCCACGTTCGCATTCCCCAGGCCACCGCCACGAGCCCCGTCATGAACACCGCTCCCGCAAATGCCCCACCCGTGTTCGTAATGAGATCCAAGACACTCGCGGTTCGGACGGCGGAGAACAACTGCAGTGTCTCGACCGCGGCGCTCAACAAGAATCCTGTGAGGGCGGCCCCGAACAGGGTCGTGAATAATCGGAGGGCGGGCTTCCCGGTTGCCACCCAAACGGCACCCCATCCGGCAAAGAGTGCCACATTGCGCACGGCATCCACGAGATCCCTGGCCGAGGTGACCGGATCGAATGCGTCGTCCAGGCGCGCGGCCGCATCACCCACGTTGGGGACAAACTCCAGCGATTTGAGGGTCGCCAGAATCAGGACCACGACATACGCCAGGCGGGCGCCCCACGCGATCAACTGCTCGGGCGTGGGCGTCGGCATTGGAGGAGGGTTGGTACTCTTCGAGGTGGCGCTTGGCATACCGCGAATGGAGGATGGCAAGTTCTAGGCCCGCCTGACCGAAGGCGGTCCGGTAGAGCAACGACGCTTCGTCGGAGCGCTTCGTGTGGATCAAGGTAGGCCGCGACATCGAATCCGTCGATAGCCCTCTGCACACGTCAACGTCCCGTCTTGTTGCTCGGACATTCGATCGTGGCCGCACCAAGGGGTAGGCCGCCACGGTTCACGTTGCGGGCTCCCCGTACCGTGGCTAGCTTGCGGCCGCTCGCGTCCAGGCCTTTCTTCGGGAGCCACCCATCGGCCGAGATGCCATGAAGAAGATCCTCGCCTTGCTCGCCATCGTCGTGATCGCCGCCGCCGCGTTTCCGGTCGTGAAATACAGGACCTTCAGCCCCTGCTCCATGCTCAGGCAAGAACTGGTGAAACGCGCGCGGTCCGACGTCGAGTCACTCACGCAGCAGGGGAAGGAACGAGCTGAGGAATACGGTGAGGATGCGGGACGCATCGCAGGCGGCATCGGAGCGGTGCTCGAGAACGCTGCTGCCGGGGTGATGGAGGGACTGGCGGAAGAACGGGTCCGCGATCTGTCGTTGACGGAGTGCGCGAGGGAATGGTGGCGCATCAGCTTCGGGAACAAGGGCTGACTGACGCGAACCGTCGTCAAGGGGCGCGTGACGGCGATCAGGACCTGACTCGTATCTGCGCGGCATGGACCACCTAGGACCTCCGGCCGCCGGGAGGGACGAGCTGCTCTTCGTCCAGAGGATCTCAGCTTCCCCCGAGATCCAGCGGGGTCATCTGGTCGGCGGCGAGCCCGCAGACCGTTCCGGTCACCGAGCCGCTCGATGTCTGGGTAGCGCTGTTGTACGATGCACTGAAATCGAGGTCGATGAGACAGCTCCCAGCGCGTCCATCCGTCGACTCGAATCGAAAGCCGCCTTGCTCGCTCGCTGTCACACTGATCTCATCCTGCCCGAACAGGAAATCCCCTTCGAAGCGGATCTCGGGAGCATGGCTCACCGTGAAGGTCACCGCGTTGTTCGTGACCGCGCATGCGTTCAACTGGTATACGAAATTCATCGAGAGATTCCCCTCGAGGGTCTGGTCGTCGATCTGGCCGTTGGCTGATCCGTTGAGACCTACCGTCCCGCCGGCCGGGCAGGACGCCGAAAATGCGATGCTCTGATCGATCGGAATCGGCACCTGGGCGGCCATGACCGGGGAGCTGGCACCCACACCACCCCCGGCGAAGGCGGCCGACATGGCGTCGAACAAGGACTGAATTTCCGCGGCGGTGAGCTGGTCACCCTCGTTGATGCCCAGGGGGTCGTTGCCGCATCCGGCCAGGCCGAGCACCAGAACGACACTCAACCCTGCAGTGAGCAATCTCTGAATACGCATGGGGTTAGCCTCCACGAGTGTTACCTGACCACGGGCGCGACGGAGTTGTGTAGCCGATCTCCGCTAAGACTATCGACCGTGGAGGGTGAGAACCGTGGCACGTGTCACAAGAGGTTCTCCGGCCTGAGACCGCTGCGCCGACGGTGGGCGGAAGTGCCACGAAGTGGTTCAGCTCTGCCCTGCGTGATGCCAGCCCTGACCGATCTCGTGACAGGGGTGGTACTCGTGACCGCGGACAGTCCGCAATCACACACCTTTTTGTGACCGCGGTCACAAAAAGGCTCCCGTCCGTATCGCAGCTACCACCGCTGCCGACCGCTTACCATGTTTCCATCAGTTGATCACCCCTAAAGACGACGACGAAGGAGTGCTTCATGAAGGTACGGCATTCGGTGTTTACGTTTTCGGCCTTCGCGCTGGCAATCATGGCCTGCGATTCGGCCACCGGACCCGGGGGGAACGTCACGGTCGCGTTCCAGCCGGTGTCGGCCCAGGTCGCACCTTCCGGGCTCATGCTCGCGAGGTCCGGCACGGCCGCCATTCCAATCCCGGGCAGTAACGGCACCCTCTCAATCGACGAGCTGTATCTCATCGTCGCCGAGTTCGAGCTGGAACTGGTCGGTGTCGAGTGTGATGGCTTGCTCGACGACGACTGTGAGGAGTTCGAGGCACCGGCGGCGTTCGTGCAAGTGCCGATGGAAGCCGGAGTAGATCAGGCCGTGGTACGGCAAGAGGTACCTGCCGGTTCGTATTCGGGACTTGAGTTCGAAGTCGAGGATCTCGAGGACGACGAAGAAGATGACGACGCGGTGGCCATTCAGGCCGTGCGGGACGCCATTCTTGCCGCCGGGTTCGACGACTGGCCCTCCGGAGCCAGCATGCTGGCCGTGGGCTCCTTCACCCCCACGGGCGGAAGCGCGGTTCCGTTCCGCGTGTTCTTTGATGCAGAGATCGAGATCGAGCTGGATTTCGACACCCCGCTCGAGATCACCGAGGATGCGGTCGATCGTACCGTTTCGGTCACAGTGGACCCCACTGCTTGGTTCCTTTCGGGTGACACGGTGGTCGATCTTTCGCAGTGGGATTACGACACCACGGGACAATTGTTGGAGTTCGGCTTCGAGCTGGAGAATGGGTTCACGGACGTCGAGTTCGACGACGACGATTCCTAAGCGCTCTCTACCGCGACGCGGGCGCCGAGGTGGCGCCCGCGTTGCCAAGCCTGTAGGTGACTCGCTAGCTAGGCGGCACCCGTTGCCGCGTCTCCCAGCACGTTCACCGCCAGGACCGTCAGCAGGATCATCATCCCCGGAAAGATCGCCACCCATGGCTCGGTGCTCATGGTCGATTGTGCTTGATAGAGCATGTTGCCCCAGCTCGCCGTCGGTGGCTGCACCCCGACGCCAAAGAAACTGAGGGTCGATTCCAACAGTATCCCTCGGGCCACGGCGAGCGTGGTCGCCACCATCGCGGCGGGTAGCACATTGGGAAGCAAGTGCCGACCCACGATCCTGGGGGGCCGGGCGCCGCAAGCGCGTGCCGCCAGCACGAACGATCGCTCTCTCAGCGAGAGCACCTCCGCCCGCACGACGCGTGCGGTCTCCATCCAACCGGCGAGGCCCACCAGCACGATCAACATCGGGATCGTGGGGTCCAGAATGGCGGCCAAGATCATGAGCAGGGGCAAGCGGGGCACCGAGAGCATCGTATCGGTGAGCCGCATCAGGACTCCGTCGAGCAAGCCCCGGGCATAACCGCTCACGGATCCGATGACGAATCCCACCACCGCGGTCACGGCGGCCGAGAGAAGGCCGATGGCCAGCGAGACCCGGGCGCCAAACAGAACCCGCGTGCATACGTCGCGGCCTAATTCGTCGGTGCCGAACCAATGCGAGAGGGAAGGCGGCGCGCGCCGGTTGGCCAGATCGATACCGTCGGGGACGTACGGAGTGAGAATCGGGGCCAAGACCGCGAGAACCGCCATCGCGAGGAGCCCGACGAGGGCCATCCTCCCCACGATTCGATGAGCGCCCGTCATGTTACCCGCGGGTCGACGACCCGATAGGCGACGTCTGCCAACAGATTGAGCACCACCACCGCGGTGGCCGTGCTCATGAGAAACGCCATCAGCACGGTATAGTCACGCCGGGCCAGGGCTTCGGTGAAGAGACTCCCTAGCCCGGGCCACGCGAACACGCTCTCGGTGACAACCGCCCCGGATACCATGATGGCAGCGTCCAGCATCACCACCGTGGTCAATGGCAGCACGGCAGTTCGCAGCGCATGTGCCACCACGGAGCGGCCTGTGAGGCCTCGGGCTCGCGCCGCGGTGACGAAGGGCTCGCGCAGCGCCGTCACCATGGAGGAGCGTAGGAATCGCGACCAGGCCGCCGCGTGCACCGTGGCCAGAACGGTGGCGGGGAGCAGGAGGTGTTCCAGGCGATCGGCCACTCCGCCGGCTCCGAATGCCGAACGCCCGGACGACGGCAACCAACCCAGCCCAATGGCAAACACCAACTGCAGCACCAGACCAAACCAAAAGACCGGGAGTGAGATCCCGGCGAACGACGCCACCGTACTGACGCGGTCGAACCAGCCCCGCTGCCGCAGCGCCGCGATGATTCCCAGCGGAAACGCCGCCGCAAGCGCGACCACCAGGGAGCTGACCATGAGCTCCAAGGTGGCGGGGAGCCGCTCGAGGATGCGCGTCGTGACCGGCCGGCCGTCCACGAAGCTGTACCCCCACTGGCCGGTCACGAACCCTCGGAGCCACGCCAGGTATTGCTCGAGCAAGGGTTGATCGAGGCCAAGTGCTACCCGCAGCCGCTCGATGTCCTCCGGTCGCACATTGGGGTTCGCGAGATACATCTCGACAGGTCCCCCTGGCGCCGCTCGCGTGAGAGCGAAGACCAGCATCGAGATGAGCAGGAGAAGGGGAACCGCGACCGCGATCCGGCGTGCCGCGTAGCGCAGCACTACCGAAGTTCCCACTCGTGCACGTTCCAGAAGATGCCCGTGTTCGTGGGGTTGCCCCGAAAGCTCGCCAGGTTGCGCGGGACGACATCGAGGCGCGTGATGTTGTACAAGGGGATCTCCGGCACCAGTTCGGCCAGGCGTTGCTGCGCGGCGACGAGGAGGCGACGCCGCTCGTCCCGATCTACCGTGCGATCGGACGCATAGAGCAACGTCGTCAGCGAATCGTCTGAGAAATAATTGATGTTCCGACCTGCCGGCGGCGTCCGGTCTCCCGCAAAGAACAACGTGATCTCCGGATCGGCCGGCATGTGCCACCAGTGGAGCATCGCGTCGAACCGGCCCTCGAACCAGTAGCTACTGATGGCCGTGCCGTCGATGAGTTGGATGCGCATATCGATACCGACGTCTCGGAGCTGCCGTTGAATCGTCTGCGCCACGTTTTCTCGCACTGCGAACCCCGCTTGGGTAATCAGCGTGAAAACGAAGGCCTCACCGTCTTGGTCGCGTACGCCGTCACCGTCGGTGTCGCGCCACCCAGCTTCGTCGAGCAGTCGCTTGGCGGTAGCGGGATCGTATGCGTAGGTCCGCACACGGTCGGTAAACGCCCATGAGGTTGGCTGAATGGGGCCGTGCACGACGGGCGCGAGTCCGTCCAAGATCGTGTTCACGATCAGTTCCCGATCGATACCGTGCACCAGCGCGCGGCGCACCCGGAGGTCACGCACCGGTGGGAACTCGCGCTGGTTGAGATTGATCAGCTCATAGCTGTTCCCCACCATGCGCTGAATCCGAAGATGCTCGAGGTCTTCGATCTCCCGCACCTTGTCCCACGGTACCAACGCTACCACATGGACCTCTCCGCTCCGGAGTTGGTTGATCCGCGTGTTGGTGTTGGGGACGAACTTGAACATGATGCGCCGGATGTTGGGGAGGTTGGGCCCCCGCCAGTAATCGTCGACTCGCTCCAAGAGGATATACTCGCCGGTCCTCCACTCGACGACGCGATATGGCCCGGTCCCGAGTGGGTTCCGGTTGTAGTCGGTGGCACGATCGATGTCCCGACCTTCGAGGACATGCCGGGGCAACGCGCCGCGAAAGAACTGAATCGCATACGGCGCGTAGATCTCGCGGTAGTGCACGACAGCCGTCAGGGAATCCGGTGTGCTGACGGACTCTATACGATCGAAGCCGTCGGTGCTCTCGGGATTGTACGCGGGATCGTTGATGGCGCGGACGGTGAACGCAATATCGTCGGAAGTGAAGGGTGTACCGTCGTGCCAGCGCACGCCCGGCCGGAGCCGCCAGGTGACGTCCATTCCGCCGTCGGGACGAATCAGCACGCCGCCATTTTCGGGGGTGGGAACTTCGCGCGCCAACACCGGAACTACGTTCATGTGCTCGTCGGTGGTTGTCAGACCTTCGACGATACAGGAGTGGATGTCCTCGAGGATATGTGTCGAGAACCGGTTGAGCACGTCGGGTTCCCGATCGTACCCGACGATCAGGAGATCGTTGGACGGCGGTGGAGTACCCTTGCCGCGGCACGCCCCGAGCGTCACGACGAGCACGAGCAACAATGAGCGCATAGCGACCGCGTGCACGATCCCAACCCTCGGGGGTGATACGCTCGCCGTTACGGCTCGTACACCTCGGTTTCGGGGTGTGTCAACGCGAACCCGTACCAGCGCGTAAAGAGCTGCATTGGCCGCTGCATCGTCTTCCGTTCGCCGGCGGCGTTGTACAGCAGCCCCTTTTCCAGATAGTCGCCGTTGCCGAGTCGGATGATTGCACCGTCCACCGAGGCCGTGCTCGATTGCACGTACAGCGCTCCGGGTGCACGGCCACCCGGCGCATAGTAGATCAATACCGGGCGACCGTCGAACTCGTGGATCACCGCATGCTGCCTGGCCAGATGTTCCAAGGGGTAGTACCGACTCATGTTCTCTGTCCATACCCCGATGCCCACATCCATAGTGGGACGCCGGGTATCCTCCCGGGTCAGCGTGGTTCTCAACCGACCCCGCAGTACCGGAATCTTCTCGAGCCACGGCGACCAACCACTCGGCTCGCCGGTGATCTGCCGATCCGAAATCGCGACCGTCAGGTGGGGATAGGTCTCGAGTGCTTGCTCCACCGTCATATGTAAGAGATTGAACGTCGGAAGCTTCGTCCCGGCCAGGGGGCCGTACATGCCCTCGCCTGTGATGTGGTGCCACAAGGTGCTCGTCTCTCGATCCATCAGGATCGACACACCGTCGAACAGTCCGCGCCACTCGAAATGATGGACGACGCCATCGATGAGGGGAGTCATACTGACTCCCGTGTTACAGGGGGGTCAGAACGAGACCATCCACGGTTCTCCGGCCATTTCGCCCTGCGCCGCGTGATGGTAGGCCATCTGCTCCACGACGAGCGCGAGGGTGCCCGCCTCGTGCTCCAACACCAAGAGGCGTGTGCCCTCGTGCAAGAGCTTCTCTCGTACCGCGTCACGGAGCGAACGGATATCTCGGTCGGCCACAAAGAACGGTTGGTACACCGTTGAGTCCGGCACCCAGGCACGGTCGATGTCGAATGCGACGGAGATGGAGCCGGGCGGCGCTTCCTGGGCCGGCAGCGGTGCTGCACCCACGGCCAGCAGGGCAAGCCACCGCGGACCTCTGGCAAGTCGAAGCAGGATCGACATGGGCCTCCTGACTGGCTGACGGTCTGCTGAGGACATCGGGGTCTACTAATTGATACGCGCCCCGCTGCGCAACGCCAAGGTCGATACCTAGGTTCCCGGCGGTTCCGATCGCAGCAACTCACCGATCACAGGCACCGGCAGTGATCCAAACGAAAGCAGCTGATCGTGAAAATGCCGGAGCGAAAAGCGCCCCCCGGCAGCGCTCGAGCGCTCCGCACGGATTCGGTGAATGCCGTTGGTCCCCAGCCAGTACATGATGGCCGTTCCGGGGAACATCGTAGTGCGGGTCACCTCGAGACGCGCTGCCTCCCGGGTCATGTCTGAGCGCTCCACATGGAATCGGGTGGCATCGGCTTCCGTCATCGCTCCCACATGGATGGAGATGTCGACCACGGCGCGGGTCAATTGTTTGACGCGATGATGCTGTTGCGCTACCCGCTCGAGGGGAGTGAGGAACCCCGCCTCTTCCATGAGGTCGGTGGCATAGCAGGCCCACCCCTCGGCCATGGTCCCACCCAAGAACATTGCGATGCGGCTCGCGCCGTCCACAGCGGCCACTTGCCCAATTCGTGACGCCGCCCGATACGCGTAGTAGTTCTGCACATGGTGACCGAGGCCTCCATGATGCACGACGTGGTTCAGCTTGATGACCGCGTCGTTGGTCGCTTGCAGTCGGCGGTCCAGATCGGCGCGATCCTTGGCATCGTCCACGGGTGGCACGAGATACTCCACAACGTCCACGGGGTCGAAGCGGGCTGGGGCACGATAATGAAGGAAATAGGTGGAGGCGGCGACCGCGCGCGCCCATCCTGGAATGGGTACGTACCGGATTGGGTAGCTGGGCCACGTCACGAGGCCTTGCTCTTCAACCAACGCGCGGGCGGCGTTCCACTGCGTGTGAAACGCCTCCACGTAGTGCTCCACTGGAGGATGGCGCGCGGCCAAGGTGGCCTTGACTCCGTGCCATCCTGCAGGGGCCGTGTGCCGCGCCAACTCGTCAAACCGTGCGGATTCCTGATCCAATTCCTGGAGAGCCCGTTCCAGGAGAATCTCCAAGCGGCGTTCCTCCCAATGCCCGCGGCGCATGAGAAGCTGGAAGAGGTCGGCGCCACACGATCCGGCCCCGGGCTGGGCGGGCATCCGATCTGACAACCACTCGCCAAACGTGGCGAATCCCACCAACGCCGCGCGGGCAGCGGCGTGGAGATGCTCCCATTGGGTTTGGTCGAGCGCTTGACCTTGGCACCAGATGGGCAAACCGTCCAACAACAACCGCTCCGCGGCGCGGCACTCGCGGATGGCACGCGAAAACCAGAGTCGAGGGACCGGGTGTTTGTGAATGGTCGCCATCCCCCCTGCCAGGAACGTCGGGACCTGCAGCAGCCGGTCGGCAATGGCCGCGACACGGACTGGAACCGGCGCGAAGTCCCGCAGCATGAGACCGAGTACCCCGAACAACGCTTCGCCGGTATACAAGGCGGGATTGCCGCGCTGAAAGTTGGGGCTCTCGAGTTCGGCCAGCTGGATTAGGAGGTACGAGCGAGCCAGGGCCAGGTCCACGCGAGGCATAGTATCGTCACCAGGGGCGGCGGAGGCTTCGCAGGCGGCAAGCTCGCGCTCGAGGGCCCGCATTTCATCGGTAGCTCGAGCCAATCCGCTGGGAGTCCAGTCCGGAAGCTCGGTGTCGTGATCGTGCACGCCTACGAAGGTGGCATCCACGGGGTGGAGGCGGTAAAAGCTCTCGAAGAACTTGTCGAGCGCGACGGCGACGGCGGGCTGGACATGGTGCCGCGGCGCGATCATGGTGGATTGCTCAAGGGCAGTGTGATCCAACGCCGCTCTCGAAACGATCGCTCCACGGCGTTGATGACTTCCTGCACCTGCGCGCCAGCCTCGAAGGTTCCCTGATTCTCGTTTTTGTCTTCGAGAATCTCCGTCACGAAGTGAGAGATCAGGTTCGCATAGAACAGCGTGCGCCAGGACTCCCGGGGGCTCCCTTCCGGAGGGTAGAACTCTTGGGGGATCTCGATATCACGAAACTCGACAGCATCCGGTTTGGCGCCTTTCAACGTCTCGCACACCCCAAACTCCTCCACGAGCCGGCAGATCAGCGCTCCCTCGCTGCCATACACCCGGGCCTCGAGCCCAGGGTAATTGCCCACCGTCACGAAGCTTGTTTGAATCGACCCCAAGGCACCGTTGCTGAACTCGCCCAGGAAGATGTCGCCATCGTCGATGTTCATCCGCATCATTTGTCCGGTAGCTCGCACTATCCGTTCCGGCACGAAGTTCCGCATCGTGCCGACGACCGCGACAAAGGTGCTATTCATGAACCACATGGCGAGGTCGATGATCGGCGCACCGTAGCCTTCCAGCGAGGAAACCTGAATCTCGGACGGATCGGCGGTGTGATCCACCTGCCGGAGCGGCACGGCGGGATCGAGCCACTGCGAGTTTTGCTCGTACCCGTTGAAAATGAAAGGCGTGCCCACGTAGCCCTGATCGATCAGCGCTTTCATGTATTGCATGGCTGGGCTGTATCGAAAGGTGAACCCGACTTTCGTTTTCAGTCCCTTGGAGCTGGCGAGCGCGTTGGCGCGCTGCGTGTCCCGAAAGTCGTACGCCACGGGTTTCTCGCACAGCACATGCTTCCCTGCCTCCAACGCCGCGACAGCCAAGTCGTGGTGAGTGTGGCTCGGGGTGCACACGTCGACCACATCGATGTCGTCTCGTTGCAGCAACTCCCGATGGCCGGTGGCAACGTGGGGAATGGCGAACTCCCGGGCGGCGTCCCGGGCCAGATCGACTTGGGGGTCCGCGATGGCCACGACCCGGCAACGCGGATCTCGGCGGTACCCCGGAAGGTGCGCGCCGCGGGCCCACGCGCCGGCGCCCAACACGCCGATACGGAGCGGCTCATGCGGAGTCATGGGATCGGGCGAATGTGCCCTGGGTCGCTACCGGTTAGCAAGGCTACCGCACAATGCTGTCCCAAGGCCTCATCACGATCTCACGCTCGTTTCACGGATCGTCCCGTTACATGCGAACGACTCCCCGCCAGTGATCGCCGCTGGGGGTCGTCATGAGACTTTCCTACCTCCTTGTCCCCACCGCGCTCTGCGCCGCCCTGTCGCTCAATTGTCAAAACGACGATGTCCTGGGTCCCGCTGAGCAGTCGTTCGAGTGGACCGGACAGATCGCCGCCGGCGACCGGATCGAGATCAAGGGCGTCAACGGTCGCGTACGCGCCACGGGAACGACCGCCGGAGCGGTCTCCGTCTCCGCTACGAAGCGCGGTCAGCGAAGCGATCCGGCTGGAGTCGCGATCGAGGTCGTTCCCCATGCCGACGGGGTGACCATTTGCGCTGTGTATCCGGACGTCCCCGGGCAGGCCCGCAACCAATGTCTGCCGGGAGACGAGGGATCGATGAATGTCCGGAACAACGACGTGAACGTGACGTTCGACGTGAGCCTGCCCGCCGGTGTCGTCTTCGTTGGCCGGACGGTCAACGGAACCGTGAGCGCCATAGACGTGGACAGTGATGCGTATTTGACGACGGTGAACGGTGACGTTCAGGTGTCCACGAGCGGGCTTGCTGAGGGGAGCACCGTTAACGGATCGATCACTTCCACGATTGGGCTCAGCGATTGGGGGGAGGATCTGATCTTCGCGACCGTGAACGGTGCCGCGAAAGTGACCATACCAGGATCCACCAATGCCGAGGTGCGTCTCAGCACGGTAAATGGCTCAATCGACACGGATTTCGCACTGACCGAGATGTCACCCCGGGACGTTCGTGGGATGCTGGGAAGTGGAGGACCGATGCTCATCGTGTCCACGGTGAACGGTGACGTCGAGCTCTGGCGAGGCTCCTGAAGCCGCTAGACGTCTCCCGCGAGAGTCAGATTCCTGAGCCGGGCAGTCTTCTTGGCCTGGTGCTCCTGCATCCGTCGCAGGATATCGTCGAGTACGCGGACGGCCTTGGTTACATAGGGTCCCTTGTTCAGCATCACGCATTCGGCGCGCTCGGCCATGGCCGCGTCGGTGATCTCCGCTCGCGATGGCAGGCCCGTCTTGGCGAGATTCTCAAGAACCTGCGTAGCCCAGATCACGGGGACGTGGGCGGCCTCGCAAAACCAGAGGATCTCCTCCTGGGCCTCGGCCAGCCGCTCCCACCCACACTCGATGGCGAGATCGCCTCGAGCGATCATCACCCCCACTGGATGCGTCCGCATCGCCGCCAGCAGGAGCCAGGGAAGCCGACGGAAGCCGCTCCGGGTCTCGATCTTGAGGATGATGCCGAGCTGATTGCGGCCCCGCTTCCGAAGCTCGTCTTGCAGCCGCTCCACGTCTGCCGGCTCGTTCACGAACGACATGCCGACGCCATCGGCGTGGTCCACGAGAAAATCGAGGTCGGCCAAGTCCTTCTCCGTGAGGCCCACGCCCCGGAGCGTCGCCTCGGGGAAGTTGATCCCCTTGTCTCCTCGGAGCCGGCTCCCGTTGGGTCGGGCCAGCGTGATCTCCACGTGCACCTCGCGATCCGTCACCGAGCGGACGACCCCCTGGATCTTGCCATCATCGAAGGCGATCGGGTGTCCGGGGGCCAACTCCTTGAAGATCTCTGGGTAGGTGCATGCGACGTGTGCCGGAGCGAGCACGGTCCCGTCCGCCGCACGGACGGCGGGGGCGCCGGGTGCTGGATCGGTGTGCAGCACGAGGGTCTCCCCTTCGCTAAGCACAATGGGGATTTCGGTGTTGGGAAGCTCCCCCACGCGCGCCGTCTGCACCGAGCCGCGGCGCCCGCTCAGCCTGAGCTCGATCCCGGTCTCGACGTACGCCGTCTTTCGTGCTTCGCCCCAAAATCCGGCTTTGACGCTCGCCACGACATCCACCTTGCGGTGCGAATCACGCGCGTCGAGGAATTCAATCGTATCGCCCGTGCGAACGCCGGCAATCCACTCCGGCGGAACCGGAATGACTGCGTCGGCCCGCACGTCCGCGGGTGGCGCCACGCCGGGGGGGCCGAACCAGATCCGGGCCGGCGCCACTACGCGGCCACGCACGTCACGTTTTGGTCGCCACCTGAGGACCTGCGGGCCGGGTTCCAACGGTCCCGTCCTCAGCTTGGGACCCGCGAGATCCATGAAGATCTTGCAGCTGCGGCCGGTCTCGTCCCGAGCCTGCTCGATGTGATCGACCATGCCCCGCCATGCCACGGCATCGTCGTGCGCGCAGTTGATACGGGCGCAATCCATGCCCGCCGCGACGAGATCCCGAACCAGCGCGTAGTTTCGCGCGGCCTCCGTTGGAAGCGTGACCATGATCCGAACGCGTCGGCCCTGCGGGGCTTCACCCAGCAGCGCCACCGTGTTGGTGGCGAGCAGCGCGTCACCCTCGTGAAAGGCGACCCCGGGCTCTGGCTCGAGTTCGTGGGTTACGTGCATGCCTCCGGCCCGTTCGAGCGCCTGCCGCACGGCGTACAGACTGGCCAAGGTGTGTGCCTCCGTACGCCCCAACGACGAGAGGCCCAGGGCGGAGAGCCGGTCCTGGATGCTCCGCAGATCGTAATGCCGGAGCGAGAGGTAATGGAGGAGATTCCGAGCACTGTCACGGAATTGCGGGGCCGTGTGGGCCAGTTGGTCGGCGAACCGCTCCTCGGCGGTGGCGGCATAGGTGCGGACCGCATCGAGGCGTTCAATGAGCTCCTCGAGGTCCTCTCGAGTGATGTCGCCGTCGGTGGCGCGCCACCCAGGGAGTTCTTGGAGGGCTCGCAGCGGGCGGGAAAACAGGTTGGACGATCCGGCTGGTTTGCGCATGATCCACCTCAGAGCCTTACGGTGGAGCACGGAGTATGAAGAACTCGACAGAGTTCGCTTGAAGGTTCGTTACTGACACTCGGACGATCGGCGGGCACCGACCGTCATTCGTATTCGCGCAGGAGCTTGGCCATCGCCGCCAGAGTGTCCAACAACGTGGTGCGAAACACCTCGAATTCGGGGGCCGTGGGGACGATGGCTCCCGCCTTCAAATCCGCGATGATGTTGTGACAGACCTCGGTTGCCCGCGCCATGCGAAAGTGGGCCAGCACGGTTTGGTAGTCGTACGTATGCGATTCGGATGCCGTGAGGATGGCCCACGCGCTGAGCCGGATGTGGTCGAGCGCCTCCTTGAAGTCGTCCAGCCCCTCCGGACACCCGTCGGTATCGGCCAGCTCCTTTTCGATCTCTTCGAGCGCGCGCTTGACCCCGCGAAGACGCTGGCTGAGCTCGGCCGCGCTGAAGACTCGGGGAGATGCATCGTCGGGGGGTTGGTTCATAGAACGAAGAATATCGCATTTCTACCTGCTTCGCCCCGGGCACGCCGAGTCGAACCTGGCGGACGGTCCACAGCAGCGGCATGGTGGTGGAGCTCAACCAAGCCCCGCCGCCCATATGTGCTCGTACCCACGCGGGTCAGTGTGGGCTGGATAGATCCGCCGATGTGCGGGCGCGATCCGGCGTGTCTGTTCGGCGCGCCGGACGCCGAGCGAACCCGGGAGGAGTGGTGACTACGCCGTCTGAGCAAACAAGGTCCACGCATGCCCGCGGGGACCACCGGGTGACGTGTCGCTCGTCGGAGGCTCCACGGATACCGTGGTCACCGTTGCCGTGCCGGACGTGCCCAAGGGTGGATGGTCGGCTCCCATCCGGGCGGGGTCCATCTCGAACGAGGCGGCGAGCCGTGCGAGCGAGTCGTCGGCGCGCTCACAGACCTGGACCATCGGTACGGGTGCCCGCACCGGTAGGATCCCGGGCAGTCGGGACTCGATGTAGGCGGCCAAGAGCATCGGGACCATGGTTCAATATTAACGTGGTTCGGCGCTGCGAGGGGCACGCCCTGGGTGATCGGCTGGCCGGGTCCTCGATCCAACCGCGCGACCTTCGCAGCGCCCAGCCTTCCAGTTGGCCAGCCTTCCGTCCGGTCGTGACCCCGGTCACGGCACGTTCCTTGATTCCTTCCCAACGTACGCGTCCACTTTCCACGCCCGAAACTGACGAACCGCCGAATGAGCACGGAGTCCTTTATCAGGCTCGCCACCGTTGCCCTGATCGTTCTGGCCGCACAGGCCGCCTGCACCACCACCACCGACCCCGACAACGGGAACGGCAATGGTGGAGGCGGTACCGCTCCGGTGGCGTCGGTGACCGTCTCTCCGGCCTCTCCCACGATCCAGGTGGGTGGCAGCGTCCAGCTCATGGCCCAGGCGCGGGACGCCCAGGGCAACGTCTTGTCGGGCCGCTCGGTTGCCTGGTCGAGTGACAACACGGATGTGGCCACTGTGGACGACACCGGGATCGTGACTGGCGAGGCGGCAGGATCCACCACGATCACGGCGACCGTGGAGGGGCAGACGGGAAACGCCTCGATCAACGTCACACAAGTCGGGACGGGCGCCATCGGCTTCGTCCTCGTCATGGACGGATTCGGGCTGCCCATCGACCTCACCGCGCCCCCGGGGGATGCCACGCGCTTGTTTGTCGTGGAGAAGGCCGGGCAGGTCCGAATCATCGAGAACGGACAACTGTTGGCGGCGCCGTTCCTCGATCTCTCGGGGCAGGTGTCGGCGGGCTTCGAACAGGGGCTTTTGTCCATGGCATTTCATCCTGACTACGCCACCAACGGGTTCTTCTATGTCAATTACACGGACCTCAATGACGCTACTCAGGTAGTCCGCTACACCGTGTCGAGCGATCCGAACGTGGCGGACGCCTCCTCGGCATTGACCATCCTCGCGGTGGATCAGCCCGATGACGAGCACAACGGGGGACATCTCGTGTTTGGTCCGGACGGTATGCTCTACGTCGCCCTGGGCGACGGCGGCACCGGCGCGGACGCCGCCAATCACGGCCAGAACCCGGGCACGCTCCTGGGCTCGTTGCTCCGGATCGATGTTGATGGGGCGAATCCCTACGCCATTCCTGCCGACAATCCGTTCGTGGACGATCCCACAGGTGCCGACGAGGTCTGGGCATACGGCCTCCGCAACCCCTGGCGGATTGCGTTCGATCCAGTGGAAGATCTGATCTTCATTGCCGACGTGGGGCAAAACTCGATCGAAGAAGTGAACGCCCAGCCGGCAAACGCCGCCCCCGTCAACTACGGGTGGCGTATCCTCGAGGGTTCGCAGTGTTTTAGTCCACCCAACTGCGATCCTACCGGGCTCGGGCTCACCATGCCGGCAGTCGAATACGCGCACGACGAGTCTGGGTTCTGCTCAGGCTCGGTGACCGGTGGGTACGCGTATCGGGGCGGTGCAATGCCCTCGCTTCGGGGACACTATTTCTATGCCGATTGGTGCCAGCAGTGGATCCGAAGCTTCCGATACGTGAACGGTCAGGTGGTGGATGAGACCGAGTGGCTCACTGGCGTGGGTGGGGTCGTGTCCTTTGGCCTGGACGCGCTTGGCGAGCTCTATGTGCTCATGGACGATGGGCGGGTGTTGAGGATCGTACCGGCGTAATCCCTCCTTCTCGGTCTTTACGCGTGTTTCACCCCTCCTTCACCACCGAGGACCGATATTATGACGGTGAAGTGGGGGGTGACCATGATATTTGCGAATCGTTGCGAAGCCGGTCGGCGACTGGTGGCAGTCCTGGAACGCTTTCGCGACTCGGATGCGCTGGTCCTGGCTCTCCCCCGCGGTGGCGTGCCGGTGGCCTTTGAAGTGGCCCACGGCCTTGCCCTCCCGCTGGATGTTCTGGTCGTCAAGAAGCTTGGCGCTCCGATGCAACCCGAGCTGGCCATCGGAGCGGTGACCTCCGATGTCGTTGTCTTGGACGATGAGATCATCGCGCTGCTCGGGGTACCGGAATGGTACGTCGAGACTGCCGTCCAACAGGCGCGGAGCGATGCCAAGGATCGCGCCCAGCGGTTCCGTGGGGACCGCCCACCACTCCGAGTTGGAGAGCGGCCCGTCATTCTCGTCGACGACGGGATCGCAACCGGGAGCACAATGCTCGCAGCCATAAGCGCGGTACGTCGTCTCGAGGCGGACCGTGTGATCGTGGCGATCCCCGTGGCACCCCCGCAATCGTTGGACAAGGTGCGGCAACGCGCCGACGAGGTCGTCTGTCTCGAGACCCCGACGGATTTCTCCGCCGTGGGCGTCTACTACCAGGACTTCAGACAGATGACGGATCTGGACGTAAGCCGGATACTCAAACGGAGTCGGCTCGAACGCGAGGCACATTATCACCCTGCGACCGCGGCAAAGTGAGGGCAGGATGGCGAGAGCGGTACGGGACCGAGACGTGACCATCGTCGCTGGTGCGATGAGGCTCCCGGGCACACTGGCGATTCCGGCGCCCATGCACGGGATCGTGGTGTTCGCACATGGTAGCGGCAGCAGTCGCCTCAGTCCCCGCAATCGCTACGTCGCCGAAGTCTTGCAGCAGCGGGGGATGGGAACGTTGCTATTCGATCTCCTCACCGAGTTCGAAGCGCGCGATCGTGCGAAGGTCTTCGACGTTGCCTTGCTTGCGGAACGCCTCCTCCAGGCGACCGGGTGGGTTCGCGAACAGTTCCCTGAGATCCCCATCGGCTACTTCGGCGCCAGCACAGGCGCTGCAGCGGCGCTGGCGGCGGCAGCCCGTGCTGCGTATCCCATCCACGCGGTGGTGTCGCGTGGTGGCCGTCCCGATCTCGCGATGCCGGTATTGGCCCGTGTCACGGTGCCCACGCTCCTGATCGTGGGCGCGTTGGATCATCCGGTCTTGGAGTGGAACGAGGAAGCGCAGGCGGCGCTGGGGGGACCGTCCGAACTCGCGGTGGTTCCGGGCGCGACGCACCTCTTCGAGGAGCCTGGCACGCTGGAGGAAGCGGCCCGGGTCGCCGCTGCGTGGTTCGTACGGCATCTGGCCGCACGTGAACCCAGTCTGCCAGTGGCGCCACGCCAATAGAGGAGCCGTCCGACACGGTCCCATTTCGGTAATCCGATTCGTCTTTCCATCATTCCAGCCTTCCCGTAGTATCTCAGTCGATCTCTCTCGGAGTGCCACGATGATTCGACCATGTGCGCAGCTCGCTGTGAGCCTTGGCATCTCGCTGTTGCTCGCCAGTGCGGCGACGGCTCAGGAGTCCCCCACGTTGTTGATTACGCACGCCAACGTGCTCGACGGACTGGACTCGGTTCCAAAGCGTGGGCAGACGATCGTGGTGACGGGCCGTACGATCACTCGAATCACGGATGAGCCGGTGGCCACCCCAGCCGGGGCCATGGTGCTCGACGTCCGGGGCGCTTGGGTCGTCCCGGGGCTGATGGATGCCCATAGCCATGTCAATGATCTCGCAGGGGTTCGCCGGGCGTTGGAGTCCGGTGTGACCACGATCCGAACGGCCGGCGTGGGAGGGTATGAGGATATCGCCATTCGGGAACTCGTCAGAAGCGGGCAGCTTCCCGGACCGGATATGCTTGCCACCGGGGTCTACGTGCAGCCGGACGTGGCGGACGCCGTGTTGGCCGACGAGCGGCTTTTTCCACTCATAGACGGTGTGCGCACCGAAGAGGCCATTCAGAGGCTGGTGCGGGTGAACCTGGATCACGGCGTGGATTGGATGAAGACCCGAGGCACCGAGCGGGCCGGGCGTCCGGACACGGATCCGCGGGAGCAGGTATACTCGGAACGAGAACTGCAGGTGATCGTGGCTGAGGCGCGGCGGGGCGGTGTCGCCATCATGGCCCATGCGCACGGGGACGAGGGGATCCGAGCCGCCGTGTTGGCCGGGGTCCGCAGTATCGAGCACGGCACCTTTGCTACAGAAGCCACGCTCCGGCTGATGCGCGAACGAGGTACCTATCTCGTGCCCACGCTGAGCTCCATCTCATCATTTGGGCAGCCGGGCGACTATGCCGATCCGCGCTTGTTTCTGCGAGGTCAGTTCATGGCACCACGGAGGCGCGCGGTGGTGCAGCGAGCCTACGAATTGGGGATCCCCGTCGTCACCGGCGTCGACACCAACTACGGTCCCGAGAGTTACGCGCGGGTGTCGCGTGAAGTGGGATTTTTCGTGGAGCTCGGCATTTCGTCATGGGATGCCCTCCGAGCAGCCACGAGTCTCGCCGCTGAGCTGTTCGGCATCGCCGAACGGACGGGCGCCATCCGGCCGGGGCTGGAGGCCGATCTGATCGTGGTGGACCGGAATCCGCTCGAAGACGTGGGCGTCCTGCAAGACGTGCTGGTCGTCATCACCAACGGCCAGGTAGCCGTCGATCGGCGGCCCAAGACGAGGGACAGATACGACCAAGAACAGAAGTAGGAAGGACGGAAGGGGAAGAACGGTTGGATGGAAGCTCGACCGAGCGATGGACGGGAAGGGAACGGCGATACGCACCGCGTCGGCGATGCGTCGCCACCGCGCCGCCGTGGCCGGGTGTCCTTTGCCGCGGTGCCGCATGACACCGCGTGGCACCAACGTCTGCTTCATCCACTCACGCTGGTCACGAATGCTGCGCTGACGCTGTGGATCTACCCCGCGTGGCGAACGGCGCGCGTTCGGTGGGATCCACCGGCCGAACGGCTGCTCGAACGGGTGACCGGGACCGGGCGGCCCATCATCTATTACTCGTGGCATGCGTACGAACCAATGATTTTTTTGACCTTTCGTGACGCGCCGCCGGCCCTCACGCCCACGCCTATCGGTCACGACGGTTTGCTCTCTCGTATGCTCCAGCGAACCGGGGCGCGGTTTGGCTATCGTCTTTGGATCTACCGTCGCAAGTCACCAGTGCGGCCCAGGGATCAGATCATTCAGATGATCAATGAGAGTAAGCGCAACATCGGGCTGATTCCCGATGCGGGCGGCCCCTATCGGCGAGTGAAACCCGGCATCGCCGCCATCGCCCGCGCCACCGGGGCATGGGTGGTCCCGCTCATCACAAACGGCCGTCCCTCGCTCACCATCAGATGGCCGGTGCACTTCACGTTTCCACTCCCGTTTTCGTCGGTGACGGTGTTCAACGGCGAGCCGTTGGACGGATCGACGGTGACGCTCGAGGAATGCCAAGCGGCGCTGGAAGAGGTCGAAGCACGAGTGAGAAGCGGTGGACGGTGAGAAGTCTGGGAACGAGCGAAGTCGGACGGAGGGAACGGAAGAGGCCAATGGGCTGGAAGGCCCGTTCCGACTTCCAGGAACCAGCCACCTTCCAACCTTCCGGCCTTCTGACCTTTTGACCCTGTTCGCACCCAGTCAGCGCGGTGCGGACGGAAGCGCGTTGCTGCTTGAGAACCGCATTGCTGACGTGTTAGCGTCGCCCCCCGATCGGAATCATGTATCCCACTGACAGGCAGAACGTCCTGCTTTGGATTTTCTCGTCCCCAATGGGATCGTCGTTGAGATTCCGAAGCCCTAAGTCGTATGCGACGTCGAGGAGCACGCTCCCCGGTCCGGCAGCGATGCCCAATCCGGCGCCGAACAACACGCCGATGTCCACCTTCTTGCGCTCGAGATCGAAATCATCGCAGGACTCATCCACGGTGACCCCGAGTTCCGTGCCCGAGACCTGGCAGTGCAGCTCGAACCCCACGGCTGGGCCGGCGAACAGATGCGGCGTCACCGGACCCGCCCGAGTCGGGATCTTCACCCGCAGCAACAGCGGCAGCTGCAGAAAGCCGGCCTCGGTCTTACCATCGATATCCACGGCACTGACGCCATAGCCCTTCCGCCCGTAGAGTGCCTCCAGCTCGATGGCCAAACTGGGATGCACGTCGACTCCCATGAGCGCGCCAACGTGGAACGAGTTGATGTGATCGAAATCCAAACCCTCAGCCCGTTCGACGTGGACCGTTGCATTGTTCCAGCCACCCTTGACACCCAGCCATACGGTCTGAGCGTACGCCGTGTTGGCGCAGACAGCGATGAGCAACCCAACTAGCGCAGCTGACATGATGGTTCTTTTCATAAACACCTCCCCACTTCCGCCGGCGGCGGGACCGCCGGTCTGACCGCGCTTCCGTCCACACGCCGCGCTGTGGCGGAGCCTAGCGATCATGCGGTGAACTGGGCATGAAGCAGGGATGAAAACGATCGGCTCAGCTGGTTGCTCCACCCATCCGTCGCCGGCATCTTTCGGCACGTGAGCAGCGACCTCGAACGCCTGAACGCCGCCCTTCGGGGCCGGTACCACCTCGAGCGACAGCTTGGCCGAGGCGGAACCGCGACCGTGTATTTGGCGCAAGATCTGAAACACCAGCGTCCCGTTGCTGTGAAAGTGCTGTATCCGCAGATCGCGGCGACGATGGGAACGGACCGGTTCTTACGGGAAGTGCACATCGCGGCGAGCCTCACGCATCCCCACATCCTCGGACTCCACGATTCGGGTGAGGCGGACGGATTCCTCTTTTACGTGATGCCATACGTGGAGGGGGAATCGCTCCGCGATCGCGTGGCGCGCCATGGCGAACTCCCGATCGGCTCGGCGGTGGAGATCCTCAGAGACGTGGTGGACGCGTTGGCATACGCCCACCGCCGGAACCTGGTGCATCGGGATATCAAGCCGGACAATGTGCTGCTCGCCGAGGGCCATGGGATGGTGACCGATTTCGGTGTGGCCAAGGCGGTGAGCGAAGCTGCGGGGGAGGGAAGTCTCACGACGGCAGGGATGGCGCTCGGCACCCCGTCCTACATGGCGCCCGAACAAGCTGCCGCCGAACGTCACATCGATCACCGGGTCGACATCTATGCAGTGGGCGCCTTGGCGTACGAGCTGTTGACGGGCCAGCCGCCGTTCACTGGCATGAACGCCCAGAGCGTGCTGTCAGCGCACATCACGCAAACGCCCGAGCCCGTGGGCAAGCGCCGCGCGCAGGTGCCACGGCGTCTGGAGCGTTTCGTCATGACGTGTCTCGAGAAGCGCCCGGCCGATCGGTGGCAAAGCGCGGACGCCATGCTGAAAGAGCTCGAAGCCATTCGCGCGGCCAACCTGAGCCCTGCCGCTATCAGGCCGGCTCCCGTGTTTGAACGGCAGGGGACCAAGCTGGCCGTGATCACGGGGGTGGTGGTGAGTATCGCAGTGCTGGGGTTTCTCGGGTGGGCCTCGCTGCGCCCCGATGGCACGACGGTGGCCTTCTCGAGTATCCGGCAAGTCACGCGCGCACCGGAACTCGAGTTGGAGCCTGCCATCTCACCCGATGGCCGCGAGGTCGCGTATACCGCAGGCTACGGCATGGACATGCACGTCTTCGTACGTGATCTGAGCGGAGGACGGTCGTTCCCGCTCACCGCGGATCGGGCGGGGGCACAATACGCTCCTCGGTGGACGCCAGACGGCCGCAACCTCCTCTTCGCCGAATCCACGCCCGATGGGCGAAGGACAACGTACCTGATTCCGCGGCTCGGCGGACTCACCCGTGACGTTGGCGCCGATGGCCGGGTCTCGTTGCATGGGAATCTCGTGGCGTTCACGGCCGGACAGCGAATCCTCATCAGATCCTTGGATGGTGGAGAGCCTACCCTAGTAGTCGAACACCCACCGTTTCCTCATTCAGTGGCCTGGTCGCCGGACGGGACGCGGCTGGCGTACGCGCAGGGCAACTACCAATTCGCCGACCTCGAGACGTTGGGCAACGTGGGGCCCAGCGCGATCTGGACTGCCGCGGTTACGGGCGGTGATTCGATCGAAGTCGTGGGAGGCGGGTCGCTCAACGTCAGTCCGGTATGGTTGCCAGACGGGAGACATCTGCTGTTCATCTCAAATAGAGACGGTCCTCGCGACCTCTATGTCGTGCGGTTGAACCGGGACGGAGGTCCGCGGGGTGCGCCGGTTCGCATCACAACGGGGCTCGATCCCCACTCCATCTCGCTGACTGCAGACGGTTCGGTAGCCGCCTATTCGCGCTTCACGTTTCGGCGGAACATCTGGGCCGTCGATCTGCCATCGACTGGCGCGGTCTCGATCCGAGAAGCGCGACCGGTCACCGTGGGAAACCAAATCGTCGAGAATCACGGCGTGTCTCGCGATGGCCGATTGCTTGCGTTCGATTCGAATCTCGAGGGAAACCAGGATGTCTACGTGGTCCCGGTGCATGGCGGCGAGCCACGGCGCCTCACCGAAGATCCGGGTGACGACTTTCACCCGGATTTTTCGTGGGACGGGAGCGAAATCGTGTTCTACTCGACGCGACACGGGACCCGGGACCTCTTCCTGATGGCGGCCGACGGTAGCAACGAGCGGCGCCTTACCGACAGTCCGCTCGAAGAGTACCACCCATCCCTCTCGCCAGACGGTCGCACGATTGTCTACACGGTGACCCTTGAGCGCCAAACGTTCCAAGTGTGGGTGATCGAGCGGGATGCGAGTGGTGGTTGGGGAGAGCCGCGGGTGCTCGCGGAGAATGGGTTCTACGGTCGTTGGTCGCCCGACGGGGAGCGCCTGAGTGTTGACACTGGTGAGATTCTCGCAGTCCTCACGCGAGACGGTACCAGCCGAGAGCTGTTTCGCTGGCGAGCGAGCGGTCTTGCTCCGATCGATGTGGGCTTGGGTTGGGCCGAGTGGTCTAGCGATGGCCGGTCAATCCTGTTTCTAGGCCGCGACACCGCCGGAACATTGGCGCTGTATCGCATCCCTGCCGCAGGGGGCACGCCCCGGCCCGTTGTGCTGCTGGACGATCCCACCAAGCCGCCGACCTTTGGATTCAGCCTACACGGCAACACGGTGTACTTTTCCGTGACCGAATACGAGAGCGACGTGTATGTGATGGATGTGGAGGTTGGATAGGCAGAGGCGGCGGCAGGCGCCAGGAGCGATGGACCGAACGATCATCCCAACGGTGGTAGTCCTAGTGGTCGCGATCGTTCCGTGGTCGCCCGCCAAGTCCCAAAATGCCCGAGCCCCATCCCCGGTGCTCATCGGGACTGCGATTGGTGGAGGGAGCGGCGTCGTGGCGGGTCTGCTGTTCGCCAACGAGGCCTGCGACGCCGATCCGTGCTCGGGTGGCGCCCAACTGGTGGCAGCGGTGGCCGGCGGAGCACTCCTCGGTGCGATGGGCGCGTTGATCGGCGCGCAAGCGCGCGCACCGGAGGCGGCGCGCCGAAACGCCTTCACCGGCGCGGCGATCGGCGCGGGTCTCGGCGTGGCCGGCGGAGTCCTGCTCGTGGCGACGACCTGTGATGACTGCGGCTTCACGGGCTATACGTCGCTGGCCATGGTGGGCGCCGGAGTCATGGGCGGTCTCGGCGCCCTCATCGGATCGCGGGTGGGGAGAAGCGATCAGGCGTTTCGGGTGGGGAGCACCACGGCAAGTGCACTGATCGGTGCCGCGGGGAGAAACGTTCTGATGGGTGTCCGGATCGAGTACTGCACGCGGACGCGGCCGCATGCAGGGCGTCGCCCGCAAGGTTGATAACGGTCCTCGGCCACGATAGGAGAAACGCTGAAACCGACGACAGCCGCTGTCGCGCTATGGCTCGCTGCCTGTGCAGGCGCCGCGGGAGGGGACCAAGCCGGGAGCTACGTTCCCCCTCCGGGCGACGCGTGGGAGACGCGAGCGCCGGAAGCGTTGGGGATGGACGCTGCCAAGCTCCAGGATGCCATCGACTACGCGAACGCGCATCTCACCACACAAATCCCCGAGGATCCACGCGTCTATCTGACCGATCGCTTTCGAGGTATCCCACATCAGGAGATCGTAGGTCCCACTACGCCGCGGAGTGGAGTCAACGGCATCGTTGTGCGCAAGGGCTATATCGTGGCCGAGTGGGGCGACACGGGTCGGGAAGACATGACGTTCTCGGTGACGAAGAGCTACCTGTCCACCGTGGCTGGCCTTGCGTGGGATGACGGCTTGATTCGAGACCTCGACGACCGAATCGGTGCATCCGTCACCGACGGGACCTTTGGATCCGAGCACAACGCGCCGATCACGTGGCATCAGCTGTTACAGCAGACCAGCGAATGGGAGGGCACCCTTTGGGGCAAGCCGGACACCGCCGATCGTCGAAGGGGGGTCGATCGCACGCTCCAGGCGCCGGGCACGTTCTGGGAATACAACGACGTGCGGGTCAACCTCATGGCGTACGCGTTGCTCTATCTGTTTCGGCGCCCCCTTCCCGAAGTATTGAAGGAACGGATCATGGACCCCATCGGCGCTTCAGCCGATTGGCGATGGCATGGGTACGAGACGTCCTGGACGGAGATCGACGGCCAGCGCATGCAGTCGGTGAGCGGGGGTGGGCATTGGGGTGGCGGCTTCTTCATCGACACCCGCGATCACGCCCGGTTCGGTCTTCTGGCGCTCCGCGGAGGGCGTTGGGGGGACGCCCAACTCGTGTCCCGCGAGTGGCTCGATCACGCCATTACGCCCAGCGACATCAACCCCGACTATGGCTACATGTGGTGGCTCAACACGGGGCGAGAGTTGTTTCCTGCCGCGCCGGAATCAGCGTTCTTCGCATTGGGCGCCGGCTCGACCAACGTGATCTATGTCGATCGCGAAAACGAGCTCGTCACCGTCACGCGGTGGGTGGACGGCGGCGAACACGTGAACGAGTTCATCCGGCTCGTCCTGCAGGCGATCCTCGACGAGGGGTGAAGGGCAGTCCGCTTACCGCTCCTCGATCTGTGCTCGCAATCGCTCCAAGCGTGAGACGGACTCGCGAAGCTCCCGCTCCAAGTCGAGTTTGTATCGCCTCTGGGTGTTGGTGGGGGGATAGAGGCTCCCCTGCCTGACCCCCTGTCCATTCAGCTCACCCGCCAGCCCGCCGGTGCGCTGTCGCAGCCGCCGAAGGCTCTGATTCACCGCCTTGATCGAGTCCATCTGGACCAACAACTGGGCCGGTACGGTCTCGCCAGCTTCCTCGTGCTTGATCCTCATCGTGTCGAGCGTCGCCTCGACCGCCCTCCCGTTCTCGACGGACTCGTGGATCGCGCGTTGCAGATCGAGGAGAGAGACGAGGAACGTCTCCCGGAGCTCCCAGTCCACCTGGTCCAAGGGCATCAACGGATCGCCTTCGACGACCACGGTCTGCGTGGATCGCGCGGCACCGGCCTCCAAGACGATCGTATACTCGCCCGGCGAGACGAATGGACCTCGTGGATCCACCGGATGTGGCAATGCGGGGAGGGGTTGAGGGCCGGGCATCGTATCCTGACTCTCCGTCCTCGGCGGTGGTTCGTGTCGGAGGTCCCACGCGAGTCGGTGTATCCCGCGAGTGTGCGGAACATCTGTCTGGCGCACCACACGGCCACGTGGGCTGGTCACGGTGATGCTCGCCGCTGCTGCATCGTCCCGTAGGTAATACGTGAGTATGGCACCGAAGGCGGGATTCTCGCCGGCGAACGCCGCCTGTCCACGATAGGATGTGTCCTTCCAATACTGAAAGATCGTCGTGGGGCGGATGCCGAAGAGATGCGCATCCGTCCCGGCGATGGCTCGCGACCATTCCACGAGCGGTGTGAGGTCATCCAGAATCCAGATACTTCGGCCGTGCGTGCCCACCACGAGGTCGTTGGCTTTGGGATGGATCACGAGATCATCGTACAACGTGGTGGGCACGCTCATGCGCACCCACGTGCGGCCGGCATCGGTAGAGCCATAGAGCGCGTGCTCCGTCCCCGCGAACACGAGATTCGGGTTCTCCGGATGCTCCACAACCGCATTGACCGAACCACGCAAGCCCGCCATCCGGGGGGTCCAGGTCTGACCGAGGTCGGTCGTGTGGAAGAGGAAAGGCGAGAAGACGCCGTCCCGATGTGCGTCGAATGCCACCCACGCCGCGTCCCGAGATGCTGCGGATGCGATCACCCGGCTCACATACGTCCCCAATGGGACGCCGCGGACATTTCGCGATACTTCGGTCCAGGTCGCACCCCAATCTTCGGTCACCTGGAGATTTCCATCATCCGTCCCCACCCATAGCACATTGCGGTCGTGGGGTGACTCGGCGATCGTGACGATTTCTCCGAACGAGCTCGTACCATCGTTCCGCGACAGCTTGATATCCGCGCCCTTGACCCCCATGAGTGCCACGGTATCGCGGTCGATCTGCTTGGTGAGATCGCCCGTTCGCTCCCACGTGAGTCCGCGGTCCCTGGACATGAACAAGCGATTGCCGCCCAAGTACACTACCGCGGCGTCGTGCTGGGATACGAGGCTCGGAGAGACCCAATCCCAGCGGTAAGCCGGCTCACCGTCCGGCGGTCTGGGCGCGACGTCCAACAAATCACCGGTGACGGCGTCGAGTCGAGTATAATTGCCGTTCTGCGAGTTGCCGTACACATAGCGATGGTTTGTCCGATCCGGTTGCCAGTACATGCCATCGCCAAATCCGATTTGACGCCAGTCATCGTTGATGATCCCGATCCACCGACGCGTGGCACTCGGACCCATCCACGAGTGGTTATCCTGCATCCCGCCGTACACGAAATACGGTTCCCGGCTGTCGACGCCAATACCATAGAACTGGCCGATGGGGAGGTTGGCGATCTTCTCGTAGGTGAGCCCCATGTCCCACGTCTCGTGGAGCCCGCCGTCGCCCGCCAAATAGAAGTGCTTGGGGTTCGTGGGATCGATCCACATGGTGTGGAAGTCGGAATGTACGCCCACATCGTACGTTGGCCGCGTGGGCATCCGCTCGAACGTGCGCCCGCCATCTTCGCTCTTGTAGAACGACGTCGCCAGCTCGTACACCCGATTTTCATTCGTGGGATCGATGACGACGTGCGAATAGTACATGGGACGCTGATTGAGCTCGTTGACACGCTCCCACGTCTCACCAGCGTCGCCCGAACGAAACGTTCCGCCGCTGTCCGCATGTTCGACCAGCGCGTTGAGCACGCGTGGATTTGTGGCGCTCACGGCGAGCCCGATGCGTCCCTTGTCGCCCGAAGGGATGCCGTTGGTCAGCTGATACCACGTGGCTCCGCCATCTACGGTCTTGTAGATGCCCGATCCCGGGCCGCCACCGTTGAATCCCCACGTACGACGCAGGCGCTGATATGCAGCGGCATACAGAGTATTCGGAGTGGACGGATCCATGACGAGGTCCACAATACCGGTCAGGGTGTCGACAAATAGCACCTTTTGCCACGTGCGTCCGCCGTCACCAGTCTTGAAGACGCCACGGGCTTCGCTCGGGCGCCACAAGTTCCCGAGCGCGGCAACGTACGCGATGTCCGGATTCCCGGGATGCACCACGACCCGCCCAATGTGTCGGGTCTCGTCGAGTCCCAGGTGAGTCCACGTTGCTCCGCCATCGAGCGAGCGGTACACACCATTCCCCCATGAGGTGCTTTGGCGGTTCTGCTGCTCTCCCGTACCCGCCCAGATGATGTCCGGGTTGGATGGCGCGATGGCGAGATCGCCAAACGTGCTCACGGGTTGGTTCTCGAAGATCGGTGTCCAGGTGGTTCCCTTGTTGGTGCTCTTCCAGATGCCGCCCGACGCGGAGGCGACGAGTATCGTGGCAGGATCCTGAGGCAGGGCTTCGACGTCATGAATCCGGCCCCCGGCCACGGCTGGCCCGATGAGCCGAAACCGGAACGCCTGTACGAGATCCTCCGTGAGCGCCGGGGCCTGCGCCAGCACCTGGGGTGCATCCGTGAGCCACACGGCAAGGAATAGGGTGGCCAAAGCGGTGAATCGAACCAAGCGGGGCACGGACACCTCCGGGGACCTGATGAGTGGGGAAGCGGCGAATGTACCTGCTTGGTGAACGGGTCTCAACTGCAGCTGGGTGCTTGCATCCAACTCGTTGCCGCCACCGCTGCTTGCTTTCCTTTATCTAAGGCTGGACATTTCGATCACGCTGGCGGCAGTGCCAGGAGTCACGAGCCGTCCATTCGCAGAGACCATGATGGTGACGCGCACACAAACCTTCGTTTTCTGGATGCTCGCCGCCACGGCAGCCGTCGGGGTGGCGCCAGTCGCGGCGCAGACTCAGGGCGCCGCGGGCCATGCCCCCGAGGCCAACTGCGGTAAGGAGTACTTCGCGAGGGACCTCGCGTATCGGGGGACCGAGCGAGGACAGTGGCTCCCGGAATCGACGCTGACCGCCCCGGAGTACCGCATCATCGAGGTATCGCGGTACCATCCCAATTGTCCTCCGACGCCACAGCAAATCGCGGCAGCCGACGAGTTCGTGGTGCAAACGTTTCTCACCGCCAGACAAAAGGGCTGGTTCGACTTCGAGAAGGCCACGAAAGACGGTTTTGCTCCCCACAAGCCCGATGCCACCGTGTCCATCCACTTCGTCAACACCGCGAACTCCCTGGACGACCGGATGCTGGATCCCGAGCACCCGGAGTATCTCATGTTCTACGACACGCCGGAGGGGATGCTCCTGGTGGGTGTCATGTACTTCGTGAGAACGCCGGAGGAACGCGGTCCCCAGATCGCTGGTCCCCTCACGGTGTGGCACTACCATCAGTACGCCGACCCCGCCTGCATTCACGAGATGCAGATGTCGTCGGCCAAGGAAACCGCGAACGGTATCCGCTGCGAGCAGGGCAAGTTCGCCGGCTACCAGAGTCCCGAAATGCTCCACGTGTGGTTCGTGGATCATCCAGACGGTGCTTACGCCACGTCCATGGGGCTGACCTGGGATATTCTCCAGGGAGGGATACGGAAGGACTTGCTTGCATTGGGGGATGAGCCGGGTTCGAAGTAAAGCGGTGTGGTAGGGGTGGCGGGGGAGGTTACCTCATCTGTCCCTGTTGCTCTCGTCGGTCGCTGCTGCCTGTCCCTGCAACCTTTACTTATCCCGAGAAAACACTCACCTGGCCGCTCAGCCCATCGAAGCAAACGCGTCGTTCCTGCGGGGTGCGTCGAGCGAAGCGGTGGCGTTCAAACGGATTCACGTACCAGACAAGCATGCTACCCGCGTGGGAGGGGTCCGTTCCGTATTCAGCCGCCCCGACCCTCGGTCTTCCGCGCCTTCGAGCTGGCGGTTACGCTTGAATGTTGCGACGCTCGTTCCCATTCACGGAGGTGTGCGATGGCCATGAAGACCGCAACGAACATGATTGCCCAAGGTTTGTTACCGGAGTTCGACATGGAGATGCAGGCGACCCGGAAGGTGTTGGAGAACGTTCCGGAAAAGAAGCTGAGCTGGCAGCCACACGACAAGTCGATGACACTGAGTCGCCTCGCTGCCCATGTTGCCGAGATTCCGGGATGGACCGAACAGACCCTCAATCATGACGAGCTCGATATCGACCCGCCGGATGGGCCCGGCTATACGCCCGCTGAGACGGAGAGTGTCGCCAAGCTGCTCGCCATTTTTGACGAGAACGCCAAAAAGGCGAGAACAATCATCGAGGGAGCGGGCGACGAACAGTTCATGAAGTCGTGGACGCTCAAGAAGGGTGGCGCCTCGTTGTTCAGCGGGCCGCGTGTGGGTGTGATGCGTCGGTTCGTGATGAACCATCTGATCCATCACCGGGCGCAGCTCACGGTGTACCTCCGCCTGGCGGGGGCCAAGGTGCCACAGACGCTCGGACCCACGGCGGACTATCCGGATTTCGGTAGCTGACCCGTTTTCGGCCGAGAACACGACGAACGCCTGAGCGCGTGAACATCGTGCCTAGAGAGCCGACGTGGCCAGTTGCGAACGTCGGCTCTCTCAGGTCCGACCCCTCCCCGGGTCACCGGGAGGGTGCCACGGTTGCCTGTGTTCCGCCCGCCTCACACCCGCTTCTTTTCGCAATCGACTAAATGGCCGGACCGTCCAGACCCAAGAAGTCGTTTGACCGATCCATCGTCGAGGGCTCCATCCCCCGCGCGGTCTGGATGCTTGCGTGGCCTACGATGCTGCAAAACGTAATTGGCGGACTCCAGGGGATCGTGGATCACGCCATGGTCGGACACTACGTGGGATACACCGGCAATGCTGCTATCGGGGTGGCCTGGCAGATCTTCCTCGTCGTCATGGTCTTCATTGCATCGCTGTTTACCGGCATGGGCGTGCTCGTGGCGCGGTTTGCCGGAGCCAACGAGTCCGAGAAAGTGAATCGGAGCGTCTATCAAGCGTTTCTCACCGCCGCTGTGTTGTCGGTCGGCGTCCTCGCACCTCTCGGCTACTTCCTCGCGCCGCCGCTGTTGGGGCTCGTCAATGCGACGACAGACGTACGGGCTGAAGCGTTGCCATATCTCCGCATCATGTTCCTGTTCAGCTTCGGCATGATGGTCTTCTACCTGCTGGCCGGGGCCCTCCGATCCGCCGGTGACGCCCGCACGCCACTTCGCTATGGCATTGCGTTGACGGTCCTGAACCTGGTGCTGAATGTCGTCTTCATTCGCGGTCTCGGACCTATCCCCGCGTTCGGAACCGCGGGGGCGGCCATGGGCACCGTCATCGCCGGTGGCGTCTTGAGTCTGGTGGCGGTGCACCGGCTCTTCTTCTCTCACCGCTGGGTCGTGCATTTTCACCGCGGTATGAGCCTCAAGCCGGATTGGTCGATCATTCGCGCCCTGTTCAGGTTCGGTATCCCCACCGGCATTCAAGGTGTCGTCATGAACATCGGGGGCGTCATTCTCTTGAGCTTCATCGGTTCGTTGGCACAGAGCGGACAGGCTCAAGCCGCGTATGCGGTGGGCTATACGCAACTCTTCTCGCTGATCACGTGGACGTCGGTGGGCCTCATGGGTGCCGCCGCCGCCGTGGCCGGCCAGAATCTCGGCGCCGGGCACCCGGATCGCTCGATCCACGGCGTGCATGTCGCGTCGCTCATTGGCTTGGCCGTTGCAGGGGTTTTCGGTCTCCTCTTCATCCTTTTCCCCCGCGTGTTGTTGGGGCTCTTCGGCATGGATGAGCCCACCGTAGTGGAGCTTGGCGTGCAGCTGCTTGCCTACCTGAGCATCTCGGGCCTGTTCGTGACCGTCGCGCTCGCGTACACGGGTGGCCTGCAGGGAACCGGGGATACGCGAAGCCCGCTCTACATCTCGCTCGTCTCGCAGCTCGTGGTGCCACTCGGCATGTGCGGAATCATCCAGGCCGCACGCGGTCTCAGACCTGGAGACATCTGGCTCGCCATCGTGCTGGGTCACCTCACACGTTCGGCGCTGAGTATGGTGCGATTTCGGCAGGGAGCGTGGAGAGACATCGCGGTGGAGATCGAACCAGCTCGATGAACGAGTCATGTGTCCGGTAAGCGACCACCGCTGCGCGCATTAGGCCTTCAGGGCTGCCAAGAGACGCGCGTCATGGACTCGGTGAGCGAGATGAAGCGCACAGCGTTCTGTGAATCCCCTCACGGTTCCGCATGGGGTGAATCGCAACACTGAGAAACAGCCAGGCGTTTCGTTCGACTGGCCAAAAGCCCCGATCGGACGTATCTTGTTGTAACACATGTAACTTGCACAACGCCCGGGCATCAGGCTCGCTGGAGCCGGTCCGAGCGTTTGTTGAATGGTGCAGGCGCTTGCTGGGCCGCGTGCTGGAGGCAGGAATGAAGACGTTCGCCTTGACGATCCTCGGCACCGTACTGCTCGCCGCTGGTCTCTCCACTCGCGCCGGCCCAGTGCCCGAAAGGGCGGCAGCCGGGGTCGCACCCCCTTCTGCGATTCCCACGCCCGGTTTGCAGGTTCCTGAGCGACCCAGTCGCTATGCCCACGTTGCCGACACCAGCGCCGCGGTCTTTACCGCCATCGTCCAGCGAACGTGCGCTATCTGTCACAACGACCACGCCCTTACCGCCAACCTGAGCCTCTCCGCGTTCGATGTTGCCAAGGCGTACGAGAACGCTGAAACGGCTGAGAAGATGATCCGCAAGCTCGCGGCCGGCATGATGCCACCGCCAGGCATGCCGCGACCAGCAGGTGACACGCTCGCGCTGCTCCGGATGCAGCTGGAGCATCGTATCGATTCGGCGGTGGCCGCCAACCCCAACCCCGGCCGCCGGACCTTCCAACGGCTCAATCGCGCCGAGTATCGACAGGCGATCCACGACCTCCTGACCCTCGACATCGACGCCGGCGATTACCTGCCGCTCGACACCAAGAGCGCCAACTTCGACAACATCGCGGACGTCCAATTGCTCTCGCCGACGCTGCTCGATGCCTACCTCCGCGCGGCGGCCGACATCAGCCGCCTCGCCGTGGGCGATCCCGACGCGGCTGTGAGCTCCAAGACGTACACGAACCCTGGCTATGTCTCACAATGGGAGCGGGTCGAGGGCGCGCCGCGCGGCACCCGGGGTGGCCTTTCGGTCGTGCACAACTTTCCTGCCGATGGTGAGTACGTCTTCAAGTTGGCGTTTGAGCACACGACCACCGGTGGATTCTACGGGCAGATCGCGAATGGCGAGCAACTCGAGATTTCCGTGAACCGTGAGCGGGTCGCGTTGCTGGACGTGGATCGGTGGATGCATGTGTCGGATCCCAACGGCGTGAACATGGAAACGGACCCGATCTTCGTGCGAGCGGGTCCGCATCGGGTGACCGCGGCGTTCCTTCGGCAGTTCGAAGGTCCCGTGGAGGACCTATTGTCTCCGCACGATTGGTCACTGGCCGATCGGCAGATTGGCGTCAGCGGATACGGGATCACAGCCCTGGCCCATCTCAAGGATCTCGTGGTGGTTGGTCCGTACGACCCCACCGGCGTCTCCGAGACGCCCAGCCGGAAGGCGATCTTCACGTGCCGGCCCACGGCGCCAAACGAGGAGCGGCCCTGCGCCGAGCAAATCATTACTCGCTTGGCTGCGAAAGCGTACCGGCGGCCAGTCACGGCTGTTGACCGTGCACCGTTGCTGGCGTTCTACGAAGCCGGGGCCGAGGGCGGATTCGAAGCAGGGATCCAGACGGCCCTCCAGGCCATGCTCGCGAGTCCGGATTTCGTGTTCCGACTCGAGGAACTCCCCCGCTCGGCACAGCCGGGAGTGCCCTTTCGAATCAGCGACGTGGATCTGGCGTCACGTCTTTCCTTCTTCTTGTGGGGGACGCCGCCGGACGACCAGCTCATGAGCCTCGCGCTCGAGGACCGACTGTCGAATCCCGTGGTGCTCGAGCAGCAGGTACGGCGCATGTTGGTCCATCGACGCGGCGACGCTCTGGGCTCGAGGTTCGCGGCCCAGTGGCTTCGTTTGGAAGATCTGGCGAAAGTGCACCCGGATCGGCTTCTCTACCCCGATTTTCACCAGCAGCTCGCGCGCGCCATGCGACGCGAGACCGAGCTGTTCTTCAACAGCCTCGTCCGTGAAGACCGGAGCGTGCTCGATCTGTTCTCCGCCGACTACACGTTCGTGAACGAGCCACTGGCCAGGCACTACGGGATTGCGAACGTCACGGGCAGCGAGTTTCGACGCGTCCAGTATCCCGACGACAAGCGCCGTGGGCTGTTTGGCCACGGCAGCATTCTCACGCTCACCTCGCATGCCGGTCGCACCTCACCGGTGCTCAGGGGCAAGTGGGTGATGGAAGTGCTGCTGGGCACACCACCACCACCGCCTCCGCCGGGAATCCCCGACCTCGAGGAGACTGAGGGGTCCAAGGACGGCCGGTTCCTCACCACGCGTGAGCGGATGGAGCTCCATCGCACGAACCCCGTCTGCCGAGCGTGTCATCAGTTCATGGATCCCATTGGGCTCGCGCTGGACAACTTCGACGTGACCGGTAAGTGGCGCATCCGGGAAAATGGGATGCCGCTCGATACGCGGGGCCAACTGTACGACGGAACGCCCGTCGAGTCGCCCGAGGACCTGCGACAGGCGCTCCTCCAGCGGCCGGTGCCGTTGATCCGAAACTTCACGGCCAATCTCATGGCCTACGCCCTGGGCAGGCGGGTGGAGTACTACGACCAACCCACCATTCGGGCGATCGTCAGGGATGCCGAGGCCACGGACTATCGCATGTCGTCCTTCATCCTGGGTGTGGTGAAGAGCGAGGCGTTTCAAATGAGTACGACGGGGACCGCCGCCGTCGAAGATGGGGCGGGGATGTGAGATCAGTGTCGTTCTACTGCTCCTGTCACCTCTGCCTTCCGCCGCCTGCCTCGTCACAGGCAGCGGCGACAATGGAAGCCAGAGGGGCAGTCGAGGATTAGCTCAGGAGACCCAATGGAATTCCTTACCCAAAAACACCTCTCCCGCCGCACGGTGTTACGTGGTCTCGGCGCAACGGTGGCGCTGCCCCTGCTGGACGCGATGATCCCGGCCCGAAAACTCCTGGCACTGACGAAGGCGGGTCGCGCCACCGAGCCGACGCGTCTGGTGTGTATCGAGATGGTGCACGGCGCCGCGGGGTGCAGTGATTGGGGGGCGTCGCAACATCTGTGGGCGCCATCCACGATGGGTCATGACTTCGACTTGAGCTCCAGTGCCTTGAGCCCACTCCAGCCGTTTCAAGACTACCTCACGATCGTCAGCAACACCGATGTGCAGATGGCCGAAGCGTTCGAGCCCGAGGAGGTGGGCGGCGATCACTTCCGCTCGAGTGCGGTGTTCTTGACGCAGGCGCACCCCAAGCAGACCGAAGGCTCCGACGTGTACGTGGGGACGTCGTTGGACCAGATGTACGCGCAGCGATACGGTCAGGATACGCCCATCCCGTCCATGCAGTTGTGTATCGAGAACATCAACCAGTCGGGCGGGTGCGCCTACGGCTATACCTGCGTGTACACCGACACCATCAGCTGGGCCTCGCCCACCGAGCCGCTGCCCATGATTCGGGATCCCCGGGTCGTGTTCGAACAGCTCTTCGGCGTCGGCGGTACCCCGGAAGAACGAGCCGCCCGCCGCCGCACGGACCGGAGCATCCTCGATTGGATCACCGGCCGCGTGACAGAGCTCAAACAGCAACTCGGTCCGGACGACCGTCAGCGGATGGATCAGTACCTGGACAACATCCGCGAGATCGAGCGGCGGATCCAGCGCATCGAGGTGCACAATACGAGCGGCGAGACACGGCAGTTGCCCCAGGCGCCAGCCGGCGTGCCCGACTCGTTCGCGGAACATGTGAAGCTCATGTTCGACCTCCAGGTGCTGGCGTTCGCGTCGAACATGACCCGCGTGTTTTCGTTCAAGCTGGGGCGGGACTCCTCCGCTCGGGTCTATCCCGAGAGCGGGACGGACAAGCCGTTCCACCCCGCATCCCACCATGGGGGCAACGAGGGCGCGATCCTCGACTTCAACAAGATCAACAAGTACCACGTCAGTATGGTCCCGTACTTCCTGGAGAAGCTGAAGAGCACGATGGAGGGCGAGGCGAACCTGCTGGACAAGACCATGGTGATCTATGGGTCACCCATGGCGGACGGAAACCTACACAACCACCGGCGATGCCCGCTCTTCGTGGTGGGTGGGGCGAACAAGAAGCTCGAGGGGAATCTCCATCTCAAAGCCCCGGATGGAACGCCCATGGCCAATGTCATGCTCACGCTGCTGCACAAGCTCGGACTCGACGACGTCGAAAGCTTTGGCGATAGCACGGGGCCGTTCGCGGTCTGAGACCAGACGAGGGTCGAAGGAGTAGGAGCATGGTGCGAAGGAGACGGCTTGTAGGACGGAACCGGGCTGGTTACCTCGGCCTGGCGATCATGGTATCCCTCGCCGCTACTTTCGCCACGCCCGCCCGTTCAGCCTCCCCGCCCGATTCTCCAGTCGCGGACGCCGCCGAGCTCGACGACGTGAAAGCCGTCCGCGCTCTGCTCCGACAGGGGGCCGATGTCAACGCCGCCCAAGGCGACGGCATGACGGCGCTCCATTGGGCGGCGGAGAACGGCAACGTGGAGTTGACCAAGATCCTGCTATCGGCGGGGGCCAACGTGGCGGCTGTGACCCGGATCGGCGACCACACACCGCTCCATCTGGCGAGTCGGGTCGGGCATGCATCGGTCATCCGGGCACTATTGAAGGCGGGTGCCGACCCCAATGCGACGACCACCACGGGTGGGGCCACCCCGCTCCATTTTGCCGCCGGCCCCGGCGGCGCGGAAGCCGTCACCGTGCTCTTGGACCATGGCGCCGACGTGAACGCCACGGAGTCCTCGTGGGGACAGACGCCGATCATGTGGGCGGCGGCGTACAATCGGGTGGATGCGATCGCCGTCCTGGTTCAGCGGGGGGCTGATGCCGCGTTGACGACGAAGGTGGTGGACATCCCCGTCCGATCCGAAGCGGATCGAGCGGCGGCCCGCCGACGAGATCAGGTACTCGCCGCCTTCCGCGCCGAGCAGGGACCCAACTGGCGCCCCGCGCCGAGCCAGGTGCAGGCGGCGGTCCAGGCGGCCAAGCAGACGCCGGGAGCGGCAGCCGAGGAGTCGGATCTCCGGAACAAGGCGGACGCCGCATTCCGGACCGAGCTGGGACCCGCGGCGGACTCCACCCAGCGACCGCAGGCACGTCGCGAGCAGCGACCGCAGGGGGATCCGAGCGCCGCCCAGGCGGAACCCTCCCAGCCGGCCCCTCGCGAAGGCCGGCCTGATTCCTATGCAGATCTCGTAGGCACCCACGGTGGTCTCACGGCGCTGCTTCACGCAGTCCGGGAGGGCAACGTCGATGCGTCGCTGGCGCTCGTGGACGCCGGAGCGGACATCAATCAGGTGAGTGCGGGGGATCACACGAGCCCGCTCCTGATGGCGACGATCAACGGCCACTTCGACCTGGCGTTGGTGCTCCTCGAGCGTGGAGCGGACCCCAACCTCGCGAGCGATGCAGGAGCCACGCCCCTCTACACCACCATCAACATGCAATGGGCGCCCAAAGCTCGGTATCCGCAACAACAGGCCTACACCCAGCAGCGGGCAACGTATCTCGAAGTCATGAAAGCGCTCCTGGACGCCGGGGCGGACCCGAACGTCCGGCTCGCCAAGCATCTCTGGTATATGTCGTACACGTTTGATCTCTTGGGTGTCGATACCAAAGGGGCAACGCCGTTCTGGCGCGCGGCCTATGCACTGGACGTGGAGGCGATGAGACTGCTGGTAGCGTACGGGGCGGATCCCACGATCGCGACACAGAAGGTCCCTGAACGCCGTTACCGGAGGCGCCGCGGAAACCAAGAGGAGAAGGATCACTCGGGACTCCCTCCGGTTCCCGTGGGTGGGCCGGCGGTCTATCCCATTCACGCCGCATCGGGCGTGGGCTATGGTGAGGGGTACGCTGCCAACGCGCACCGGCATGTGCCGGACCACTGGGTGGCCGCAGTGAAATACCTGGTGGAGGAGCACGGCGCTGATGTGAACGCTCGGGACCTCAACGGGTTTACGCCGCTGCACCACGCGGCGGCGCGGGGCGACAACGAACTGATTCATTATTTAGTAGGGCAGGGTGCCGACGTCACGGCCGTGAGCCGGCAGGGACAAACAACGGCAGACATGGCCAACGGTCCGGTGCAGCGGGTTCAACCATTCCCGGAAACGGTGAAGCTGCTCGAGAGCCTGGGGTCCAAGAACAACCACAATTGCTTGTCCTGCTAGGCGGTTGAAGGGTCGGGAAGGTGTGAACGCTAGAAGGGGCTGCCGGGGATCTTGTGGCAGTCCGTTCACGCCGCTCCATCCGCCGCCAAGAGGTACTTTCCTCGAGGGTGTCGAGATGAAACAGAAATGGTTGGTGACCATGGTCTTGGTCGCTCTCGCGATTGGGCAGGCGGCCACGATCCAAGCGCAGCAACGCACCATCACTCCCGAGGAGCGGGCGCAGCGCGAGCGAGAGCTGCAGGAGGAACTGCAGCAGCCGCGCCCCATCGACGCGCTCAACTCGGTGTGGATCGAAGAGCTCACCTGGTTGGAGGTGCGGGATGCGCTCGCTGCCGGCATGACCACCGCGATCATCACGACGGGTGGGATCGAGCCAAACGGTCCGTACCTGGCCACCGGAAAACACAACTACGTTCTTCAAGGTGCCTGTGAGCGTATTGCCCGAAAACTCGGCAATGCGCTTTGTGCGCCCATCATCAAGCTCGTACCCGAGGGAAACATCGACGAACCGTCGGGTCACATGCGATATCCGGGAACCATCAGCCTGCGGGAAGAGACCTTCCGTTCAGTGCTGACCGATGTGGCCAGCAGTCTGAAGGCCCACGGCTTCGTGAATATCATCTTCATCGGCGACAGTGGTGGGAACCAGCGAGGCATGGCGGCCGTGGCCAACGCGTTGAACGAGAAGTGGGGCCAAGCGACCGCCCATCACATCCTGGAGTTCTATCGCCTCAAACAGGACTCACCGGGTTGGATGGAAGAGCAGTTTGGGATCGTGCAAGTGGACGAGGGTCTCCACGACAATTTCATCATTACGTCCGAAATCATGGTGACCGATCCCACGGCCGTTCGCTACGACCAGCGGGTCAGAGCCGGGAAAGCCACGATCAACGGTGTGAGCATCGAGCCCAAAGAAAAGACGATCGAGCTTGGTGAGAAGCTCCTGGGATTCCGCGTGGACCGGACCGTGGAGGCCATCAGGGGGGCGATCGCCGGTACCAGTGCAACGAATGGGAGATGAGGGGGCTAAGGGTTAGGTGTTCGGCGCGCGCTGGACCCTCGCCGTTCACACGCACCATAGGAACGCCGCGCGACCCCTGACGCAGAGCGAGACGAGTCCCAGTCACGTTCCCACTATCATTGCTGTGGCCGCCACACAGAAAACGATTCCCAGCCACTGGGTCCACACGATCCGCTCGTTTCCCAGGGCACGGTACAAGACCACGGTGACGGCCGGATAAAACGATCCGAGCACCGCTGCAACCTCCGCACGGACGAAACCCGTCGCCAGCAAATAGCACAGTCCGCCTGTTGCGTCCATGACACCCGCTACCAGCGCGAGCCGGTTGGCTCCAAGGCCCGTGAAATGCGCCCTGGTGATCACGACAAACATCAAACCAACCGCCAGCGCCGCCACGCGGTTGATAGCCAGTGCCGGAAGGACGGCGCCCGATTCCACTTGCGCAAAGAGGACGAAGAAACCCCCGAAGCCGATCCCGGCCATCACCGCCAATCCCATCCCCCGGCGTCCAGCCGTGTCGGCGGACGACGACCGTTGCTGCGTCAGGAGCCAGATTCCGACCAGGGCCACGACGAGTCCAGTCTCCTGTCCCACGGGAAGCGCTCCTTCGGTGACCAGCCCCACGATCACCGGGATGGCGGCACCAGTGACCCCCGCGATAGGTGCGACGAGTGCGGATCGTCCCACGGCCAGCCCGCGAAAGAGGGCCGCCAGGCCCAGAGCGCCGGCGATGCCGGCGGACGCTGCCCAGCCCACGGTGGCGACGTCGGGGAGACGCACACCGCTCACTAGAAGGGCCGCCGCCGTGAGCACCGCGCCGGAGCATGCGGACCAGGTCACGACCACGGCGATGTGGCTGCGACGGCCCGCCAGCCCGCCGCTGAAATCGCCGCTCCCCCACGCCGCCGCTGCTCCAAGGGCCAACAGAACTCCCCACGGAAGGCTCATATTCCACGGTTTGTAGTTACGAGTATTCCCTTACCGCAGGTTGGCAGGTTCACCCTGCTCTCGCGACAGGCCGAGGGTGCCCCCGCGCCAGAGCAGACACTTCACCTGTGTCACCACGCACCCCGACGCGAGTCCTGCGCGTTTCCTGGAGGAGAACTTGCGGGGAACCCCTCACCCCGCCACGACCGGCAGCATTGCGTGCGACGCGTGATCCCGGTCCAACCACACCCGGTTGGTCGCGATCCGCGCGTACGTTGCCAGTCCCTCGGCCTCACCTGTGTTGAAATTCAGGTCGAAGTGCGGAAAATTGCTGCTCGAGATATCGAGTCGGATACGATGTCCGCGCGCGAACAGATTGCTGGACGGGAAGGCTTCGATCGTGGCCCGATACAGCATCCCTGGTTTCATCAGCGAAGGAGTCTCCCACGAGTCCCGGTACCGCATCCGGATGATCCCATCAGTGATGTTCATCGCGAAACCCTCGGGGTAGTCCTCGTTGGGCGGGTAGACATCTACCAGCTTGGCCGTGAAGTCGGTGTCCGGCGCATCGCTGGAGACCCAGAGCACGACCGTGAGCGGGCCCGTAATCTCGACTGCGCGCTCCAAGGGATCGGTCTGAAAGACCAACACGTCCGGTCTCGCCGCGAGCGGCTCATATGGCGGGTTCGAGCCGAAGAAGTCCGGTGACTCCCGCTGATCGTAGGCGCCACCGTTCATGATGGGTGCCCCCGACGTGATCGTGCCGCCGATGGAAGGGACAGGATTCCGGGGATCGTAGCGATACGAGAGAAAACGACCCGTATCGCTCGACGGGTTCGTTCTGAGGCCGCCGTCCGGATGGAGATAGAAGTCGCGATTCTCCGTACCGGGCACCGGCCAGTTCGTGGCGGCTCGCCAACGGCCGCCATGATCCAACCGTCCGTTGGCGTTCCGCCGACCGCTCCCCCCACCCATCACGAAATACCGAACCCGAGGTTCCTGTTCGAACCCATTGTCGCGTCCGAGCAGATAGCGCTCGAAGAACCTGAGCCGGAAATCCCAATAGTTCTCCGAGACGTTCTTGTCCCATGTGGCGCTGGGGCCGAAATCCACGTCGCCGGCAAACGTCTGCGATCGGTTGCCATGGGTCCATGGACCCAACACGAGCCATACCGGATGGTCGCTTTGTGTGGACACCCCCATGAAGTTCTCGGTTGCGGTGCGTGGATAGGGATCGTACCAGGAGGAGACGTAGACCTGAGGCCCTTTGGGAAAGCGGTCATAATACCCCTGTGCCCACAGTCCCGGACGCTTCCAGTACTCGTCGAACGCGCCGCGGCTCCACTGTTCGAAGAGGTACGCTTCGTACGTGGGCGCCAGGGAAACCGGCGAATGCCCGGGCTTCCACGGCATGCGGCGGAACCAGTCGTGGATGTCGACAGCTTCGAGCTTCTGGTGGAGCTCGTGCTCGGCCGTGATTTGCGGGTCCACCAGCGCATTACGGTACGCCCATGTGGCCTGTTTGAGCTCGAACGCACCGCCCTGGCGTATGCCTCCTTGATAGGAATTGGAGAACGCGCCCGAGTCCACGAACATCGCCGCGACACCGGGCGCACCCATACTGGCAAGTGCTCCTTGCGTGTGCGCAGCGTACGAAAAGCCTTTGGTCCCGATCGTTCCGTTACACCACGGTTGCTGCACGAGCCAGGCGCAGGTGTCGTATCCATCGTTCGCATCGTCCACGTATTTCTCGAACGTGCCGCCGGACGCATAGCGTCCGCGCACGTCCTGGTACACGACCACGATGCCGGTCAGGACAAACATGGCCGCGACCTCCTCACGAGACCGCGGGGCCAAGTCGCCCAATGCGCGCTCCGTCCGGCTCGGCAGGTGCTTGCCGTACGGAGTACGCTCGAGGACGGTGGGGAAGGGTCCAGGCAAGGGGCGGCCGTTTTGCGCTGGACGATGGACGTCGGCAGCCAACGCGACCCCGTCGCGCATGGGAATGACGAGGTCGCGCTCGACCACGACGCCGTCGATGGCCAAGCCGGCTCGATCGCAACCCAACAGACCCGCGGCTCCCGCGGCTGCCAGGATTTCAGTGAATTCGCGTCGCGTGTAGAGGGAAGGGGTCATGACTGCCTGAGTCGACCCGAATAAAACCTTCGATCCCCTACTTGCCTTCGTGCTTGAAGGAGACTTTCACTTTCGCCCGGTAGGCCGTGACCTTCCCATTGTCCAAGGTCATGTCCAGCTCGGTCACCTCGGCAACCCGCATATCCCGTACGCTCTGGGACGCCAGTTTGACGGCCGCTGCCGCGGCCTTCTCCCAGGAATCGCCACTCGTTCCCACCAGCTCGATCACCTTGTAAACGCTCTCAGCCATGTGAGGCTCCCTTCTTGGTTCGTAATATGGTTTTGATAGGAATTGCGTCCCGCGAGCGGGATGCGATGAACATAGGACGTACGCGTAGGGAGCCAGTTTGTCCAGCAGCGCCCCTCCGGCAGCATACGAGGCTGAATTCCTGGCGGCGAGGTAGAGACCAATTGACGTTTGCTTGACTCCCCAGTAATAAGATGGAACGCGTGAGTTGTGTGTCCTCCTCGAGCGTCATACGGAGAAACCCAATACGCTTTACAGAAGGAGGCTCTGTGTGAGGGTGCGCATTGTGCTGGTCCTAGTGCTCGCCACCGCCGCGACGGCTTGCGTCTTCCGCAGCGTTCAGACCAGGCCCGTGGAGTCTACCGATCCTCGGACTGTCGTTACCGCGCCTGCCAAAGCCCACCTCCTCGACGGGACCATTGTCACGTTCCCCACGGGGTTCAGGCTCGTCCGTGACACTGTTTTCGGTGCGGGAACACAGTACGGCCTGAACCTCGAGCCCCTGAGACGCGTGAGTTTCATCCCGCTAGACAGTGTGGCGGGCATGGAGAGCTACCACGACAAGGTCAACGTCCCGGCCACGGTGCTCGGCTCTCTACTTGCCACCGCAGGTGCGACTATGGGCACGGCGGCGCTCGCGGTCGCGATCTTCGGCTCGTGTCCAACGATCTACATTGACAGCGCGGGTACGTCAGTGCTTCAGGCGGAGGCGTTCTCGCACAGCATCGTCCCGCTCTTCGAGGCCCGCGACGTCGATCGTCTCTCGATCACCAACGATCTGAAACCCATGCTGCGGCTTGAGGTCAAGAACGAGGCCGCCGAAACGCACTATATCAATCACCTCGAACTCTTGGCGGTCGACCACCCACCCGGCGAATGGATCGCTCCGGACGTCGGGGGGATGCCGATTGCGGCACCCGCACTCAGTCCCGCAAGCCACGCTGTGGACCGAGCGGGGCGGGACGTGCTCAACGTCCTGACGCATTTGGATGGCGAGGCCTTCGCGACCGACAGCTCGACGCTCGCCAACGCGAACGCAGATGACCCTCGAGATTACATCGACCTCGTCTTTCCGGTGCCGGCAGCAGCAGACTCCGTGGCGCTTGTGCTCACCCTACGGAACAGCCTGCTCACAACCGTGTTGCTGTACGACGTCATGCTCTCCGGCCAGGGAGCTCGCGCCCTCGACTGGATCGGTCGCGATCTCGAAGAGATTGGCCCGGCGTTGGAGCTGGGTCGGTGGTTCGTGGAAGAGATGGGGCTGCGGGTGAGAGTGGCGGATGCATCCGGGGCTTGGCGCGAGGTTGGCTGGATCCGCGACGCTGGGCCGATTGCCTGGAGTCACAGGGCCGTCATGCTTCCGGTCACCCGGCCCGACACCCTCCAGGTTCGGCTCGTGTTCGTAGCCGATGCGTGGCGAATCGATCGTGCGGTCTTTGCGGCGGAACCCTGGCGGCCCGGAATCGAGAGCATCCCGCCGGCACGGATCGTGGCTCCCGACAGGGAACCGATCCCGGAGGCGCTCACGGCCGTGCGTACCGCGGATGACCGATATCTCCAGACGGGTCCGGGTGACTCGTTCTTCGTGGAGTTCGACGCGGGGCGGGCCCAGGATGACCGCACGTATCTCCTGGCGACTCAGGGTTACTACGTGGAATGGATGCGACCCGATTGGCTACGGCGACCGCCGGGCACGTTCACCCCATCCAATGAGGCGCTGTTCGCGGCGATGCGGCGGTGGCAGGTGGTGCAGCGCGAATACGAGCAACGATTCTTCGCCACACGCTTCGGAGCACGGTGACCATGCCGCGTTTGACACTGTTGTGCTCGATCGCGCTGGGGATGGGATGCACGATTGGCAGCTCCGTCGATCGCTACCCGCCGGCGAAGGGACCTGGCGGCACCACGGCGGAATTTCAGCTGGTATCCGGGCGCATCATTGCCGGTGAACTCGTGGAAGTGAGAGATACGGCGTTTCTCTTGGACGCCGACGGTCTTCTCACGATCGCGCCATTCTTCGCCATCTCACGAGCGAACTTCGACGATGCGAGGTTCGCCAGCTATCGCGGTCGAGCTGGTCCTGGACGGAGGGTCCTGGAGCAACTTCGCGCGTTCGCACGCTATCCCAGTGGAGTCACGCCGGAGTTGTTGTCGCGCATCCTCGAGGCCTATGACCAAGAACACTTAGCCGTTCTCGAGCCGTGACCGCTACACGAGTGGCTCGTGCGGTCTTCACGGCATGGCTCCTCACCGTCAGCACGGCGCTGGGACAGTCCGGGGACGATCTCGCGGTCATGCTGCACGAGGCGCGGGAGGGGACCGCCCGATTCACCGATCGGATGGTGGCGATCGCATCAGGGTACCGCCGGATCGGACCGGACTTTCCGGGCATGGGCGAGCATTGGGTGAATGTACGGCTGCTCATGAGCTCCCTCGACGCGGCGCGGCCGGCGATACTCTCGTACGTGAATATCGAAGGTAGACCGACGCTCGTTGGCGTCGCTTATGCACAGGCCGTGTCGGCCGACCAGAGCGCGCCGAGGTGGCTCGCGGAAGACAATATGTGGCACTTCCATCAGGGCACCATACGCGACGAGAGCTTTGGGCGGTCCCAGCATGACATGGAACAGGCCCGGGGCGTGCGTCTCGCCGTGCTGCACGCGTGGATCTGGATGCAGAATCCTGCGGGTGTGTTCGCGCGAGACAATTGGGTCCTGCCGTACGTGCGGGCCGGCTTGGCCCCCCCCGCTGACCCTTCCGTGGGCGCCTCCCGTGCCCTCTCCCTGGTGTCGGGAAATGTCACGTTTTGGCGCGAGCACTTTCTGCACACGACCGCCGCGAGTCCCGAGGAGGTGGACGCGGCGCTCCAAACGAGCGGGGACGCGGTGCGCGCCGTGCTCGCGCGTGAGCAGTCATCGATCGATCGGGACCGAGCCCTCACGCAGGTGTGGAGAATGCTGTGCACCCAAATGGGTGTCCCGTGGGACGACGAGTCGCAAAGGGGGCACCTGAGACCTGTTCACCCTTGATTTTCCGGCCACGAAGAGTGTGCCGCACCCCAAAGAGGCTTGCTTCCCCGCGACCTCGGGTGTTATCGATAGGACCGCGCCCTGCCAGTGCGCCCGAATCCCTCGTGAGCGGGCGCAGACGCAATCCGTCGTGAGCGACACCAGACCAATTCTCCGTCCGAGGAGCGTCCGGTGAAACGGGGCCATTTCGTACAGTTACTCGCCGTCAATAGTGCTCTTCCCCTCATTATTCTCACGCTCTCCGCCTGTCCGCCGGCACCGCCGAGTCCTCCGGATCCCGTGCTCGAGGGCGAGCGCCTGTTTTTCAACGAGACCTTCGCCGGGAACGGGCGCACCTGTGGAACGTGTCACCGGGCGGAGGACAACTTTGGGCTCACGCCGGCGTTCATCGCCATGTTGCCCCCCGATGATGCGCTCTTCGTGGCCGAGACGAATCCCGATCTAGCCAACAACTTCGAGAACCCGACGCTCATGCGCGCGTTCGGACTCATTCTCGAGAATCAGGACGGGTTCGACGATCTGGCCAACAATTTCAACATGCGAGGCATCCCGCATACGCTGGCATTACGGACGTCCGTGAATAGCGCGCAGGGCCCGCAGACCGGCTGGTCCGGCGATGGCGCGCCGGGTGACGGCTCGCTCCGCTCGTTCACGACCGGTGCGGTGATTCAGCACTTCACGCTCACGACCAACCGCATTCCCGGGATCGATTTCCGGCTGCCCACGGACGACGAATTGGATGCCATCGAGGCCTTCATGCTCTCGGTGGGGCGGCAGGAGGACCTGACCTTGCCGCTCGCCTTGAAAGGCGTGATCGCATCCCGCGGCCAGGAGATCTTCCTGGACAACACGCTCGGAAAATGCAACGCCTGCCATGCCAACGCCGGCGCCAACGGGGATCCGGCCATCTTCGGGCCGACAGCCGGAAATCTGAATTTCAATACTGGTGTGGAAGACCTGCCGGACCAGCCTGCCGATCTCACCGGCGAGCCCAATCCCCCCGACGACGGACAAGGGACCCCCGGGAACGGGGCCTTCAACACCCCGCCCCTCGTGGAAGCCGCGGACACCGGTCCCTTCTTCCACAACAACTCGGTCGAGACCATCGAGGGGGCAGTGGCCTTCTACAACGGTGACGCCTTCAATAATTCACCAGCGGGACAGCTCATCGCTGGTGCCACCGGCAGCGGTATCAATCTCGATGCCACCCAGGTCGTGGCCGTTGCCGCATTTCTACGTGTGGTCAACGCCTTGGAGAATATCCGGGAGGCGATTGCGCTGCTGGATGCGAGTCCCCCAGCCTCGTCCGAACGGCGCACTACGCTCTTGGCGAGAGCACGAGCGGAGGCCGATGACGCCATATTCGTTCTGCGCGGCGGTGGTCTCCACCCCGAGGCCGTGACACATCTCACGGCGTCTCGCGACCTCATCGATCAGGTACTGAGCCGGTACTCGGCGAGCCGGATACGAGAAGCCATCGAGGCCCAAGAACGGGCGCGTAATGAGTTGGTGACCACGAATTAGAATCAGACCAGTAGTCGAAGACGGGAGTGCTTCCATGCACAAACGCATCATTGGTTTCGTGACCCTCGTGCTGTTGGCCGCCGGCGCATCCCAAGCATTGGGCCAGGAGCAAACCGAGCGGTACATCCCAATTGGGCAGTCGCCCGGCATCTCCGGCATCTATGCCTATCTGGGAGCGATTACCGGAGTGGATCAATCCGCGCGCACAGTCACGGTGCAAGACGAGCAAGGAAACGCGCGGACCATCCGAATCCCCGATGACGCAAGGATCTGGTTGGACCGGTCGGCGCAGAAGGAGACCAACCTCACAGGCTCCTTTGCGGACCTGCAGGTGGGGCGCACGATCGAGGTCAAGTACAAGGACCGCGAGCGTCGGGAAGAGGCCGACTGGGTCAAGGTTGCCGTGGTGGCGGGAGGGTAGGGCAGCGTGCGAATGCGCCGGGCTGGGGCGACGTTACTCCCACTCGCGATTGCCGCGTGCCAACCCACTAGCGACGATCGGCAAGCATCTGCCACGTTGGATGCGGAGCTGCGGCCAAACGTCATCGTCATCGTCGTGGATGACCTTCGCTGGGACGAGTTCGGTGCCGCGGGTCATCCTTATCTCGAGACGCCCAACATCGACCGGCTGGCAAGTGAAGGAGCGCTGTTCACGAATTCCTTCCACGCGGTACCGCTTTGTTCACCCAATCGAGCGAGCATTCTGACCGGCCAGTATCCCTCCCGTCACGGCATCATCGACAATGTCGCGCGGAACCGGGCGAGTCACCGGCTCGAGACGTTTCCGCGAGCACTCCGCGAACGTGGGTACGAGACGGGTTTCATCGGCAAGTGGCACATGGGGAACGATCCCACGCCGCGGCCCGGCTTCGACTACTGGGTGGGATTGCCAGGCCAGGGCCGCACGGTCGATCCCTTGCTGTACGAAGATGGACGGCTGCACGAAGTCTCGGGCTACGTCACGGATATCTTCACGGATCGAGCGGTTGCGTTCATCGAGCGGCCGCGGGACGGACCGTTTCTTGTGTATCTCGCGCACAAGGCCATCCACCCGGATGCCCGTCAACTCGACGACGGATCCGTGGATCTCAACTACCCTCGCGGATACATCCCGGCTCCAAGGCACCTCGGCAGCTACGAAGAACATGTATTCCCCCGCCGTCCCAACGTCGTCACGTCACCGGATGAATTGACGGAGAAGCCGGCACTCCGTCGTGCCCTGGCCTATCGCGCCTCGGCGGACATCACCCGGGAGTTCGGGGGCATCCTCGACCCCGGTACGAGCGAGGAGACCATCCGCCGCCGCGCCGAGATGTTGCTGGCGGTGGACGAGGGGCTGGGCCGCCTCATGGATGCCTTGGAGCGCCAGGGGCTCCTCGATGCCACGGCTATCCTCCTAACCAGCGACAACGGGTTCTTCTACGGGGAACACGGCCTGAGTTTGGAACGCCGACTGCCGTACGAGGAATCCATCCGCAACCCGCTGCTCTTGCGGTACCCGCCGCGCGTGCCAGCCGGTGCACGGGTAACGGGGCTGGTGCTGTCGGTCGACATCGCGCCAACGGTGCTCGAGCTGACGGGCACACCCATCGGGAGCCACATCCAGGGCCGATCGTTTGTTCCGCTGCTCCACGACGACGCCGACGACTGGCGCGAATCGATGCTGGTCGAATTCTATACTTATGAGAATCCCATGCCGTGGTTGATGGACATGGACTATCGCACGGTGCGCACGCTGCGTCACAAGTACATTCACTGGATGCAGCACCCGGAACTCGACGAGCTCTACGACCTGGAAGACGATCCCTACGAGCGACGCAATCTAATCGATGAGCCCAGCGTGGCCCGCGTCCGGCGGGAACTTCGCGCGGAGCTTGGCCGTCTCGTCCTGGAGGTGATGGGCCTGAACGCGGCCAACTGAACGAACGACTTCGTACGAGTTGCGCGGTTTTGGCCCGTCGGCGAGCTTCCTACACAGTTCCCACCACGAGGTATAGCGTCATGCGCCGCCTATCACTGTCATTCGTTGCCGGGATTCTGCTGCTCTCGACGTCTCTCGTTGCGCAGGAGCCCACCAATGGCAAGCAGTATCAGCTCCCCACCCAAACGTTGGTCGACATCGTGGATGCACCGCCCACGCCTGCCGCGCGACTGGGCCCGGCCGGCGAGTGGCTCTTATTGCAGGACGTGCCGAGCCTTCCGTCCATCGCGGAACTGGCGGAGCGGGAGCTCAGGCTCGCCGGGCTTCGCATCAAACCGCAGATCAATGGACGGAGCCGGACGCGCCACTACGTGGGGCTCGGATTGCTGCGGGTAGCGGATCGGATGGAGCGGCCCATCACGGGTATTCCCGCGGGCGCACGTATTGAGAACGTGGAGTGGGCGCCCGGCGGTACTCGTATGGTCTTCACCAACACCACGTCGGACGGCATCGAGCTCTGGGTGGCCGAGGTGGCGAGCGGGAATGCGCGGCGGCTCACTGGCCCGCGGCTCAACCTGACGATGGCGAGGAGTCCCGAGTGGATGCCGGATGGACGGTCGATTGTCGTGACGCTGATCCCGGACGGGAGAGGTGCGGAGCCCGAGGCGCCGCAGGTACCCTCCGGGCCGGTCATCCAGGAGAACCTCGGCGAGACCGCGCCGGCGCGCACCTATCAAGATCTCCTCGAGAATCCCTACGATGAAGAGCTCTTCGAGCACTATACGACGTCCCAACTGGCCAGGGTCTCGATCGAGGGCACGGTGACACCCATCGGCGAGCCGGGACAGATCTGGCGATTCGACCCGTCGCCGGACGGACGATTTGTGCTCGTCGAAACGCTGCATAGACCGTTCTCGTACCTGGTACCCGCATACCGGTTCCCGCGGCGCATCGAAGTCGTGGATCTCACGGGTCGCCAGGTCTTTCAGCTTGGGGATCTCCCGCTGCAGGAGGGGGTGCCCATTCCGTTTGGCAGTGTGCCCACGGGCCCGCGGGACGTGGAGTGGCGCGCCGACGCGCCGGCGACACTCGTATGGGCCGAGGCACAGGATGGGGGCGACGCGGGAAGGCCGGCGGAGGTGCGGGACAAGGTGTTCATGCTGCCGGCGCCGTTTCGGGGCGCGCCCGCTACGTTGGCAACCCTGGGTCTGCGCTATGGGGGCACGAACTGGGGCACGGACGATGTGGCGCTCATCAACTCGTTGTGGTGGCGTACTCGCCAGATCAAGACCTGGCTCGTGGCTCCCGGCGCACCGGAGCAACAGCCGGAGCTCTTGTCCGATCGCTCCTGGGAAGATCGCTATGGCGATCCCGGATACCCGGACATGATGCGGAACGCTGCGGGGCGGTGGGTCATGAACACCGGTCGGGATGGAAGGTCGCTTTACCTGATCGGCGATGGCGCTTCACCCGAAGGCAACCGGCCGTTCTTGGATGTATTGGATCTCCGGACCAAGACGACGCAGCGGGTCTTCCGCTCATCGGCGCCGCACTACGAGCGGCCGTTACAGGTGTTGGATCAAGCTGGCCGCCAGGTACTCACCGTCCGTGAGTCGGTGAAAGATCCACCCAACTACTTCGTACGTGACGTTTCCGGTGGCCAGCTCCGGCAGATCACGTCGTTCCCCAATCCCACGCCGCAGCTCGCGGGCATGCAGAAGGAACTGATCGAATACGAGCGGTCGGACGGGGTGAAGCTGAACGGCACTCTCTATCTGCCGCCGGGCTACGCCGCGTCTGACGGTCCGCTCCCCATGCTGATGTGGGCATATCCTCGTGAATACAAGAGCGCGGATTTGGCTGGTCAGATCACCGATTCGCCGTATCAATTCGATCGCCTGACCGGATGGTCCAGCGTCATTTGGCTGACGCAGGGGTACGCCGTGCTGGACGGACCTACCATGCCGATCATCGGCGAAGGCGATGAGGAGCCCAATGACACCTACGTGGAGCAGCTCGTGGCCAGCGCCGAGGCGGCGGTAAACGAAGTCGTGCGGCGTGGTGTGGCGGATCGTGAGCGTATCGGCATTGGTGGGCATTCCTACGGCGCGTTCATGGCAGCCAACCTCCTGGCGCACTCGGATCTGTACGCTGCGGGCATTGCGCGGAGTGGTGCGTACAATCGGACGCTCACCCCCTTCGGGTTCCAGCGCGAGGAGCGCACGGTGTGGGAGGCCCCCGAGATCTACTTCGGGATGTCGCCCTTCATGCACGTGGACAAGATCAACGAGCCCATCCTGTTGATTCATGGCGAAGCGGACAACAACTCCGGTACCTATCCCATGCAGAGCGAGCGGTTCTACAACGCGCTCAAGGGGCTCGGCAAGACGGCGCGTCTGGTGATGCTCCCGCATGAGAGCCATGGGTATCGCGCGCGTGAATCGATTCTGCATATGCTGTGGGAGATGCAGGAGTGGATGAATCGGTATGTCAAACACGAAATGGAGCGGGTGACATCGGACGGGATGTAGGGCGGTGCACTACGCCAATACCCCCGACAGTTTGACAGTCCACAACATACCGAGGACCCGGTACCGTCACGGTGCCGGGTCTTCTTTGAAAGAGAGAAAGAGCAAGACGCGAACGCAAGGTTAATCGAAGGAGTGCTTGCCGCCTGGATGGCCGGGATGCATAATCGAGAAGGAGACGGCCATCAGAATCGGGAAGCTCACCCGCCGGCGTGGCCGCGTTTCCGTTCGACAAGGAGGACCCGCCAATGTCCGCCGCCACCACCCCCTTTACCAACAAGAAAGCTCCGTGTGGACAGATCGTGAATGGAGAACGCTTTCGGGATCGCGACGAACAGTGCCTCCTCAGCGATGAGCTCTTCTATGAATGCGGTTGCCGGAGCTTTCGTCACGAGTATCACGACGGCAGCGTCTCTTGTAGAGTCATCCGTCACGACGGCACGGTTCTCGAGGACGAGCTGATTGCCGAATAGCCGGAGGTCTCGGCACATGCCTGGGGCGGGCCGTTGACCGCTTACCACGATGTCGTGCTGGTTGGAGGCGGCGGAGCGGGCTTGCGCGCGGCCATTGCCATCGCGGAGACCAACCCCCGACTCCGCGTCGCGGTCGTCTCAAAGGTTTACCCCATGCGCAGTCACACCGTCTCCGCTGAAGGCGGCGCCGCGGGAGTGATTCGGGAAGACGACAGCCTCGACGAGCACGCCTACGATACCATTTCCGGGGGCGACTGGTTGTGCGATCAGGATGCCGTGGAGGCCTTTGTTGAGGAGGCACCGCGGGAGTTGCTCCAACTCGAGCACTGGGGTTGTCCCTGGAGTCGCGAACCGGATGGTCGCGTGGGCGTGCGGGCGTTCGGCGGCATGAAGAAGAGGCGAACCTGGTTTGCCGCCGACAAGACCGGCTTCCACATGCTCCACACGCTGTTTCAGACCTCCCTCAAGCACACGAGCGTCTTTCGCTACGACGAATGGTTTGTCACCAAGCTCTTGGTGGACGACGGACGGGTAGGAGGTGTGGTGGCCATCGACCTCCTGTCCGGCAGAGTGCAGCCGATCCTCGCGAAGGCGGTCGTGCTCTGCACGGGTGGTTGCGGTCGGGTGTTCCCCTTCACCACCAACGCGAACATCAAGAACGGTGACGGGATGGCATTGGCCTACCGCGCTGGAATCCCGCTCAAGGACATGGAGTTCGTTCAGTACCATCCGACCGGATTGCCATTCACCGGTATCTTGATCACGGAGGCTGCGCGGGCGGAGGGCGGGTGGCTGATCAACAAAGATGGGTACCGTTACCTGCAGGACTACAACCTCGGTACACCGGAGCCCAGGCCAGTATTGCGGAGCATGGAGCTCGGACCACGGGACCGTCTCTCCCAGGCCTTCGTACAAGAGGTGGACAAGGGGCGGACCACCGACACACCCTACGGTCCAGTCGTACATCTCGATCTTCGGCATCTCGGTGCAAAGGTCATCAGCACGAAAATCCCTTTCGTGCGCGAGCTGTGTCGGAAATATCAAAACATCGATCCGGTCAACGAACTGATTCCGGTACGGCCCGTGATTCATTACATGATGGGTGGGGTGCACACGGACCTTCAGGGTGCGACGCCCTTGGATGGTCTGTATGCCGCGGGTGAGGTGGCCTGCGTAAGTATCAACGGTGCCAATCGTCTTGGATCCAACTCCCTGCCGGAATTGCTAGTCTTTGGTGCCCGTGCCGGCCGGGCGGCGGCTGAGTACGCCTCCAGGCAGCAGGATCCCAGGTCGACCGTAGTGGCCCAGGCAGAGGACGAACGGCGTCGTCTCGAGCGAGCGTTCTTCCAAAAGACGGATGGCCGGGAGCGGCCCGCGACCATCCGCATCGAGATGCAAAAGGCGATGGAGCAGGGTGCCGGCATCTATCGCTCGGGCGAGGGATTGGCGGAAGCCGCAAGGCGATTGCAGGAGTTACAGGAGCGATTCGAAGCCGTAGCGCTTGAAGACAAGAGTCGAACGTTCAACACCGAGCTGATCGCCGTCTTGGAGCTGTCATTCATGCTCGATGTGGCCGAGTCAATCGTTCACTCCGCCCTGAGGCGTGAAGAATCCCGCGGCGCGCACCAGCGGACCGATTTTCTGAACCGCGATGATCAGCGGTATCTGGCGCACTCGTTGGCCTACCGCGATCCCGGGGGCTCCTGCCGGGTCGAATACCTCCCGGTAACCATTACCCGCTGGCCCCCTGGCGAGCGGGTGTACGGGAGATGACATATGGCTGACCGCATCACGCTGCAGCTGGCGCGCTATCGCCCGGAGGAGGAGCTCGAACCCAGGTTCCAGGAATACGAGGTGCCGTGCCACCCGGAATGGGTGATTCTCGACGGACTGAACTACGTCAAGGACCAACTCGACGGGACACTATCGTACCGTTGGTCGTGTCGGATGGGCATTTGTGGCAGTTGCGGGATGACCGTCAATGGCGAGCCGAAGCTAACGTGTGAGACGTTTCTCGCCGACTATGCACCAGGTCCGGTGCGGGTTGAGCCGTTAGACAACTTTCCGGTGGTGCGGGACCTCGTGGTCGAGTTCACCGATTTCATGCGCAAGCTGACTGCGGTCAAGCCATGGATCATCCGTGAGGACGAGCGGCCGCTGACGGAGGGTGAGTATCGGCAGACGCCGGAACAAATGGCGCAGTACAAGCAGTTCAGCATGTGCATCAACTGTATGCTGTGCTACGCCGCGTGCCCAGTGTACGGGCTCGACCCGGAATTCATCGGGCCAGCGGCCATTGCGCTCGCTCAGCGGTACAATTTGGATTCGCGCGACGAGGGAGCGGTGGAGCGCCTGGAGCTACTGTCTGGGCACGATGGGATTTGGGGCTGCACGTTTGTGGGCCAATGTACGAAGGTGTGCCCCAAGCACGTCGATCCCGCTGGCTCGATCCAACGCTACAAGCTGGAAGCTGCACTCGAGGCGGTCAAGCGCTTCATCGTACCGTGGGGGAAACGATGAGGGACCAAGCACCGTATACGCAGGACCACCCACGCTTGTATCGTCGGCGCGTTTCCACGTGGTGGTGGCTGAAACGCTGGTCCAGCCTGGCGTTCATCCTGCGCGAGCTGAGCAGCATCTTTGTTGCCTGGTTCGTCGTTTTCCTGCTGATGTTGATTCTGGCAGTCAGCCGCGGGAGTCTCGCGTACCAGGAATTCCTGCGTTGGGCGGCGAATCCCTATGTGCTGCTGTTGAACGTCGTCGGTCTCCTCTTCGTCGTGTTTCACGCCGTGACATGGTTCAATCTCGCGCCCCAGGCGATGGTTGTGCATCTGAAGGGGAAACGCGTTCCCGGAACGCTCATTGCCATCGCCAACTATGCGGGTTGGGTGGTGGTGTCGGTGGCGGTCGTCTGGATGTTCCAAAGGGTGTAAATGCTACGACGAACCCTAGAACCGCTTTTATGGACTCTGTTTTCGGCTGGCGGGGTCTTGGCGGCGTTGTTGATCCCGGTCCTCTTGTTCTTGTTCGGCCTCGCGTATCCCCTTGGATGGCTCCCGTCCCCCAGTCATGCGTATCTGCTTTCCTTGTTCGGTCACCCGTTGGCCCGCGTGGTTCTTTTTCTCCTGTGTGTGTTGTCGCTGTTTCACTGGGCACATCGCTTCCGTTACACCTTGTACGACGGATTACAGATCAAACATCTGAACGAACTCATCGTCCTTGTCTGTTACGGTGGAGTGATCGTCGGAACCGTGACAGCGGCGTATCTCCTCTGGCAGATCCCGTAAGCCAAGCCAACGCCCCCGTCGCAGAGTAGCCAAGCTGGCACATTCAAAGCACACCGCGTGGAGGGTCCCATCACTCTGTGGAAACTGTTGGCCATCACAGTCCCCGTCTCGGTCGCGGCCGCGCGCTCGTGCCGGAATGGCGTGCGGTCAGTCGTGGTTGAGCTGGCGCCTCACACGCCATCCCTCGCCACGCCCACGCGCAGGCGTGTCAGGTTCCAGCGGATTGCCGCGTACGTTCGAGCCTGCAGCATCAGGCCAACCAGCAGCAAAAGGCTCAATGCTGCGGCCATAGCCTCGATGGCGCTGACGGGAGCCCACAGGTGAGGCCGCAGGTTCAGGATGACGTTCCCCAAGGTGAATGCCAAGAGGGACGAATTCCCCAGGACGAGTAGCGGAGGGACCAACGCGGCCTTGCCGTCTCGCGGGATGAGCCAGGATAACGCGAGTAGCATCGCGACCGCCGATAGCGAGCCGATGGCGTAATAGCCTGGGTGGTTGGCACTCCGATAGGCGCGTGTGTCCACGTAATTCCAGAGCACGTCACCTGGGGATGATTGCAGGACGAAGAAGAATACGACGATCCCGGCAGCGATCATCACACCGGTTGCCACGCCATAAAACCGATGCATGTGCGCGGGCCAGTCATGCCGTAATGCTCGTCCCAACAGCATTCCCAGAACGACGAATGTCAGGCCGTGCCACACGCTGGGTCCGGTGAAGTCCCCGATCCCCATCAAGAAAGACATCCCGTGCGCGAGTCCCGACGGTGGGTCGATGATGGAAGCCAGGAGCGGTTGGAAAAGCCAGAGTCCGGCACCCACGGCGAGCAGTCCGGTCATCCCGCCACGTTGCCGCAGCCACAGGAGCGGGACTGCGAACAAAAGCGCCAGCGTGTAGAACTTGAGAATGTTGCCGAAGTAGGCGTCTTGTAAGAAGAGCCCGGCAGCGGTTGCCCCCCGCAGGGATAGGTGTCCAGCAATGAGCCCAGCGACAATGGTGGCGACGTAGCCTGCGTAACACTGAGCGCTGCGAACGAGGAGTCGACGCGCAACGGGCGCGAATCCATGGCGCTCGAGACGTCGGACGTAGACGATCTCGAGCATCATACCGAACACGATGATGAAGGTGGGGGTGGCGGCTCGGACCACCAGGAGGAGACCGGTTCGCTCGAGCGATGGCAAGAGCTCCCAGGCCCGCAGATCTACCATCGCGTGGTGGAACAGGGCCAAGCCGATGGCCCAACTCCTTGCGACGTCGACGAAGATAATTCGTGGAGTGGGCACGTTGATAGACGGTTATCAGGCTAGGATTCACGCCCTGTACCCGATGCGCAAGAGATGCACGCACGCAACACCCGTCACTGGGCCCCATTCGGCTTCCGCGTAGGGACCCGGAATGCGCACAACACGAAATCTCTGGGTTACGACGGGTCAGCAACGAGGGATGCCGCCGTCCCTATGTGCCCTCGACGATCGGGCGTCGTTCAGGGCGCAGGCTTATACACTACCTGCACCATGGTCTTGCAGGCGTACCACCCGCCGCACTTGCCTTCGGTCCCCTCGACCATGTCTGAGATGTTCACGTACGGTGTCTGACCCATCAAGGCGTCGTTGATCGAGGCGCCCTCGGGGAAGAGCATCTCCATCGTCTCGTCCACGACCCATCCCTCGGCATGCTCCCCGTACCATGCCAGCAGTGTTGCAACGTCGGCCTGCGAGGCGAAGTTCACAAAACGAAATTCTCCTTCGGCCTCCGTCACGCCCACGTTTTCGCCTGCAAGGAACGCCGTGAGATCCGGGTAGAGGGGTACGCCGATCTCGTCCACCGTAGGCCATTCCATCTTGTCGAGCCCTGCCCACTCGGGACTCCCCCCTGCCACTGGGACGGCCTGTGCTTCCGCCATCCCGCACACGAGTCCGGTGGCGCAAAGGACAACCAGGGTTCTGTTCATGGCATCTCCATCCAAGTACCTCGAGGTGAGTGGTATCGTACACTCAGCGCCGCGCCACCACCTGAAACCGTTTCATGAGCAGCCACAGCGTCAGCGACAAGGTAATCGTTCCCATTCCGAGGGCGAAAATCCAGGACACGCGGCCCTCCGTGGCCAGCCAATACGCCTTGAAGACCCAATAATGGGGGAAGAGACCAGCCAAATATTGCCACGGCTCCGAAATAAAATAGGCGGCTAGTGGGATCCATCCACTCGCTCCTGAGATCTTGAGTACCGCAAAAGCCTGGACCTTGTTGTCGCAGAACGTGGCAATCACGAGCGCCGAGATCCCCGCCATGATCGAAGCGACGACGCAAATGAGCAGAAGCGGTCCGAGCGGTGGCAAGCCCACACCCACGATCAGCGCGACCACCGGTGCCGTGACGCATCCCAGTAGAATCGGTGTTACTGCTTTGTACGTCATATACCAATCGAAGGAAAGTGGAGAAACCATGAGCGCTTTGAGAGTGTTGTCCTCTCGAGCTTCCACCAGGACGAAACCCATGATCATCCCGATCAACGGCGCACCAAAGGTCATCACCACGAAACTGGTCAGCAGCGGATAGTAGGTCTCGAGATCGAATCCGAATGTGGCACGGAGCGCATTCGCGGCGGCCGGGAAGGCAAAACGGAAAGCGATCGAAAGCACGAGGATAAACACCGTCATCCACGCCAAAAACCGATCTCTGGCCACGAGGCGCGCGTCGACCGCCGCGACACTCCTCAAAGCCGTCAACGGAATCGTCATGTTATGGTTCCCGGTCCCAGAACGTATTTCGCGACACGTCGGTAGGCCACGATGTAGGCGACGGGTAGAACGATGATCGTGAAGCTAACGGCATAGATCCACTCCCACGCAGGGATCGGCTGCAGCGCCCCTTTCATCAGCAGTGCTTGTGCCTGGGTGGGAATCAGATACCAGAGTGGGCTCGGAAAGATGTTGAGGAGGTGAACCGCGGGCAACTGCAACACGGCGCTGATCAGGATTGCTCCGGGAACGAGAAAATCTGTTACGGAGTGATGGCGTGCCACCTGTGCCAACCCGAACAGCGTATAGATGGCGCCCATGCTCACGATACCAGCCGCCAGCGCTGCGGGGTTGAATTCCCGAAGGCCGAATGCGGCGAACAGAAGGATCACGCTTTCGATTGTGGCGAATGCCGAGAGGGTGATCGTCTTCGAGACAATGTATTCTCGCCGACGCAGCGGTGTCACGGAAAGCGCGTTATTCGTTCGTTCGCTCTTCTCGAAGAGCACCATCCCCGCCACAAACATATACGTGGTGCCGCCAAGCGATCCCAAAAAGAGCACTGGCAAGATTGTCCGAATGGTCTCGTGGTCGAAGATCCGGCCCATGGAAATGCCAACAACCAGCGCTACGCTGATCCCGATCACGTAGAGTTTGTTGCGACTCTGGACCTTGATGTCCAAAAGCACTGTGGAGACGAGGCGTCTCACTCGAGCGTTCTCCCGGTCACAGCGAGGAAAACCTCTTCGAGCGTCGTTTCTTGGCTGTGAATGGTGTTCAGCTGCCCTGCGCGGAGGGTCTGGAGGAAGAGCTGGTTGTCCGCGAGTCCGTCCAACGGAAACTCCCGAGTCTCGGTACCTCCCTTCTCGGCCTCGAACTCGACCACCACGCTTCGTTTGCCGTACTGTCGCTTGAGCGCTGTGGGGGCATCGATCACCTCCAAGGCCCCATCCACGATGAATCCCACACGATCGCACAGCTGGTCCGCCACCGTCATGTCATGGGTCGTGAGAAAAACGGTGGTACCAGCCTCCCGCCTGGCCTTGATGATTTCGCGATTGTTCTTCGCGTTGGCAGGATCGAGTCCGGCGGTGGGCTCGTCTAGAAACCAGAGCTTGGGACGGTGGAGCAGGCTCCTGGCAAAGTTGAGGCGGTTCTTCATGCCCTTCGAGAACTCGGCAACACGCTTGTGTGCATGCTCGGTGAGACCGACGAGTGCCAGCAGCAGTGCGGGCTCTTCCGTGGGACCACGGTAGAGCGAACGGAAGTAACTCAGGTTCTCGAGCGCCGTGAGCTTGAGATAGTGGTTGGGTGACTCGAATGAGACACCGATCTGCTCGTAGTAGTCGCCCCCCCACGTTTCGAGTGGACGGCCCATCACCGTCACTCGGCCGGAGTAGTCGCGCAACAAGCCGATCAGGATGTTCTGCGTGGTCGTCTTCCCGGCACCGCTGGGGCCCAGGAACCCGAAGATCTCGCCTTCCTCGATCCGGAAGTTGAGGTCCCTGGCAGCAGGGCGCTGTCCTCCGGGATACGTGAAGCTGACCCGATCGACGTCGATCATGGGGCGCGAATCGCTATCGGTAGTATGGCAGTATGTCGCGGTGGCGCATTCCGGCAACGATCCCCTATTGCCGCACCGTGCGCACCTCCGACGGGGCAACGACAAGTCCTGAATTGTCCCATTGGCTGTAAACGTACGATAGCACGTTCGCCACGTCGTCGTCCGATAGCTGGAGCGCAGGCATGACACCGTCGTATGTGTTGCCATTCACTGTGATGGTGCCATCCAGCCCGTTCAACACGATGCGTATCGCGCGAATCTTGTCGGCATTCAGGTAGTCAGAGCCTGCCAAGGGTGGGAACGCGCCAGGAATTCCCTGGCCGTTAGCCTGGTGGCAGGCAACGCAGTTTTGCGCATAGACTCGCTCCCCGAACGCGATGCGTTCCTGGGTCGTCGACGCGCGTGTTGGCTGGGGTTCCGCGCCCGGGATCGTTTGGATTGCGCCGCCCTCGGGTACGTACACTCCCTCCTCGATCCGCCCGGAGTAGATCGCTGATTCCGCCGGACCCGTGATCGCCAGGATGCCGAGGGCACCCTTGTTGAACGCGCGAAAGATCGAGTGATCCACCAAGATGTAGTTGCCGGGGACCTGGGTTTCGAACTCCACGATGGTTGCACCGCCGGCGGGTATCAGGGTCGTCTGGATGTTCCTCGTCACGGCGGAACCCGCCTCCTGGTAGACGCGGTCGAAGATCTCACCGATCACGTGGAACGACGAGATCAGGTTCGGGCCGCCGTTGCCGACGAACAGGCGAACCGTCTCTCCCACCGCGGCAGTCAGCGCGTTCTCCGCCGACATCGATCCGACGGCCCCATTGAACACCACGTAATCAGGATTCTCAGCCAGGGCTTTCTCCATGCTGAATGGCTGAAGTCCCGGCTCGCCGTAGCGGCCGCCCGTATAGAACTCCCCCTGCATCACATAGTACTCCCGATCTACGGGCGGAAGCCCTTCAGCAGGCTCGACGAGGATCAGCCCGTACATCCCGTTTGCGATGTGCATCCCCACGGGAGCGGTGGCGCAGTGGTAGACGTACAGGCCAGCATTGAGTGCCTTGAAGACGAAGGTGGCTGTCTGTCCTGGACTCACAAGTGAGGATGTGGCCCCGCCGCCTGGACCCGTGACCGCGTGCAGGTCGATATTGTGAGGCATGCGGCTGTCCGGTCGGTTGTTGAGGTGGAATTCCACGACGTCCCCCTCCCGCACCCGGATGAATTGACCCGGCACCTCGCCGCCAAACGTCCAAAACGTATAATCCACCCCGTCCGCAAGCCGCTGCACGAGCTCTCGAGTCTCGAGGTTGACGACTACGCGGGTCGGGTGGTTGCGGCTGATGGGGGGAGGAACAGCGGGAGCGTGGGTGAGGACAGCGTCTTCCGTGCCGACGAGCGCCTCGCCTCCTCCCGGCTGGTAGCCCAGCAGCAGGACGGGGACGGTGGCGACGGTCATGGTGATGACGGAGAGCAAACGACGTGTTGAGGGTGTCGACATTGGTCTCACTCGAAGGGTTGGTGGTGACTCGGGATGTCGTGGGCTCTAACGAAATAGTCACGAAGCATGAGATAAGACATTCCTCTGGCTCGCTGGCTGGGCGGAAATGTTGCGACTTCCGCTTCAATGGGCAACCTAGTAGCGGGTTGCTTGTCCGACGTTGGTTTCACAACGGAGGGTATTCCCATGAAAATGAGCTCTGCAATCCTCGTAGCTGTGCTACTCACTCTCGCGGCGCCGCCCGCCGGAGCCCAGCAATGGAACGAGACCCAGCGAGAGGTGATGACGGCCATGGAACAGTGCTGGGATGCGTGGCAACAGGCCGTGCAAGCGAAGCAGTTTGGAACATGGGCAGATCGCTGTCTCGCCTCCGCCGAGGTTCGATTCTGGTGGACCGAGTGGTCATCCCCCAACACCACTCGTGAGCTGGAGCGCGGCATGTCTCGCGGGCTCTTTACCTGGGGCTTGACGCGGTGGGATTGGTCCGCGTTGCGCCCGCTGGCAATCACCATCGATGGCGACATGGCGCTCGTGTTCGTCAGCTCCCACTGGCAGAGGGAGGATACCAAGGGAACGGTGAGCTTCCTCGAGAATCGCCGATTCGAGGTGTGGAAGCGGATCCAGGGACAGTGGAAGCAGTTGGGTGGAATGGCCGCACCGGTGGGTGGAGGGAGTTAGAGCCGCCGCTCGGTGTTCGCGTTCCGACACCAGGTTCATTCCGGCTTCAGCTCGGCATCACACTGCCTTCATTAGCTATTGCCGAGAGCAGGTTGAGTGTACGGAGTAGCCAGGAGGCACTATGTCAGCGGGGAGGATCTGCACCCGCGTGGTGGCGACGGCGGCGCCAGATGAGACCGTCAGAGTCGCTGCCCAGCGCATGGCTGAGCATGAGGTGGGGACGCTGGTGGTCACCGATCCAGATAGTGTGAGCCGGGCAAGGGGCATCCTAACCGATCGGGACATCGTTACGCGGTGCGTGGCTACGGGGCTCGACGCCGAGACAACCCCCGTATCGCAGTTGATGTCGACGCCGGTGCAGTCGGTAGATCAGGACACCCCGATCGAAGACGCGCTCTCCAGGATGGTGAGCGCGGCCACCCGGCGTTTGTTGGTGACCCGTGAGGGGGGCCGAATGGTCGGCGTTCTCAGTCTCGATGATGTGCTCGAGCTTTTGTCCGAAGAAGCAGTGGCGGTGGGACGATTACTGGAGAAACAGAGCCCGGCGATTGGTGTGGGTGCTGAAGTGCGTTAAGTACGAGATCGGGTAGGACACGCCCGTACCAGGGTCACGTTCGGTCAGTGATTGCCCGCATCCGACCGGTGCCCAGGCCTCGAGGGATTCGAGCGCAGGGTCGGGAGGAGTGCGAGAATGCCGTCACGCTTATCCTCCATCACCCGGACGAATATCAAAAAACGCGGCGGATGTGGATCGAGACGGGGAATTGCCTCGTGGTGAACAGCAAGTTGACCGTTTCCGCGTACGATATCGTGACTTGAAGGGCGCGCGGCCCTTCCGTGCGCACGAACTGAACGCGGCGGGCTTCGGGCGGCAGGTTCATTTGGTCAACCTGCTCCAGCACGTGTCGCTGGATTGCCTCGTCCGTCAACTGACCGGCAAAACTGAGATCTCGCATGACGGCGTCTTCGAGCCTGTAGCGTCGCCAGTACACACCTCCGATCGCCATGCTGTAGTAGCCGGCGCCGCCGAGCACAATGAGCCAGAGTAGCAGTCCGATCTTGAGCTTCCCAGATCGACCCTTGGCCACCGACATCTGCCCGTAACTCATCCTCCCATCTTCTCCTTCAACTCCTCGAACCAGTTCAGCGTCACCACGATCGGCAGCGCTCCGAGCTCCACGACGGGCTTCACGAAGAGGAATCGATTCCCGTCGGCGGTCACGTCGTAGTCGTTGCACCCGGCATACGCCTTCCTGGCGCGGTACGGCCCACGGAACAGCAGAACGGGGGTACCCACCTCGCCGCTTTGGGGGTCGACGGAGACGGCGAAGAGCGCATCGCCACGCCGGTATACGATTTCCCGCCCTCCCCGTGTCCAACGGAGTGTTTTGCCACCACCCGGCAATACCTGCCGTCGCCCGCTGGTTCCGTCCACCACCCGCAAGGAGACCCCCGTGGGTCCGCTCGCCTCCCCGTGTATGACAATCCACCTTGAGAGCCGATGTGAGGCGGCCGAGTCGGTCGATCAATGTACGGAAGATAGGAACAGTGCAATGGCGTGGCGCGCAAGGGTGGGGAGCCCGCGCCCCCCGTGGAGGTCCCGGGCTTGGACTCCGCCGCGGATCCTGTACGTTTATTAAAGGAAGGGTGGGTGCCCGTACGGACCTGTGGGCCCTGATGACCTCCAACGTTGGGATGGTGTGTTGATGCCGACCGTCTCGTTCACTCTCAACGGCAAACCCACGACCGCCAGCTTCGAGCGGGGCATGCACTTTCTCGAGGTGCTACGAGACGAGTGTGGGATCACCTCGCCCAAGGACGGCTGCGCCCCGCAGGGTGGGTGCGGGTGTTGCGCCGTGCTCGTTGATGGTCGCCCGGTCCTCGCCTGCCTCCGGCGGCCGTCCCAGGTGGAGGGACGGAACGTCGTCACGCTCGAGGGAATCTCCGAAGCTCAGCGGCGGGTGCTCTCGGACGCGTTCGTCCAAGAGGGAGCGATCCAGTGTGGCTACTGCATTCCCGGAATCGTGGTGCGGGCGGCTTCGCTGCTGACCAATGGCAAAGCGACGGACCGAGACGCCGCGTCGAAGGCGCTCTCCGGCCATCTCTGCCGATGCACAGGCTATCAACGGATCCTCGACGCGATCCAGACGGCCGGAGAGGCGTGGAATAACGGTGGCACACCCCTCAGCGCGGAGCCGCGGCGGCCACATTTCTTCGGCGAAGACTTTGGTTTGATTCGCGGGATTGTGCCCACGCAGGGGCCGGACGGAAACGGCGTGGGTGGCAGCAGCGCGCGCTATCGTGGATTCGAGCATGCCATGGGCGAGAAGGATTATGTGGCCGACCTTGCGATCGACCAGATGCTGCATGGCGCCGTTGTGTTGAGCGAACACCCGCGAGCCCGGGTCCTGAAGATCGATACGGGCCCGGCCCTGGCGATGCCGGGGGTCCAGCGGGTGCTCACGGCGGTGGATGTACCCGGGGCGCGTCACATTGGGCTAATCGTCCATGACTGGCCCGTATTCGTTGCCGAAGGAGAAACGACTCACTGCCTGGGCGATGTGCTCGCGCTGGTGGTGGCCGACACCATGTTTCGTGCCCGGCAGGCCGCTGATGCGGTTCGCGTGGAATACCAGGCTTTGGATCCCGTCATCGATCCAATCGCGGCACTCGAGCCAGGCTCGCCCGCTGTTCACGAATCTGGGAACCTCCTGGAAGTTTGTGCCTTTTCGAGAGGTGACGTCGAGGCGGCACTGGCCCATTCCCAGCATGTCATCGAGCAAACATTTGTCACGCAACGCATCGAGCACGCCTATCTCGAGCCGGAAGCATGCATGGCCCTGCCAGACGGCGATCGCCTGCGGGTGTATTCCCAGGGACAAGGCGTGCACGACGACCAACAACAAATCGGAGCCGTCCTCGGGATCGATCCAGACGGCATCGATGTGGAGCTGGTGACCAACGGCGGCGCGTTCGGGGGCAAGGAGGACTTGTCGATCCAGGCTCAGACCGCTCTCGCGGCCCGGTTGCTTCAGCGGCCGGTCAAGACCGTGCTCACTCGAGAGCAGTCCATCCGGATCCACCCGAAACGACACCCCATCACGCTGCAGTACACCGTCGGGGCAGATGCCCAGGGCAGACTCACGGCGGTACGCGCTCGTATCGTTGGCGATACTGGCGCATACGCTTCCGTGGGTATGAAGGTGCTGGAGCGGGCCGCCGGCCATTCCTGTGGTCCCTATCGCGTGCCCAATGTCGACATCCAAGCGAAGACGGTGTATACCAACAATCCGCCGTGCGGCGCAATGCGCGGATTCGGCGCCAACCAGGCGGCGTTTGCCATCGAGGGGGTCATGGATCTGCTGGCTCAGCGGGTTGGCGTGGACGGCTACGAGATCCGTGACCGCAATATCCTGGGCCCGGGTGACGAGTTTGCCACCGGACAGCGGATGACTGGGAGCTGTGGTATCCGACAGACCCTGGAGGCGGTGAAGGACATTTATCGGAATGCGAAGTACGCCGGCATCGCATGCGGGATCAAGAACACCGGCATTGGCAATGGGATGGACGACTCGGGGCGCGTGATGCTTCGCGTGCTGAGTGGCGATCATGTGGAGATCTTCACCGGCTATACGGAGATGGGGCAGGGGCTGTTCACCGTGCTCAGGCAGGTCGTCTGCGAGGAAACGGGGCTCGATCCCGAGATCATGACGGTGCGGACGGGAAGCCATCCCGCGATCGTGTGCGGCATGACCACGGCCTCGAGGGCTACGGCACTCGCCTCGGCTGCGGGACGGATCGCTGCACAGAAGCTTGCGGCGGATCTCGCGGACCGAACGCTCACCGAGCTCGAAGGCAGGGAGTACTTGGGCGAGTACGTGTGTGACATCACCACGAAGCCAGGAGAAGACACCGACGATCCCAAGACCCACATGACATTCAGCTACGCCACCCAGGTGGTGATCCTGGACGACGCCGGTCGACTGGCGCGCGTGGTGGCTGCCCACGACGTGGGCCGCGCCATCAATCCACTGCTATGCACCGGCCAGATCGAGGGGTCCATTCACATGGGACTCGGGTATGCGCTATCCGAGGATCTTCCCTGCACCAACGGGCACCCGGACTCGCTCCTCCTGAAGGATCTTGGCATTCTCAAGGCCAAAGACACGCCGCCGATCGATGTGATCCTCGTGGAGGTGCCGGACGAGATTGGTGGATATGGCTCGAAAGGGGTGGGCGAGATCGGCCTCGTCCCCACGGCCGGAGCCGTTGCCGGCGCCCTCCATGCCTACGATGGCATCCGCCGCTTCCGGCTTCCGATGACCGATGCACCGGCGGCCCGCCCATCGGTCCCCAAGTCGCGCAGGGTGGCGGCGAAAGCGGGGTGACGGCGCTCGTCCCGGTCCCGTTGCCCGATCTCCTTCGCCGCATGCGGTGGGAGATCACCGCTAATCAATCGATGTTCGATCTCCCTGTGCGCAAGTGGTTCATCCCAGATCCATCGTTGGATTTCAGCGCCTGGCATTTTGACCGGCGTGCATCCACGCCCGTTGGACCTGCGGCCGGGCCGCACACCCAATTGGCGCAAAACATCGTATTGTCGTGGCTCGCGGGAAGCCGGATCATCGAGCTCAAGACGGTACAGGTGAATGACCGGCTGCAAATTCCCCGTCCGTGCATCCACGTCCCGAACATCGGGTACAATGTGGAATGGTCGCAGGAGTTGCTGGTTGAAGAGTCGATCATGGAGTACGCCAAGGCGACCTACCTGATCGAGATCCTGAAGCACACGCGCGGATTCGGGATCTTCCCGAGTGACGGGGGCTTCGATACCGTGTTCGATATCAGTGTGGGGTACGATCTCGAGGGAATCCAGTCACCAAAGGTGACTGGATTCATCCAAACGCTGAAAGAACCGGGAAGGGTGTTCGATCAACTTCGCGCGGAGCTCACCGGCGATCTGGCGGAGTTTCGGGACCTCGAGCTTCCTACGTCGATTTCGGATTGCGTGACGCTCTCGACGTTCCATGGCTGTCCGGCAGATCAGATCGAAGCCATCGCCCGTTACCTCATCGACGATCTCGGGCTGCATACCATCATCAAACTGAATCCAACGCTCTTGGGATTCGCACAAGTGCAGGAGCTGCTCATCGGGCGGCTCGGCTATGATCACCTACAGCTGCGCCGAGAGGCTTTCGAGCACGATTTGATGTACGACGACGCGCTCAACATCCTCGTGAGCCTGCGCGAGCTTGCGGAACGACGGGGATCCACGATCGGGGCCAAGTTCACCAACACCCTGGTGGTGGCCAACGACCCCACGATGTTTCCCACGCAGACCGATCCGTACATGTATGTGTCGGGTCCGCCTCTGCACGTCATTTCCATGAATCTCATGCAGCGCTTCCGGGAGGATCTCGGCTTCGAATTTCCGGTATCGTTCTCCGCGGGCGTCGATGC
>JBFJCP010000012.1:0-109532 GCA_041615815.1 Gemmatimonadales bacterium | reverse complement strand
TGAAATTGTGGTAATCGTGAGACATGTGACTGGCGAAGTGTTGCAGCAGCCCGCCCATCGGTCACTGACTGTTTGTATAATGCATCACATCCAGATTGTGATCTGGATCACAGACCCCGTGCATGGCGGTTCCTCGCTAGCGCCCCCCTCGGCGAGGCGGTCAGTCCGCTCCCGGCTGCCCAAGTTTTTGCGTTCTGCGGTGTTGACAGATTCCCGACCACCGGCGTGTCGCGGCGGGAAGCTGTTGTGTTTCTGAGTGTTAGGTTCTTCTGCCGCGCTGGTATCACTCCTGCACCATGAGGTGGCGTGCCAGGTGCATTGCCCGAACCCATTCTGGACGGTGCGGCTTCCCGTCTCGCGCGCCCGATGGAACGCCAGCAAGTGGCGTTCGATCGCGAGTCCGGATTCATGCGCCTCCAACTCGCTGGTGACCTTCGCGTGGAGGACCTCGAGAGCGCGTTCGTCGAGCTGCTCGCCCATGTGGATTTCCGGGCCGGCATGCCGGTGCTGTGGGACCTTCGGGCGGGGACGGTTGCCGGGCTCTCCGCCGGTGATCTGCGCCGCTTCCGCCTGTTCGTTTCGGCGCGGAAGATGGATCGGGGGGCGGGACGCACGGCGGTGGTCGTTGCCAATCTCATTGACTATGGCCTGGCGCGGATGTTCGAGCTGATGGCGGAGAGCCTTCCCACCAAGCTGGCGGTGTTCCGGGAGATCGATCCCGCCGAGACCTGGCTGCTCGCGAACCGCGATATTTAGGCGATTTCCGCGCTCTACTCTCCATATCCCACGCTTTTCCTGTGACTTCCGGCCTCGAACCGAGGCGGGAGTATCGAGCACCTTGGAGCTATGATGACCGTCGTGGTAGGCCTGCTGCTCGGCATCAGCGGTGACTGGCGCCTGGTGCTCTTGGGGGCACCATTGTGGGCCATGGTGTGGTGTATCCTGGTTACCGCAAGAGGAAGACTTGCTGAGTTCGAGATGTTCTCGGACGGTTCCTCGGAGGGTCGGCTCGGATTCATTCCCACGTTCTACGTGCGCCAGTTCCGCCAGGCCTCTCTTTTGGCATTCGCCGTTGGCGCCGTCGTGTTGATCATCGTCGGACCGTGGACGTAGCGGCGGCTCCTCCCAAGAAGCGGTCCGAAACCTTCGATCCCCCACGGTGGAGCCCCTTCGTTCTTGCACGGGGGTGGACGGCCAGCTTTGGGCGACTGACCTTTCACCGATCCCGACCCGACCTTTTGAACCTACGTACGGATTGATCGTTGCTTCGTACCGCCTCTGTTCGTCGCGCCCTGCGCCGATTTCTCGGCCGTCCGACCCACCTACTGGGACTCGGGTGGATCGCGGCCATCGTCGGCTTCGAGATCCTCTCTCGACGTTCGCCGTCGGACTTGTACGACGCGCTCGGAGTGGCGGTGTTGCTGTCGCTCGGAACCATCACCGTCTTGGTCCATCGCCAGTGGCGGTTGTCGCTCGTGGACCGGCTCATCCACCGCGGGGCATGGGTGCGGGATATCGTGGTGCGGCATAGCGTGCGGATGGGTGTGGACCTCCGCGAAGAGCCCCCCCTGCCGCGGGGATTCCCCCACATCCTCGTGACGAGCATGGCAGGCTTGCTCCTCGCCCTCGCGAGTGTGACGGCCTTCCGGTTCTGGTTCCCCACCGGTCTCCGGCACGCAGCCCTTGTGGTGTCAGGAACGCTCTATGTCGTCATGCTGACCCTGCTGTGGGCGGCCCTCGCAACAACCGCCCTCTTCATGATCGCCTTTGCCGGCATGAGTCTGCACAACTGGATGATCAACTCTCCGCGATTTCGCCTGCACAATCGCGTCGCGATCGAAGTGGTTGTGGTGCTCGGCTTCTACGGCTTGATGCTGATCGGTGGACTGCTCCTCCCAGTGTGGGTTCCGCTCGTGGCCATCGTCCTGATGCTCGTCGTCACGCTCGTGCTGCTCGGCATACCCGGTGCGCCACGACTGCTGGCGCTCTGGCAGGCTCGAACGGGCGGCGATCCTCGAGTGACGCCGTGGACCGGACTCCTGGCCTGGTCGACCGCCGTGGTCGGCGGGGGAGTGCTCACCCTCGCGCTTGTGGCCGTGGGGGATCGCGTGGGCGCGAACGATCCATCCATCATGCCCATCACGACTGTGCTCGGTGGGGCCGTGGCATGGAGCGGTGCGGCGGGCTACGGTGCGTGGGCGTGGCTCTTCCCGATCCGGAGTTTTCTGCAGCGATTCCGGGATCCGGCGGTCCCGTTCCCCGTGCGAGTCTTGATGCAGGGAGGTCAGGACGTCGACCAGCGCGGTCTCCACGCACTCCTACGAGCGGGTTTCGACGTACAATGGGCCGATGGAGTTGGCCGCACACCGGACGGTGTGCTCCTGGTCCTCGACCCCGATGCTGCCAGGCTCGGTGATGAGCACCGGCTCGAAACTGCGATGCGGGGCCCGCTGCATGTCCATCCGCGCGATCTCGCTCATCCCGACCTACACGAGGCCATTCGCCGTCTCGACGAAGTGGAGCGTCGGCGACAGGCGCGACGGGGCCTCCGCCAGCTCTTCGATTTTGCGTCCGGTCGGCGCTTCGAGAAGGGCCACGGCTATTGGGTCGCACCGCATTTTTGGTTCATCACCCATCTCAGTCGCGACACGGACGAGGATGATTCCTGGTTCGTGGGACCACCGTATCATCGCGTGATCCCGCGGGCTGCCAGGCATCAGCTCCACCGTGTCCTCCGAGCGCTGGAAATCGATCTCATCTTCGTAGAGGATGGCGTTCCGTTTCGAAAAGTCGAATTGGTATTCCGCGCTCTCTTCGACGTCTACGATCTCTTTGGAGGCACGCGTGCTGAGGAGCGACACTTCGACTCGCTACCTGGAGTTCGGGTCGTGATCCACGAATTCACCATGGAGCACCCCTTTCGCGAGGAGGGATATCCCGACGTGAATTACGAAGAGATCGGACGAGCACGAATTCTCCACGTGTTCAAGGACCGTGGCGACCAGGAGGACCTTCCGGAGGTTCCGATCGACTCAGATCTCGTGGACGAGCCGGCACTGGTGTAGCGCCATCGCCGTCAGATTGCTAGCCTCAGACGTTCCGGCACCCCAGATTTCATCGATGATCCGTCGTGCTAACGACGCGTCGCCCCCGGACCGACCGTCCGGGAAAAATCCAGGAGGTGTGCCATGGCCGATCGTGTGAGGAAGGTCGATTACTGCTATGCCAAAGTGTCCAATCGCGCGGGGCAGGGCGTGAAGTTGCTCGCACAGCTCCGGGACGCGGACGTCAACCTGCTCGCCTTCTCCGGGTTTCCGATCGGGGGTGGACGATCGCAGCTCGATTTCATCCCGGAGAAAATGACCGAGCTGAAGCAGGTAGCGCGAGAGCATGGATGGCGACTGAGCAAGACGAAGAAGGGATTCCTCGTCACCGGGACAGACCGGACCGGAGCGGTGCATCGGCATCTCGCCAAGCTGGCCGAGGCGAAGATCAATGTGGTCGCTGCCGATGCGGTGATGGCGGGAGCCGGCCGCTACGGGATGATCCTCTGGGTCAGACCGCGTGACTATCGACGGGCGACTCGAGTGTTGGGGGCCAGGTAGTGGCTGGCCGCACCTTCGTGGATCGCAACGGGCGCAAATGGGAAATCCGCGCTCGGACGAAGCGAGAATGGGAGTTTGCACCGGTCGAGGGGAACCCGGAGCGGCTCCGGGTCGTCGCGTCGCCGGGATACGAGCGGGATCCGTTCGAGATGAGCAACGAAGAACTCCAACGTTTGCTGGACGGCGCGGAGCCACCGAGAGAGAAACCCCGGAAATCTCCCTTCGTGGATTGAGGTGTGGCTGCACGGCAAACGATCGTGAAGGCTCCACTGGATACCCTTTGTGCTCGCGAGAGCGGAGCTCAATGGCCATAACACAATGCCAAGTACCGGCTTTGAAGAACGTGCTCGCGTCTCTCGCAGCCGTAGGGCTGCTCGGTGCCTGCGCCCAGAAGTCACCTGACGTCGCGAGCGCTCCGGCGCCCGATACCGTCATCGTGGTCGATACTGTGGCCGTTCAGACCGACCCCGGTCCCAACCCTGAACTCGAGCGCCGGGTGGCGAACATGCAGCTCCAGTTGCTGGAGCGGAGCGCACAGGTGGCCGATCTACGCCAGCGCCTCGACGATGCGATTCAGGAAGTGGTGCGGACGATGGCCAAGCTCCAGACCACGGCGAGCCGTGCGGAAGCCGCGTCCGCCATGGCGGAGGCCGAGATCGCCGTGGATGGCATTCGCACCGACGACGCCGCAGCGAGGCCCGCCCTCGCGCAAGCTGAGCAGCTCTTGGAGATGAGCACCACGGAGTTCAATCGGCAGAATTATGGCGGGTCATTGTATCTGGCGAGTCAGGCCAGGGCGCTGGCACGAGGGGGTGCTGGCGTGAATGAGGAGACCGCGCAGGCCCGACGCCCGGGCGAGACGCCATTTGCGCTGGCCCTGAGTTTGCGCACGGCGACGCGCAGTAACGTCCGGGCCGGGCCGGGTCTCAACTTCGCGATTCTCTTCACGGCGGATCCGGGCACGCCGCTCACCGGATATTCGCACACGGATGCTTGGATACGGATCCGTGACGCCGAAGGGCGGGAGGGTTGGGTGTTTCACAGCTTGGTGGAGAACCGCTCGCCGTAAGGCCCCGACCGGCGGCTACGTGCCGCGCTTGCCCGCACTCGCCTTCCTGTTCTTTCGACGCGTTGCTCGCCCGACGCGATTACGTCCCGCCCGCTTTGCCCGGTACAGCGCCGCGTCGGCACTCCCGATCACCGCTTCGGGTGTTTCCCCGTCGGTAGGATACTCCGCCACGCCAATGCTCACGGTGAGCGAGGCGTCACCCTCGCCCACGCTGAACTTCTCGGCGGCGAGGCGCGTGCGCACTCGCTCCGCTGCTTGCACCGCCCCTTGGAGATCGGTCTCCGGGAGGAGTACGACGAACTCCTCGCCACCGAATCGGGCTGTCGTGTCCACATCGCGCGTGGCGTTTTGAAGGGTGTGTGCAACCTTCTGCAGTACCTGGTCTCCGACGAGATGGCCGTAGGTGTCGTTGAACTGCTTGAAATGATCCACGTCGACGACGAGCAGCGAAAACGGATGCTTGCTGCGTCGCGTTCGGCGAGCTTCGTGCTCGAGAATCTCCATGAGATGACGGCGGTTCGTGAGACCTGTCAGCCCGTCGGTCAGCGACAGCCGCTCCAGCTCCTCGTTCTTGGCGCGTAATGCATCGTGGATGGTGTCCAGCTCCGCGCGGCTGCCACGGAGGCCGGCTACCATGTCGTTGAACACCCTTGTCAGATACCCCACCTCGCCTCCGGCCGTGACGGGGAGGTCGATGCTGAGGTCACCACCCGCATCACCAGCCGCACCTTCCGTGAGACGGTCCAGCGGGCGCACGATGAGGAGGCCCAACCGATAGGCGAGCAGACCCACGCCAAAAAGCAGTGCGGCGACGACGAAAACGGTGATGTTGCGCAGCCGGGCCACCGGCGCATATGCCACCTGGCGCGGAACCTCCGCCAGCACGGCCCATTCGATCTGCGGCACGGCGCGGAGCGTGCCCACGAGGGATCGGCCGTCGCTGGTCTGATACTCGACCACCTCATCCACACCACGGTGTACCGCTTCCTGGTGCGCCTCTGCCGGACCGATCCTCACGCGGTCTGCGTCCGTAGTGACGATCACGTTCCCGTGTCCGTCGAGGACGGACAACGCACCGGTTTCGCTGGCCGTGAATTGGTGGAGAATTTCTTCCGCGTCCTGCAAGGAGAGCCGGACGACCAAGGCGCCCAAGAGGCGCGCATCAGGGGCTCGGAGCGGCACGGCCACAGGGACCGCCATAGAACCCGACCGCGTCATGTCCGGCACCGCCGTGCCGGCGGCCGGGCGATCGTCTCGCATCGCGGCTTGCCATTCCCGTGGCAACTCGACTGGATCCGTCGCACTCCCGCTTCGGGCCAGTATCTGACCTCGGAGGTCGACCACTAAGAGCTCGTTATAGGCGGAAAAGCGGTCTGAAACCGCCGCCAGATAATTGGTCAGCCGATCTCGCGCTGCCGCGACGAAGGCCGAATCACCAGTGGCTCGGAGGACCAGATCGACGTTTTCGGTGACTTCGTACGAGCTGGCAAAGACCCGAGCATCATAGGCCCGCTGTCGGAACCAGAGGTCCAGCTCCCGCGCTGCCTGAGTACTCGACCCCCGAAGCTCTTCGGTGATCTTGGCCGTGAGCGCGCGTTTGTTCTGGGTGTACGAAATAACAGCCGTGGCCAGAGAGGGAATCAGTGTTGCCAGGAGGGCGAAGATCAGGAGCTGGGTGCGGAGGCTGTCGAGCGGGACCTTGGCTGCCAGGACCCGCGCGCGCCGTGTCCACTCCGCCAAAGACGGCGACCTCCCCTTAGGGGAGGTCTCGGGCGCAGGGGCCGGGCTCTGGGCGCCTGGAGTCCGGGGCAGCATGGGGCTCAAGATAGGTCCCCGTCTTGGCGCACGATGCCAACCCCGTCACAAAGCTTCCCCCGTCCCCGGCCGACCTTCAAGTCGGTCCGGTATCACGGCGCTCGGGGCCGGTGCCGGACGCGCTGGGCGCGTCGCTCCCACGCGATCCAGAGTAGCACGACGCCATACGCGACCGGTGTGGCCGCGTCGACCACGCGCCCGTCCAGGAGCAGCGTCCCCGCGGCGCCGAGCATGATGGTCACGAGCGCCACCGCGGCATAGGTGGCCAACGGAGGGACCAAGAGGAGCGCGCCACCCCCCGTCTCGATCGCTCCCACGAGTACCCGGAACCAGACGGGGTACCCCCAGGTGGCAAACGAGCGGGCCCACCGTCCATCCGGTGAGAATTTGGCGAAACCCTGCTGGATCATCACCAGCGCAATGAACAACGCCAACACCCACAGTAGAACCGTCTTCAGGTGTTTCACGATGTCTCCCATCACGTGCTGAGGCCGAGAGACCATGTATACGTGTGACGGAGATGGCGGAGGTGGTCGCTCGGTTAGGCTCGTGTCAGGGACTCGCGAAGCTCGGTCTCGTGACTTGCCGCTCGCTGCGTTCCCAGCGACACTTCTTCACGTTCCTGTTCCCGTGTGCTTGTAAGAGGCCAAATCATGACGATGATCCGCTCTTGTTCGTGCCTAGCGGCGGCACTGTGTGTCGCCGTCACCGCGCCGTTATCGGCTCAGACGTATCGAACCGCCGCGCCAGCGGCGCTCCCCATGGTTGGTTTCGCTTCCTCCGTGGTGATGGCCGGCGAGGAGATTTATGTGGGTCGCCCGGGCGAGCTCGGCGCCTTCCCCATGCCGCCAATGCAGCCGGGGGCCGTGACGGTCTTCAGTCGGAGTGCAGACGGATCATGGGCGCAGACGGCCACGCTCACCGTAGCCGACGTGGTTGTCGGCGACGCGTTTGGCGCCGCGCTGGCGGTGGAGGGCAATCTCATGTTGGTGGGCGCTCCCAAACACGCCAACGAGCGTGGCGCCGTCTACGTGTTCGAGCGTACCGGTGCCCAGTGGGCACACCGTGGTCGGCTCGTCCCCCGCGCCGCGGCTGAGGGAGATCATGTAGGATGGGCGGTCGCCGTGCATGACGGGGTGGCGCTCGTAGGAGCTCCGGGACACGGCGACGCCCGTGGCGCCGTCTTCGTGTTCCGGCAGGTGGAAGGGGCGTGGATCGAAGCCGAGACGCTCGGGCCCGCCGCGGGGGGGTCGGGTGACCGCTTTGGCGCGTCGGTGGACCTAAGTCGGGACATGGCATTGGTCGGTGCGCCCGGCCCGCATGCCGTGCTGGCCCTCGTGGGACCCCAACCCCAATTTCGCCCCGGTGCGGCGTACGTCTTCGGACGCTCTGGAAGTGAGTTCCGCGAGGAAGCCCGCCTGGTTGCCGCCGACAGCACCGCGGTTTCGCAGGGCATCGCAGTGAGCCTCGATTGGACGGGTGCCTTGGTAGGAGCGCCGCTCACGAGACGCGGGGTAGGGGCGGTCTTTCACTTTGAACGAGAGGGGGGTGTGTGGACGCAGACGGCCACGCTCGCCCCATCGCAGCCAGCGCTCTCACTCTTCGGGTTCTCCATGGCCAAGGGCGGTCCGGATTTGCTGATCGGCGCGCCGGCCGCGAGCAATCTGGCGGGAGCGGCCTTCGTCTTCCGACAGGATCGGCCCACGGGCGCGTGGTCGGAAACCCAACGCCTGGACATTGCGACGCCGACGCTCGGCGCCTCGTTCGGTCAGTCACTCGCCGGCCGAAACGACATTGCGCTCATCGGTGCTCCTGGTGGGGATTTCTTTGAGGGAACCGGCTACCTCTACGTCAAAGACGCCGCCACAGGCTCGTGGCGAGCCGACCGCACGCTGGTCGATTCCGACCCCGGGCTCGAGCCCATCGTGGGAGGGCCGATGGATTGCGAGGGTGGCATGGTAAGCGCCTTCACCTGTTCGGAGGTCGATCTGGTGTCGTTCCTCCCGCTGAGCGCCCTCGGTGGCAAACGGGGAATACAGGTCAACGATGTGTGGGGATGGACCGACCCGGACACGGGGAAGGAATACGCCATCGTGGGGCGGTTCGACGCGACCACGTTCATCGACATGAGCGACCCGGCCAACCCGGTTTATCTGGGAGAATTACCGCTTCACCAGGGCGCGACGCTAAATCTGTGGCGGGACATCAAAGTGTACGCCAATCACGCGTTCATCGTCTCCGATGGGGCGGGGCCCCACGGCGTGCAGGTCTTCGATCTCACGCAGCTTCGAAACGTGCAAGGGGCACCGGTCACGTTCTCCGAAACCGCGCACTACGACCGTATTCACAGTGCTCACAACATCGCCATCAACGAGGAGACCGGCTTTGCGTTTGTGATTGGCGCAAGCATGGGGGGCGAAACCTGTGGTGGTGGGTTGCACATGATCGACATTCGCGATCCCAAGAACCCGGTGTTCGCGGGTTGCTTCGCCGATACCAATACAGGTAACGCTGGCACGGGGTACTCGCACGATGCGATGTGCACCGTGTACCGCGGTCCTGACCAAGAGCACCAAGGAAAAGAAATCTGCTTTGGGGCCAACGAGAACGCCCTCAGCATCGCGGACGTGACGGATAAAGCCAACCCCGTGGCACTGGCGTCGGCCAGCTATCCCAACGTCGTCTACGCTCATCAGGGATGGATCTCGGAGGACCACAAGTATTTCTTCTCGAATGACGAGGGCGACGAGATTGCCGGTGTGGCTCCGAGGAGCCGGACCCTGGTGTGGGACATCCAGGATCTCGACGATCCCGTGCTCATCAAAGAGTACCTCGGCGAAACCCGCGCGACGGACCACAATCTGTACGTGCGGGGCCCATACCTCTACGAGTCGAACTACGTCGCGGGTATCCGGATCATCGACGTCCGCGATCCCGCCAATCCGCGGGAGGTCGGGTATTTCGACACGGTGCCCCACGGGGAGGACGCGCCGGGCTTCTCGGGTTCGTGGAGCAACTACCCCTTCTTCCAGAGCGGCAATATCGTGGTGACGAGCATGCGGGAAGGCGTGTTCATCCTCAAGAAGCGAGAAGAACGGCTGCTCCCGTAAGCCAACGGTGCCGCGACGTGACGCCAAGAGCCGGCCCACGGGTCGGCTCTTCCGCTTTGCAGCGGCCGTGGAGGGCTGGGCGCCTCACCCGTGTTGCGCGGTCCACGGCAATGCGACGACCGCGTGCTACCGACCCCCAACAGTTCGGCTAACCTGTTGAAAACATAATGTTTATGTGGTTGCTCCAAAGTGTGATCTGGATCACATACCGGTCCGGAGTTTGCTTTATGGGCGTCACGGCTCCGTCCACCAGAGAGGCCCCTGGAGGCAGGCGCGGGCACGACCACGCCCCAGGGAGGCACCATGATCGACTGCGTGAGCATTCTGAACTCTGCGAGATCCGCCGCGCGCCGCTGGCGGAGCGGGATCCTGGTGGCGCTGCTCGTGGTCTCGAGCGCCGCGTGTGACTCCACCCTGTTCGAGCTCTCCCCCCTACGTGAGCTGACCCCACCACCCATCTACCGCGTGTGGTGGCACAACCTCGAGACCTGTGTGGGTATCCAAGGCCGGTTTGGCGAGATTCGCTGGTTCACGGGTGATCAGGTCACGCTGAACGGTGAAGACGTGTTTGGGATCTGGGCTGCACCCAACACCATTGTCCTCGAACAGTTTTATCTGACATCGGCGCCGGCAGTGAAACACGAAATGCTGCATCACCTCACCGGCGGTGTGATGCCCCACTCGCATCCGGCGTTTACCGACTGCACCGCCGCTGCCTCACTCGCGGGCGGTCCCTAGGCGTCGGCGTTGCTCCCGCTGCGTTCGGGCTGAGGCTGGCGGCCTGCCTTGGACCGTGTTTCCCCCATTAAGTTGTCCCCACACTATGCGCCGACGCTCCCTTACGGCACTGATGGAGGCCCGGCAGAGTGACGCCATCGCGCGACTCTATGCCCGGTGGCGCCTCGCGTTGTCCGCCGGGCTGTCTTGGCGCGAGACGCTCAGGCTGCTCGGAGCCGAGAGCGAGAGCACGGCGGTCCAAACGCGGGTCCGGCACCTCGTGCGAGGTCTGGAGGGTGGGCAGACGCTCGCCGAGTCGGTGCGGGCCGCGCCGGTCTCGTTCTCGCGCGTGGAGATGGCCCTGATCGAGCTCGGCGAACGCCGTGGGAGGCTCGACGAGTGCCTGCAGGGGCTTCGCGAACTGTACGAGCTCGAGTGGCGTGTGCTGCTCGAGGCCAGGCGGGTCATGGCGTACCCGGTGGCCAGTCTCGCCGCGGTTGCGCTCATTGCGCCGATCCCGCTGGCGGTGAACGGCACGATGCTCCGGTACCTGGCGGCGGCCGTTCCGGCATTCGTCCTGGCTCTCGCCCTGGGAGCGATCTCGGCGCTGGGGCTCTTCAGCCGGGAACGGTCCAAGCAGCGCTGGGCGATGTCGCGATTCTGCCGCGCGCTGGCGATCGTCCTCGAGACTGGTACGTCCCTCGACGAGGCAGTCTGGTTGGCCACTGACGTGCTAGATCGCCCCACGCTGGAGGCTCGACTTCGTGCTATCCCCCGACCGGCATGGCGCCAGCAGCCCCTGGCCGATACGCTGGCCGCGACCGGCGCCGTTCCCCACGTCGTCATCGAGATGCTGCGAACCGCGGAGGGGACGGGCAACACCGAGGACACGCTCCGGCGGCTCGCCGCTCTCTACGAGGAGGGTGCGGTCTGACGGGGCCGGGTCAGGACCACCAGAGGATCTTGCCGAGGAGCCGGATCGAGCGCTCCCCGTAGAAGGCGGCGTAGCCGAATCCGGCCACCGCGAGCACCGCAACGAAGATCCAGTTGACCGGTGTGACCCACAGCTGCACGCTGGCGGCGATCAACGCGCCGAGCATGGCGCCCACGATTCCGTGGAAGATGACGTTCCGTTGCTGAGACATCCCGGCGGCTCCGCTCGTCCCGGTGAGTCGTTTCACTTCGATGGCAAGAAACGGGAATCCCGCTGCCGAGGTAGTGACGACGGTCACAACCAAGACTTGGGGGTCATGCGCCTAGCTCCTGAGCTCCTTGTTCAGCCAAGCTCTCGCCGCGGTCCAGTCACGTTTCACTGTGGCTGGTGAAACGTCCAAGGCCTCGGCGGTTTCCTCCACACCCATCCCGGCAAAGAATCGGCACTCGACGATTCGAGCTTGCCGTTCGCTCATCTGCGCAAGCCGATCCAAGGCCTCATCCAACGCCACGAGATCCCCGGGACGGGTTTGCGCTGCGATCATCACATCGTCAATGGGGACCGGCTCGATCCCTGCCCCGCGCTTATCCGCTTTCTTCATGCGAGCGTAGCTGATCAGGATCCGGCGCATAGCCTGGGCGCAGGCACCGAAGAAGTGGGCACGCCCGCGCCAGGAGATCCGATCGAGTTGCACGAGTTTCAGGTAGGCCTCATGCACCAGGGCCGTGGGTGTGAGGGTGTGGTGGGCACGCTCCCGCCGCAGCTCGCGCTCAGCGAGTCCGCGCAGATGGTCGTACACCATGGGGAGGAGGCGATCTAGCGCGCCGCGGTCACCGTCAGAGAGCTCGACCAGGGCCTGGGTGACATCGGAGCGAGTCATCGGGGTGTCTTCCGTCAGTTCCAGTGGTAATGAAAGTGCTCATGTGGCGAAAAGCCAGCCGGAAGGGTGTCGAGGGTGCAGGGGCGTGGGAGGGGCAGAGGGTAGGAAGTAGCTGGCAGCCGATTGGCGATCCGCCGGCGGGCCGAACCGCCGAGAAACGCGAGCGGCTCGTCAACGGCTGGCGGCGGCGTTCAGCGGCTCGCTCGCGGCCCTGTCGAGAACCCGGCGACACGGCCGCACCAAATAGACGGTGCCTGCGAGACGACCTCCGGTGAACGCGATCGCCGCTGCAGTGACGCCCACGAGATTCAGACCACGGGCGAGCCCCAGGAACAGGGCGGCAATGCCGATGACCTCGAGCGCGGTGGCGAGCGTGATGGGGCGGGTCATGTGACCGCTCACGAGGATGGCCCGCTGAAACGAGAGGAACACGGACAGCGCAGGGATCGCGACGAGGATCCGAGTTGGCGCGAGGGCAAATCCGGTAAGCTCGCTGCTCAGGCCCGACACCGTTTGAAACCAGAAGTGGGCGAGCGGCGTGAACGCAATGACGGCATACGCGGCCGAGGCCGCCAACCCGAGCCCGAGTGCGAAGCGCCCCACGGAGCCCGCGTGCTCCTGACGTTTCCCGAGCAGGGCGATCGCCACTTCCTGATAGCTCAATCCCAACGCGCGAAACATGAACGACAGCGCGTTGACGACTGGGTAGACGGCGAGTGACTCAACCGGAAATCGTGCGCGCCCCATGAAGAACGTGAGCATCGGTGGAACCACGAGTCCGATCATGGAGGTGAGCGCGAGTGGGTAGTAAAACCGTGCGATGCCGCGGTAGCCCAGCGCCGCGTCCCTGGCACGGTCGGTGGTTCCAAGGAGCTCACGGACCGTGCGGTGAGCCATGATTCGCGAGGCGATGGCCTCGACGCACACCCCCACGGACAGGGCGGCGGCCCCCACGAACGCACCGGGCAGGGCAAAGACGAGGTAAAGCATCAGAGCGGTGGCTGCCATCGTCGTCAGGCGAATGACAGTGCCGTAGGCGACCAATCGGGTTCGTTCTGCGCGAATCAGGAGTCCCTGGAAAAAGCGCCGATATCCGATGGCACCTGGCCATGGCAGCAGGATGAGGAGCGCTCCGTAGGTGAGGTGCGCGACCTCACCGGTCAGGCCGACCAGATCCTGCAACAGAAAACGAAATACCGGTGGGACGAGGACGAGAAGCATCGCCGCCGTGACCAACGCGTTCAGCGCCTGCGTGAAGTTCCGGAGCTTGCGGTAACTCTTGGCATCCTCCACGAGTGCGGTGGACGCACTCATGATCATGATCACCGGTGCTTCCACGAGTATGGCGAACGCGACCGACACCCCCCAGGCGGCCAGATTGAACTTCGGATCGGGCAGGCGGGCAATGATGGCAGCGAGAAAGGGCCCCTCGGAGGCCATCATCAACCATGTAGCCGCGAGCGGTGCCCAGAAGATGAGAATCGATCGAGTGGTGCGCTCCAGATCGAGCTCCGAGTTGACGTCCCGGCGGAGTATACAGCCAAACCAAAGCGTCTGCGCCGCCCCCTCTAGGTCGGCACACGCCGATCAGGAGGGTCCCCGGCCCGCTGGAGGAGGCCATGCGCCCACTCGTCCTCTTCGGTCTGGAGTGGGGCGCATGACCGGCTAATTATGGAACCGTGTAGGCTGAGGAATAGGGGCTCGAAGCGGGAGCGCACGATGGTGAACGGCGGTGAGAACGAACGATTGATGACGTGCCGGGCCGTCGACGTGGCGGGGCGCGAACGGTCGCTTTTCCGCTGGGCTCTTGGTCGAAGGGACTGCGTGTCGCGGATGCGGCACGTATTCCACGTCCTGGACGGGTCCGGTCAGTCCATCGGTACGATAGTGGCCCCGTTGCACGGGCTTTGCTTCGGGCCAGGTGCGCCAACGCTATACCTCCGTGATCCGCACACCAACGTTGGAGCCATCCAGCCATGACATACGAACCGGACGGAGAACCTCGAGTTGGGCAGGCACACCGGGAGCACTCGTGGTCGAGATGGGGCTCCGCAGGATGGGACAGCCAGAAAGTTGACAGCATCGCGTACGCCGGGTTCGTGAGTCGGTGGTTGGTGGCGGCCATGCGTCTCCCATCCGACTGGCAGCGATGCGCGGCCGGGCGGAATCAGCGGGGGACCTAGTGCTTCATCCGGGCTACGGCCATATCATTCTGAGTGATGTGTACGCGCACCGTTGACGCAAGGCGCTGCCAGGCATGATCCCACACGGTGGTCGGCGGTTCTGGCTGTTCTATGGGGCGGCCTGGGTTCCCTACCTCGGGGTCTATGCTACGGCGTTTCTCCTGAGTGGAGAGATGCCGCCGGGTCCGGGGTTTATCGTGGCGCTGAACGCCGTGCTGCCATCCGCGGTGGTCGGTATCGGTGTCGTGTGGCTCTGCTCGCGGGTCGAGTGGCGCACCGCGTCGGTGGTCCGGTTTCTCGGGATCCACCTGGGTGGGGTGGTGGTGTATGCCGTTCTCGTGGGTCTTGCGGAATTCGGGATATACACGGCGACCTGGCCCATCGTGGGCAAGCACTTCCCAGAGTCCGCCTCGATTGCGGCCATGCTCCCGTGGCACTTTTTCATGTCCCTCATGATCTACACGATTCTCGGGAGTCTCACGTACGCGTTTCGCTCGACCACCCGATTGCGTGAAGAGGAGCATCGGGCCGCGCGGGCGGAGGGTCTTCGGGCCCGAGCGGAGCTCCAGGCACTCCGCGCGCAACTCAATCCGCATTTCCTGTTCAATACCCTCCATTCTCTGATCGCCCTCGTCCGCAAGGATTCCGAGGCGGCCGAGGATGCCATCGAGCAGTTTGCGGATCTCCTCCGATACGCGTCGCGGGTGCATCAAGAAACTCGGGACGAAGTCACGTTTGGCGAGGAATGGGAGTTCGTGCAGAACTACCTGGCCCTCGAGTCACTGCGGATTGGCGATAGGCTCCGGGTACATGCGGCTATCGAGGATGCGACCTTGGAGAGCGTGGCGCCCGCGTTTTGCCTCCAACCACTCGTCGAGAATGCCATCCGGCACGCGGTTGCCCCGAGAGCTGGTGGTGGCACGATCTGGATTGGCGCGGGCTTGGCACACGGGGAACTCCGTCTCGAGGTGCGCGATGACGGTCCTGGTGCCGATCCTGCGGCCGTGCGCTCCAACGGTCGCATGGGACTCAAGTTGGTCCGACAGCGAGTGGAGGCGCTGTACGGCGATCGGGGCCGTTTCGAATTCGAAACGGCCCCGGGACAAGGGTTCATCGTTCGGTTGTCGTTCCCCGCGAGGCATCAGTTCACGACTCCACCGGGCATCCGCGTATGGTCCGCGCCCTAATTGCCGAGGATGAGCCGCTAGCGCGCCAAACGCTGCGCGAGCTCGCGGGCGAGGTCGACTGGCTCGAGATCGTTGGGGAGGCGGAGGACGGGCGGGTGGCGCTCAGGCTCATCAATAAGCTCGAGCCGGATCTCATCTTCCTCGATGTCCAGATGCCGGAGCTCACCGGTTTAGAGGTCTTGGAGCAGACGGAGCACGTGCCGGCGGTCGTCTTCACCACGGCCTACGATCAATACGCGGTGACCGCCTTCGAGCTCGAAGCCATCGATTATCTCGTCAAGCCGTTCGGTCGAAAGCGATTCCACGCCATGCTCGAACGGGTTCGCCGCCGGCTCCTGGAGCCAGAGGGCGACGCCGTGGTCGTGCGGGCGCGCGAGGCCCTGGGTGCGGGGCCCGTACGCCGGCTGTTTGCCCGCGTCGGCACCAAGATCGTTCCCTTCACCCTGGAATCGGTGGTCCGATTTGAAGCCAGCGGTAGCTATGTGGCCGCCCACACGGAGCGGGGTCGGTATCTGTTGAACGTTTCGCTGAGCGAGCTCGAGGGACGCCTCGACGGGGAACGGTTTCGCCGCATCCACCGCCAGCACATCATCAACCTGGATTTCGTCTCTACCATCGAGCCGTACGACGATCGGCGGGTCGCCGTGCAACTCAGGGACGGCTCGACGGTGGTGGCGAGCCGAACCGGTTCCCAAGCGCTTCGGGGGCTCGTGACGTAGTCCCCCCCACGCGGAACTCGGCCTGGTTACTGTTCGTACCAGGTATCATGCGCTCGCTCCCCCTTCTTCTTTGCTGCGTACTGGGCATCGTCCCGGTGGCTGCTGCGCAACGGGATTCACTCGTGGCGGTGCAGGGCATCGTCCGCGACACGGTCTCTGGCGACCCCATTCCATTTGCGATCGTTCGAGTCGCAGGCGAGCACCGGTCCACCCTAACCAGCCGCGCCGGGGCATTTCGCATCGACGTCCCACCAGGGCCGGTCGTGCTCGAGATCCGAAAGATCGGTTTTCGGATGGTATCCCTGACCGTCACGGCGAGCAGGGACGTGCATGATGTTGCGATTCTCATGCGCCCGATTCCGGTGGAGCTTGCATCTGTCACCGTTTCGGCGGATTACGAGAACCCCGCCCTGCGGATCATCCGGCAAGCGATTGCACGAAAAAACGATCTCCTTGCTCGCATCAACGATTACCGCTACGACGCCTATGTGAAGTTCGTGGTTCGCGATCTCAAGAAGACGGAGGATCTGCCGGAATCGATTGTGCTCTTGACCGAGACGCAGACCACCGCGTACTGGGAACAACCCGACCGTTATCAGGAAGTGATCCTCGCCCGGCGACAGTCCCGCAACCTGGACGCCGAGCGGAACCTCGTCTCGGTGGGACAGATCGTGAACTTCAACCGCGATCGCATCGACGTGGGGCGATATGCCGTGGTGTCACCAACGGCGGACGATGCCCTGGATTTCTACGACTACCAGCTCATCGATACCCTATGGAGCGGGGAGCAGATGGTGTTCCGATTAGCCATCGAGCCCCGGTCGCGCGCGCGGCCACTCTTTGCAGGCATGATCGACATCGCAGATTCCACCTTCGACGTTCAGGCCGTCGACGTGGGGGCCAACGAAGCACTCCGGTTCCCCCTCTTTACGAATTTGCGCTATCGGCAACGGCTGCAGCCGGTGGGCGAGGACGCGTGGATGCCGGTGGAGATCCGCTTCTCGGGAGAGCTCCACGTGGGGGTGCCGATTCCGGGCTTCCCCAACCATCTGTCGTTCGCCCATGTCGCGAGCCTTGAGAACTACCGATTCGATCAGGGAGGCACTCCGTCGAGCCTGGGAGAATACCTCATGGTCGTGGACGACCAGGCGGACCGGATCGACAGCACGGCATGGGAGGAAAGGCGGGCTGTCCCGCTCACGGACACCGAGCGAGCTGCGTGGATCCGGATCGATTCCATCGAGAGCCAGCCACCACCGTTCGGGCGCCGAGTGCTCGGCGCGACCGTGGGGGCCATCGGTATCGCGGCTAACGAAGATGTCTTTCACTTCAATCGAGTAGAAGGCGCCTATCTCGGCGTGGGAGGGACGTTGTCGGAGCTCTCACCGAAGCTCGTGCTGCGGGGCAAGACCGGGTACGCCTTTGGCAGCGAGGAATGGCAGTTCCATTTCGGTGGGTGGTACCGCGTGTCCGAGCCGCAACGACTGTGGGTCGGCGTGGCCTACCGTGACGAAACGCGTTCGCGACCGTCCGTGATCGCAGGCGGTCGGAACACGACCTTTGGAGCTTTGGTGGATAAGGATGATCCGCTCGACTATTTCCAGGAGCGGGGCTTCACCGTGTCGGTCCAAACCAAGGTCGTCAACTTCGTCCGTTTACAGGTGGCGTACCATGACATGGACCACGCATCTCGGTCAGTCGCCTCCGAATATTCGATTCTCGATCGAGATGAGATCCCCCGTCCCAATCCACCCGTCGTGCCAGGTCGATTTCGCTCGCTTTCTGCAAGCCTGACGTACGATTCACGGCCTCGGCTCAAACGCAAAGGTCGAGACTTCGTCTTCAACACGTTTACCTACACACAGGTCACGCTCGGCACAGAGTACGCTTCGCCCAGTGTGCTGGACAGCGAGTTCGACTTCTTGCGGTATTACGTTCGCCTCACCAGGCGACAGCGGACGCTCAATCTGGGCCTCACGACCATCGACGCCGTGATTGGGGCCGCCGGGGGCAATCTGCCACCCCAGCGATACTTCACCGTCGACTTCGGCCGGAGCGAAGGCCCGTTCCTGGAATCCGACGGGTTCAACACGTTGAACGCCACGAATTTCAGCGGGAATCGCGTGGCCATGGTGCACGTTCGACACGACTTCGGTCAACAGGCGTTCAACTGGCTCCCGCTACTTCGTGAGCTTCCGTTGACGCTCAGTATCTCCGGCGGGATGTTCGTCACGGACTTCGTGGACCACGCGGTCAACCCTGGTGACGAACTCGCGCAGCGCGCGCCAACCCCGTACGGAGAGCTGGGTTTCGGAATCGGCAATTTCTTGCCCATGCTCTCGCCGCTCAACCCCTCCGTTTGGTTCGTGTGGCAGGTCACCAATTACGATAGCGATCGGTTCGCTCTTCGCGTGGAGCTTCCCCAGTTCTGAGCTGCGTCGCTCCAACGCGCCTCCTCGTTGCACCAATCTCCCCGACTTCGTACGCTTGTCGCCATGCGTTTCGTCAGCACGGTGGGGTCGGCGCCCCCAGTCGATTTTCGCACGGCCCTGTTTCACGGCTTGGCACCCGATGGCGGGCTGTACATCCCGGAAGCGATCCCGCCGCTCCCAAGCACCACGCTGCAGGGCCTGATCGCAGAGGGGTTGTCCGGCATTGGCCGGACCGTCCTGCGGCATCTACTTGGCGACGGTTTCACCGCCGCCGAACTCACGCGAATCGTGGATGCCGCTTTGGACTTCGCAATCCCGCTGGTACCCCTGGACGAGCGCCGCTTTCTGCTGGAGTTGTTCCATGGTCCCACCTTGGCCTTCAAAGACGTCGGCGCGAGATGCATGGCGCGGCTGATCGTGGCGTATCGGAGGACTGGGACGCGTCCGCTCACGGTGATCACTGCCACCTCTGGCGATACCGGTGGGGCCGTGGCGCACGCGTTTTACGACCTGGCCGACGTGCGCGTCGTGGTGCTCTTTCCCGCGGGTCAGGTGAGCCCGCTACAGCGTCGGCAGTTCTCTACTCTGGGCGGGAACGTGACTGCTGTCGCAGTCGATGGGACGTTCGACGATTGCCAGCGCTTGGCCAAGGGGGCACTCGGCGACGAGACGCTGCGCACCGAGTGTTCGCTCACGTCCGCCAACTCGATCAACGTCGGACGTTGGCTGCCGCAGGCGATCTACTACTTCCACGCTTGGACGCAACTGTGTCGGGCCACGAAGAGATGGGCTGACTCGATCATCGTCAGCGTGCCCTGCGGGAACTTCGGCAATCTGACCGCGGGGCTCGTAGCCAAGCGCATGGGGCTCCCCGTTACGCAATTCGTAGCGGCCACCAACGTCAACGATGTGGTCCCACAGTTCCTACGAACCGGACGATATCGGCCCGGCCCGTCTCGGCGAACGATCTCGAGCGCGATGGACGTGGGCGATCCCAGTAACGTTCCGCGGATGCTGGCACTCTACGCGGGACGCGAGCCCGAGCTGCGGCGCGACGTGGTGGGAAGCGTCCATTCGGACGATGCCACGAAGGCGGCCATCGTGGGTGTCTATCGGCGGTTCGGATATCTGTTGGATCCCCACGGCGCCGTGGGCTACCTGGGTCTCGGTGATCTTGCGGAGCCCGCGGTGGGCATTGGGTTGGCCACGGCCCACCCAGCGAAGTTCCGAGAGGTGGTGGAGCCGTTGATCGACGAGACCATCGCTCTCCCCGCGCCCCTCAAGGCGCTCGTTGATGTACCGGAGCGCGTGCTGGAGTTGGCGCCCGTGCCCTCGGAACTCGAGGCTCTCCTCGGTCAGATGTCTTGACGCCGCTCACGAGATTCGCAACCTTGCGCCCGCGCCCATCATTCACCCGATTTGTCGAAGGAGAACCCCGATGCGCGGAAGACTCTTCGTCGTCCTCGGCACCGTTCTCGCGGTCGGAGCGGTCCAAAGCGCCCAGGCTCAAACCCCCGATATCCGTGTTGGGCCTGAGCTCAGCTTCGCTGACGATGCGGATCTCGGTATTGGCGCCCGTATCGAAGTAGGGATCCCAAACACTAGTGCGTTCGTATCCGGAGCGTTCGATTTTTTCTTCCCGGGTGGTGATGTGGACTATTGGGAGCTCAATGGGAACTTCGGATATGGCTTCCCGTTGAATACCACCAATGCCGTGATTCCGTACGCGATCGGCGGGCTCAACGTGGCCCACGTGTCCAGTGGCCCGTTCTCCAACACAGAACTCGGCCTCAACCTGGGTGGGGGAGGGCGTTTTCCGCTGCAGCAGGTCGACTTGTTCTTCGAGCTCCGCTTCGAGGTGCAGGGCGGTGAGCAGGTCGTGATTACCGGGGGAGTGCTGTTTTAGTTCCCCGCACTCACAAACGAACGGGCGGTCGCGTGCGACCGCCCGTTTTTGCTGGGGCCACGCGCGGTCTTCGTTACCGGAACAGCCAGGCCGCAGTTCCCAAAGGGACGATCACGTACAGGATGAGGTCCCGGACCAGGTACACCAGGGCCAGGAGCAGAATCAGTTTCCACCCACGCTTTCGGAGCAGGCCCTTCCAGCCGAGCGACCGACGTTCGTCGCGCAGCGTCCGGGCCAGCGACAAGAGTCCCATGAATTCCCCACGATTGATCGCGCCGCCATTGGTGGAGCGCGGCCAGAGAGCAACCGCGCTCCGCCGATGGGAATCTACTCGTGACGCCGCCTGCCCGCGACCTCGCACGCCGGCACGGAACCCAGCACCCCTTTGCAAGCAGACGACCGATGGATCCGACCGTCAGATGGGGGGATCGTGCGACCTGCGGCGAAGCCCACCGCCGCTTCGTCGTACAGCCAGCGACGCGACCCTCGTTGCCGGATCGATCGCTGCGCGAGGGGGTGGTGATGCTGGGCGGCTCCACGGCCTGTGCGGGGAAGATCTCCGCGATCAGCGGCCGGTGCCTGGGGTCCATCGCGCCGAGCGCCTCCGCCTGAACCGCCCTCTTCACGCCTCGAACCCTCCAATCCTTTGCCTCAAAGAGCCGCCCCACCTAGCTTTCACCTGCCGGCGGCATCCGACTTGCACGGTCACCATGCTCGGGAGACTTCGTGGTCAAGGTCGCGACGCTTAAGGATCAGGCTCGTCAATACGAGCGGCAGGGGGACTTCGACAAGGCCCTCGCCATCTATCGTCATATCCTCACCCATCTCGAGGGTACCCCCGCCATCAAGGGGCAGCTGCCGCTGTACGTGAAGGTGGGCGACCTCCAGTTTAAAGCCGGTGATACCGAAGGCGCGGTCCGGATGTATGAACGGGCGGCGGCGCTGTATGCGGAGCACGGTTCCGCGAAGAGCGTGATCGCCCTCTGCCTCAAAACCCTGCGGATCTCGCCCACACGCACGTCGGTCTACTTTACGTTTTCACAGCAGTTGCTGGACCACGGCCACGTTGGGGCCGCTCGCGAAGTGCTCGCGGACTTCGCCGACCGCGCGAATCTTCCCAAGCCCTTGGAGACGCTGGAACTCGTCCGGGGACGGTCTGATGACGAAGTACGGCCCGTGCTCGAGCAGATGCTGTCCCGGGTGCGGCGACCCCAGGACGGGGGAAGTGCGGCGACGTCGGTCGAGGAGGATGCCCCCCCCGAGCGCGCCGCCTCTCGGGAAGCACCGCCCCCGCCGGTCTCACGTCCCGAGCCTCATGAGCAGGCGTTCGCCGAGCCGCGACCGGAGAGTCCGTCTTCCCAGGCGTCGATGCCGCAGGATGCCACGATCGTTCCCGACGAGGTGGCTCGACCATCGGCCGAAGACGTCTCGTGGATGCGCCCGTCCGTGGATGAGCCCGTCGCAGCACCCGATCGAGCTCTCACAGAGGAGCCCCAGCCGCCGCCGGAACCGGATCCGGTGGCGACGCCGGTCCACGCGGATCTCGTGGCCGAGCCCCCGCCGGAGCCGCCGCGTGCGTCGTCGGTACGGCTGGAGCACGAGCGGCGGCCCTTCAGCTCGATGACCCGTGAGTCGGAGCGTCGCCATGGCGGGTCGCGGTTCTGGATGTTCGCCGCGATCGCCTTGATCGTGGCCGCCCTGGGGGGCGCCTTCGTCAAGCTCGGGGTCATCCCGGTCAGTCTCTTCGGCGGGAGCGCCGGCCCCCCGGCGTCACCTGACAATACGCCATCCACTGGCGCCGGCACCGCTCCGGTTTCGGCGGTGGCCGACAGCGCGGAAGGGGAACTCGCCGATTCGCTGCCGGATGCGCTTCGAGGGGCTGACGCGGTCCAACCCGATTCGCCGGGAGTCGGATCGGGCGGCGCGGGCTTCGACTCGACCTTCGTGCCCGGACTTCCCGATAGCGTCGTCCGAGCCCTGGTGCGTCAGAACGCGGCGCGAGCCGACACCGCACCACGCGACTCGGTGGCCGGGCTCCGGCCCCCCGATGTCGTGACGCCGCCCCCGCTGACGGCCCCCGCCGGTCTGCCGCCGGGGACTGCGCTCGCCGGCCCAGCCATCCTCGTGCGGGGTCTGGTCGTGGACAGTATTTCGGAGTTCACCTCCGGCGATGCCACCGGGGTCCGGGTCATTCACTTCCTGGACTCGGGCGAACGCCTCACGCTGCGCGCCGTGCCCATGAGCGGCGCCATGGCCGATAGCAGCATCGTTGGGGCGCCGCGGGTCACCACGCTGCGCGGGGATACGGCGTTCGGGACCGTCGTGTTTGGCGGATACATGGTTAACGCACGCGCGCGAATGGACGCGGCGGAGTTGGATCAGCTGCTTCGCCGCTTGGTGCGCGTAGACGCTGGTGGCCGGCGGTAGCTTCTATCCGACGTCCTCTGTTCGCTGATCACCCAGCCACCACCTTGAGATGACGATGGCACGTGGGGCGGTCAGTCGCCTCCGGGCGGACGCGTGGGCCACCTTTGCGCGGTTCCCCGTCCTCCTGGTCACAGCGTTGGTCGCCGCGGGCGCTGGCATGGCGGCGGTGGACGATGCCGGCGCCGACGACCCGTTGCTGCGGATCTTTCTGGTGGCGGGGCTCGGTCTTCCACTCCTCTTCGCGTTGGCATTGTTCTCCGAACGACGCCATTACCCGCCGTGGGTCTGGCAGATCGTTGGCCTGCTCGTGCTGGGGATGTTCTTCATCGCCTGGCCAGGGTGGCTCGGTCCCGTCCAGGGCATGCGTTACCTCCAATTCAGCTTGGGGTTTCATCTCCTGGCGGCGTTCCTGCCGTACCTGGCTGTCACGGAACGCAACGGTTTTTGGCAATACAACCGCACCCTGTTTCTCCGATTCCTGACTGCCTCGGTGTTTTCTGCTGTCCTATTTGTGGGGCTCGTGATCGCGCTGCTGGCCGTGGACAATCTGCTGGGGGTCGACATCGACGAGGAGAACTACCTGCGGTTGTGGCTCCTCATCGCGTTCGTCTTCAACACCTGGTTCTTTTTGGGGGGTATTCCACGAGACCTGGCACCGCTCGAGCAGTTGCAAGACTATCCCAAGGGTCTCAAGATCTTCTCTCAGTACATCCTCACGCCCATCGTGGCGCTGTATCTCGTCATTTTGACGATCTATCTGGCTCGCATCCTGGTGACGCGAACCTGGCCGAGCGGTTGGATCGGTTATCTCGTATCGAGCGTGGCCGTCGCGGGTATTCTGGCCTTCCTGTTGGTTCATCCCATTGGAGAGCGCACCGAGAATCGCTGGATTGCCACCTTCAGCAGGGGGTTTTTCGTCCTTCTGTTCCCGTCGATCGCGATGTTGCTGTTGGCGATCTGGCAGCGCATTGGGCAATACGGGATCACCGAAAAGCGTTACGTCGTGGTGGTGCTCACGCTGTGGCTCACCGCCATCGCGGTGTACTACACGGTGCGGCCACGAGGGCCAATCAAACTGATCCCTGTTTCCCTGGCGGTCATCGCCTTTCTCACTGCAGCGGGGCCGTGGAGTTCGTACGAAGTATCGCGTCGGAGCCAGCTTGGACGGCTCGAGACCCTGCTCGAGCGAAACGGGTTGCTCGAGGAGGAGACCATCCAGCCGACTTCTGCGCCCGTGTCGTTTGCCGATCGGCGAGAGATCAGCGCGACATTGCGGTACCTCCTGGCGACACACGATACCGTCGGTCTCAGTGGCTGGTTTGGAGGGCGGCTGGCCGAAATCGATACGGTGTCGGATCGTCGACTGCGCAGATGGGTAGGCGAACAGCGGGCGGCTGTCGTGATGACGTGGCTGGGACTCGAGTATGTCAATCGGTGGGAAACCGCCGAGCAACGATCGTTCACGTACCGTCTGGCTGACGAGGAGGTGGTCACGGTCGTCGAAGGGTCGCGATATCACATGCGCAACGATTGGACCCGTGACCAGACCGTCGTCCTGGACGGTCTGCCGCATCGTTTGTCGTTCGATGAACGGAGCAGCACGCTCGAGATTCGGCGTGGCAATGTGCGGATCATGGCCGTGCCGCTCGCGGGCTTCGTGGACTCCGTGCGAGAGTACGGGCGGAGCGATCTATCCGGAGACCGGAAGGTACCGGCCGAGCTGATGACCGTTCGTTTGGAGTCCGCCGGGGGGACCCTGCTCCTCGTGGTGCGGTTGCTCGCGGCCTCCGAGACCGACGACGGCGTGCGCGTGACGACGTTGAACGGCGATCTGTTTCTCACCCTCCGCTGACCGCGCCGGGTCCAACCAGTCCAGTGAGGTTGTCATGACGTTTGTCGGCTTTGCCAAGCTGTACGCCCTGACCGTCCCGATCTTCTTCGCGATCGATCTCTTGTGGTTGGGGATTGTGGCCCGGGGGTTCTACCGAGCGCAGCTGGGATCGCTGATGCGGGCGGAGGTGCGGTGGGGCGCCGCGCTCGCGTTCTATCTCCTCTTTATCGCGGGGATCCTGGTGTTCGCCGTCCTCCCGGGGCTCGAACGTCAGTCGTTGGCTCGCGCGGTCGTCCTCGGGGGCTTCTTCGGGCTGGTGGCGTATGCCACCTACGACCTCACCAATCTGGCCACGCTCGAGGGATTCCCGGGAACGATGGTCATTGTGGACCTGGGATGGGGGACCGTGTTGTGCGGGCTGGTGGCGGGTGCGGCTTTCAAGCTCGGGCAGTGGGCGTGGGTCGCTTCCTGAGGGGTCGTGGCGGCAACGCAGTAAGATGGTGGATTATTCAATAGTTGACATATTAAGTGAATTGCGCTAGGTTGGGCTCATGGGAGACCGCTCAAGCGCTCTGCAACGCGAACTGCGCCAGACCCGGCCATTTCGATCGCCGGGCCACGAGGCGGCCGTGGGGCTCTTGCATACGGCCGACGTGCTCCGTCGCTATGTGAATAGAGTGCTCGAGCCCTATGGAATCACGCACCCGCAATACAATGTGCTGCGCATTCTCCGCGGTGCGGGCCCTGAGGGTCTACCGACCCTGGAGGTGGCGGAGCGGCTCGTCGAGCGTACTCCGGGAATCACCCGCATGATGGACCGGCTGGAAAAACGGGGTTGGGTCCGGCGCGAGCGATCGGCAGACGATCGCCGGGAGGTCCGTTGCTATCTCACCGCGAAGGGCGGGGAGCTGCTGCACGAGCTGGATGAACCGATCAACGAAACTGACATCCGCACCGTGGCACCGCTCACCCCCAGCGACCAGAGGAGGCTGATCGGGTTGCTCGACGCGATCCGGGGCGGTCTCGAATGAAGCCAGGTTTTTTTAGGCGCCAATAACTGATCAGTCAATCACTGTCATATCAACAATAGGAGGAGACGATGTGGAAACGCCTTTTCCAGACAGACGCCGACCCGAGCGCCCTCGTGCTTCGCACGGTTCTGGGCGTCGTGATGCTGCCGCACGGTGCCCAGAAGTTGCTGGGGTGGTTCGGAGGGCCGGGGCTCGACGGGACGCTGACCTATTTCCACGACGCGCTTGGCATTCCGCCGGTTCTGACGCTGGCGGTGATCGCCTTCGAGTTTTTCGGTGGGCTCGCATTGCTCTTGGGTCTCGGTAGCCGGATCGCCGCCGTCGGGATCGCGGCGATCATGATTGTGGCGGCGGTCAAAGTGCATCTCCCCAACGGCTTCTTTATGGACTGGAGCGGCACGCTGCCCGGTGAGGGCTTCGAATACCACCTGCTGGCGCTGGCAATCGCGATCGCGGTGTTCGTGAAGGGCTCGGGCCTGGGATCCCTGGATCGACGGCTGGTGGGCATGGGCGATCGCTGAGGGTGCCACGCCCGAACCGTGCCCTGGGCGCCGTGGACGCCCGGGGCACGGCGCGGGTTTATTGGGCAACGATCATTGATGAGTACGCGATCCCGTCCGGACCCGATCCCGTGTCGAAATGTCCGATGACCTCGTAGGACTGAAGGTCGATGGCCGCGACCCGGTCCTCCCGGCTCAAGGAGACGTAGAGAATCCGGCCGTCGCCGGACAGGGCGACGCCTTGGGGGCCTGTTCCCGGCATGTCGAGCACCGCCAACTCTCGGATGGATGCGCGGTCCACGATGCGGATCTGGTGCTTCTGGAGATCGGGGATGACCGCGAGCCGGCTATCGGGAGTGATGAGGATCCGGTAGGGCCAGCCGAATCCCTCGAGCTTCCCCCGCACTGTGCCCGTTGCCGTGACGATCACGCTCACGGTGCCTTCTCCGTTGGATCCGACCCACACTTCATCGCCGCGGGCGGTCACGGTGATCGCCTCGGGGCGCGAGGGGACCGGGAAGGCCTGCATGGGGTCCGATGCGGTGACGCTCAGTGCGGTGACCGAGTTACTCTGGCCGTCACTGGTGTAGATTCGTGAGCCATCGCCGATCATGGCCAACATGTGCGAACCATCAGCCTCCGTGGAGACCGTGCGAACGATCGTCCCATCGGCTATCCGGACCAGCACGATCGCCCGCGCCGTTTCCGACGTGACAGCCGCGATGCTGTCACCGGGGAGGAAGGCGATCCCGTGGGGACGTTGATACCTCCCGAGATCGATGGTGCGAACCACGTGCCGCCCCGGAACATTGATGACGGTGAGGGAGTTTCCCGGAGCACGGGCACCGTAATTGGTGGTGACCGCCACGCGTCCATCATGGGACAGCGCCACTTCGTGCGGCCCGATCCCGGTTGGAAGCGTGGCGAGGATCTGTTTGGAGCCGACGTCGATGATGTTGGCCGTCGCTGCCTGCTTGTTGAGGACGACGAGTGTCCCGTGCTCGAACGAAGGAAGTTGAGCCGCCACGCGAGTGCCGACCCCGGCTACGATGGTTCCCACGGCTGCCAAGACGATGCCACGTACGTCTGCTGGAATCACGGTTGTGGTACCTCGGTGCCGGGATGAAATGACGGAGTCGGTGCCTGATCGCGTTCGTCTTCCCAACATGCAGGCGCCCGCTACGAGTTCCCCCCGACCGTAGACTACGGCAGCATCCGTCGGAAGGGAACAGAGTCCCGAAGAACAGACCTAGACCCGGTTTCCCAAGCCTCGGAAGTGAGATTCCACCATGCTCCACAGAGACTCCCGCGGTAACGTTGCGATCCTCAGGTTGGACCACGGGAAGGCGCAGGCGTTGGATCTCGAGCTCACCGTCGCGCTGGCGGCCGCGCTCGACACGACCCAGGCGGATGACGATACCCATGCCCTCGTGCTCACGGGCACCGGTTCGATCTTCTGCGCAGGGGTGGACCTGTTTCGCGTCTTGGATGGCGGAGCGCAGTACGTGGACGCGTTCGTTCCCGCGCTGGTGGGTGCCTTTCGCAAACTGTTTGCGTTTCCCAAGCCGGTAGTGGCTGCCATCAACGGCCATGCCATTGCCGGTGGATGCGTGTTGGCCGCAGCGTGCGACTATCGGCTCATGGCGAGCGGGGATGGGACCATCGGGGTTCCCGAGTTACGGGTCGGTGTCCCGTTTCCAGTGGTCGCCATCGAGATACTCCGTTTCGCCACGTCCACGGCGCATCTGCAGGAGCTCGTGTACCGGGGGAAGACCTACCCCTCGGCAGAAGCGTACGAGCGGGGCTTGGTGGATGAGATCGTGGATGGAGAGCGGCTGCTCGACGAGGCGTGCCACGTGGCCGCGCGGCTCTCCAGCGAGCCGATTGCCCGCTTTCGCATCACCAAGCAGCAGCTGCGCCGTCCCGCGTTGGCGCGGATGGAACAGCTGGCGCCGGAGACCGACGCCAGTGTGCTGACCGAATGGAAGGATCCCGCCACGCTCGGTGCCATCCGCGCCTATGTGGAGGAGGCGATTCGGAAGCGGGGTCGTTGAGATGGGATGCCAAAGCCCCGCCGCGGCGGCGGCGGGGCTTACTCCCTCGGTTCGGCTTTCCAGCCTCGTTACTGCGAGGACTCGCCCGCCGGCATGGCCATCCACTCGGGTGTCCGCTCCGTATACTCTGTCGGTGGTGTAAAGAGGGAATCGGCCAGCGGACCTCGATTGACATCGGTGATGTCGCTGGTCACACGTACCACCGTTGCCTGTTTGGGCTCGGGACGCTTGGGCTCTTCCTTCTTCTTCTTACCAAATAACCCACCCGTGATGCCTCCAATGGCACCCTTGGCGGATTCCTTGGCGGCGTTGCCAGCGGCGTCGCCCATGTCGTCACCGAGGCTGCGATCGGCATCCCGCAGCACGATGGCTCGATCCAGCTTCATGCCATACGGAACCGTGACGATGTGGGTAACCGAGCGCACCGTCGTTCCCTCCAACCCCTGCATCTCTTCCGCGAGTCGTTCCATCCCCTCCTTGATCCGCGGATCGAAGGCAAAAGCCTGCTGCATGCCTTGGGTCGAAGGGGCATAGCCCTCAGAGGCCTGTCGCCAGGCTTCCTGCTGTTCCTGTGTGGCCTGCCAGGCCGGAAACGCCGTGCTCAGCCACAATTCCGTGAGGACGACCAGCGTGCCGCCCCGATCGTATTCCTCTTCCTCATCGTCCTGATCCCCTTCCGCGCGGTCCACCTCCTTGGCGGTGATCTCCAGCGTCAGAAAGGCCTGCTCGGCGGTATAGCCGAGAAAATCTTTTGTCCGTCCTGTGCGGTCCGTGGAGAAATGGACCTCGTATTCGACCTTGGGTTCCTCGGGGTCGTCGTCCTCCCGTGCTTGCGCGGCCTCCATGCTGTCCGCCATGGCTTGGGCCATGCGCTCGCCTGCCGCCATCATTTCGGCAAGGCTCGTGCGGTAGAAGGTCTTGCTCTCGTGATCGACGAACGTGTATTGCTGATTGGCCACGTCGAGGATGGTGGAGGTCTCGTCGGCGTCGTCGGTACGAAGCTTGAGCCCCTTGATAGATGTGACCTCCGTCGTCGTGTTTGACCCACCGAAGATTTTCATCATCCGGCCGAGCGCTCCACCGAACTCCACCTTGCTCTTGGTGGTGTACTGAACCTCCTGAGCGACCACAGCATCGGGCATGGTCAGAATGGCCGCGCACGCACCGAGCGTGAGCAGCCGAAACCCCCTGCGCATTTCTTCCTCCTGTGTGTTTCGGATTCACGGCACGAACGAGGGCACGTGCCTGACGGCGCTACATCGAGGGGAATGATAGAAAGAGCTGGGCGGAGATGCTAGAGGCCCAACCAGTAGGTGAGCTTGACAATGAAGAGGTTTTCAGTGTCGGTGCTCCACAGAGCGCCGAAATCCCGGAAGAAATCAAAGCTCCCCGTGTTCGCCTCGCCCTCACGTTGCTGCTGCCACACCAGGAAGATCGTGGACCCCGGACGGTACTCCCACCGCATCACTGCCGTCATCCGGAACGACCGCACGTTGAAGTCTCGGTCGTCAAACGAGAAGTCGGTGGTCCCATCACCCTCGAAGTCCACGTATCGGTCCCCGTCCACGACGCACGTACGTCCACCGAGGCAGACGACCTCGTCGTCGGCCACGAGGCTGGCACCTTCCTGGAAGCGATCGAACGCGAAGGACTCGGCCCGATCCAACTGTTTGTAGGTGAGATAGTCTCCCGAGGACAGCAGGGGTTGGGCAAAGAGTGCGAACGACAGTTTGGGGTTGAGTGTCACATTGGCCCGCGCCTCGACGGCGAATGTCCGAAGCCGCAGATCGGCGAAGAGGTATCGCGGGCCGAAGGTGGGCGCATACCCCATATCGTCCGTGGTCGCCACATACTGTGCCGGATTGAGTTCGGAGCTGAAGCTCGGCTCCAGTTCTATCTCAACGGCGGGCGTGGGTCGCAGCCCGACCTCCAAGGACGTCCACCATCCGTGACCAATCCCTCGGCGGTTTTCGTAGTTGAACGAAGGCTCGAACACAACCGGTTTTCGGCGATCGGTGGTGGCACCGAACTCAAAAGCGATCGATCCCGGATCCTTCATGAGGGGACCGCCCCGCGTCGCGTTGTCGCTCATCGAATTCGGGCGATATTGCGCTTGCAACTCCACACCCCAGTAATTCAAGAATTCGAGATCGGTGCTCACGGAGAACGTGCCGCGACGATGCGCGCGTTTCCACGAGTTCCACGACCAAACGTCATCGAGGGCCTCGTGGCTCCAGTTCTGAAAGGTGAAGGCGCTGATGCGGTAGCTCCGGAGGAGGCTCCCCGGCGTGATCTCTTGGTAACTCAGGCGTGCGCCGCCGTCGAGGCGCTCGCCGCGGTTCCAGAACCCGAGGTCGTTGATTTCGAAGCCCGATGAAACTTCCGCCAGCCATAACGCGCCAGTCCAGTGGTCGGCGCTGCGGCGTTCGAACTGCAGCCGCCAGTTACGACCGCCCAGAGATGTCCGAGTGGAATCGATTCCGAATCTGGTGGCGTCCGGCCGTTGGTAGTAGTGATTGCTCGCTTCCTGTAGGTCGAGGATGGCCGCTTCCCTGCCGAACACCTGCCCGTGCGCGTAGAAGCCCCAGAGGGCCCAGTTGCGGGACCGCGGTCCGCCCCAGTTGTGTTCGAAGTCGATGGCACCGCTGAACGCGCTGGTGGTCAGGAAATCGAGTGATCCGCTCGCCGGCAGATTCCGGTGCACCCCGGTCAGGATTCCCCCCACCTGGGTTGCCCCGTCGCGGAAGTCCTGCTGGAGCCGAATCACACCGTACTGCGTCATCGGCTCCGCCACATACGAGACGGGGTCGCTGCCACCGGTCAGCAGTGCGCGACCGTGCTCCTCGTCGGTAAGGGCGGCAAGCCCGCCCAGGGTCAGTCCGGAAGGCGTCCGGCTGGTGAACTTGAGCGCCGCCAGGATGGTTGTCTGTTCCGGGGCCCGCTCGAAGAGTGCGTCGTCCGGAGCGGATCCCCGCGGTTCCCGCCCGATTCGTCGGCTATTGAAGAGGCGCAGCCGTCCAAAGTCGAAGAGCTGGGCATCTTCGACGAAAAAGGGGCGTTTCTCGGGGAAGAACGTCTCAAAGGCCGAGAGGTTGATGACGGCGGGATCCACCTCGACCTGTCCGAAATCAGGGTTGATCGTGACGTCGAAGGTAGACTGCCCGACGCCGTAGCGGAGGTCGGCTCCCACCTGGTTGCCCAGTTCGGCGCCGTCGAAGAACGGATCGCCGGTGACGGCCGGTGCGGTGCGCGCGCTGCCCAGCGCGTAGGGCTGGATCTCGATCCGTCTCGCTGCTCCGGACAACTCGAGGCCCTGGAGCCTCCCAAACACGCTAACCCGCCCATGCTGCACGCGCGACTCGAGGGCAAAATACGTGCGTTCGTTTTGTGCCAGCCGCCTCCGAGCGAAGTTGACCCCCCAGGACTGTGGTCTGGTGCTTGGCCGATAGAGGATCTGCGAGAGCGGGATGCGCATCTCGACGCTCCAGCCGCTCGAGTCTCGGTGGACCGAGGATTCCCAGACCGCATCCCAGTTTCGATCCTCTTCGACGTCGTCGAAGAGGTAGGCATCTGCTTGTACGCCGGCGGCACTCACGAGAAACAGGTATCCGGTGCGCCGATCGTTGTTGGGATCGAGCGAGACCTCGAAGTAGTCGTACTGCCCCCATTCGTCGCGTCGCACCAGTTGGGTGCCCATGGCTTCCATCTGGCTTTCGCGCATCAGGGCCGCGACGTACAGGGCTCGCTCGTCATAGAGCACCCACACCTGGGTGATCTCCTCGGCCGGGGCCCCTTCCACGGGTTCGCGCTGCACGAATCGTGACGCGGGGACAGCCTGTTGCCATGCGGCCTCGACGATGCGTCCGTCGAGGTCGATGCCGCCGTCACGGGGGGTGGCCACGATGCGCGGCACCCCAGCCGGAGCCGGGGGTGGCTGGGGGTCGGCCGCCTCCTGTGCCCCCGCGGTGCCGCTCGGCAGCGCGGCGCCCAGGAGCACAGCCACCAGGCGGCCCCAGCGAGCGGCGGTCATCGTGAGATCAGGGCCCACAGCCCGAGGCCAAAACAGCCGATTGAAAAGGCAAACGTTGCGACCAACGCCAACAATCCTGGTTGAAAATGGGACCCCGCGTGCTCGAGACGCCGGAGGGTGGCCTCGAGGCTGACCCCAAACAATAGTAGAAGGCCCCCGAACAGTAGGGCGCCAACGCGCGGAGCCGCCTGCAACTCCACGGGTCCCGCGGGTCTCAAAAAATACACGGCCACGATCGCCGAGCCGAACAACGCCCCGAACAAGAGCCCGGTGCCGTGGGACGGATGGGGCAGGCGGCATCGAACCAGACCATAGAGCAACCCAGACGGTGGTCCCAGCGCGGCACCGAGCACGATGACCTGGAGGCTCCCGGCCAGCGACCAGTCAGGACGCGCCCCGAGGATGAGGCCGATGGCCGTCATGACCAAGCGCCCGCCGAAACCCAGCACGACGAATCCGGCCAGGAGGCCGGCCAGGGTCCCCAGCAGCACGACGCGGCGAGTACCTGCCGGAACGAGCGCTGCGAGCCCTCCGTGCTCCCTCCGTTGCCTACGCACGAGGCTCGAAAAACGTTGAGATCTGGTACCGCGAAACACCCGGTGCCGGATTCCGCCAGGCGACTGCTCCCATGGGGAGTTCCCTCATGGAGATGAGTATATTCCGGCGCCCGGATAACGCGCGAAGCAGCCCATATGCTCGATGACTATCTGCGTCCCACTGAATGCGTCGACAGCGATAACCCCGCCGTGACGGCCTTTGCCGAGCAGGTCACGCGGGGGATCTCCGGGGATCGCGAATGCGCCGTCGCAATTTACTATGCCGTGCGGGATTCGTTTCGCTACGATCCGTATCGTGTCGATCTCACTCCGTTCGGGATGCGGGCCAGCACGGTGCTCAGGCGAGAGTACGGGTTTTGCATTCCCAAGGCCGCTCTCTTGGCAGCGGCCGCTCGCGTGAAGGGCATTCCGAGCCGCTTGGGTTTTGCTGATGTCAAGAACCATCTCGCGACCGAGAAGTTACGGCGGCTGATGAAGACCGATCTGTTCGTTTTTCATGGATACACTGAGCTGTTTCTCGAAGGTCAGTGGGTGAAGGCGACGCCGGCATTCAACCGGTCGCTGTGTGAGCGGTTCGACGTCGAGCCGCTCCCGTTTGACGGTTGGGAAGACTCCCTACTCCAGCAGTTCAATCGCCGCGGCGATCGGTATATGGAATACGTCAGGGATCGGGGCATCGACGCCGGTGTGCCCCTCGACGCCATCGTCGCCGCCTTCCACGAACACTATCCGGGCCTGATGTCGGAATCAGGCTATGACGTGTCGGGGGACTTCGAACGCGAAGGAAGGACGCGGTCGTGAATCGCGCTGCCGATGGACCGAGACACGTCGTGAGGAACTGAACATGTCGTACACGATTGGCGTCATTCCTGGAGATGGCATTGGTCCGGAGGTGACACGGGAAGCGCTCAAGGTCCTGGCTGCCGTCGCAGACACGGAAGGGTTTCAGTACGACTTGGTGGACTATCCGTATAGCGGTGCGCACTACCTGAAGACCAAAGAGCTCGTCGCCGACGCAGTGATTGACGAGTGGCGCGGGCTCGACGCGGTACTGCTCGGCGCCATCGGCCATCCGGATGTGGAGCCCGGGCTGGTGGAGCGATCGGTGATCCTCGGGCTTCGGTTTGGTCTCGATCTCTACGTCAATCTCCGTCCCATCAAGCTATACGCGGAGCGGCTCTGCCCACTCAAGGACAAGGGACCGCAGGACGTCGATTTCGTGGTCGTGCGCGAGAACACCGAGGGCATGTACTCCCAAATCGGCGGGCATCTCAAGAAGAACACACCTGATGAAGTCGCGATCGTGAACGGCATCTACACCTGGAAAGGGTGTGAGCGCGCCTCCCGCTACGCCTTCGAGCTTGCCACGAAGCGGGCGGCCGCGCGGGAGGGCCGTCGGGCTCGGGTCACGCTGGTGGACAAGGCCAACGCGGTCCGGCCGCACGACGTGTGGACGCGGGCCTATGCGCACGTGGCGAACGACTTCCCAGACGTGGAGACCGATCATGCCTACGTGGATGCCTGCTGCATGTGGATGGTCAAGAACCCGGAGTGGTTCGACGTCATCGTCACGACCAATCTCTTTGGTGATATCATCACGGACCTCGGTGCGATGATTCAGGGTGGGATGGGGATCGCGGCATCTGGCAACATCCATCCCGGTAAGACTTCGATGTTCGAACCCATCCACGGCTCGGCGCCCAAGTACGCGGGGAAGAATGTGGCCTGCCCGTTAGGGGCGATCTCCGCAGCGGCGATGATGCTCGATTATCTGGGAGAGAGCGCCGCGGCGTCTCGCATCGAGCAATCGATCGCCGAGCTGCTGGCGAGCGGAGCGGTCCCGTCGGCCGATGCACGAAGCGGGATTCCCACGGATCGGATGGGAGACATGGTGGCAGCGAGGGTGCGGCGGAGGTAGGCTGGAGGCGCGGTTGGATAACGGCCCGGGCACTGTGAGCCCGGGCCGTTGTGCGCTCAGTGCTTCAGCAGCTCGCTGGCTTTTTCGGCGAACCGCTCCGCGTCGAACTGTGGTAGCGGGCGGTTGAATTCGCGTGCATGGGCGTCTTCGGTATGCATCGGAACGGGCGGACCATCACGCTCCCACACGGCTTCAGGTCCGAACAGCATAAAGATTCCGGCGCACGGCCCGGTGAGGTGGAAGCGATCGTTGTACGGCTTCATGATTGTTTGATTGGCGTCCCAGTACTGCGACGCTCTTGCGTCGGTGGCGAGGCCAAGCGCCCGCTGCACGTGACGTTCCCGCGCACCGTTTCTCGGCACCCACACGACATAAGCGGCCAGGTTCGGACTCTCGATCTTGCCGAGAAGGTGTTTCTGCGTTTCGGAGACCCCCCGAAGACAGCCTCCTCACGTCGGCGCCACCAACATGACGACCCGAACCTTGCCGGCATCCGCGTTGAACGTCGAGCGCAAAGGCTCCCCGTCACGGTCGATGCGCTCGTACGCTGGTGGTGTTGATGGCCCCGCGCTCGCGACCAGGACGAGCGCTGCCGCTGCGAGTCCTACGTACGTGGTTCGCACCGTACCTCCTAGAGCCAGAGTCTTTGTGCCATGAATTGCAGGACGACGGCGATGAGCCAAATGCCCAGAGACCCCCACAGCACGGCTCGGGTCAGCCGACCAACGCCAATGGAGCACGCGCTGCCGTTTGGCAGCCTGCGTGGGCGATAGACACTCCAGAAAGCAAATGCCAACAGCAGGGCGGAACCCACGAGGAGATAGACTCGATACGGTTTGAGCCCTGCCGCGAAGATGGCTCCCTGCACACCAAGAAGGCTGAGTCCCAGCGGTCCGATGCAGCAGATGCTGGCAGCCGCGCTGCCCAGTGCCGACCCTGCGGCACCGGTCAACGAGCCAGCACGGAGCACGTCCCGTTTCAGTCTCATGCTCCGCTGGCGGAGACTCTCGTTCTCCGACGAGACAACTCGGCTCCGAACCGCGCGGCGTTGTTCATCTGTGCCAACTGCGCGGCGTCCGCTATCGAGAGGAGAAAGGTTCCCTCATGGTGCGCAACCCAAGTCGCGCCGGCGTCCGTTGATGCAAACAGGAAGATGTGATGGCAGAAGCTGGTCATCGTCTCCTCCGCGGGGCGCGCGAACAACGGCGCCTCGGGCAGCAGAAACGACATGACCGCCTCGGCTGGGACCGCGGTGCGAAGGCCGCGAGCAGGATCGATCGTTAGCCGCACAACCTCGCCGGTCTGAGGGCACGGGGACTCGAGCACCGCACGGCTACCGAGCAACTCGGGGAGAAACTGCCCATCCCAGGCGCACCACGTGTAGAGCGTCCGCCCATTTACCATGAACCGATGCGTCATCGGCACCACCGCGAGCCCGCCAAATCCGATGACTCGCTTGGCATCGTCGTAGTACGTGAGACATTTGAGTGCGGGACACTCCAGTGTCTCTGGTGCGTAGATCCCAACATGCTCGACCAGCTGCGGCATCGAGACCGGCGCGCCACGCGCAAGTAGCTGGTAAAGGGCCATTCCCACCGCCTGCTCTCGTGGTGAGAGGGTCGGCAACATGGCGGCCAGCTGTGCGTAAACTTCGTCGAGTGTCGGATTGATGGACATGACATGGCTCTTTCTGGTACAACTATGACCCGGCACGACGGGTTTCCCATTGGTCGATCTTGTCGAGGGGTCCGGGGCAATAGTGTTCTTTGGTTTGACGACCGGTGATCATCGTCCACAGATGCGGGACGGCACGCATCTCACACCCCGGGGTCGCGATGAGTCCGGAGAGCACCAATGAGAACCCCAGGTGACCGGAGATGTACAGCAGCCATCCGAGTAGGAACACGCCAAGAGGAGGTGCCCACCAGGTGCCGTACGAGATCAAATCGATGACGACTGCGGTGGTCACGATCCCGAGTACCACCCCTTGAGGTTTTCGCCGCCAGCGACGCGTGAAACCGATATTGATCACGTACGGCGTGACCCAGAATATGAAGGCAGTGACCAACCAGAACGACCAACTCCGTGGGACAGTTGTGCTGATCAGGACGGCTGGACCCTGGGTCACTAGGAGAACGAAGAACCAGAGAAGCCAGATCCCGAGGCCGACGCGGATCAACCGACCCAGAGGACCGGGGCGGGGCAGGGATCCGGACTCTTCGAATTCGGTCTCGACCGACCACTGTTGACGCGATGGCATCGGGAACAGTCCTTTACGTGGTCACCGGCAGCGGCCCGTGGTCTTGGGCGGGCACTGGGACGATCCGTATGAACAGAACACGCAGCAGTCACCGGGTTCGGGCCGAAGAGTCCTCCCGCACCCCGTGCATTGGTAGAAGAACACACACCGGTCGTCCGGCATCTCCTCTTCGCGTGCATGTCCACAAAACGGGCACGTAACGGTGCTCAGTCGCAACGTATCGCTGTGCATGGATGCTTCATCCCTCCAACGAATCGAGGATCGGACATTCCGCCGACGCTTCACGGGCCTCGCATTTGTGCGCGAGCTGCCGGAGTGTTGTCACCATACGTTCGAGGTGCTGAATGCGAGCTTCGATATCGCGAGCCTTCACCTCCGCTCTGGCTTTGACGGCGGCGCAGTTGTCCCGCGGATCGGACCGCAGGGAAAGGAGCTCGGCGATCTCCTTGAGGGTGAACCCGAGGTCCTTGGCGTGTCGGATGAACCGAACACGATCGACGACGGTCTCGGGATACTCCCGGTACGCTCCCAGTGCGTCGTTCGGCTGTTGGATGAGCCCGCGGCGCTCGTAATACCGTATCGTCTCGACACCGACGCCGGCGCGCCGGGCGACCTGCCCAATCGTATTGGGAGCCATAACCCCTCGGTGATGCCTGTACAGCATAAGGCCCGTACCTTGGTACGGAGTCAAGGGGGGGCGCACCGGGACGTGGGGATTCGCAGGGACACGCGGTTATATTCTGGATTGGGACATCGGTGTAAGTCAAACTACGACAAGCTATTATATGGGGAGGCGACCAGCTCGCCGCGCCATCCAGTCGAGGCACGAGTCCATGAAATACGCCCTCATTGCCGACATCCACGCGAACCTGCCCGCGCTCGACGCCGTGCTCGACGATGTCGACCACCGAGCCCCTGATGCGGCCACGTACCACCTCGGTGATCTCGTGGGGTATGCACCGTGGCCAAACGAGGTGGTCGAGCTGCTGCAGCGGCGTGGGATTCCCGGTGTCGCCGGTAACTACGATTCGACCGTGGCGGCGGACTACAAGCACTGCGGGTGCCAGTACGAGGATCCGCGTCAAGAAGCGCTGTCACACCTGAGTTACGGGTGGACGCGCGAGCACACGCGAGTCCCGACCAAACGGGTCTTGGGAGCCCTTCCGTTCCGGATCGATCTCCGGCCCCGGGGCGGACACGCGAGCGGTCCCCGGCTCATCCTCGTCCATGGGACTCCCAGTCTGAACACCGTGTACTGGACGGAAGATCGGCCGGACTCGTTCTCGCTGAAGATGGCGCGGATCGTGGATGCCGGGGCGGGAGATGTGATCGCGTTCGGGCACACCCACAAGCCGTGGCACCGGGAGATCGCTGGCATTCACTTCGTGAATGCCGGATCCGTGGGTCGGCCCAAGGATGGCGATTGGCGAGCGGGGTACGTGCTGGTCGATTTTGCTGCGACGCCCGGCCCGAGCGTCGAGTTCGTGCGGTGCGCCTACGACATCGCCGGTGCCATGGAGAAGATCCGCCAGAGCGACCTGCCTGACGAGTTCGCCACCATCCTTCAGACGGGTGGGTCGCTCACTACGCCGGCTTCTCGGCGGGCCTGACCCGAGCGACGGACCAGCGCTGGATTTCCCTAGCGCTCGCGGGTGACATCCCAATAGACGATCTGCACGAATCGCCGACCTGCCTCTGCTCCCCCCCGAGCCGCGTCGTACGGCAGGGTCACTCCACTGTTCACGATCGATGCTTCGTCCGCTCCGGCGTCCACGGCTTCTCGAACGGCACGCTGAACGGTCTCGAGCATGTCGCGGTATGCAAGGAGGTCGTGGCGCCTGGAAACGGGTCCGTGACCCGGGACGATGAGCGTCGAATCATTCACCATGCTGAGGAGGCGCTCGACCGCCGCGATTGTCCCCTTTGTGGATCCGCCGGCCCAGAGATCGATGAAGGGATACGCCCCTATTTCGACGATGTCGCCAGTGTGCAGCACCCCATGCTCGGGAAGCCACACCATCAAATCGCCGTCAGTGTGTGCATTGGGCGCGTGAAGGAGCCACACACGCACCCCCCCGATCGTCAGCGTCGTGTCGATCGTCACGGTCGCCGTCGGCAACGCGTCCGGCGACGCCGCGTGTCTGGTCCAGTCGAGTTCGGCAACGACCGTATCTTTCACGGCCTGGCGGCTCAGGTTTTCGTGCGCGATGATCTTGGCCCCAGCTTCGCGAAAGAGTGGATTGGCACCCAAGTGGTCTTCGTGATAGTGCGTGTTGATGACGGTGCGGACCGTACCCAGCGTCGTGACGGCAGCCCAGGCAGCGGTGGCATGTTGCCGATCCTGCGCATCGATGACGAGCAGGCCGTTTGATCCCGAGACGACGAGCATGTTGCCGTTGGGAGGGCCGCTCACCAGATGCACGCTGGCTGTCAACGGAGTGGTTTCGAGGGATGGTTCGGTGTCGCCACACGATCCGAGGGCCGCCGTGGCGGCGATGAACAATGCCAGCCGCTGCGGACGGTGCCTCCGCTGAGCACTCATCGTGCGCATGTCTGTCCCCGTCCGCCGTCGATGGCGACGGTGTCTCCGGTGATCCAGCCGGCCCGTGGCGAGGCTAGGAAGGCAATCAGCTCCGCCACTTCTTCGGGTTTCCCGACGCGCCCGAGGGGATGAGTCGTTTTGCCGTGCTCCAGAAACGCTTGGTAGCGCGCCTCGTCCATACCTCCGCGTCGATGGAGCTCCGTGCGCACGACGCCGGGGTTCACGGCGTTCACGCGCACGCCGCTGGCCGCGAGCTCGAGCGCCAAGCAGCGGGTGAGCTGATCGATCGCCGCCTTGCTCACGCAATAGGCGAGGATGCCGGGGAACGCGCGCGGGCCGGTGACGCTGCTGACGTTCACGATGGAGCCTTGGCGCTCTCGCAAGAGCGGGATGGCGAGCCGAGTGAGGGCATAGATCGACCGCAGGTTGATGTCCATCATCCGGTCCCACGCCTCGAGGGTCGTCGACTCCCAGGTCCCGGCCTCGAGGATACCGGCTGCGTTCACGAGCACGTCGAGTCCACCGAGCGCGTCTTTGGCGTGCGCTATCAATCGACGCCGGAATTCCTCCTGAGTGAGGTCGCCCGCCAGTGCGGTCCATCCACCAGCCCCGTTGGGTGGTGTCAGGGCCTCCTTGATCCGGCCGGTGGCCAAGACCGTTGCGCCGCGGCGGTGGAGCAGGTGAGCGGTGGCGCGCCCGATCCCGCTGCTCGCTCCGGTCACGATGATGCACTTTCCCTCGAACTCAGTCATGACGGTACTCCCAGTAGTGCAGTGCTGGTGCTTCGATGATTCGTCCCGAGCCAAGATCTCCGTCTGCCAGAGTGCGTGCAACCGGCTGGGCGCCCATGTGTTGGCGAGGTATCTTCCTCGCGGCAAACCAGTAGAGCCCGGCGCGCGGGCAAGAAACGGACATCAAGGAGTCAACATGCCTATCCGCATTGCGGCACTCCTGGGGACGTCTCGACCCGGGAATTACACGGGCAAGGCGCTGGCCCTCGTGATCGACGAGTTTCGCACCACGTATCCCGACGTGCAGATCGAGGTGCTCGATCCGGCCACGATGGACTTGCCGTTTCCCGGCCGTGCCGCGGAACACGATGCCGGGGAGGCCATTCGCGAGCGCGTGGCGGGAGCCACGGGTATCGTCATCGCGACACCGGAGTACCATGGGAGCTTCTCCGCAGTCCTGAAGCTCATGATCGAGAATCTGGGCTTTCCTTCGGTACTGCGGGGGAAACCGGTGGCGCTCCTCGGTGTGGCGGGTGGACGGATTGGTGCGATCAAGTCGCTCGAACAGCTGCGGAGTGTCTGTTCCCACGTGGGCGCTATCGTTCTTCCCGCCCCGATCTCGGTGGCGGGCGTCCGCGGGGTGTTCGATGAGGATGGTCATTGCATCAACGCCGAGGTCGAACGCCAGGTACGCAGTGTAGCCTCGACCCTCATCGACTACATCCAGCGGGCGGTGTGTCCAAAGATCACGCTCGAGGAGATGATGCGACAAACTGCGTGAGGAATTGGCAGTGGCCTACTTTACCGAGGGTTTTATCGAGTTCTTTCGGCGGCTGAGTCGCCAAAATACGCGCGCTTGGTATCACGCGCACAAGGGGGACTACGAGCAGTTCGTGAAACGGCCGTTCGAGGAGTTTGTGGGCGAAATGATTCACCGCCTGGCGGCCGACGATCCTTCCATCGTCATCGAGCCCAAAGAGGCGATTTTTCGGCTCGCCCGCGATATTCGCTTTTCGAAAGACAAGACCCCATACAAGACATTCGTCGCGGCGGCCATTGGTCCCGGTGGCCGCAAGGGAATGCAGCTACCGGGTCTCTACCTGCAGTTCGGTGCCGCCGGTGTGACCATCGCCGGTGGTCTCTACCAGCCCGATAGAGCGAGTCTGCTCAAGATCCGGCGCGCGATCGTGCACGACGACGAGCGGCTTGCGCGGGCGCTGCGGGGGAAACGATTCAAGGAACTGTTTGGCGAGCTTCGAGGAGCGCGAAACAAGCGGCTACCACCCGAGTTTGCCAGAGTAGTGGACAAGCACCCGTTCGTGGCGAACAAGCAGTTCTATTACTATGCCGCCTACAACGATCCCACGATGCTTCTCCGCAGTGATCTCGCCGATTTCGTGATGCGTCATCATCGGACCGGGGCCAAAGTCAACGCGTTTCTGAAAGCCGCGGTCCGCTGATCACGTCCGTGCATGATGGGTAGGACGCGAGTGGCCTCGACCGGACCCACGTGTGACCGGGCGGTCGATGACGGATGCCATCAGGCGGTGCCGACGGCACTTCCGGCCAGGGGCTCACCGGGACGCCAGTCTGCGGCCAGGAGCGTCTCGACGGTATCCGGGTCTTTGGCGGGACAGAAATAGTATCCTTGCCCGAACGGACATCCCAGGTGCTGTAGGAACTCGAGTTGTTCCTGCGTCTCGATGCCCTCGGCCACGACGTCCAACTGCAGGTCACGCGCGAGCGTATGGATCGACCGAACGATCTTGGCATGTTCTTCGATCGTGTGTATGGCCATGACGAACGAGCGGTCGATCTTGAGCGTCGTGATCGGGAACCGATGCAAGTAGCTCAGCGATGAATACCCGGTTCCGAAATCATCCAGTTGTAGCTTGACGTTGAGCGATCGTAACCGCGACAGGGTGGACGAAGTTTGGTGAGCGTCACTCATCATCACCGTCTCGGTCATTTCGAGACCCAGCGCTTCCGGCGCGAGGCCGGTTCGTTGGAGAATACCGTCGATCTGGTCGACGAGATCGGGCTGCATGAACTGCTGACCCGAGAGATTGACGTGGATGGCGGCACCCGCAAACGTTGGGAATCGGTCGTGCCACAGCCGCATCTGCTCGCAGGCTTGCTCCAAGACCCAGAGGCCGATGGGCACGATGAGGCCTGTTTCTTCGGCAACCGGGATGAAGCTATTGGGCGGCAGCATGCCGTGCTCGGCGTGGTGCCATCGCAGTAACGCCTCTAAGCCGACGATCCGGTTTTCGACGAGTGACACGATCGGTTGATAGTGGAGGGCGAGCTCCTGCCGCTCCGTCGCATGCCGCAGATCGGTCTCGAGGCGCAGCCGTGCTTCGACGCCTTCGCCCATAGAAATCTCGAACAACTCGTGCCGCGACTTCCCCAAGGCCTTCGCCCGGTGCATGGCGAGGTCGGCGTCGCGGAGCAGGGTCTCGGCGGATTCGGTACCGCTGGTCGTAGCCGCGATCCCAATGCTCACGCTCGTAAAGACCTCTTGCCCCTTGAGGTTGATCGCGTTGCAGAGGGCCTCTTGCAGCCGCTCGGCCGCGCGGCTTGCACCCTTGGCGTCCACCCCGTGGAGGAGCACGACAAACTCGTCGCCCCCGAGGCGAGCCACGGTATCCAGCTTCCGCACGCAGGCCTGGATCCGGCGCCCCACCACGGCGAGCAGCTCGTCCCCCAGCGCGTGGCCCAGGCTGTCGTTCACGACCTTGAACCGGTCGACGTCGAGCAGCAAAACGGCGCAGGCCGCATCCTGTCCGTGGTGAACGCGGTTGAGCGCCCGTCCCAGACGGCGCATCAACAAGGCGCGACTCGGCAACCCGGTGAGGGCGTCCCGTCGAAACGCCACGTTGAAATGGATGACTCCGGCAAAGAGCATGGTACCGGCCGCGAGTTGTTGCAGCCTGCCGGTGCCGGCGGGTGAGGTAGCACCGCCAGTCATCAGGAGACCGCCAATGGCCAGCACGAGGAGCACCACGGACGCGGCGAGGCTCGCAATCAGCAATCCCGCCCGCCAATCCCTCAGCCGTCTGAAGAGTGCAATGCACCACAGGAGCGCGACGGCCAACAGCGCCCACGCGCTCACGAGAGCCAAGTTCATGGATGTGTTGTCCCGTTCCGAGCCTGGCGGTCTCCGCTGGGGGAGTGACCGTCGTGAACCGGGGCGCGCGGTGACCTCTAAATAGGGTTCCCCAGGAGGATCCTCTGTGCGGGTGGTCACAGATGGAGGGGCGGCGGGTGTGGTGAGGATACCACACGCCATGGCAGGATGCGTGACCCGGCAGCCCGCTCCTAGGGTGGGCGACCCCTCCGTCTCAGCGTGGGACCGTGATGGCCGTGCGGCCGCGGGTCGGGTGAGCCCGCGGTGTCCACCGCTGCGCCAGAAGCGGTTCCAGCGCATCCGGGGCTCGGGCCTCGCACAGGAGGTTCCCCTGCGCGAACTCGCACCCCCACGCCTTGAGTCGTTCCAGCTGCTCGATCGTCTCGACCCCTTCCGCTACCACTTCGAGCTCCAAATCCCTGGCGAGCGTGTTGATGGATCGGACGATCTTGGTGTGCTCCGCATTGGTCTCGAGTCCCTGCACGAAGGACCGATCGATCTTGAGGCTGGTAATGGGGAATCGGTGGAGATAACTCAGGGAAGAGTATCCGGTTCCGAAATCGTCGAGTTGAAGTGTCACCCCGAGCTGCCGCAACGCCATGAGAATGCCGGCGGCTTGATCGGCGTCGTCCATCATCACGGTCTCGGTGACTTCGAGGCCCAGGCACCGGGGGACCAGGCCCGTTCGCTCTAACACGTCCGCCACCCGCTCCACCAGGTCCGGTTGGGCAAATTGGCGTCCCGACACGTTGACATGCATCACCGTGGTGTCGAGTGTCGGATGACGTGCCCGCCAGAGCATGGCCTGCCGACACGCCGCTTCGAGCACCCACAGACCCAGCGGGATGATGAGGCCCGTTTCCTCGGCGACCGACACGAAGGTCTCGGGGAGCAGAAGTCCGCGCTCCTCATGTTGCCAGCGTATCAGCGCCTCGAGGCCGGCGAGCCGGCCGTCGCTCAGCGAGACGATCGGCTGGTAGTGCACCACAAACTCCTGCCGCTCCACGGCGCGGCGGAGATCGGACTCCAGCGTGAGCCGCTCCACGGCATCCACGTGCATCGATTGACGGAAGACCTCATGCCGCGCCTTCCCGCGGATCTTGGCGCGGTACATAGCGAGGTCGGCCTCCCGGAGGAGTGTCTCCGCCCCCTCGGCCCCGCGGGAGCTGACTGCGATGCCGATGCTCACCGTGGTGAAGACGTCCCGCTCTCGAACGGTAATTGGTCTCCCTAGCGCCTGGTGGAGACGGTCCGCGGCCTGCTCGGCGCCGTGTTGATCGACTCCTTGAAGGACGACGACGAACTCGTCTCCGCCGAGACGCGCGAGCGTGTCGGCTCGGCGGAGGCGGGTCTGGAGGCGCTTGGCCACCGCCACCAAGAGCTCGTCGCCCGTGGTGTGACCGAGACTATCGTTGATGACCTTGAACCGATCCAAGTCCAGAAAGAGCACGGCGCAGGAGGGGTCGCGGCCGCGATAGACACGACCCAGGGCCCGGCCAATACGATTCATGAGTAGAGCCCGGTTGGGGAGGCCCGTGAGCGCATCGCGTTGGAACACCACGTGAAAGTAGATCACCGCGCTCAACGCGATCCCGCTGATGGCCAGCTGTTGCAGCTCCCCGGGGCCCAGGCGGTTGCCGAAGGAGGCCCCCTGCAGCTGTCCCCCAATCACCAGGACGAGAAGCAGTGCGGAGGCACCGAGCCACGCGATGACGAAGCCTGCTCGCCAATCCCGAAGCCGGCGTAACAGCACGACCGACCACGCGACGGCGATGGCCAAGAGCACGAAGGCGCTGAGAAGCGCCGGTTGCAGGATCGAGATGGAGGCCACTCCCAAAAAGAGGAAGACCTCTATTTGCGTGGTGGTTAGAGTCGGGCTCTGTGGTGCCCATCACAGTGGGGTGAAACGTGAAGGGGCGAAGTTGCGCAAAAGGCGCCACTGCCCTGACGGTGTAGCTGTTCTTGAGGCCCGAGCGGGCGGTTATTCGCCCTCGGTCCGTCCGGTGTCCCTAGCGGCGGTCTTGACCACGCCAGCCGGCGCGGTCGGCGCGCGGAGATCGTGTGGTACGCCCCGGCGTTCCATGGCTCGTGCATATTCCGTGATGAAGCGTCGAACCAGAGTCCGCACGTCCAGTTCGAGCGACGGCAGGTTTGCCGTCGGGCGGGTCCCGAGCAGGGAGCCGGCGGACCAGGTCCTCGTCCACGCCCCTTTGGTTGAATCCCGGACCAGCACCGTGAGTTGTCTGAGTTCGACCGTGGCCGTGTAGAGGTAGAGATGCGGGGATGCCTTGAGCAGCTGGAAGCTGAGCTGCAGCGCCGGGTTCCCGATCAGATCCGACCAGGCCTTCTCGCTCAGCGTCGCGATGCCGGCGTGGTGCAACATGTTCTCGACGCCCTGGCGGAGATCCGTGGCGGAGAGTCCATCCGCTTCCGCATCAGCGGTGATACCCTCCACCACCACGAGCACGGCCGGAATGACCTCGAGACTCTCGATATCCATGGTTGGGCGAATTTGTGCCTGCGCGTATGGCGCCACGGCAGTGAGCAGAGCGAAGGTGCCGGCACCTCGAAACGACATGTGACCTCCGTCGAAGGGCCTGACTGGCAGATCTGACGGATCCTGCGGGAGCGTGTCCCAAAGGTAATGCGCAGAAGGCACTGCTGGCTTGACCGGGCGCGTGAGGTCCTACCTCTTTGTGTCCACGGTAGGGGGGTGATGCTGACCATGCGCTTCGGGCGACTCTCGTTGCTTCTCGTGGGCGCGAGCCTCGCGTGCGGAACTTCGCGAGAGGCAGACCACGCCATTGTGATCGGGGCGCCGCTGTCCACGCAGTACCTGTACGGGTGGGATGCGCAGCGGGGCATGCAGCTCGCCATCGAACAGATCAACGCGCGTGGCGGCGTTCAGGTCGGTGACTCATCCCGGCCTTTCCGGCTCGAGGTCCTGGACACGCGGGATCTCGAGCCCGGGGTGCCGCTTTCGGAGGCGCTGTTGGTGGTCGAGAAGCTGCTCCTCGAGAAGCGAGTCGATGTGCTTCTCGGTGGACCCACGCGTTCGGAGGCAGCGCTGGCGGCGATGGACATCGTGGCTCGTCACCGGACCGTCTCGATCTTGACCACTGGCGCCCTGTCTCCCGCGTACAACCGCCGTATCGCCGAAGATTACGACCGCTATCGATATCTGTTTCGCATTACGAGCGACGCGGTCACGCTTGCGGGAGAAGCGGTGGATCTGTTCGAGGCCGTGCGGAGGCGCTTTGGATTTGACCGCGCCTACCTGATGGTACAGGACGTTGCCCACGCGCGTGCCATCGGCGAGATCGTTGCGACGCGTCTACGGGAGCGCGGATGGCAGTTGCTGGGAAACGAAGTGTATCCTACCGGGACCGGCGACTATTCCACCGGCCTGCTCAAGGCACGGGCGAGTGGTGCGCAACTCTTGTTCGTGTGGATGGACCACCCCGAAATCGCCGTTCTCGTCAAACAATGGCACGATCTCGAGATTCCCGTGCTTCCCATTGCGGGTATTTCGAGCGCCGTCGAGCAACCCGGTGCCTGGGAGGCGACCGGGGGGGCGGTGGAGTTTTGGGTCACGTCCCCCGCCAACGCGGGCAATGCGCCGTCGGAGGCGACCCCACTGACCATGCCGTTTTACGATGCCTACCGGGCTCGGTGGGGCGTGGAGCCGGAGGGCTACGGGACGGCGAGTAGTTACACGGCGGTGTATGTCCTCAAGGATGCGATCGAGCGAGCCGGCACCCTCGAACCGGATGCGCTCGTGCGCGCGTTGGAGGCGACGGATCTGCAGAGTGTGTATGGACGGATCCGCTTCGATCCCAGCGACCATCAGGTTCGGCCGAGTTATGACCCCGCCGAGGGGGCCGTGAGCACGTGGTTTCAGTGGCAGGCAGGTGAGCGAGTCGTGGTGTGGCCGCCCACCATTTCCCGAGGGAACGTGCGGATCCCTCCGTGGTTACGCCCCGAGCGGGTGAGTCAATGACACCGCGATGATCGTATCCCTCGTAATCTATGGCCTCATCAATAGCGCCATCTTGGCGCTCACGGCGATTGGCTTTTCGGTGACCTACGGCATCAGTCGAATCGCCAATTTTGCCCACGGTGCGCTCTATGTGATCGGCGGTTTCACGGCGTGGATACTGTTGCAGCGGGCGGGGCTGCCATACGCGCTCGCGGCCCCACTGGCGATTGCCGCGACAGCGGCGCTGGGCGTGGTGTTATATCGATACGTGTTGCTTCGGGTGCGCGGGTTGCCACTGGCTGAGGTCATTGTGACGTTCGCGCTCGGGATCACGGCGCTCGAGTTCATGCGTTTTCTGGGGTTCTTCGGGACGAATTTCGGGCTTGCACCGTTCACGGCACGGCGCTTGGAGATTCTCGGGGTGCCCGTGGACGCGCAGCGCATCATGGTCGTGGCTGCGGGCCTTCTGCTCGGAGCGGGGCTGTGGTGGTTCAGTCACCGCACGCGCATGGGACTGTCGCTTCGGGCGATCGCGCAGGACGAAGAGGCGGCGATGACGGTGGGTATCGATGCGGACCGAGCGGCGACGCTGAGCGTGGCGCTCGGTGCGGGTCTCGCGGGGGTCGCGGCCGTCTTGCTCGTTCCCTTGAGCTTTCTCGGCGCGGAGTCGGGTGGCAACGTCCTGATCACGGCCATCGCCGTCTGCATCGTGGGCGGGTTGGGGAGCACCATGGGTGTCATCGTCGCGAGCTTGCTGATTGGATACGTGCAGATCGTATCAGTGACGGTATTGGGGCCGCACTTCCAGATGATCGTGGCGTTGCTCGCCATCTTGCTGACGCTCATGATCCGCCCCTCCGGCTTGTTTGGTCAACAACACGCGCTTGAGGAGCGGCTCTAGTCCGTTGTCACGCCGCCGCGAGCGCCTCGAGCGTCCCATCAAGGTCCTGACCGACGACCTCAATGCCCTGACGTCGGTTCGGTATCTCGCGTACCTGCTTGCCCCGCGTGTGGTGCCGATCGTCGTGCTGTTCGCGGTCGCAGTGCTGGTGCCGAATCCGTACGTCCAGCGCATCATCACCATCGCGGGTCTGTACGGGCTCTTGGCGCTGAGCTGGGACTTTCTCGCCGGCACCACCGGTCTCGTGTCCCTGGGCCAGGCCCTGTTCTTCGGTGTCGGTGCCTATAGTGCCGCGCTCTGGAACCGCCTCGGGGCCGACCCGCTGGTGGGATTGATTCTCGCCACGCTGGTGGGAGCTGCATTGTCGACCTTGTTGCTGCTCCCGTGTCTCTCCTTGCGAGGCATCTACTTTTCGATGACCACGTTGGTCTATCCGCTGCTCTTTGCACGGATCATCGAGGCCACGGCGGTGTTTGGCGGCACCGATGGGCTTCTGGGCATCGAACCACTTCCGCATCCCTGGATAGAACGTCTGCTGATCCTGGTCGTCGTGGTCACGGCGGTGTTTGCGCTTCGCCGAATGCTGGTCACGGACGTTGGTCTCGTGCTCCGGGCCGTGGGTGACGACGATCTCGCGGTGCGAGCCAGTGGAATTGCCGTGACGCGCTATCGGGTGGTGGCCGTCTTCGTGGCCGCGGCGTTGGGGGCCTTTGCCGGTGCGTATTTCACCCACCTGTACATGGTTGCCGGACTCTCCGCCTTCGCGCTCGATCTCTCGATACTGCCCATTGCGGCGGCTGTCGTTGGTGGGGTCGGAACGCTCGCCGGGCCGGTCCTGGGCGCGTTTCTGCTTCTCCCCCTATCGGAGGCCGCCCGTGATCTGGGGTCCCTGCGGATCGTCGTCTACAGCGGGCTGCTCGTCCTGATGATTCTCTGGAAGCCGGACGGCCTGGTGCCGTATCTGCGTCGACGCTACGAACAAGTGGAACGATGGGTGGACGTGTGAGGGCCGACCCGCGCGAGCCGCTGCTCCGCATTGCGAACCTCTCCAAGCAGTTTGGCGGATTGCTCGCGCTGGACGGAGTGAGTTTGATGGTGCCCCGGGGGGCCACCGTTGGCATCATCGGTCCCAATGGATCGGGGAAGACGACGTTGGTCAACGTCCTCTCGGGATTCGTCCGCGCCGACTCCGGTTCCGTCAGGCTGCGAGACGTCGATATCACGGACCGATCTCCCGAAGACATCGTCGGGTTTGGGATCGCCCGAACGTTTCAGACTGCGCGTCCCTTTCACAAGCTCTCGGCGGTCGAGACCCTCATCGTCGCATTGTGTTCGGGTCGGGTACGTGGCCGGTCGCGTGGTGGCGGGTTCGGATCGCGGGCGGCAACGGCGATGGATTTGTTGGAGGAGGTTGGTTTTGAACGGGACTCCGCCGTTCCCCACCAGACGGCGGCGGCATTGCCCCAGGGGTACCTGCGACGCTTGGAGCTGGCCCGCTGCCTCGCCCTCGATCCGGAGGTCATCATCACTGACGAGCTATTCTCCGGTCTGAGCCCGTCGGAGATTGCCAGCCTCCTCCCGCTGCTCGAGAAGCTGCAGGTGCGTGGCGTGAGTCTCATTCTCGTGGAGCATCGTTTGCGAGAGCTATTTCGCGTTGCGGAGTGGATCGTCGTGCTCCACGATGGGCGCAAGGTTCTGGAAGGGTCACCAACAGAGATCGCCGCCGATAGCGACGTGCGCGAGATGTACCTTGGTGCCGAGGTCTGAATTGTTGCGCGCCACCGATCTGCTGGTGTTTTACGAGAACGCGGTAGCGGTCAACAATGTGACCTTGGTGGTTCGGCGTGGCGAGGTGGTCGGAGTGCTGGGTTCCAATGGTGCGGGGAAGTCGACGCTCATGTATGCCCTGTCGGGTCTCCTGTTGGAACGTGCGGTGCGGGAGGAGCGGCGGGGGGGTGAACGAATCACGATCCTTGGCACGGTCCAGTATGGGGACGAGGATATCACCACGCTTCGTCCCCACCCACGGGTGGTGCGCGGCTTGGTGTTGTGCCCCGAGCGGCGGCGTGTCTTTGCCGAGAGCACGGTAGCGGAGAATCTCCTGATAGGCGCATTTCGAGCGCCGCGCCGTACGATCGCGGACCGCCTCCGGTTCGTGTGGGATCTGTTCCCCGATCTGTTCGACCTGCGGTCGCGGCCGGCCGGTTTCTTGAGCGGAGGAGAACAGCAGATGCTGGCGATTGGGCGTGCGCTCATGGCCGGTCCCACGCTCTTTCTGGTGGACGAGCCGCTCCTCGGTCTGTCGCCCATGGTCCAAGTTCGCGTGATCGCGGCCATTCGAGAAATCGCACAACGGGGCACGACGGTGCTCATCACGGAGCAGTATGCTCGTCCCGTGCTGCCCATCGTGGATCGGGGCTATGTGATGGAGGGAGGGAGTATCACCCTGAGCGGTACGGGAGGGGAGCTGATGCGAAATCCTCACGTCCGGGCGGCCTATTTTGGCGCATGATCGGGGAACTCCACCGCATGATCAGCCACGAAGGGACGATCCTCCACCGGATCGAGGAGATGGCGCAGCGTTATCCGAAGCGTTCGGCGATCATTTTCTTGGGTCAGCGCTTCACCTACCGCGAGCTGTGGGATCTGCTTCAGCGATTGGCGGACGCAGCGAGCGGGCTGGGAATTGAAAAAGACGAACGGGCGCTGCTCTATCTTCCCAACTGTCCCCAATGGGTCGTGACGTATCTGGGACTCCAGCTTGCCGAGGCAGTTCCCGTTCCGGTCTCCCATATCTACACGCCGCATGAGTTGCGCTACCTCATTCAGAACGCCGGTGCTCGCGTGGTGTTCTGTAGCGATACGAATTTCGGCTATGTCCGGGAAGTAGCGCCGCAGACCGGCGTCACGGCGATCGTCGTCACGCGAGTCAGCGACCTGTTGCCGTGGTGGAAGCGTTGGTTGGGCGTGGCGCTGAACCGCGTGCCGACGGGGACCGTCCAGCGTGATTCAGGGGTGCACGATTTTTCGGCGATCCTTCGTCGCAAGCCCACGAGGCGGCATGCGCCCACCGCGCATGCCGGAGGTCAGCTGGCGCATATTCTCTACACGGGAGGCACCACCGGATTTCCCAAGGGTGTGCCACATGCGCACGCCGAGTTGCTCAGTGGCATCATCGGATTGCGGGAGATGTACCGACGCGCGTTGGGTGAGGCGGGACACGTCGTGATCGTCGGGCTTCCGCTGTTTCACATGTTTACCCAGGATATGCTCTGGGCGCTCGCTCTGCACCTAGGGAGTGCGGCCGAGATCCTCCCGATCCCCGGAGCGGATGCGGTGCTAGCAGCCATCGAGCGGCATCGCGCCACCCTGCTCGTTGGGGTCCCAGCCCTCTACCGCCGCCTGTTGGATAACCAGCGTCTGGGTATGTACGATATTGGCTCGCTGCGATACTGCTGGAGCGCCGGCGACGTGCTTCCCGCGGAAACCGCGGCGGCGTGGCGACGCCATACGGGACTTCCGATTCATCAGGTGTACGGCTCCACGGAGACGGTCTGCATCTCGGCGAGCGCGCTCGACCACGAGCCCCACCCCCACCAGGTTGGACAGATCATTCCGACTCGTGACGTGCGGGTGGTGGATCCCGAGTCGATGATGCCGGTCGCCGCGGGCGCCGAGGGGGAGTTGCTGGTTGGCTCTCCGTATTCGTATGAGGACGCGGGGTATTGGCGGAACGTGGAAGAGACGGATCGAACGTACGTCACGATCGATGGTCGCACGTGGTGTCGTACGGGAGATTACGTGCGACTCGGCCACGACGGTGCTCTCGAGTTCGTGGACCGTCGGGCGGATTTGATCAAGCACAAGGGCTTTCGCGTGTCGGCCTCACGCGTGGAATCGGTCCTTCACGACCATCCCGCCGTCCTGGCAGCGGCGGTCGTAGGGTCGCCGGATCGGGTCGCGGGGGAAAACGTCAAGGCGTTCGTCATTCTCGATCGCGACGCGCGCGGGGTCACGGCGTTCGATCTCCTCCAGCACTGCCGCGAACGACTCCTTCCCTACGAGGTCCCGGACTATGTCGAGTTCCGCGACATGTTGCCAAAGTCCAAGGTAGGCAAGCTGTTACGGCGAGAGCTCAAGGAGGAGGAGCACCGCCGGGCCGGCGGCGTTTGACTCCGCGTCAAGTTCCTCCGACCGCCGGTCGATACTCCAGAGGACATCCACGGTTGCCGTGACGGGCGGGGGCAACCCCCCGACCATCGTTTCGGTCTCCCCCGATGCCGCCAGCGCCCTCGGCGTTGGCGGGGAGGGGGTGGACCGTCCAAACAGCAACGGACCACATGATCGATCGACCCGGCCCCGCCAAGGTGTTGTTTGTCGATGACGAGGCGGCCGCCCGCAGAGCTTTTGCGCGGGGCATGCGCCAAGCCGGGTTCGATGTGGAAACGGCCGCGACGGGGGCCGAGGCGCTCGGTCGTGCCACACAGCAGCGGTTCGCCGTGATCGCCACCGATCTGCGGATGCCCGGCATGGACGGACTCACGCTCATTCGGCGACTGCAGCCCATCCAACCCTCAACCGCATTCGTGATTGTCACCGGCCTCCCTGATGTGGATCTGCATCGCGATCATGTCACGGACCGGTCCATCGTGTCGATCATCGGCAAGCCGTGGGAACACGACGAGCTCGCCGCCACGTTGCGCAATGCGGTGGAGCTGCACCGTCGCTGGGGACCGGTTGAGCCCGGCGACTTGGTGGAGCCGTGCTGCTACTCGATTCTCCTCATCGAGGCGAACCCTGCCGATGTCGACCTGGTGGAGAGGTTCCTCACCCGCACGCGATTGGCTTCGGCCACGGTCGACCACGTTGCCCGACTCGACGATGGGATCGATCGGCTGCGAAGTGCCAGCTATGACGTGATCATCGCGGATCTCACCCTGCCCGATGCCCGAGGCCTCGATGCGGTGACCAAGCTGCAGACAGCGGCGGCCGACGCAGCCATCATCGTCCTGAGTGGTCTCGAGGATGACGCGCTTGCGGTTCAAGCCGTGCATTTGGGGGCACAGGACTATCTGTTGAAAACCCGGGTCGACCCGCACTCCTTGGAGCGCTCGCTGCGCTACGCCACCGAACGAAAGCGCGCCGAACGACGGCTGGCGCACATGGCCCATCACGACGATCTGACGGGCTTGGCCAACCGGGCGTCCTTTCGGGATCGGGTGGGTCACGCGCTCGCACGTTGTCGGCGCCAGCATACCGTGCTCGGCTTGATGTTTTTGGACCTCGACCGCTTCAAGCGTATCAACGACACGCTCGGACACGACAGCGGAGACGCGGTCCTCAGGCAGATCGCGGCCCGTTTGCGCTCTGCGGTGCGAGAATCCGACTCGGTGGCGCGCTTGGGTGGCGACGAGTTTGCGGTCTTACTCGAGGATCTTACAGATCCGAGAGCGGCCACGGAGGTCGCGGAACGCATTCTCGGTGCGCTCTCGCTCCCCGTCGAGATCCAGAGTGGCGAGGTGGCGGTGACCACCAGTATTGGGATCGCGCTATACCCCGACGCGGCCGACACGGTGGAGGGGCTCCTGAAGGCGGCGGACGGCGCCATGTACAACGCCAAGAGCAACGGCCGCAACCACTACCGGGTGGCGACACCGGAGGACGACGGTGCCGCTCGAGTGCGCTTGCGGCTCGAGGGCGAGATGCTCCACGCGGTCGAACGCAAGGAGTTTCTGCTTCACTACCAACCACAGGTGGATCTTCGCACGGGCGAGATCGTCGCGGTCGAGGCTCTATTGCGCTGGCGACGTCCGGACGGAACCATCGTTCCGCCCAGACGGATCGTGCCGTTGCTCGAGGACATGGGTCTGATCGGGCGCGTTGGCGAGTGGGTGTTACAGGCCGCATGCGAGCAGCTCCGGGTCTGGCGGGAGTCGGGATTGCACGACGTGCGGATGGCCGTCAATCTCTCCGCCCGCCAATTCGATCGACATGATATCGTGTCTGCCGTAGCGAACACGCTGGCGGCGGCACACCTCACACCGGAGATGCTGGAGCTGGAGATCACCGAGAGCACGTTGATGCGAGACACGAAGCGCGCCAACGCCGCCCTCGCCGGCCTGAAGGACCTCGGTGTGCGAATCGCCGTCGATGATTTTGGCACAGGGTATTCCTCATTGGCCTATCTGGAGCGCTTTGCCGTGGATGTGCTCAAGATCGACCAGTCCTTCATCCGGACGTCGGACCACGGGCTGCGCACCGCTTCGGTCGCGGGCGCCATCGTGGGCCTCGGCCATCGGTTGGGCCTGGATGTGGTGGCGGAAGGCATCGAGACGTCGCAGCAACTTCGACGCATGCAGGACGAAGGGTGCGATCTCGTGCAGGGGTTTCTTCTCGGACGCCCAACGGCGGATTGGCTGCCCACGTGGGGGCTCGCGCCGGCACTGGCCGAGATTCCGGAGCAGACGGAAGAACGCTGATGCTGCGCCCGGCGGTCCCCAGCTTCGGACCGGAGTAACGAGATCCACCAGCAGCTACGTCTTTCCACGGTTGTCGATGTCATCGAGCGCGGCCACGCCGCGGGCCTTCATGTGGCCGGCGCGCGCTCTACGAGTGTCCATTGCACCTTGTCACCTTGCCCACCGCGCCGTGCTCACGTTCTTCATGAAGGCACTGGCGAATTGTCCGTTGCCAAGTTGCTGATGCCTCATGTCCCGCTGCGCGACGTGTATATTTGGTCGTCATGCCCCCCTTCACGCGCTCGACAGTCCTGTTGCTCATGGTGCACGTGGCGGGTGCAGCCGCGGTGGCCCATGGGCAAGAAACCGGTGCCCGCACGGACCCGTCAGTGGCCGAAGGTTCCGTACGCGCGCACGGTGTGCGGACGGACCAACCACCAGTCATCGACGGACGGCTGGACGATCTGGTATGGAGCCGCGGACCCGCCATCACGAACTTCATTCAGAACGAGCCCTTCGAAGGTCGTCCCTCGAGCGAGCGCACCGAGGTTCGGATCGCGTTTGACGATGACGCGATCTACGTCGGGGCGTGGCTCTACGACACCGATCCCGCGGCCATTGTCCAAGGCGAGGCCCGGCGAGACGTGGATCTCGCGGACATGGACGCGTTTCTGCTCGTGCTCGACACCTACTTGGACCGCCAGAACGCCTTCGTTTTCGGTACTACTCCGGCGGGCATCGAGTATGACGGGCAGGTCACCAAAGAGGGGGAGGGTGGCTTCACCGGGACGAGACAGCAAGCCGGATCCGGCGGGGGATTAAATCTCAACTGGGATGGGAGCTGGGACGTGGCGGCGACGGTGGACGAGGGAGGCTGGTACGCCGAGTATCGCATTCCTTTCTCGACCTTGCGCTACGGACGCGGGGGGCCACAGCGCTGGGGCTTGAACCTCGCTCGCTTCATTCGCCGGCGTAACGAGCAAGCCTTTTGGGCGCCGATTCCTCGTCAGTTCGACCTGTACCGCGTGTCGCTAGCGGGCACACTCCTGGGGATCGAGGCCCCGTCCCACCACATCGTGACCGTGACCCCCTACGGCTTGAGTACTGCGCATCGGGATTTCGTCAATGAAACCGATACGGATCTGTCGGCAGACGTGGGAGGAGACGCGAAGATCGGGATCACGCCGAGCCTCACGATGGATCTCACGTACAACACGGACTTTGCCCAGGTGGAGGTGGACGAACAGCAGGTCAACCTGACGCGCTTTCGACTGTTCTTTCCGGAAAAGCGTCCCTTCTTCCTGGAAAACGCTGGGACCTTCGCCGTGGGAACGCCCCAATCGGTGGAGGTGTTTTTCAGTCGTCGAATCGGAATTGCCGAGGACGCGCAAGAGAACACGCGGGTCGTGCCCATTCGTGGCGGGACGCGCCTCAGTGGCAAAGCCGGAGGATTCACTTTCGGTCTGCTCAATATTCAGACCGCCGGCGTCGAGACCGCCATTGCGGAAACCAATTATGGCGCTGCTCGGGTGGTACGAGAACTCCCCAACCGATCGCGCTTTGGCGCTGTCTTCACGAGCCGGCTCAACACCGACGATACGTCGGATCACAATCTGACATACGGGGTGGACGGACGGCTGGGGCTTGGCACGGCGTTCACGTTCGATGGGTACGCGGTGCGGACCACCACACCGGATGCCATTGGCGGGCAGCACGCCTTTGGCATGAGCGGGAGCTACACCACGCGCAACTGGTTCGTGGGCGGCTCGTTTCGCGAGGTGGCGGAATCGTTCAACCCGGAAGTCGGATTTCTGGACCGCTCGTCCTATCGCTTCGCAAGTGCCCGCATCTTGCGCCACGTCCGCACCCCGGGACTCTCCTGGTTTCGCGAGTTGCGCCCGCACATCTCCTACCGCGAGTTTTTCGATCTCGACGGGTTCACGGAAACTCGCGTAGTACATATCGACAGCCACTTCGAGTTCGCCAACGGCGCATTCTTCCAACTCCCCGCCGTCAATCTCACGCGCGAGGGCCTGAAGGATCCCTTCGAGATCGCCGACGGGGTGATCATCCCGCCGGGAACGTATGACAACGTCGAATGGGGGTTCGCATTCAACACCAATCTGAGTGCCCCGCTCTCATATCGTGGCCGCTTCGAAGTCGGAGGATTCTATGGCGGTCACCGAAAGAGTCTGTCCGGGAGCTTCGGTGCCCGTGTTGGCTCTCGCTTCATCGCCGAACTGCGGCATAGCGTCGATGACGTGGATCTGCCCCAGGGGAGCTTCGAAACGGCACTCGTGGGACTCCGGATGTCGTACGCGTTCACGCCCCGGATCTATCTCCAATCGCTCGTGCAGTACAACAATCAGGACGACGAGTTCTCGGGGAATTTTCGTCTGGGATGGCTCAGTACGGCTGGCACGGGACTCTTCGTCGTCTTCAACACCATCGAGCGGACGGTGGGGTCCACCGGCCCGCTGGATCGGGCGCTGATCGTCAAGTTCACGCGGCAGTTCACATTCGCTCTCTGACGATGGGCATCGGCTGCATGTCGGATGTTGCATCCGCGAGGACTCCTCCCAGCCTGAGGACCGGTGGTCTGGGGATCTTCGTTTTGCTGGCGCTCGGCTTCCACCCGGACTCGGCCGAGGCACAGCGTCCGACCTTCGTCGACGATGTGGCTCCCATTCTGTACCGCGATTGCGCTGTCTGCCACCGGCCCGAAGGTCCGGCACCCTTCAGCCTTCTCTCCTACGACGACGCTCGGAAGTATGCTCCTCTGATTGCGGCCGCCGTCGAGCGGCGGTTCATGCCACCGTGGTTGCCGTCTTCCGGTCACGGAGAGTTCGCGGCTGAGCGACGACTCGACAAGCGCGACATCGAGCTGATCCGCCGATGGGCGGATAACGGGGCCCCGCAGGGCGATCCTACCACCGCGCCAGAGCCGCCCCGCTGGCCCGATGGATGGCAGCTAGGCGATCCGGACCTCGTGGTAGATTTTCCTTCGTTCACGCTGTCGGTGGGGAGCGGCGAGCAATATCGAAACTTCGTGGCGCGCGTACCGATCGATGAGACTCGTTTCGTCGAGGCCATCGAGGTACGGCCGGGAAACTACCGGGTGGTGCATCATGCTCGATTGATGGTGGATTCGACGGCATCGTCTCGCGATGAGGATGCACGCGATCCGGCGCCCGGATTCGACGGTATGGAGGTCGTGAGTGCAGCCGCGAGCCCAGAGGGATTCTTCATTGGGTGGACGCCGGGACGGGTCCAATCTGGCCGCGGCGACGGCCTCGCCTGGCGCTTGGATCCCGGCACCGATCTCGTGCTCCAACTCCATCTTCGACCCAGTGATGCGACCGAACAAATCCGGGCCCGCGTCGGTCTGCATTTTGCCGAGAAACCGCCGGCGCGTTACCCCAGCGTCGTTATGCTGGGATCACGAACCGTCGACATTCCCGCTGGCAAATCCGACTATGTGGTCGTGGACTCGTTCCCTCTCCCGGTGGCCGTGCAGGTCTTGGGTGTTTATCCGCACGCGCATTACCTGGCGACGAGGATGGAAGGGTATGCCAGGTTGCCGAACGGCAAGCGCCGGTGGCTCATCCTGATCGAGGACTGGGACTTCAACTGGCAGGACGAGTACCACTATCGAAAGCCCATCGCGTTGCCCGAAGGCTCGGTATTGTTCATGCGCTACGTCTATGACAACTCGAGCACGAATCTCCGGAATCCCAGCAGCCCGCCGCAGCGCGTGCGGTACGGTCCCACATCGCGACACGAAATGGCGGACCTGGTGGTGCAGGTGTTGCCGCGTAAAGCGGCGGACCGTGACCAGCTCGAGCGCAAGCTCGGATGGAAGTACTACGTGGACGACGTCTCGAGATGGGCCTACCTGGCACGCATCGAAGGCGACGAGCATCTGGTAGCTGGTCGCGTTCAGGATGCCATCGCGAGTTACCGGGAGGCGCTTGGCCACCGTGCCGACGACGCTGATGCACATCACGGACTCGCGCGGGCGCTCATCGAAGCAGGTCGCGGCGACGCGGCGGTTCCCCACCTCGAAGAGGCAATTCGTCTCGTGCCGGAGGGTGCGGGTCCCCTGATCACGTGGGCGCAGCTGCTCGGCGATTCGAGCAGTGTCCCTCGCGACGTCCAGCAGGCGACGCGTCTAGCCGAGCGAGCGGTCGAGTATACGGAATCGCGGGATCCCGGTGCCCTCGACCTTCTCGCGGCACTGTACGCGGCAGCCGGGCGACGCGCGGATGCTGTCCGTGTGGCCGAACAGGCCGTCGCGGCGGCGGAGGCCTCGGGTGACCCGGCCCTGGTGGCAAAGCTGCAGGATCGGCTCGCACAGTACCGGAGGTTCCATTAACCGTGCACGCCGCGGGCCCTAAGGCCCGCGGCGTGGCATGCTTACCCGGGGAATCCGCGCTTGCGGTCTCGCCGGTCTTCCCGCCGGTCACGCTTATTCTCCAAACGGTCTCGACGATCCTCGCGTCGGTCGCGCACGTCCTCGAGACGGTCCCGGCGTCCACCGTCGTGACGACGGTCGAGCACGTCCTCACGCCGGTCCCACTTATCTTCGCGCCGGTCACGGCGGTCCTCGCGTCGGTCGCGCCTGTCTTCGAGGCGGTCGCGCCGGAGCGCGCGGTGCTTGGCATGGTGGTGCGAGGCCATTGCCTTGCGCGCCGTGCGAGGAGCGTCGGGCCGCTGCGCGCTCGCGTCCATCGGCCACGCCACCGCGAGCAGGGCAGCAAGCAGTATGGTCTGTAGATATCGCATTTGCGTCTCCCGTTGTTTCCTCGGTTCTCGTCCCCTTGCTGCCCGTATGACGGAACCGGCGGGCGGGTGTTAAGCGCGTGATCGCCGTCGGCTGCGGGAAGGAACCTCTTGGGGCGTCCATGAGGGGTGTTGTGGTGATAGGGTGGATCACCGCTGTCCGCGCACGCGGCGATTGATGGCGGGCTAAGAACACGTTCGTGTTGGTGCAGCCTCGAAATGTCTTGCGCGAGGGCTCGCGTTCGGGCCGCCGGATGGTGCCAACGCCACACGGGCGCCCTGGTGGACGCCCGCATGGTGTTGGGTAACAGTCTGTCTAGCGGCGTACCAGGTCGATGGTCAACGTTGCCGGATCGTCGGTCCCGTCGCTATCGAAGTCGTAGGTGCTCGTCGCATCGATGAGGCGGAGGCTGCCGCCTGATAAGTTTGCCTGGAAGGTGTCCCCCGCGAGGGTCAACTGAGTTCCTTCGGCATTCAAGGCGCCCGAATCGGAGCTGGTGCCCCCCTGCGGGTCGGTGTACAAGCTGCTGATCGTACCGTCAGCATTCACGGTCACAACCAGGCTCGCCCCAAGTGCAATCTCCTCGACGGTTTCGGCTGTGTTGGCCTGGTTGGTGAACAAAATCTGAGACGCATCCCAGGTACCTTCGAGGTTTTGTACCGTAAGTTCGGTGGGGCTGCTACAAGCGGCCACGGCCGTGAGGGAAAACGTCAGCGACACTGCGCGAATGATCTTCCTCATTATCCTCGTCTCCTGTTGTCGTTCAAACATCGGCACGGCGCGCTCGCGACGGGCGGACGGCTGCTGCCGACGGCCGGTGCCGGATAAGATCCCTGCCAGTTCAAGAAGTTGAGCCGAGACGGAGGCCAGAGGCGTAAGGTTTTGATGCAGGGCGTCCGTTTTCGAGACAGGTATGGGAATCGCCGACACTCGTAGGCAAGTCCAAGATACGAGACTTGCGATCGGCAGGTCTGCGTCTCGCGGCACGCCCAACTTGTGATATAGTTCATGCGTCGGTAAAAGAAGACGGGGCGCGCAAACGCGCGCCCCGTCGATCACCGCGGACGAAGATGCCGTTAGCCGCTGTTCGGCCCCACCGCTACGGGTGCCCCCACCAGATTCCCCCACTCGGTCCACGATCCGTCGTAATTCTTGACGCCGTCGTATCCCAAGAGGTACTTGAGCACAAACCACGAGTGGCTGCTACGCTCGCCAATACGGCAGTAGGCGATGATGGGCTTCTTGCCGGTGATCCCGGCCTCCTGGTAGATCTTGCGCAGCTCGTCGGCGCTCTTGAACGTGCCATCTTCGTCGTTGACGGCCTTGGCCCAAGGGATGTTGGACGCACCGGGAATGTGGCCGCCTCGTTGGCAGGTTTCGGGAAGCCCGGGGGGCGCAAGGACCTCACCACTGAACTCCTGCGGGCTGCGGACGTCCACCAGTTCCACCTTCTTCTTGTCCACCTGCTCGCGGACTTCGGGAAGGAACGCCCGCAGAGCCAGATCGGCGTTCTTGGCCTGATACTTCGTCTTGGTCACCGACGGTTTGTCTTTCACCATCTTGCGACCTTCCTTCTCCCACTTCTTCCGGCCGCCGTTCATGAGGCGGACATCGCGGTGTCCGTAGACCTTGAGTTGCCAGAATGCCCAAGCGGCGAACCAGTTGTTGCTATCGCCGTAGAGCACGATCGTGGAATCCGGCTTCACGCCAGATTCGGACAGCAGCTTCTCCATGTCTCGCTTCGACAGAATGTCACGCCGTACCGTGTCGCACAGCTGTGTCCTCCAGCTCCAACCCACGGCGCCAGGCACGTGACCCTTGTCGTAGAGATCCGTGTCGACATTGACTTCAGCGACGACGATTTCGGGATCTCCGGCATGCGCCTCGACCCAGTCGGTCGAGACCAAGACATCGGGATTGGCGTACTTGCTCATGGTCCAAACTCCTTGTGCGGAACTCTCGGAATCGCGCGGCGGCGGGCATTGGATGAGCGTCCCGGCCGCCGGTGCGGAACGTCGTTAGGTTCGGCAAACCCGGTCGAGCACCTCTCGGATCTCGCGACCCGAGAGGGTAAAATGATGCGGCGGGGCACATCCCGTTAGGGGTCCCCCTCGGGGAGAGCGCAAGGAGGTGCTATTCCTCATCCTGGTCCCTCAGCAGATTGGGAAGTCATGTCTCCGAGAGGTGGGATCACCGCGTAGGAGTCGATTGATCGCATGCGTGTACCGGTGACCGTGTTGAGCTTGGGCCTTGCCTGGCAGACGGCACTCCCCGGGCAGGAAGGCCCGGTGATGAGAGACCAGGTGTCCGGCACGTCGGTGCTCCTTCAGGCCGTCAGTGCGGCTAGCAATCGTGTAGCGTGGGTCTCGGGCCATCGCGGCACGTTCGCCCGGACCGAGGACGGCGGAGATACGTGGTTTCTCGGCGTTGTTCCCGGCGCCGATACGCTTCAGTTTCGCGACGTCCACGCCGTGGATGCACGGACGGCATACCTGTTGAGCGCCGGATCGGGCCCGCTGTCGCGTATCTACAAGACGGTGGACGCCGGGCGAACGTGGACGCTGCAATTTCACAACCGTGTGCTCGAGGCGTTCTTCGACTGCTTCGATTTTTGGGATCCCAATCGTGGCATCGCTTTCAGCGACGCGGTGGGCGGAAAGCTCGTGATCGTACGGACCGTAGACGGCGGTCGCTCGTGGAATGCGGTGCCAGATGCGGGTCTTCCGCCTGCCCTGGCCGGCGAGGGAGGATTCGCCGCCAGTGGGACCTGTTTGGTGACGGCTCGCCCCGCCTTTGCCTGGATCGGTACCGGCGCAGGGGGCCCGGCGAGGGTGTTCCGCACGACGGATGGGGGAGACAGCTGGTCGATCACTACCGCGCCGGTTGTGGCAGGAACGTCCACGTCCGGCATCATGGCACTGGCGTTTCGAGATCGGGAGCATGGGATTGCGGCCGGCGGCGAGCTGCGCAATCCGAATGGCTTTACCGACAATGTCGCGGTCACGGCCGATGGCGGGCGAACGTGGACGCCGGCGGCCCGCCCGCCCTTTCCCGGCGCCGTCTACGGCATTGCCTATGCCGGCGCGGCGCATCCTGTCGTCGTCGCCGTGGGCCCCGCGGGCGTGGCCTACTCGTCGGATAACGCGCGAACTTGGCACCTGCTGCGGGAGGAGAGTTACTGGAGTGTCGGATTCACGGCTTCCGGCACGGGGTGGGCAGTGGGGCCGAGCGGGCGCGTGACGAAGCTCGAGTTTCGTTGAGAGCGGAGGACGAGGCGTCGCGTGAGCGTATCGGTGGTGGTTGTCATGGCCCGGGTTGACGTGACAAACGAGCGCGCTGGATCAATCCGCTGACCCCGGATCCGGCGTGGGCGCCAACGAGACATACAGTTTCCACGCATAGAACGCCGCCCGACCCCGCTGAGCATCGAGGCGCTGAACCGTGGAATTCGATAGGAGGCCCACCTGACCGGCGAGGCGCACGTGGTATCCCAGTTCCGCGAGACACCCGATCGCGATTTCCACGAATCGCCGAAACGTCTTGCGTGAGCGCCGGGAGGATCCGTGCGCCAGCTTTGCCGGTGCCAGGATGGAGACGAGCCGGAGTTGGCTCACGATGTCCTCGCGACGATCCGCGGCCACCCCGTTGGTAGCGCGATAGACCGCTACCGCGAGCTCATGAGCGACCTTCCATGCATCCAATCGTTCGTAAGACATCATGGTGATCGGAGAATACGCGATGCCGGTACGTCCCTTGGACCAATCCGTTGCCATGCGGTGCCAAACACGCTGCAGCCGCGAGTGACTCGATAGTGTTGTTTCACGAGTTGGGGCAGACGTCCCATCGTGTCGCGGCGGCACGCGGACGCCTTGACAAAGTGTCGATCCTGAGCGCGCTCTTACGTTGCGTGGCGCCAGAGGAGATCGAGATCGTCATCGCGTACTTGTCTGGCGCACCTCGACAAGGCCGATTGGGAATAGGGCCGGCCCTCGTACGGGAGGCCCGAGCGACCCCGCCGGCCGGCGAGGCGACGCTCACGGTGAGCAGTGTGGACGAGCGCCTCGAGCGAATGGCGGGAATCGCAGGCAAGGGCTCAGCGCGCGCCAAACGCGAACTCCTGTCCTCGATGTTTGCCGAGGCCACGCAGACCGAACAGCAGTTTCTCGTCCGATTGCTGCTCGGGGACCTCCGCCAAGGCGCGCTCGAGGGGATCATGATCGAGGCCGTGGCGCGCGCGACGGGGCTCGAGAGCGCGCGGATACGTCGCGCAACGATGGCCGCTGGTGACCTCGGTGCCGTGGCGCGAGCCACGTTGGTGAGCGGGGCGAGCGGGCTTGCCCCATTCTCGATCCAGCTATTCCGGCCAGTCCAACCCATGCTCGCGCAGCTAGCGGGGAGTGCCGCGGAGGCGATCGGACTTCTCGGGGGCGCCGCCCTGGAGTACAAACTGGATGGAGCCCGTATTCAAGTGCACAAGGGAGGTGACGAGGTTCGCGTGTATTCGCGGCGCCTCCGAGACGTGACGGGGGCCGTTCCGGAGGTGGTGGAAGCCACTCGTGCCCTTCCGGCACGGGAGCTGATCCTGGACGGGGAGGTGATGGCCTTGCAGACGGATGGGTCACCATATCCGTTTCAGATCACCATGCGCCGATTCGGGCGGAAGCTCGATGTGGATGGGCTTCGGCGGGTCCTTCCGCTGTCGCCGTTTCTTTTCGACGTCCTGTACGTGGACGGTGACGATCTCACCGCCCGAGATCTGGAACAGCGTGGGCGGCTTCTCCGGGACTTGGCAGCCCCGCGGCTGCTGATCCCCAGCACGGTGACGCATGATCCAGCGGCTGCCCAGTCCTTCATGGATGCGGCGCGCGCCGCGGGTCACGAGGGGATCATGGTCAAGGCGTTGGACACGTGCTACGAAGCCGGGAGTCGAGGGCGAGCATGGCTCAAAGTGAAGCCGGCACACACCCTCGACCTCGTCGTGCTAGCCGCAGAGTGGGGTCACGGACGGCGGCGGGGGTGGCTCAGCAACCTCCATCTGGGCGCCCGCGACCAAGCGCATGGTGGTTTCGTGATGCTCGGAAAGACTTTCAAGGGGCTGTCGAACCAGATGCTTGCCTGGCAAACCGAGCGTTTGCAGGAACTGGCGGTGGGTAGCGATGGCCATACCGTGTTCGTGCGACCCGAACTGGTGGTCGAGGTCGCCTTCAACGATGTGCAGCGGAGTCCGCAATATCCCGCCGGCTTGGTGCTACGGTTTGCACGGGTGAGACGCTACCGGGAAGACAAGACCCCGCTCGAGACCGATACGGTGGATGCGGTGCGGGCGATCTATCGTGCGCGTACCGGGCAAGACCCTCCCGCCAAAGGCTGAAGCGATCGCCCGGTGGGCGTTGGATATCCAGAATGCAGAGGGCGGAGAGCAGAACTTGGAACTCGAGTGAGACACGGAGTCGATGAGGCCAACAGGCACAGACTCAACGGACCCGGCGACTTCTGATCCGTTTTCGCCCGCCGAAATCACTCGGCTTCGGGCAGAAACGCCGGGGTGTGAGCACCGCGTCCATTTGAATAACGCCGGGGCCGCGCTCATGCCCCGTTCCGTGGTCCGCGCGATCCTCGACCACATTGAGCTCGAGGCCCAACGGGGTGGCTACGAGGCCGCGGCCATGCGGGTCGATGCGGTGCAGCAGAGTTATGTCGCGGTGGCAGCGCTCGTGGGAGCGGCACCCAGGAATATTGCGTTCGCCGAGAATGCGACGGCCGCGTACGCTCAGGCTCTGTCGGCCGTGCCCTTCGAGCCGGGCGACACCATCGTGACCACGCAAGACGACTATGTCTCCAATCAGTTGATGTTTCTGTCGCTGGCCAAGCGTCTCGGAGTCCGGATCGTGCGAGCCCCCGTGGCTCCGGAGGGCGGTGTGGATGTCCTAGGGCTCGAGCGGCTGGTCGAGCGCGAGCGGCCACGACTCGTGGCCGTCACGCATGTGCCCACCAACTCAGGATTGGTGCAGCAAGTCCGCGCCGTGGGACAGATCTGTCAGTCGTACGAGGTGCTCTACTTGGTGGACGCGTGCCAATCGGTGGGGCAGCTGCCCGTGGAGGTGTCTGACCTGGGTTGCGATTTCCTCAGTGCCACCGGTCGCAAGTTTCTCCGTGGTCCGCGAGGGTCCGGTTTCCTCTACGTATCCGACCGTGTCCTCGAGGCGGGTCTCGCTCCGCTCTTCATCGATTTGCAAGGCGCGCGCTGGACCGGTCCCGACCACTACGAGCTGCACCCCGGCGCGGCGCGGTTCGAGAACTGGGAGTTTGCCTACGCCTTGGTGCTGGGTGCGGGCGAAGCGGCGCGGTACGCCCGGGGAGTCGGTATCCAGCGCATTGCGACCCGGATCGCAAGATTGAGCAACGCGTTGCGAACCGCGTTCGGCCGAGCAGGGCTTCGCGTCCTCGATCGCGGTTCCCTGCCGTGCGGGATCGTCACGGTGGAGGTGCCAGGATGGGACGCCGCCAAGTTTCATGCGGCGCTTGAAGATCGTGGCGTGAATACTTCGGTGTCCACGCCCGCCTTCGCGGTGATCGACTTTGCCGAGAAACGCGTGGACTGGGCCCTGCGAATCTCGCCGCACTACTACAACACCGACGAGGAGATTGCCGTGGCTGCTGCGGCCATCGTTGATCTCGCGCGGGCGGGGACGACGCGAACAACCTGAGTACCGCAGACTACCGTCCGGCGTACTGCGGGAGTCGTTTTTCGACGAACGCCCGGATACCCTCCCGAAAGTCCTCGGTCTCGAGACACGACACCACGCCTTCAACTTCCGCCTCCAGCATGCGCTCGAGATCCGATGCGAGACCCTGGTACAGGCACTGTTTGACCAACCGGACGGGGATCGGTGCATTCGCGGCGATTCCGTTGGCCCATTCGATGGCATGATCGAGTAATTGGTCGTCCCCTACCAGCCGGTTGACGAGGCCGGCGGCGTGTGCCTCCGCCGCAGAGACGGGGTCGCCGGTCACAAACCACTCCATGGCTCGGCCCAGTCCCACGATGCGCGGGAGGAGATAGGTCACGCCGTTGGTCTCAAACAGGGCGCGTTTGACCTCAGGGAAGGCGAAGGTCGCGGATTGCGCCGCAATCCGGAGATCGGCGGCCACGCACAATTCGGCGCCCAGGCCCACCGCCAACCCATTGATCGCGGCAATAACGATCTTGGGGTGTCCGATCAGCTCGCGGGTGAGCTGCTGGGTGCGTTCCAAAGACGCCCGGGTGGTTCCCTGTCCTACTTCCTTCAGGTCGATCCCTGCGGAGAACGCCCGCCCGGTGCCCGTGAGGATCAGCACCCGAACAGCGTCGTCGTAGGCCAGCTCCTGGAGGATCTCCTGCAAGCGATCCAGCATGGATTGGCGTAACGCATTGAGCACACGGGGGCGATCCAACGTGACGATGGCCACGGGCCCCCGGCGCTCGAGGCGCAGATCGTGGTTGGGCATCTGGTCTATCCCCAGGTTTCGGTGAGGACGTCGTACGCGCCGGCGCGTTGGTCGGTTTTCGCGGCGAGCAACTCGGATTTGGCGATTCGCTCCGACGGTGTCATCGGGAATTGATCGACGTATTCATAGAAGCGCGGAACCTTGAAGGCAGCTACCCGGTCCTGCATGAAGGACGCGAGCTGTGCGGGGGGAACGGACGCGGGTGACTGACCGGGCTGGAGCTGAATGAACGCCTTCACTTCCTCACCACGAAGCTCATCGGGAACGGGGATACAGGCCGCGGCCCTGACCGACGGATGTTCGCACAGCGCGGCCTCGATCTCGGCCGCAGCGATGTTCTCCCCAGCGCGACGTATCATGTCTTTGATCCGACCGACCAGGTGGTAGTATCCCCGATCGTCTCGATACACGAGGTCACCGGTATGCGCCCATCCGGACCGCCGCCACCTGGCGGTGGCCTCGGCATCACCGTGGTAGCCGAGCATGATCCCAGACCCGCGCACCACGAGCTCCCCGATCGTTCCAGGCTCGACCTCCGCTCCTGCTTCGTCCACCACGCGGACCTCGCGACCTGGCACCGGTCTTCCCATGGCGCCGGTTCCCACACTCGTGTCATCCGACGCAGGGACGAAGAGGACCGCCCCCAATTCCGTCGTGCCGTACACTTCTCGCCACGGACACGCCCACCGTTCTTCGAAGACGGCGTGCATGGTTGGTGGAATGCCCGAACACATTACCAGTCGTACTCGATGGTTTCGTTCGACAGCCGGATTAGGCGGTTGTTTCATGAGGTACAGGGGCATCGTTCCCAAACAGTAGAAGAACGTCACTCCCTCGTTCCGTACCGATTGCCAGAACGTGGAGGCCGAGAACCGCGGGAGCACCACGAGGGGCGCAGCGGCAAGCATCGCGACGAGCACGTTCCACGTGGGATCCATATAGGTAAAGGGCTGCGCCGTGAGCAGCACGTCATGCCGGTCGATCGCCGCGTAGTCTCGCACCGCCGTGGCGAGGCGAAGCCAATACTCGTGTGTGAGCAGACAGCCCTTGGGAAAGCCTGTGGTTCCCGAGGTGTATTGGATGGTGACGAGGTCCTGCGGATTCACCGACTCCAACTCCATCGTGGGATGCGCGACGGCGGCCATTTGATGGAGATCCACGGCGTGGCAGCCTGCGGGAGGCGAGGCGAGCAGGGAGACGTGGTGCAGGGTGGGGCATCGAGATCGCACCGCGTCGACTTGCGGAAACTGCTCGAGCCCCACCACGATGGCGCGCACGCCAGCATCACGAAGCACGTGGGTCAGGTCCGCGTCGCGGTATTGCACGTTGACCGGGACCACCACGCACCCCGCTTTGGCGACGGCGAGCCACACCACGGGAAAGTCGATGCCATTGGGGAGCATGATGGCGACGCGATCACCGGTCGCCAGGCCGAGCGCCGCCAGCGCACTCGCCAGCTTGGTACTGCGCTCCTCGATCTCGCCGTATGTCGCTGCGCGCCCTTGGAAGCGGAGCAGTTCGCGATCTGGCATGACCTCGGCGCGCTGACGCAGGAGATGGCCGACGCTGCGCCAGGGCGACACGGTCAGCGGGCCTGATCCGCGTTTGCTTTTTCTCTGCATGCTCGCACATTCGACGGGGTTTTGGACCCTGTCAACCGGAACGGACGGCTCTCCAGGAGGCGTGCGGCGTGGGCACGGTGTTTCGCAAGTACTTCCTGCCGGGATTTGTCTTTCAGTCCGTGGTGATCGCAGGTGGATATGGCACCGGGCGGGAGATCGTCGAGTTCTTTCTCACGCAGGGTCCGGTGGCCGGGCTGCTCGCAATGCTGCTGGTCTCGACGGCTATCTGGAGTATTGTCAGCGCGGCGAGTTTCGAGTTCGCCCGGATCTTTCGAAGCTATGACTACCGCAGCTTCTTCAAGCACTTGCTCGGCCCCGCGTGGTTCTTGTTCGAGATATCCTACGTCGCGCTCATGCTGATCGTCCTGGCTGTCATTGGCGCGGCGGCCGGTTCGATGTTGGAGGAGACGTTCGGACTCCCGTATGCCGTGGGTGTGGGCGCCATCATGGCAGCCGTGGGATTCCTCGTGTTCAAAGGGAGCACGACGATTGAGCGTTTCCTCGCCGGTTGGTCGTTCGTGCTCTACGGGGTGTACGTGGTGCTCTTCATCTGGGCGTTCAGCCAGTTCGGTACCGACATCGGGACGGCGTTCGCGCAGAGCCAAGTGGGTAGTGGCTGGATCGTCCAAGGAGTGAAGTACGCCGGCTATAACTTGGCGGTCATCCCGGCCGTGCTGTTCGTGGTTCGACATGCGGAGACTCGGCGGGAGGCTGTGGCGGCGGGGCTGTTGGCGGGGCCCATTGCCATCATTCCGGGGTTGTTGTTCTATCTTGCGATGGTCGGTCAGTACCCGCACATCCTCGACCGGCCGGTCCCCGCCAATTACGTGCTCGAGATTCTGGGCTCGCGAACGTTCCAGGTGGTGTTTCAGGTCGTGCTCTTCGGCACGCTCATCGAGACGGGAACCGGGATGATTCATGCGGTGAACGAGCGCATCGCCGGGTGGTACGAGGAGCGCGGACGTCATCTCGCCGCCTCCGTTCGTCCGGTGGTCGCCATCGGGTTCTTGGTCGCCGCCACGGCGCTGTCGCGGATTGGGCTGATCGGCTTGATCGAGAAGGGCTACGGCACGCTCACGTGGGCCTTCATCGTGGTCTTTGTGATTCCCATCCTGACCTGGGGGATTTGGAAGATCGGGCGATACCCGCGAGCTAGCAACGAGCCTCGCATGTCGGCGAGGTCCGAGGGCGCGCCGTGAGTGCCCGGGTCGTCGTGGTCGGGGCGGGCATCTTCGGAATCACCGCCGCACTCGAGCTCCGCCGTCGAGGTCACCGGGTGACCGTCGTCGATCCCGGACCGCTGCCACATCCGTTGGCCGCGAGCACCGACATCAGCAAGGTCATTCGTATGGAGTACGGGCCGGATGAGAGCTACATGGCCCTGATGGAGGAAGCGCGAGACGGGTGGATTGCCTGGAATGCGAGCTGGTGGGACGAGGGCGTCGATCCTCTCTTCCACGAGACCGGTGTGCTCATGGTGTGCCGCGACCCCATGGCATCGGGGGGGTTCGAGTTCGAGAGCTGGGAGATGTTACGGACGCGCGGACACCGGCCGGAGCGGATCGATGCGGCTGGCTTGACACGACGTTTCCCGGCCTGGAGCACCGGACGGTACGTCGACGGGTTCTTTCATCATAAGGGCGGGTACGCCGAGAGTGGCCGCGTGGTCGAGGCGGTGGCGCGGTGGGCGGTGGCGGCCGGGGTCGAGCTCCAGCTCGGCCGCCGGATCAGCGGCTTGGCGGAACGCCGGGGTCGTGTGGTCGGCGTCCGGGATCATGCTGGGGCACTGATCGACGCGGACGACGTGGTCCTCGCGTGTGGTGCGTGGACCGGGAAGCTTCTGGGGCTGGCGCAGGCGATCCGCCCCACCGGGCATCCGGTATTTCATCTGCGACCGGAGGATGAGGAGCCGTTTGCGCCTGCTCGGTTCCCGACGTTCACGGCTGATGTCGCGCGCACCGGCTATTACGGCTTTCCCGCCAATCGTGACGGGATCGTCAAGATCGCCAATCACGGCGTGGGGCTCGAGATCGATCCGGACGCTCCACGACAGGTCACTACTCGGCAACGGGAACAGCTCCACGCCTTTCTCGAGGAGACGTTTCCGGAGCTTTTGAAAGCCCCGATCGTGTTCACGAGACTCTGCCTCTACGCCGACACGCAGGACGAGGACTTCTGGATTGCTCGGGATCCGGATCGTCAGGGACTCACCGTGACGACCGGGGGGAGCGGCCACGGGTTCAAGTTCGCGCCCATCCTCGGAGGGCTCGCGGCCGATGCGGTCGAAGGGATCACCAATCCGTGGTTAGAGAAATTCCGCTGGCGTCCGGAGGTCGTGCTTGCCCGCGGTAAGGAGGCCGCCCGGTATCACGGCGAGTAGGTATCGCCCGGGTTTCCGTGGACCATCGGCACCGGCCGTTGCCTGCGCCACGGCCCCACGCACGGCTTGTGTTCGCACTTCTCGCCGGCTGCGGGGTACGGACACATGAAGCACTGGCGGAGGCACGCATGGCACGCACGGTCGTGATCCTCGTTGTTCTCGGGTTGGTGGTGGCTGGAGTGGCTGCCCCGCCGGTGCCGGCTCAGCTCGTAGAAGTTCGGGAGCCGGGGAGTCGGTTTGGAGGCGGACTCGGCGTGGTCCTCGGAGTCCCCGTAGGTGAGTTCGGCGACTTCGTGAAGTTCGGCGGAGGTCTGGACGGATATTTCCTCGCCACCCTCGAACGCAGTGGAGCCATCGGGCTCCGGGTCGACGGCCGGTTCATCGTCTACGGCAGCGAAACGGTCCGCCGTCCCTTGAGCGAGACGATTCGCCGGGTCACCGTGGACGTGACGACGACGAACTTCTTTGTGTCGCTCGGTGCAGGGCCGCAGTGGATGGTGCCCAGGGGGCGCGTCCGACCGTACGCGTTCGGCACGGTGGGCCTCTCGTATTTCGCCACCGAATCGTCGGTGCGCGGTGACGTGGATTTCTCACCCGCCATTTCCAGCACAAACTTCGACGACGTGACCTGGGCGTTGAGCGGTGGTGGAGGGCTGATCATCCGCCTGTCCAGCGGGCGGACGCCGGTGTCGCTCGATCTCTCGGGGCAATTCCTCCGGCACGGTGAGACGAGGTACCTCCGAGAGGGGGGCATCGAAGAGCTCCCGGACGGCTTTCTGCGCATCACGCCCATCGAGAGCACGACCAACATGGTGTTGGTGCGGATCGGGGTGGCGCTCGGCTTTCGCTGATCGCGGCGTCGGCGGCACTCAGTCGGCGCCCAGATACCGGTGGAGGATGCCCCTCCAGGTGTCGTCGGACGTCGCCTCCAGCAGTGCTTGGTTGATCGGCTCTCTGAGCGCGCTACCGGGTGGCAGCATGATCCCATACTCCTGGGGCTCGAAGGTGCGCGGCAACACTCGCAGGTCGTCCGCGAAAGCGTTGTTGACTTCGTAGCGCAGCAATGCGCGGTCGTAGACCACGGCGTCCACCCTCCCGGCAGTCAGGGCTTCCAGGGCCTGGGGCACGCTCTCAAACTCCACCGTCCTGATCCGATTGCGGATCAAGTACGTCTCGCTCGTGGATCCAGCAAGGGTGCCCACCACGTTGCCGGGCAGGTCCTCCGGTCCTTGGATGGGCGTATCGAGACGTTGGACCGTGAGTGCCGATGCAATGCCCGCGGTGAACCCGGAGATCATGATGATGCTGGCAAACATCCAGACGAGCCCCACGGCCCGACCGCCGGCGGTGCGCGGTGCCTTGTCTCCGTATCCGACGGTGGTCATGGTTACGGCGGCCCACCAGAAACCGGAGCCCAGCCCCTGCGCGGTCGGACCCCCGAACTGTTCTGCGTTCGCCTTTCGTTCGAACAGCCACACGAGAAGACCAGCCGCGAACAGAACGAGCGCCAGGCTGGAGACCACGGTGAGGAAGGTGGGTGAGAGGATGGCATCCAGGAGGCTTCGGAGCAGACCCTGTTCGCGAGCCACGACGGCGATGCCGAGGCCCGAAATGAAGAATGGATGGGTGAAGTCCACCATGCGTTCTCGCTCGGCCGTGATCGTGAACGCCCCCACGGCGGCGCCGAGTGAGCCGGACGCGACGCCCTGGAGCGCGCTGTCGACCGATTCCACATCCCGAAACTCGAACGCCACCTCCAGCGCTTCGGCAATCTCCCTCCAGAGGTCGATGCTGATCCCTTGCCACTGTCCCTCGGCGTCGCGCATCGCGAAAGGTGGGACATCGCGCGTGGCCACCAGCAAAGGGCCGGGGCCCTGAGCGAGAGCGGATACCGGCAGCGAGCCTGGGGCGACCAGTAGCGCCCCCGCTAGCAAGAGAACACAACGGTCGATAGCGGACATGAGCACTCCCCCGGTGGAGATGGGCGACAGATGAGATCAATGAATGCCGATCCCGTTGCGAATTGACAACATGTCCGGCACCGTCAACTTCCAGCCATTCCCGGGTGCTTCTTTCTCGCCGACCAAATGGACGAGATGGCGACCACTACGCTAATCGACGACACACGAGTCCAGGTGCTTAGGGACGACTCTCCCCGTGCCGGTGACTATGTCTTGTACTGGATGCAGCGGAGTCAGCGGGCGGAGTGCAACCATGCCTTGGAGTACGCCATCCAGCAGGCCAACGAGCAGCAGGTACCGCTCCTGGTGGGATTTGGGCTCATGGACGACTACCCCGAGGCCAATGTTCGGCATTACCGCTTCATGCTGGAGGGATTACGGGAGGTGCAACAGGCGCTGGAGCGGCGGAACATCCTGTTCGTCGTGCAGCGAGGAGCACCGCCGGAGGTTGCACTCCGACTCGCCCGGCACGCGGCGCTCGTGGTCTGCGATCGTGGCTATCTCCGACATCTCAAGTCGTGGCGTCACGAGCTGGCAGAGAAAGCACGGTGTCGGGTGGTCCAGATCGAGACCGACGTGGTGGTCCCGGTGGAGGTGGTATCGCAAAAGGCGGAATACGCAGCACGCACACTCCGACCCAAGCTGCACCGATATCTCGAAGACTATTTGGTGGATCTGCGGACCACGTCCGTGGAGCGAAGCAGCCTGGGCCTGAAAGTCGAGGGGTTAGATCTCGAGGACCTCGATGCGGTGCTCAGGAAGCTCAAGCTCGACCCCGACGTGAAGCCGGTCAACCACTTCTTCCAGGGTGGCACGCGCGTGGCACGGGAACTCCTGGACGATTTTCTCGGTGAGATACTTCCACAGTACGACGAGCATCGCAACCAGCCCCAAACGGATCACACCTCCCATCTCAGCAAATACCTCCACTTCGGACAAATCTCACCGCTGTACGTTGCGCTGCGTGCGCGGGAAGCCCGAGCCGCGCGAGGGCAACGGGAGTCGTTTCTCGAGGAGCTGCTGGTTCGCCGCGAGCTGTCGATGAATTTCGTCAACTACACGAGTCGCTATGACTCGTACCAATGCCTTCCCGAGTGGGCCCGGAAAACGTTGGCCAAGCACAAGGACGACGAGCGCGAGCACCTCTTTACCAAGCGTGAGCTCGAAGCTGCCCAGACCCACGACCCGTATTGGAATGCTGCCATGCGGGAGATGCGCTACACCGGGTACATGCACAATTACATGCGCATGTACTGGGGGAAGAAGATTCTCGAATGGACCAACACTCCGGAGTATGCCTACCGCGTCGCCCTCGAGTTCAACAACAAATACTTCTTGGACGGCCGCGACCCAAACTCGTATGCCGGGGTGGGATGGGTGTTTGGTCTTCATGACCGTCCCTGGCAGGAGCGGGACATCTTCGGCACGGTGCGATACATGTCCGCTGCCGGCCTCGAGCGGAAGAGCGACATTCAGGGGTACGTGGAGAAGGTTGACCGACGGGTGCAGCGTTCCCAGGAGGTCTGGGACTGAGGAGCGCCGGCCTGGCCCTTGACCTCGGCGGCACTGTCGCCGGATAGTGAATGCAAGAGCCCAGCGTCAACCACCGGGGGACCGTGCCTTCTGCCAATTCCAAAACCATTGTCGGCTGGCGGGAATTCGTCGCGCTTCCGGAGTGGGGCATTCCGTCGATCCGTGCCAAACTCGATACGGGCGCGCGGACCAGCGCGCTCCATGTCGAGGGCCTCGAACTCTTGGCGGATGGGCGCGTACGTTTCGACGTGGTGACGGGTGGAAAGCGCACGGAACGCATCCCCGTGGAAGCGGATCTGACCAGGATCACGCGAGTGCGCCCCAGCAGTGGCAAGGTTCAGCGCCGCTACGTCGTCACCACGACCATGCGTCTGGGCCCGGTGGAGCGCTCCATCCAACTCAGTCTAGTATCACGGAAGCGCATGCTGTGCCGCATGCTGGTGGGACGGTTGGCGCTCGAGGATGATTTCATCGTCGATCCATCGGTGAAATATCTGTTACGTCGCCGCGGGCGACAGAAGGCGAGTGAACAGACATGAAGATCGGAATCCTGAGCCGGGGACCGCGGCTGTATAGCACGCGTCGTCTGGTCGAGGCGGGGCGTTCGCGCGGGCATCAGATGCAGGTCCTCAACACGCTGAAATGCTCGATCTCCCTCGAGCAGGAGAATCCGGATTTGTTCTACCGGGGCAAGCCGTTTCCCCATGTGGATGCCATCATCCCGAGAATCGGTGCCTCGATCACGTTCTTTGGGACGGCGGTGGTTCGGCAGATCGAGCAGATGGGGGTGTTCTGCGTCAACTCCGCCAACGGGGTCGCCAATGCTCGGGACAAGCTTCGCTCGCTCCAGATTCTCAGCCGGCACAACATCGGGATTCCCGGAACGGCGTTCGCGCGGGACCGCTATGACATCCTCCCGGCCGTCGAGCGTGTGGGTGGCGCTCCAGTGGTCATCAAGGTTCTCGAGGGGACCCAAGGTGTGGGGGTCATTCTGGCGGAGAGTATCAAGGTCGCGGAGGCCATCATCGAGGCCTTGCAGGGCGCAAAGCAAAACGTGCTGATTCAGAAATTCATTGCGGAGAGCAAGGGGCGGGATATCCGAGCGTTCGTCGTCGGGGATCAGGTCGTCGCCGCCATGCGGCGCGTCGCGCAGGGAACGGAGTTCCGCAGCAATGTGCATCGGGGTGGGAAGGCCGAGCCCGTGGAGCTGACCAGAGAGTTCGAGCGCACGGCAGTGCAGGCCGCGCAGATCATGGGGCTGCGGGTGGCAGGCGTGGACATGCTAGAGGCCGCCGAGGGGCCTCAGATCATGGAGGTGAACTCCTCACCGGGGCTGGAAGGGATCGAGGGGGCAACCGGAGTGGACGTGGCCGGCGCGGTCATCGAGTATGTGGAGGATCACGTGAAGTTCCCCGAGCTCGATGTCCGCCAACGTCTCTTCGAGACCCGTGGCTACGGGGTGGCCGAGCTCGTGGTGGCGCCGAAATCGGAATTGGCGGGCGCAACGATCGCCGATTCACAGCTGCGCCAGCGTGACATCGTCGTGCTCAGCATACAGCGTGACACCGATGTCATTGCCAACCCAAAGGGGGATCGCCGGCTCAAGGTGGGTGATCACCTGTTGTGCTTCGGAAGACTGACCGCCATGCGTGAGCTCATTCCCCATCCGAAACGTCGGCGGCGAAAGAAACTGCCCCGCGCCGCAGCCGCCACATGACCGAGCGGCACGACGCGGTGAGGGCGGACGAGCCGCTGGCAATCGCCGGGGAACAGGTAGGGTTGGGGGAGCGCCGCGACGTGCTGCTGACGATCACGGAAAGCTACAGCAGCGCTCCGGTCACCGTGCCCATTCACGTCTGGCGCGGGGCAAGACCCGGGCCGGTCGTCTTCGTCACCGGGGCGGTGCATGGGGACGAGATCAATGGAACGGGGATCATCCGTTCGCTGATCCTGCGTGCGCCCTTCGATTTGGAAGCCGGGACGCTCCTGTTGGTGCCGGTCGTCAATATTCTGGGGTTCGATCGTCATACCCGATACTTACCCGATCGTCGCGACCCCAACCGCTCCTTCCCCGGTACTGCGACCGGGAGTCTCGCCAGTCGCTTCGCCCACCGGATCTTCGAGGAGGTCGTTGCCCGTGCCGATTTCGGGATAGACCTGCACACGGCGGCGGTCCGCCGCGTGAACTATCCCAACGTGCGGGGGGACCTCGGCAATGAAGGGTGCGAGCGACTGGTGAGCGCGTTCGGGAGCGAGTTGGTGGTCAGTTCCAAGGGTCCCAAAGGATCGCTCCGTCGGGCGGCCTGCGCAGCGAACTGTCCGACCATCATTCTAGAAGCGGGCGAGGTCTGGAAGGTCGAGCCAGGGATCGTCGAGTACGGTCGCCGGGGTATTCACAACGTGCTCATCGATCTGGGCATGACCTCGGGTGAACGGCGGGGACCGCCGTTTCAGCTGCGTGTCACCAAGACAACGTGGGTCCGGGCACAAGTGGGTGGGTTCCTCGAGTTTCACGTGGCGCCGGGGAGCGTGGTACAAAGAGGCCAGGTTCTCGCGACCAACACGAGCCTCATTGGACGGGAGCAGAACGTTCTCGAGTCACCGGTCTCGGGCGTAGTACTCGGCATGACGACACTCCCGGCCGTGGTTCCCGGAGATCCCGTCTGCCATATCGCCGTGCGGAAAGTGGGATTGGACAAAGTGCGTCGGGCACGAGAGGCGCTCGCACCAGGCAGCTTGCACGAACGGGTCCGCGACGACTTGTCCCGTACCGTGGCGGTGTCGCGGCGTGGCTAGCCCACGCGCGTCGGTCCTTCTCTGGCTGACGCTCGCGACGGGGTGTTCGGCGCGTACCCCACAGCCGTCCCCACCGATCCCCACCGAAGCCTGCCTGCTCTTCGGTGATCGTACGGCGCGTGCCGGAAGCGAAGCGATCCGCGTCGGCCTGACCGAGCCAGTGAACCCGGACCATGCGCCTGAGCCGCTCACCGATGGAGAGCGACTCCTGTTCGGTCTCCTGTACCGGCCCCTGGTGCGGCAAACCTGCCTCGGCCAACTCGAACCTGGGTTGGCCGCGAGCTGGGTGCAGCATGGCGATGGGCATGGGTGGACGTTCGTGCTGTCCAGCGATGCCAGGTTCTGGGACGGCGCCCGCGTCACCGCGCGCGACGTAGTCGCGAGTTGGAAGCGGCACGGGCTCGTTGCCGGCCTGGAAACGGCAACGATCCTGGAAGACAGCCGCTTCTTCATGGTCCTTCCGGGCGGTCCCGGCTTGCTGGCGCCGACGTGGACGGCGGTGGCTGGGGCCGATACGGTTGCTGGGTGGACGGTCGGAACTGGCGAGTATCAAGTAGTGGATGATCGCCGATCCGTCTTGGGGGAGGGACCGGTGATCCTCATGCCTCGTGATTCCTCCGCGCGCCTCCCCCGCGTCGTCGTGGACGTCCGCCCGTTCGCCGACCCCCGCGATTTCGTGGATGGCGGCGCTGACCTCGTGCTCTCGCGCGACCCTGGCGTGGTCCAATATGCCGACGGAACCGGCCGTGTGACGGTCCCGCTTCCCTGGGATCGTGCCTACGGCCTGCTGGCCCGTGCCCAGACCGATGGTTTCGATCCTCTGGGCGCGAGCATTCGCGAAGCGCTCGCACGCGACGCGGTGCGCGAAACGGCACGAGCCGCTCCAGCGAGCGAGGGTGACGGAACGTGCCGAGTCACGACGCCGGCCATGCGTCCACCGGCTCCGACCGTCAGGGCGCTCGCGTACGCGAACGACGACCCCACGGCACGCGCGCTAGCCGAGCGGCTCGTGGCCCTCAGTCAGCAAGGCGAGCTGGCCCTTCCGGGGACGGACGCGCCGCTCCGAGCGGAAGGTTTGCCGCGCGAGCGCTTTCGGCGCGCGTTGAGCGATGGTGGTTACGCCGGCTACGTCTTGTGGCTCTCGACCGGCGTCCTGGATGGCTGCCAGCGCGTACGGTTGCTCGGGTGGCATGGCGCCGGATGGGTTGGCGAGCCCGCCGCGCGCTGGATACCGCTCATCGAAACTCGGCCATACGTCATCGCGCAGCCGGGGCTCTGGCCACTCCGTCTCGATGCCGACGGTACCCTGGTCTTTGTGCCCCAATGAGCTTCCGCGTTCGGCTCCTGCTCGGGCTCGGCACCCTGGCCTTGGTGCCGCTGGCTGTCATGAGCATCGGCGTGCGCCGAGAGATGGTGAAACGGCTCACGGCCGAATACCAACGTCGAGCCACGGCGTTGGTGGAGCTGATCGACGCGCGTGTGGTCCGCGAAGGGACTGCCATCTCCGGTCGCCTCCGAGGGATCACCACCGCCATCGCGGATGACAATCGCCTGCGAGCCGCGGTGCTGCAGGGCGGCTCCAGCGACCGGTCGTATCTCCTCGACTACGCGGCGGGGGCCATGCGTTTGACCGGCCTGTCCATGTTACAGATTCAGGACGAGAACGGCCGCATCCTCAGTTCCGGTCACTTTCGCAACGAGTTTGATCGCTTGGAGCCACAGCTTCCAGACCGGCTGGCGGCGTCCGCGGCGACGGCCATCATCGGCGCTCGCCGACCGGAGGGGCCGTTCCTCGCGCTGGCAAGTGTGGACTCCGCTCGGCTGGGTAATCGCCGGTTGTCCGTGGTGGGTGGTGTCGAGGTGGATCCGGAGTTCCTCAGGCAGCTGGTGGGTGGAGGCCCGGCCACCGTTGCGCTCGTCGTGCCGGATATCAGACTTTTCTCCGACTCGGTTCCGTTTCGCGAATGGTCCGATTCCGTCGCGACGGCATCCTCGGACGTGATTGTCCGAACCATTTCATTACCCTACGTCCAAGCCGGGAGTCCCACCCCCGGCAACGACGCGACCTTTGTGCTGTGGTATGGGCTCGATGAGCTCCATGCGCTCCGTGCCAGCGTGGATCGTTGGTTCGTTGGGGTGATTGGGGTGACGGTGGCAGCGACGCTGCTGGTGGTTATGTGGCTCGCCGCGCGCTTGAGCCGACCGCTGGTCCACCTCGCCCAACAGACGCAGGCCATTGACCTGGACCAACTCGACGTGGATGTGGACACAGGTCGCGCGGACGAGATCGGGGCGCTCGCGCGCGTACTGGATGCCATGACCCAACGGCTCCGGTCGAGCGTGGGCAGGTTGCGGGAGGCGGAACGCCGGGCGGCGATGGGTGAGGTGGCCCGCCAGGTCAACCATGACATCAAGAACGGACTTGTCCCCATTCGCAACGTCGTCCGGCATCTGGCGGAAGTAGCCGCGCGCGAGCCACCGCATCTCGTGCACGTGTTCGAGGAGCGAAAGGCCACCTTGGAGTCGAGCGTGGCCTATCTCGAAACGCTGGCGGGCAAGTATGCACGCCTGTCACCAGCGGTGGAACGGGGACCGTGCGATCTCAACGGTCTCGTGCGGGATGTGGTTCGGACTCTGTCGAGCAAGACGGCCCCAGCCGTCCGTATCGAGCTCGGCAGTGACGTTCCCCTCGTGGCGGGAGATGGCGTGGCGGTTCGACGTATCGTCGAGAACCTGGTGCACAACGCACTGGAGAGTCTGGAAGACGCGAGCAGCGCGGTTACCGTGCGCACGAGCGTATCAGTTCCCCATGGCCTGGCGCCACGGGTGCGCCTCGAAGTCGCGGACATGGGGACGGGCATGACGGAATCTGAGCTCGAGCGGGCGTTTGACGATTTCTACACCACGAAACCGTCCGGCACTGGTCTGGGGTTGTCGATCGTCCGGCGTCTGGTGCTCGATCTCGATGGCTCCCTGCGCGTCGAGAGCGAGCCTTCCGTGGGGACGCGGGTGATTGTGGAGTTGCCCGCGCTCGGTGGAGAGACGGGAGGCTCGACGGAGCGACGGTTGCCGGACGGCGGCAACGGTCCACCTTTGCAACCTTCAGACCGCCCGTCGAGTGGCGCGGAACGGGAGGGGTCGTAACCATGTCCCTCGTCCTGGTCGTCGACGACGTACGGGCCATGGCCGAGCAGTACGCGTACGATTTGCGGCGTCTCGGTGCGTATCAAACGGTCGTCGCGGGCGGCGGACGGGAGGCATTGGACCGAATCCGTACGGATCCAGTGGACTGCGTCATTCTCGACCTCGAAATGCCTGGGGTGGACGGCTTTGAAGTCCTCCGGACGCTGCAGGAGCTCGGTCTCGAGCTGCCTGTCATCGTCTACACGGGAACCGGGAACTTCGATCGGTGCATCCAGGCCATTCGGCTGGGCGCGTACAGCTTCATCGACAAGGCAGAACCGATGGAGCGGGTGGCGCGAGAGGTGGAGAACGCCATCACTCATGGGCGGCTCGCCGTGGAGAACCGAGCCCTCCGCCATCAGCTGGATCAGGAAAGCGCGCTCATCGGTTCCAGCGAGGCCATGCAGCAGCTTCGGCGAGAGATTGCGCGGATTGCTCCCATACCGAGTACGGTGTTGATCCAGGGGGAAAGTGGGTCGGGAAAAGAGTTGGTGGCTCGAGAGCTGCACCGACTCGGGAAGCACCCGGACGGTCCGTACGTCCCAGTGAACAGCGCGGCGTTGCCGGAGAACCTGGTCGAGAGCGAGCTGTTTGGACATGAGCGCGGGGCGTTCACTGGAGCGGCGACTCTGCGGAAGGGCGCTTTCGAGACCGCCTCGGGTGGCACGCTGTTTCTGGATGAGGTGGGCGAACTAGCCCTCCCGGTGCAGGCCAAGCTCCTGCGTGTGCTCGAGGAGCAACAGGTGATCCGCCTCGGCGGGAACCGGGTCGTCCCGATCGACACGCGCGTCATCGCGGCGACCAATCGGGAGTTGGAGCAAGAGGTCGAAGGAGGACGCTTTCGGCGTGATCTGCTGTATCGCTTGAACACCCATGTGCTCTCCGTGCCCCCGCTTCGCGATCGCGCCGCCGATGTCCCCGAGCTGGTCGACCACTTACTCGGTGTCGTGTGTGCGCGATTCGGAATGCGGAAAAAGGGGGTGGACGGTAGTGCGCTGGCCAGCCTCGTGGGGTACGACTGGCGCAAGAACAACGTGCGGGAGCTTCGCAACGTCGTCGAGCGCATGATCATCGCTACCGATGGCAACGTGATCGGTGCAGAGGCGGTGCCGCCGGAGTTGCGCGAATCGGATGACGCAGCTGCGCCGGAGCGCGGGAAGTCGCGATTCCAGACGCTCAAGACCGAGGCCGAACGCCGCATCGTACTCCAGGCTCTCGAACGAAACGAATGGCATATCACCAAGACGGCTCGAGAACTCGGCCTGGCCGATCATGCGAGCCTTCTAAAGATCATGCGGCGGTTGAGAATCAAGAGTAAGACGGAATAGGTGGATGGGTCTCTTTGGACACAACCCGGGTCGAATGTCGGTGTTCCACGGAACACGAGCTCGGTGTTTCTGAGCTCCTCGCCGTGACGTTCCGTTTTTCTAAATCATTGTCAATCAATCACTTCGGTATCGCCGGCATGGTGGGTCCTGGATTGGTCCCTGTCCTGCCTTTGGGGGTGGTGACCATCGCAGTCAACGTCACGCCACCCCCTAAGTCAGGAGGACACCATGCGGATGCAATGCACGCCAAGCGACAAGCTCAAGGAGCGTCTTGGCCACGTCGCCGTGGGAGCCCTGCTCGCCGTCGTATTCTGGGCCAGTTACGGATGCGGTGAATCGGGTACCCCAGCGGTCGACGATACGGTCGGGCACGCGGCGTCGCCGACAACTGCGGTCCCCACCGTTCCAGTGTCGGTGAGCGACCCGATTCCAGCGACTTCCGTCGAACCGCGCACCGTCACCTTCGAAGAAGCCGAGCGCGCCTATCGGGACAAGCAGTATGCCGAGGCCACGGACCTGTTCACCGTCTATACGGAACAACGGCCCGAGAACATGTGGGGGCATTACATGCTCGGGCTCTCGGCCTGGAAGTCGGGGCAGCACGAGACCGCGGAGACGGCGTTTTATTCCGCCTTGGACATCGATCCCGAACACGTGAAGAGTCTCCTCAACCTCAGCCGGGTCTTTCTGGAGGTGAATCGTCCGGTGGAAGCCCTGGAACGCGTGCAGGAAGCGCTGCTCATCGATCCCGCACTGGGTGAAGCCTTCCGGGTTCTTGGTCGGGCCCGACACGAGCTTGGGCTCATCGAGGAAGCCATCGACGCGTATTGGGAAGCGATCGTGCTCGACGATCACGACGTGTGGTCCATGAACAATCTGGGATTGATCTTGATTCACGAGGAGCGCTTCGAGGAGGCTTTGGGGCCCCTCGCCCGCGCTACTGAGATCCGGAGCGACGTGGCGGTGTTTCAAAACAACCTGGGGATCGCGCTCGAGCGGCTGGGACACGATGTCGACGCAGCTGAGGCGTACCGCGCGGCCGTACAGGTGGACGACGCGTACGAGAAGGCGTCCGTCAATCTCGCCCGAGTCCAGCGTCACGACAGTTCGGGAATTGGCCGGGCGGACCTAACCACCTTTGCGCTGCGATTCGTGAACGAAGTGGAGCGCTTGCGAGAGCCCGTGACGGCGGAGGTCCCTAGCGAGATGATCTCTAGCGACTCGACGCGTGTCCCCGAGCGGGAGACGCCGGAACCGTCACCGGATCCTCCCCTTCCGTCGCCGCCGCCCTTCGAATGGCCGCGTCAATGAGCGGGCTGTTGGTAACGCGATGTTTGAGGGGCACCACTTGGTCGGTGCCCCTCATCGTCTGATGTGCGGGTTGCTCAACGGACCGGTGGGGCCTACTTTGAGGCGTTCCGCCCGATGTTCAACCCCGTAGAGAGGAGGTGATCCATTGTCTGACCTAAGTAGCCGCAACCTGGCGTGGGCAAGCGATCGCCGCAGCGAGGTCTGATCCGGACCGAATCGCGATCACGCGCCGAGTGATTGGACGCACGACGGCCATCGTGCCGGGTTGCGTAGGTCCAAAAAGACAACGCCGCTGGATGTTCGGTTCCAGCGGCGTTGTTTCGCGTGATGCCCTTTGGGGGACCGTCAATCCTGAAGGAAGATGTCGATGCGCTCAGCCGACTGCGCGGCGTTGATGGGGGTCGCCGGTTGCCGGTGGATCAGGTCGTCCAGCTTCACGATCAGGGCGGAGAGCACACCCTTGGCCGCCGAAGACTCCAACAGGGCGACCGCGATGTAGCGTTTGCCGTCCCGCTCCACCAACGCGGCATCGGCATGCCAGTTCTTCCAGGTGCCGGACTTCCGAAAGATCCTGGATGTCGGTCGGTTCTGCAGACCCAGCACGAACTTGTGATTGATCTCCGGACGGGCGAGGATGCCTTTCATCTCCGCCGAGGCCCACGGACTGACGAGCTCGCCCCGGTCCATCATGACGAAAAACCGAGCCACCTGCCGGGCCGTCGCGCCATGGGAGATCTCGTGCAACGGGTCGCGCCGCCACGTGCCCATCCACCCACCGTAGTCGCGTCCCACCCAGAGGCCACCGTTGCGGCTCCGACTGTACAGCTCATAGCGGGGGTCCCGCAGCGTGCTCGCGATATTTTGGAATCCCACGAGCTTGATGAGTTCCGTCGACTCGCGATTGCTGGACCGACGAATCATCAACTCCATTTTTCGACGAAGCTGTGGGGTGTATTCGAGGTTCCCCTGCTCGATCTGGTCGAACACCGCGAGGAGGATCGCGATCTTGGGCAGGCTCGCCGCGTACCGCATGTGGTCATCGTCGACGCCAGCGTACCGCAACACCCCCGGCTGCGAGACATCCACGAGCGCGACGGACAGGCGCTTCTGCGCCACCAGTCGCCGGAACGGAGGCTGAACGAGAATCGCGTTGAGCTCGGTCTGGAGTCCCGTGTGCTTGGCGGGCAGCACGAGCGTTGGCGGACGGACTTCCTGGGCTCCGACGGACTGGGCCATGGGCAACGTTCCATACGCCGCCACGACGACAACCGACAGCCCGAGTAGGCTGCCACGAGTCATACCGAGTCTGCACTCCTTTCGGGTAAGACGACCTCCGGACAGAGGTCTGCCGGAAACCCAAAATCTAATCGGGGATGCAAGGGGTATTGTGTCCGGGCGCACACAGACTCAGGGCGTTCCGGTTCCGTGGACGCGCTGCACATGGCGCTCGATCTCGGTCCCGATGGTCATGTGCTCGAACGCTGAGTTCACCTTTAACACGTTGGACATCATGGAGATGAGATACACCCGCTGGCGCTCGTCGGGTTTGGGCACGGCTGGGGACTCCACGATGGCCACCGAGTGCATGAGGTTCTCGACGTTGCCGCGGTACTGGCCGCACTGATACCCCTCCTCCTGGCGGCACCGGTACAGCGACCCCGACTTGAAATAAACCGCAGCCTCGTTGAGGGCGGGCGACGCGGCGTAGCGGTATCGGCGCCGGGTGAAGTAGAGGAGCTTCTTGATCTCGAGGCTGGTCCACTGGTCGACAAACTTGCCTTGCTCGAGCTTGAGCAACCACCGGACGAGCTCCTGGGGAGTCGAAAAGCTGGACTTCCCGGGAATGACGCGCGATGCGCCTCCCGTGAAGTACGTCCGGATGCGGAGCTGTGCGGTGTCGAGTCCTTGCGCGAGGAGCGGTTCCTCCACGATCTGAATGGAGCGCTGGGAGAGCTCTTGGCGCGGCGTGTTCTTCAGAAACGCAGCCTCTTGGTCCTTGGTGGGCGGATACGACCGGCCGAACTCGTTCAGCAAGAGGGCGTGCTTCCAGACCATCGACCCGGCTGCATTGGAACTCGGGGAGATCATGTGGTCCACCCACTCCCAGAGGCTGAACTCGTCCCCCACGAAGACTCTCCGGTGGGTCACCGAACGCCAATCCGCGGCCACCACTGGGACGGCATGGCTGTTGGGGACGACGAATTCGTCGGCCACCACGTTTGTGCTCCGCAAGAGGTTCGCGCGAGCGGCGTGATCGGTGGGATAGAGCTTCTTGAGCTCGTTGAAGAGCCCGGTCATGACCAGGATCTTGCCCACGCTCCCCGGGATGTATCCCTGGTTCTCACGGATCGCCGCGTAGCGGGGCCGCGACGGATCGGTGATGTCTAAGATGGCCACGCGGTAGGATGGATGCCGCGATCCTACGATACGCTCGAGTGCCGCCTGGAGCTCGGGGTCTTTCGGGGTGCCTGGCCGAATGTCGAACGTGTCGTTCACGCCAGCGAGGCGCAGCCGAATCGCTGACGACGGGAGCCCAGCGCCGGGCTGGAGCCGGATGTTTCCTGGCATCGCCCCGTCTTGGATCATGCGGTAGGCTCGGAGCCGGCGAATCCCGGTTTCTTCGGCGCCGTCCAGCGGATAGTCGGCCACCCACGTCGCGCCGACGAGCGCGGACGCACCGGCAACGAGCATACAGGTTCGGCGGACGAGGGGTCTCATACCGCCTCCTGCAGGGAGATGGATCGCGATCCGCGTCGGCGTGTGTCGAGATCGAGCACGTTCAGTCGCTCGATGAGCTCGCTGCTGCGGAACCGCACAAAGGGTCGGATCTGAAACAGCCAGAGCTTGTCTCCTGTGAATCCGAACTCGATATCCCAGACCTGCCCGCGGTCGTCGCCCGTGAGCCGGCGCTTCCAGCTCGCCACCACTTCCTCGAGTTGCCGGACGTCCGAGGGTCGGAGGAGCTCGTCGGGTCGCCGCGCCGCTACCATACGCCCGCCGCCGGCTCCAGTCGTGACCAGGATCCGCCGAAATGGGGCCTTTGCCTGGGAGAGCAAGGTCACGGCACCCGACTGAGCATCGACCACGACCGTTTCCGCGTCCTCGCCTTCCACCGCTCCGCCCACTCCCTCGGCGGTGGCGATGGTCAGATCGTCTCGGCTGCCAAACTGGAGCCCCGAGGTGATCAACACACCTGACTTGTCGGAGGGCACACTCTCGAGCAAGAGCACCGACGGGTAGATCTGTCCCTGCTCCTCGAGAATCTGTTTGCGCCAGAGGTAGGCCCGTTCGCTGAAGGGTGAGGTCCACACGCGTTTGATGGATGTGAGGATGTCCTCCACGGTGCGTTGATGGGGAACCGTGAGGTTGAGGCCCGCACCCGAAAACTGCGGAAGGTCCTCCACGTTGGTGTCGCTGCGGATGAACACACCGCCCGACACGTCGTCGTTGAACGTGGTCCGGAGCGCATCGACGATGGCACCCCGTACCTCCGGGAGCCAAGGCAGCTCGAGGATCGCGGTGCGCACGCGAGCGAGGACGCCAAACATGTACTCGTCGATCTCGGTCTCGGCCCTTCCGCGCGCACGCATCCGTGCCGCCTCTCGGTAGGCATTGGCCAATTCCTGGAGCACCGATTGCTGGGAGCCGAAGGGGCGGTTGGCGTGCTGGTAAAACATCCCGAAGGGCAGGGCGACGCCTCGGGAAACGTGATCGGGAAAGTAGAACGCCAATTGCCCGAGATTCGCGGCCTTGGGGCCCACAAACACGCCAGACTGGTCCGCGCGAAGCTCCCGCAGGGGGATTGGCTGGGTACGGTCCAGCCGGAGCCGGCTCGTGTTGAGTTGCACTTTGGCGGGCGGCGCCTGACGACCCAGCTCGACGATCCGACGTTCGACATCGCCCAGCCGAGCCGGGTCTTGCAGCACGACCCTCCCCATCGGGGACACTGCATAGAACACTTCGCGGCCGTGATACGGTTGGACCATGGGGAGCAGGGCGGAGGACATCGTGCTATTCGGGATGCCCAGGTTGCGCGCGAGCAGCTGGACATGCGACAAGAGATTGCCGGCATCGAGGGTGAGTACGCCCGCCGGTGGTCTGATCTCGGCGGTCGTTTCCGGCAACACGTAGATGGTGGTGGGCTCGAGATGCCAATCGGTGATGCGCGGGTCCACGATCTCGAGACGCTGCATGGCAAACCCCGGGTTCAGTCCCCGTATCCCCTGACTGATATCGCGCCCGAAGACGCGATGGGATGCCCCGAGGACTCGGTCCGCGTCGGCCCCGAGGTAGGCCAACTGCACCGACTGCGGAAGCAGCGACGATCCTCGCACGACGGCGTCGAGGAATCCAACGGCTTTGGGTTCGAAGGCCAGGTACCGCTGCTGCGTGGGTGCAAAAACGCTCCTGACGGTGGCGGCGGCCCAATCGAGACTCCGTCCGAGGTAATTCAGGCCGTCCTTGTACGCGCCGGCCGTGAGCTTTGGCATTCCCCGCAGACGCGCGATCTCCTCGTCCAATGCCTGGCGTTCTCGGGACGAGAGGAAGCCACCGGAGAAGGCAAGCGCGAAATAGTCGGACAGCCGGGTCAAGCGATCGTGCCGCGGAATGGCCGTCGCGGTATCCGCTTCCAGCTCCTGCGCGAGGAGAAAGGCCTGCTCCTGTAGGGTCGCCAACAAGTCCAGCAGGACCAGGTTGGTGCGACCATCGGCGCTGGCGCTCACACGCTGTCTGACCTCCGCCGCGAGGAGCGCCGTGCGCTGGAGCGTGCGGCGACTCGATTCGTTTTGGTAGCTCTGCTGAAGCGCTTGGAGCTGCGGTCCCACGACACGCCGCAGCCGGCGCTCGTACCGCGCCAACTCCTCCACATTCCGCTTGGCATCGTATTGTTGCCGTAACTCGTCCGTGAGCTCGGCGAGCTTGCTCCGCACCTCGTCGCCGTGGTTCTTGGATGTCAGGTAGGACGTCACGGCGTCCAGATCGTCCCGAGACGGGAACGAGTGGATCTTGATCCGGAGGTTCAGAAATCCCGGATCGAGCGTGGCGATTTCCGTGGCGAGATTGCGAATCCGGTGGGTGGATTGCTCGTCCCCGATGCGCGGGTGGGGGATCGTCCTCACCAGCTGGGATGTCAGAAGGAAATTCCGCCGTGTCCAGCTCGTGTCCGCTAGCATCCGCTGCAGGTACTCCTGTCCACGGGCTTCCTCATCCTCGATCTGCTTGGCGCCCCGATAGAACCGAGCCTGCTTGAGCGCCCACCCGCCGTCGATCTCGAACAAATACTCGGCAACCACCAGCTCTTTAAGCCGGTAATGATCTCGCTCGCGGTCAAACAACGCGTCGAAGGGAGTCGCCTGGAGAATGGTCCCGACGTGTACGTCGAGCTGGGCAAGGCGTTTGGCCCGATCGTTCAGCTCGGCGTGCTGGACGCCACCGCCGCGCTCGCGACACGCAGCCCCTTGGGGCGGTTGAATCGTTCCGTCATTGCAGAACCAGCGGATGCGAAGATAGGGACCGCGCGGGTCCTCCTTCATGGCGGTGATGGCGCGTTGCACTTCATGGGCCTGGTCGTTGGTCAGGGGCGGTGGGAAACTCTGGGCACCGAGACCCTGCGTAGTCGAGCCGACCAACAGCGCGACGACTCCGAACATTCGGCAATCCACGTAGGCAATCATCTTGAGGGTTTCAATCGTTGGGGTAGCGTGGAAGATAATGTATTGAGCTGTGCGAGCGGAGTCGGTGTCACACCACACGGCCGGGGGCGTCTATATTGGCGTACTACCCATGAGTGCTCTTCTCGTGCCCCCGGGGCCCAGCCAACGCGCTCATCGGCGAGGACGGCCGGATGAGTAACCGTGTTCCTGGACCACACCCCATGTACGCGTTGTCGATGCGCGTGCTTGGAGCGTTGGGGGCAATCAGAAACGACGAGCGACGGGATACGCTGGGCGCTTTCTTGACGCTGTTCGGGTTCATGACCGGACACGCGCTGCTGGAGACCGCTCGGGATGCCTTGTTCCTCGCCAGACTCCCGGCGTCGTTGCTTCCGTGGGTATACCTGACCATCGCCGCCGTCGCGCTCGCGTTGGCACGTCAGCAGCCTCGATTGCTCAGCCGGTTTGGTGCCAGGAACGAGCTGAGTGCTTGGCTCATGTTCTCGGGCGCCGTGACGGTGGGGTTCTGGGCGCTCGCCTACCTCGCCCAGAACTGGGTCTTTTACACGTTGTATGCATGGTCCGGCGTTCTGGCCACGCTGGTGGTGGTGCGTTTTTGGACGGTGCTGGGAAACCGCTTCACCGTCACGCAAGCGAAACGCCTGTTCGCCGTCATCGGGTCGGGCAGCGTGTTGGGCGCGATCTTGGGATCGGGCTTGGCACGCATCCTGACGAGCGTGCTGGCCGCCCAGCACGTCGTCCTGGCTGCTGGACTCGTGTTTCTCCTCAGCGCAGCGGGGCCCACCCTGCTGGAGGGTGGCGGTCCAGCCATCGCGACGGGCCGGCGGGAGCAGCTCGATCTGAACCGGGTGGGGCGGCTGATTTGGGGTCGTCCCTATCTGCGGCGGGTGGCAATCGTTGTGTTGCTGTCGACGATCACCTTTACGATGGTGGACTTCGTCTTCAAGAGCACCGCAGCCCGGTTCGTGGCGGACGAGGCGATGGGCGAATTCTTCTCGAGTGTCTACTTGTCGCTCAACCTGGTCTCGCTCGTCATTCAGGTGGTGTTCGTAGGGTGGCTCATTCGTCGGTTGGGCGTGAACGCCGCACAGGCCATCGTCCCCGTGCTGCTGCTTGCCGGTGGCGTGGGTTTCGTGGCGAGCGGCGGACTTGTGGCCGTCCTGCTGTTCAAGGGTGCCGACGGGAGCACACGATACTCGCTGTATCGGACCGCCACGGAGCTCCTGTTCGTTCCGATGTCTGCAGAGATCCGGGGCCGGGTCAAGGCATTCATTGACGTGATCGGTCAGCGCGGTGGCCAAGCGCTCGCCTCGCTGCTGATCCTCATCCTGCTGAGCCTCACCACACGCGAGACCGTCTTTGCCGCGCTCGCGTCCGTCGCCGCCGCCACCTGGCTGGTCCTCGTGCTCGATCTCCGCCGACACTACCTGGACGTGTTTCGGGAGACCCTGAGCGATGAGATCACGCAAACACGCATCGAGTTCCCGGCGCTCGACGTGGCGTCCCTCGAAACGTTGTTGGCCACGTTGAATGATTCCGATGACCGTAAGGTGATGGCGGCTCTGGATCTCCTGGCAGTGCAAGACAAGACGCGCGTGATTCCCGCTCTGATCCTCTACCATCCCTCACCAAGCGTCGTCATCCACGCCCTGGACCTCTTCGTCCGCTCGGGGAGGGACGATTACTGGCCCATCGTGGATCGCCTGTTGGACCACGCCAGCGCGGGAGTCCGGGCTGCCGCTCTGCGCGTCCGAACGGTGGTGGAAGCGGACGAGGCGCTGCTGCGGCGCGGCACGGAGGATCCCGCGCCGTCGGTTCGAGCCACCGCGCTCGTGGGCTTGATTGGTGGGGGCTGGCTGTCGGGGGCTCAGGCGCAGCAGGCCCTGAACGACCTCGTGAGCGATGGCTCGTCGGAGGCGCAGCTCGCTCTCGCGGTTACGATCCGGGTCTTGCCCGGTACGGAGTTCGAGAGCTCGTTGCTCCGCCTCTTGTCGTCCCCGGACGCCAGGGTGCGGGCGGAAGCGGTCCGTGCCGTCCGGGAGATCAAGAGCCCGAGCTTCGTGGCGCCGCTCATCGCCCTGCTCGGCGATCGGGCCGTGAGGGATGATGTGCGCCGAACCTTGGTAGGCTTGGGACCGGGAACGCTTCCGCGCCTGGCGGCCGCCATGGGTGACGAGCGCCTTTCCCACGCGGTCCGGCGTCATCTCCCGCAGACCATCGGAGCCTTCGGCACCCCGCAGGCCGCGCAGATTCTGCTGCGCCGGCTGTTGGCCGAAGGCGACGGCATGATCCGCTTCAAGATGCTTCGCGCGCTGGGACGACTGCGGTCCGAAAACCCGAGTCTCGTGCTCGACCCCAAGCTCATCGGTCAGGCCGTCGAACAGAACCTCGAAGCGGGCTTTCGGTTCATGCGGTGGCGTCATGCCTTGGCGGCGGGCGTGCGCGAAGACACGGATCGCCGGACCTCCGGCTACGAACTGCTCGCGGGGCTTTTGCGGGACAAGCAACACCACACCCTGGAACGCCTGTTTCGGTTGTTGAATCTGCAGGCCAGCGACGAGGATTTCTTGCGCATCTATCGAGGGCTGCACAGTCTCAAGCGTGAGGCGCGTGCCGGCAGCCGCGAACTGGCGGAAAACTTGGTGCTTCCTCCGCTCCGGCGGCGCTTTCTCGTCCTACTCGATGATCTCTTCGAAGCGGTCGGCCCTTCGGAAACGAACGATCGTGAGGTACAGCCCCTACCGTACGAGGTCGTGTTGAAGGAGCTGTTGGCGAGCGGTACCGAGTCCCTGAGTTCCCTCGCCGCGCATCATATCGGCGAACTGGGTCTTGCAAGACTCGAAAGGTTCCTGCGCGGGATCCCGGTGCTGTCGTCGCATCACCGAGTGGTCCTGGAAGACGTGGCTCGTCGCCTGGTCGGGGGTGGTGCACCGGAGCGGCACTATGGCTGAAAAAGTGTTGTTCGTCGGCCCGCTCGATCGGGTGCTGTTTCTCCGAACGCTCCCGGCCCTGGACGGCCTCGCGTCCTCGCAACTCGCAGCCGTGGCGCAGCACGCGCGTGAGCAATTCGTTCCACGCGGAACCGCCATGCTGCGGCCCGACCAACCGGCCGACGCCGTGTTCGTGATCGTCGATGGTCAAGTCACGGTGTCCTGGGCGGGTGGGCGGACCCGGGTCGTCGGCGGTGGCGAGGCGGTGGGCTTTCTGGAATTACTGGCGCGGTCCCCTCAGGGCATCGATGTACGGGCGGATGTGGACACACTCGCGCTCGAGCTCGATTGGGATGCGCAGCTCGATGTGTGCGAAGAGCACTTCGGAATCCTTCTGCAGTATCTGCGGTACCTCTCCGGTCGCTTTCTGGTCGAGTTTCGTGCGGCGCCCTTCGACGTGAATGCGGCTGCAGCGGATCTCATTCGTCCGGACGCGAAGGCGCTCAACCTCGTAGAGCGTCTCGAGGTCCTGAGTCGCTCCCGCGCGTTTTCCACCACCACGCTCGACGCCCTCAACGAGCTGGCGCATCACGTCGCGGAAGTGTCTCTTCAGCCGACGGAGGCCTGGTGGCGCCGAAACGATCCGGCCGATCACTTCATGCTGATTGCCCGCGGACTCATCCGCGGTGACACCGACGAGGGTGCATCGTTCCGGCTGGGTCCGGCGGCGGCGGTGGGGATGCACGAGGCGCTCCGTGGTGAACGGCGCTGGTTCGATGCCGTGCCCGAGACCGAAGGCGTGGCGCTTCGGATCGACGTCGAGCCATTTATCGACATCTTGGAGGATCACTTCGATATGGCCGTAGACGTGATGTCCGTCCTGGCCCAGCGCGTTCTCGAGTTTCGCAGCCGGCGATCCTCCGGGGTCGAGCGGGGAAGGGACAGCTAGCGCTGGAGGGTCGGCGTTGCCTGGTGGCGATTCCTCTGGCTCCTCGTCGATCGGTGACTGCTCGGCGCGCATTCCTGGCAACCTTGCGAAGCATCGTAACTACTTTATTTTAAGGAACTTACGGTAGTGTCAGAAATGCGGTCTCGGCGGCCCGCATCGTCATCGTGACACAGCACGCGAGCGCCAGCCCGTTCTCAGGATCCGGACACTGTCGACCGATCATACAGGCGCGAGGCCCGCGCTGGCCGAATGTGGAGGGCGCAACCCTAGCGGGACCGGTATCACAGTGGTGGAACTGATCACACCGCGATTGTCGAAGCGGCGGGCCTCGGGGGCGTGCCGCCGCTGGGCCGTGGGGCCGTCCATGATGACCGGAGCCGACGACCGTGCTTCGTAAGCGGCGCCCGGCCACTGGCGAATCGGTTCAGGGGACGCCGGCTTCAGCCGGTGAGAACGAAACGTTTCGAGGTCTCCGGGCGGTGCTCGAGGCCGCGTTTGACCCCGTGCTCGCCACCGACGATGCGGGCCTCGTCACCGAGTGGAACAACCGCGCGGTTACACTCTTGGGATGGAGTCGGGACGAGGTGGTGGGGCGGCCCGTTGCGGAGGTTCTTGCCTCGCCCCCACCCGTCAGCGGCGAAGCGCCGGCGGACGAAGAGGGTGCGCACCCCACGCGCCGCTTCGAGGCCACCGCTCGCCATCGCGACGGTCTTGAAGTCCCGGTCGAGGTCTCGATTCACGAAACGGACTACGATGGCGCGGTGAAGTACTTGTGGTTCGTCCGAGATCTCTCCGAACGCAAGCGGAACGAAGAGGTCCTGCGCCAGCTCACCGCCCATCTTTCGCTTGCCACCGCGAGCGATTTCTTTGGCGAGATGGTGCGCCATCTGGCGGAGCTGCTCGACGTCGCGCATGTCCTGGTGGGCGAAACCGTCGAAGCGGCCGATACCATCCGCACTATCGCGGTCGTATCCGATGGGAAGCTGGTCGAGAACTTCGAATACGACTTGTATGGCAGTCCCTGTCAGGACGTGCTACGGCAGAGCACGTGCTGTTATCCTCGTGACGTGCACCGGCTCTTCCCCGACGATCGTGTGCTGGCGGAGATGGAGGTCGAGAGTTACCTGGGCACGCCGTTGGTGGGCGCGTCGGGATCGGTCTTGGGGATCCTGGTGATTCTCGATCGCAGGCCTCTGCGCAACGAGCTCGTGGCCCGGTCCGCACTCGAAATCTTCGCTTCCCGCGCGGCCGCCGAGCTCGAGCATCAGCGGGCGGAGGAGATCCTCAAGGAGAGCGAGCGCCGCTATCGATATCTCGTCGAGAACAGCCTCGGCATTATCTGCACGCATGACCTGGACGGGAACTTCCTGACGGTCAATCCGGCTGCCATGCGGGCGCTCGGGTACGCGCCCGGCGATTACCACGGTCGGCATCTCCGGGACTTGTTGGCACCCGACACGCACGAGGAGCTGGATGCCTACCTCGAGCGAATCCGCGCGGAGGGGATTGCGAGCGGACTGATGCGGGTCGTTACCAAGACGGGACAAGAGCGCGTTTGGTCGTATCGCAACGTGCTGTGCGAGAGCGCGCAAGGAGGCCGTTACGTGTTGGGACACGCCCAAGACGTGACGCAGCTCAAGTCCATCCAGGATGCCTTGCAGCGGTCCGAGCGCGAGTATCGCTCACTCGTGGAACACGCCATCTACGGCATCTACCGATCGAGTCCTGGTGGCAAGTTCCTATCCGTGAATCCGGCGTTGGCCGAAATCCTCGGGTATGACTCCGAAGAAGAACTCCTGCAGCTCGATATGACCACTGATCTCTACGTGGATCCGGGCGAGCGGGAGCGTCTGATCGAGGAGTACCGCACGTCGGGCGTGGTATCTGGCGTTGAAGTGCAATGGAAACGGCGAGACAGTGACCTGATCACCGTGCGGCTCAGCGGGCGCCCGGTGTTCGACGATCGCGGAGCGCTCGAATGCTTCGAGATGATCGTCGAGGATGTCACGGGACAACGCATTCTGGAAGCGCAGCTGCGACAGGCGCAGAAGATGGAGGCGGTGGGACAGCTCACCGGAGGCATCGCGCACGATTTCAACAACATCCTTACGGCGGTTCTGTCCAACGCGGAACTGATTGCCGCGGAGCTCGATCCCGGGCAGGGAGATCTGCGAAAAGACGTGGATGAGATCCGAATCGCGGCGCGCCGCGGCGCGCAGATGATCAAGAAGCTGATGGCGTTCAGCCGACGAGAGCGCCTCGTCATCGAAATGCTCGATCTCGCACAACTGTGCAGGGATATGACCCACATGCTCGAGCGGCTGCTCCCTGAGCACATTCAGCTCCAGTTCATCGCCGAAGATACGGATGTCGTGCGGGCGGACCGGGGCGCCGTCGAACAAATCCTCATGAATCTGGCTACGAACGCGCGCGATGCGATGCCGGCGGGGGGCATCCTCCGCATCGAAGTCCGCCGGGCATGGGTGGATCAGAGCTTCCGTGCCATGCATGGGTGGGGCAAACCCGGGTCGTACGCTTGTGTGATCGTGAGTGATACCGGGATGGGGATGGACGAGCAAACCAGGCGTCGGATTTTCGAACCGTTCTTTACGACGAAGCCAGCGGAGCAGGGAACCGGCCTAGGCATGGCGATGGTCTACGGCCTGGTGAAGCAGCACGAGGGTTTCATCAGCGTTTACAGCGAACAGCACAATGGAACCACCATGCGGGTCTATTTTCCCCTCGCCGAGCAGACGGTGCAAAGCGCCACTCGACCGTCGACGGCCGATTTTCTCAGAGGGGAAGGAGAACGGATACTCTTGGCCGAGGACGATGAGGCCATCCGCCGATCAGCGCACCGCATTCTCGAGCGCTGGGGTTACCGGGTGGTCCCTGTGAAGGATGGGGCGGAAGCGCTAGCGTTCTTGCAGCAGGAGGACGCGGCCATCGATCTGGTCGTTGCCGATCTCATCATGCCGCGCGTGGGTGGGCGCCGTCTGTGGGAGCTTGCGGGAGGCACCAGTCGCGGTCTGCCGTTCCTGTTCACGAGCGGCTACACGGCGCGCGACCTGGAAGCCAGCGGGGAGCTCGAGCCCGACCTTGCCTTCCTGCACAAGCCGTGGACCGTCACCGAGCTCTTGACACGGGTGCGGGAGACTCTCCACAAGACCGCGCCGTGAGCGTCACCCGCGAATCGGCGTAGCGTGCTCCATCCCACGTTTTCGCAGTTTCTTCCCACGTACGCTTTCCGTATCACCACCAGAGGACCCATCATGCTCAAGCTCACCCCGGTGATCTTCGTGGAAGAGATCGAACCCTGTCTGGATTTTTGGACGGAACGGCTCGGCTTCGAATGCACGATCGAGGTGCCGGAGGGGGATCGGCTGGGTTTCGCCGCCGTCCAAGCTGGCAACGTCGAGGTCATGTATCAGACCCGGGCGAGTGTGGCGGGTGACATTCCCGCCCTGGCCGAAGGGCCCTTCCACAAGTCCGGTGCGCTGTTCGTCACCGTGGACGATCTGGAGGCACTCCTACCCGAGCTCGAGGGCATCGAGGTGGTCGTGCCGGAGCGGACGACATTTTACGGGGCGCGCGAGATCGGTGTCCGCGCGCCGTGCGGGACCGTCGTGCTGTTCGCGGAGTTCAAGGACGACGAATAGAAGGGCAGTGGGACAGGCAAGGCGGAAGAGGCGGAAGAAGAACCGACGGCGCTAGGCGCGGCTGGATGGCACGTCACTCCTCGAGCGGCGGGCCACCAAGATGGCGACGAATAGCAGTGCCGAGGCGCCGAGCGCCAGGGTGTTCGGATTCCAGAGTCCCCGGCTCGTGACGCCGCCGAGGTGGGTGGCGATCAGCACGGTCAATCCACCTCCGATGGCGCCAAGTGCCTCTGGGGCACCCGGACGTCGCGTCGTGAGACCCGCCACGACCGGGACGAACAGACACACGCCGAGCACCGAGTAGAAGATGGTGAGCGAGCCGATGACGGACGGGAGAGCGATCGCGAGAACGACGCCCGCGCTGCCACCACCTACGGCGGCTAGGCGTGCCACTCGCAGCACTTCGCCATCCGTGGCACCGGGACGGAGAAAGCGGCGATACAGGTCCTCCGACAGCGAGGTCGACAGCATGAAGAGAATGGCGTCGGCCGAGCTCACTTCCGCGGAGAACACGGCGGCCAACCCAATGCTCCCCAGGGCCACGGGTAGGCCATGGAGCAGAATCGTGGGTAGAGCGAGCTCAGGGTTGGCGAGCGTTGGATGGGATACCCGGGCGATCATGCCAAAGAGTGGCGGGAGTGCCGCAAACACCATGAGCGCGACAGCGCTCATGCCGACCCCTATTCGCACGGCACGCTCGTCTCGAGCGCCGTACACCTTCTGCAGGAGTCCCGGTGAAACGACGAAGGCGGGAGCGAGGAGGGCCACGTACGTCCACCAGGGGTGGGCGGCGCCCCAGAAGTCCAGATAGTCAGCGTTCACCGCAGAACCGGTGGCACCGATCGCGTCCCAGCCGCCGATGCCCGCCAGGGCCCACGGTAGTGCCACACCGAAGCCAACGAGCAAGACGACGAGTTGAACGAGATTCACCCAGGCGGACGTGAGCAATCCGCCTGCCGCGAAGTACATCGTCATGACCCCGCCGCCAATCAAGCACCCTGCGAGCTTGGGCACACCGGCGACGACGTTCAGCACCCAGGCGAGGGCGATGAGCTGACCGGCGAGAATCGTGAGCGTGGCAAACCACAGCAGCGTCGCCACGACGGCGCGCACGGTCCCGTTGTAGCGGAGCTCCAGGTAGTCGCCCAACGTGAGGAGATCGTGATCGCGGGCGATGCGCCAGACTTTGGGTCCAATCCAGATGGCGAGTATGATGGTGCCGATGCCCGCAGAGCCCACCCACCACCATGCACCGATACCGAACGCGTACCCGATTCCGGCGGCACCGACGGTGGAACCCGCCCCGATGTTGGCGGCGAGGATGGTGGCAAAGATGAGCGGCGCGCGGAGGCGACGTCCGGCAACGAAGAACGTTCCGCTACTCGTGACCGTCCGGCCGATGATCGTGCCGAGCAGCACCAAGCCCACCGAGTAGGCGATGAGGAGGATGAGCGGGAAATTCACTGCGTGGGGAAGTCGCGAGCCGCAGGGATTCCAGGCAGGCTCTGGGCGGCCCGGATCCCCCGGAGCACGGCGTCGGCCACCGCTTCCGCCGCGAGCGCGCCGATGACAGCCGTGTCGGCGTCGCCAGCGTACGATCCCGTCGCAAGGGAGAAAATCGTGTCGCCGTCCCAGGGAGTGTGCGACGGGGCGATGGTTCGCGCGAGTCCGTCGTGCGCCATCTGCGCCACTTTGGTCGCCTGCGCCTTGGTGAGGGTGGCGTTCGTCACCACCACGCCGAGGGTGGTGTTTTCCCCGGATCTGCCGCGCGCGGCCGCGGCTGTCCGGAGCAGGCGTCGGGCATCCGCGAGTCCTTTCCCGTCCGGCGTCCGCGCCCCTGCAACGACCCGCCCAGTCGAGGGATCGATGATGTCGCCGACGCCATTCACGGCCACGAGTGCGGCCACGACGAGCCCGTTGGGGAGGGTAATCGCGGCGGTGCCGAGTCCGCCCTTCATCGCTCGCTCGAGACCGGCCAGCTTCCCGACAGTGGCCCCGGCCCCGGCGCCCACGTTGCCTTCCGCGATCGCGCCGGTGGAGGCGGTCCGGGCCGCCTCGTAGCCGCAGTCCGCACCAGGACGGATCCGGGGGTCGCCCCCCACCCGCAGATCGAACAGGATGGCGCCCACGACGATGGGGACGCGCACCGACCCCACGGCATACCCGATATCGCGCTCATCCAGGTAGCGCACGACTCCTGACGCCGCATCGAGGCCGAAGGCGCTTCCTCCAGACAGCACTACTCCATAGACGTGCTCGACCGTGTTCACGGGATCGAGGAGGTCGGTTTCTCGCGTCCCGGGGGCTCCTCCACGAACGTCGACACCTCCGGTGGCCCCGGCCGGGACCAGCACCACGGTGCACCCGGTGGGGCGCTCGCTGAGCGTGTGGTGCCCGACGCTGACACCGGGAACGGCGGTCAACCCCGTAGGCATGGTGGTCTCCTGTGCGCAAGCGATGGTCACGGGCATCAGGATGAGACAGGCGCTTCCCATGCCCAGATAGCTGAGACGCATATGCGGTCCTCGATCTGGTGGGGCCGTATACATACACACAAGTGCCCGTGCACCGAAAGCGAGCGGCGGCTCGCCGGTCTGTCGAGCCCCCCTTATCTTGGTCGAGGTCATCTCGTCGTCGAGGAGAGGCATGCCATGCCGATAGAGGTTTTCGAAGCCATCGCCGCCCTGCTGGCCATGCTGGGTCTGGGGACATTCACGCTGCTGGGCATGAAGATGTGGCTCCGGGCCAAGACGGAGCGCGAGCGGGCCGTGCCGAAGCAAGAGGTCGAGCGGCTGCGGGAGGCTGTCGAGTCGCTGCATGAGGAATCGCGCATGATCCGCGGGGAGTTTGCCGAGCTCTACGAACGCGTCGAGTTCGCCGAGAGAATGCTGACTCGCGGACAGCAGATTCCATCCAAAGACGAAGAGCCGTCGACTCCGGTGTGATGGTGAGGGGCAGCATGGTAATGAGAGACCGGGCATATGGAAGCGGATGGGAACTGTGACCTCGCTCCCTGTTACCATTGCCGATATCCGCGCTGCTGCGGTGCGGATTGGGCCGCACATTCGTCGCACACCGCTCACCCATTCGCTCGCGCTCTCCCGTCGAGTGGGAAGCGCGGTGTGGCTCAAGCAGGAGAATCGGCAACGAACAGGGAGCTTCAAGCCGCGGGGCGCCCTCAACAAGCTCATGCTGCTCGATGAGGACGAGCGCGCCGGCGGGATCGTGGCGGCATCAGCCGGGAATCACGCGCTCGGTGTGGCCTTCGCTTGTCAGGCCATCGGTGTGGACAACGTGGATATCTTCGTTCAGCGAAATGCGGCGCGGGCGAAGCTCAGCAAGTTGGAGGCCTACCGCGTGCGGGTGCATCTGGTGGGAGACACTTTCGAGGATGCACAGCAAGCGGCGCTCGCGCACGCCCATGATACGGGTGCCGTTTTTGTCTCAGCGTACGACGATCCAGCCGTGATCGCTGGCCAGGGGACGTGTGGTCTGGAGATTGTGGAGCAGACCCGGGAAGTCGAGGCCGTGGTGGTCCCCGTGGGGGGTGGGGCGCTAATCGGCGGTATTGCCGTGGCGGTCGCCGAGACCTACCCGGATGCCAGGATCGTTGGCGTGAACCCGGTTGCGTCCCCCTCAGCACTGCTCTCGCTCCAGCAGGGGCGCGCGCTCGATCCCTTTGATCATGAGCCGACTCTGGCGGATGGGCTTGCCGGCGGGTTCGGGCGAGTGCCGTTCCCGATTCTGCAGGAACTCGTCGACGACATTGTCTTGGTGAGCGAGCAAGAGCTCAAGGCGGCCATTGCCACGCTCATCGACTGCGATCAGCTGCTGGCCGAGGCGTCCGGCGCCGCGGCGCTCGCGGCGGTCCTCGCGGGAAAGATCCGCGTACCGGCGCATGTGGTGGTCGTCATTTCCGGCGGAAACATCGACTCCGCGGAACTTCGCATCATCCTCAACGACCAAGGCGAATGACCCTACGCGGTCGCTCCACCGATCACCGCACCAAGCAACAATGGGATCACATGCATGGTGGATAACGCCACCGCCCCGAGGCCCGCGACCAAGCCGAAGAGCTGACCGAGGATCGGGATGGCGCCGAGGATTCCGCCAAAGAAGAACGTGACGACGAACAAGAGAAACCCGGGGAGCAGGGCGGCGGCGATCCCACGTCCCGCAGTGCCAGCCTTGCGGCCACCCACGAAACCGGCGATCAAGCCACCGACCAGGGGCGCCCAGAACAGCAACATGGAAAGTCCCACCATCCAGCCCATCGCTGCGGGGATGCTGCCGCGTTGGGTCACATGCGTCGACATGGCCTACTCCTTCTCATGGTTACCCCACCGTACGCGGCGCGGCGCGGTAGAGTTTCGAGCCGCTCATCGCGACGGGTCGGGATCCTGGAGCCGTCTCGCCACCTCGGCGTAGGGCAGGACGAGGGCTGGAAACCGGACCGGTCCCGCCCCCGAAAACACGGCCGTCACATGGACCGAATCGCCCTCCGTGAGCTGCCGACCGAGGCCGAAGAGCATGACGTGGCTGGAACCGGGTTTGAGCCGTACGGTACCGCCGGGGTGGAGCACGATCCGGCCCACCGGCGTCATTTGAATCCGCCGCTCGACCATGGCCAGGCGGTGGATCTCGGCGCGGGCGGCGACGTCGGTGGTGACCCTTTTCAACGTATCGCTTTCCGTGTTCGCGTTCGTGATGGTGAAATAGAGCGCCCCCACGTCTCGGGTCGGCTGAGCGGGTGCGTAAGCGTCCGTAATCGTGATGCCGGCCATCTCGAGTGTCGGCGAGGGCTCGTCCCGACACCCGAGGGCGGTGAGCGCGCACAACACGGAAGTGGTCAGGGCAACTCGTCGGATCGTCATGGGTCCGATGGTATATTCAGTGGCCTGCTCCGTCCGTCAACCGGGAGCGTCCGCCATCACAAACGACTCGTCGTCGAGCGACATTCCGGCACGCCTCACCACCGCGCTCGGGCCGCAGTACGAGGTACGTCGCCTGCTGGGTCGCGGCGGATTCGCCGAGGTGTACGAAGTCTGGGACCGCACCTTGGACCGGCGGCTTGCGGTCAAAGTCTTGCGGCCGGACGTTGCCTGGAGTGCCGGGATGCTGGCGCGGTTCCGCGAGGAAGCGCGCGCCGTGGCGAAGCTCACGCACCAGAACATTCTACCCATTCATTTCGTTGGCGAAGCGGAGGGGCTGCTCTACTACGTGATGCCGTACGTCGAGGGGCGCACGCTCGGTGACGTCATCCGTTCGCAGGGTGCCCTCCAGCCCGACCGTGCGTTGGGCATCATCCGCCCCGTCCTCGAGGCGTTGGAACACGCGCATCGGCACGGATTCCTCCACCGCGACATCAAGCCCGACAACGTTATGCTCGACGAGCAGACCGGTCGCGTGCTGCTGATGGATTTTGGGATCGTCAAACGCGTCGACGCCGAGGGCGGGCTGACACAGACGGGCTTTGTGGTCGGCACCCCGCATTACATGAGCCCGGAACAGGCCTTGGGACAGGCGGATCTGGATGCGCGTTCAGACCTGTATTCGCTGGGCGCGATGCTCTTTCAGATGGTCACGGGGACACCGCCGTTCGAGGGTGACACGTCTCAGGAAATCGTCGCAAAACACCTGTCCGAGCCGCCACCGGTCCCGGTAGCCCGGAACGCCGAACTCCCGCGTTGGTTGTCAGACGTCATTGTACGCTGTCTGGCCAAGCGTCCCTCGGATCGATACGAATCGGCGGCGGCGGTCATGGACGCGCTCGTCTCCGGCCCGGATTCGGGCATGGCGCAGGCCGTGAGTGCCGCCGACGTGGCCCGCCGCCTCGAGGTGCAAGCAACGACACCCATTGCAACCCCTTCGGCGGCGGATCGACCGCAGCCAGAGCATCAACCCACGCGCTCCGGAGCGTGGAGACGGTCACTGGCCGTTGCCGCGGTTGTCCTCTTTGGAGCCGGCGCGGCCGGGTTTCTTCTGCTGCGTCCCTCGACGCTGCTCGTCGAGAACGCGCTCGTGGTCCCCATTCGCATCACCATTGGCCAGACCGAACACTCGATACCTCCAGGATCGGAGCTCCGAATCCGAATCCCCCGCCGACAGGCCGTGACGGCGCCATGGTCAGCCCTTCGTCCCGAGACCCCGGGGGGCGTTCCCATGGGGGTCGAGTTGCAGGGAGCATTCGTCGTGGAACGATCTCGTGGAACGGTGCGGCGTGTCGCAACGCACCGGGCCGGCGGTCGCGCGTTCTTTGCCCCGCTCGTCAGTAACGGTTCGGATATGGCGGTGTCGATCACGGTCAATGCCGGACTCGTGGCGGAACAGGATTGTGCCTGTCGCTTGCCTCCGGGCATCCAAGATGCGGTGATTGGGTACTATCCCCTCTTCAGTAACAGTTCCGTGCGAGTGAATGGTGCTGGTGGCCGGTCCCTCGTGATTCAGGAGATCGCCGCGCGGGTCGCACCGGTGACGGGGACGGTCCCTGTCGAGGTGGGTGAGCTGCGATAGGGAACGGACCCGAGAGCGGCGCTAGTTCGAGAGATGGTCGAAGGGTACGTTCGGTGGAATGGGGAACAAGACACGAATACGTGTGCCTTTGCCGGGCGCCGACGTAACGTGGATGCCGCCCCCATGTCCACGCACGATCCCGAGCACGGCGGCGAGGCCGAGGCCTCGCTTCGGCACGTTGGTCGAGAAGAACGGATCGAACATCTTCGCACGCACGTCCGGATGCATTCCCACCCCGTCGTCTGTGACCTCGAGGTAGACGTACTCCCCCTCGGATAGCTGATCACCGAGGTAGGTCTCACGCAAGAGACGCGCGTCTGCATCGAGAAGCCCCGTGGCGATGGTGATCTGTCCGGCTTTGGTTTCGAGGGCGTCGGCTGCGTTGGCGACGAGGTTGATCAACATTTGCTGGAGATGGCCGGAATGGGCCATCAGCGGTGGAAGGCCCGGCGCCAGCTCGTAGCTGAGCGTGATATTGTCACGCAGCAGGGCTTGCACAACGTCCGTGGTTTCTTCGATGTGACGATTGAGAAATAGCGCGTACAGCTCGAATGAGCGTCGTCCAGCGTAGGTAGCCATTTGATTGGCGATGTTGATCGCGTCCCGTGCCGCACGCTCCACTTCACGCACGATCTCTTGTTCGGTGCCGTGCCCATCTTGGACCACGCGGCACCGAGCCGCGCTGCGAAGGATTCGCGTGAGCAGGTGGTTGAACTCCGCGGCAATCCCCCCTGCTAGGGCCTCGAGACTCTCTAACTTCTCTGCTTGCTGTAACCAGTGTTCGAGGCGTCGTCGGGCGTCCTCCGCACGCGCCCGTTCGGTGATGTCTTGGCCAACGGCCACGATACCCCGAGCCACGCCGTCGACTCCGACCAACGGACTCACGTTCCACAGCAGCAACCGCTCCGTGCCGTCCGCGGTGCGGACGGGATTCTCGAAGCCTTCGGTGGGTGCGCCGTGGAGGACCTTCTGGATGTCGGCAGCGACCGAGGCCCGAACGGACTCTGGCAGGAACAACTGGAGGTAGTTCTCACCCATGACCTCCGCGCGGTGCCGGCCATAGAGGCGCTCAGCGGCCCGGTTCCACTCGACGATCCGGTAGTCCGCGTCGAGGCAAAGAATGATGGAGCCGGCGGTATCCAACACGGAACGATGGAGGCGTTCGCTTGCGCGGAGTGTCTCGAGCTCCTGATCGTGGTCGTGAAGGGCGCGCTGAAGCTCGGTGACGCGTTGGCGGAGTTCCTGCACTTCGCTGGTGGTCAGATCGCGACGTTGCTTGGGCATGCGTGAGCCAGAAACTGGATGCCGCTTAAGCTATACCGTGCCAGCCGCGCCGCTAGGGAGATGGGTGCTGTCCGTCTCTTCGGCGAGACTCCCACTGGCGAGGGGTACGGCGCGGCGACGCTTCACGTCCCGATCTTGGCGGCCTGCGCCGCGTGGAAGACGGCATCCACGTTCTCGAGTGGAGGCCATGAGAGTACTCCGAGTGCGTCGTTTACGTACTCCACGCGTCGCATCCCACAGAGAACGCAAGTGACACCAGGGGTACTGGTGAGTGTCCAAAGTGCTTTGCGAGAGAGGCTTTCGCCGCGGCGGCCAAGAGGAAGCTGGGGATCGATGGCCGTGCGGATAGCGTCACTCTGTGCCCGCGCCCGGCTGGCAGCCTCTCGGCGCAGCTCCTGCATCAAGCGTTGCAGCTCGGGAAGATACTGATCCCTCCAGGCGCTCCACTGCTGGGCCACGTCGCCATCCAGATGTTGGTCCAGGAGCGAGCCTATGTGGCGGATTCTCGCCGTGACTTGACCCACGACTTGGGCCCACTGCTCCAGCCCACGGATCCGTGAGCGAGCCGCGCGCAGTTGATCGGTCCAGCGGAAGAAGTCGGCGGGATCGACGGACCCACCGCGAACCTCGATTTGTGACGCGATGGCTTCGCGGAATGCTTTCTCCAACCCTGCCACTCGGTTGGCCTGGGCGTCGAAATCGATGGCCTCTCCCTCGACGAGATCGACGTCAGCCAACCGTACCAGCGTGTGCCGCACGAACGCGTTCAGCGGGCGGTTCACCAGGACCGCTATCTGCTCGGTCTGCGCTGCCTCGAGCGGGGTCTGGGTAAGCTCGGGTCCACCGTTTCGTTCAAAGACCGCACCGGCCTCGAACAAGTTGAGGGGCAGCTGCACGACGCGGAAGTGATGCTCGTTTCCTCCCGTGGCCCGAGCGACATCGAGCATGCGTGTAAGGGACGTCGCTTCGGCATGCGACGCGGGGTACGTCAGGGTATTGGACGACACACCATACCAGCCGAGCCGGCCCTCGTGCACGGCACTTTCGAACCAGCGAAAGGCGTTACCGAGCCTGCGGTAGAACTCGTCGCGGCTGGCCTCGACGGATTCTCCGCGGCGCGCGGCATCCGCCAGGAAGTACTCAGGGTTATGGAGCAGACCGATATCCAGCGTTTCGAGCTCCAAACGATCCAGCGACCGCTCCAGTTGATCCGCGAGGAACTCCGGGTGGATGCAGTGCCAGAGTCCCTGATCCATCTCGACGATCTCCGGAAATGGGGTCTCCCGAGCTTGGGCCAGCTCGTAGTTCTGGCCCTGGAGGTAGCCGATCTTGGAGACCACGACGATCTCATCGCGGTCGAGATCGCCGTCGTCGACGAGCTCGCGAATGGCCGTCCCGACCAACCGCTCACTTGCGCCATCCATGTAGTTGGTGGACGTATCGATCACGTTGACGCCCGCCTGGAGAGCACGAAGGAGAGCTTCCCGTTGCTCGGCGTTCTCGTCGTGGACGCGGTAACACCCAAATCCGAGCCGGCTGGCCGTGAGGCCCGTCGTGCCCAAGGCGACATACCCGATGGCCTCGAAGCGGCCGGCATACCGGGCGGTGCCCTGGGCGGTCCCCCGACCGGCGCGGCGCACGGCGATCGAGGTGGCGGCGCGCTCGAGACGGGGCCGATCCGCCAATGCGCGCGCCACGTCCGCGGGGTCCGTGATCGGTGCCTGGCAGGCGAAGTCACGGCAGACGTACAACGCGGCGCGCCCGTCGACGGCCGTCTTCCCCCGCAAGAGGGGCAGCCTCGCGGCGTCTCCGCTTGCAGGATCGTGGATCGCTTGGATGCGGTTGGGCAGAAAATGCCTAGAGACCTCGCGGTGCAGGGGATCGAGCTGCTCCGGGTCACCCACGAACGCCAACTCCACCGGTCCGCTCAGGAGCAGGTCGACCACGCAGAGACTCTTCGCAAAGGCCCTGGGGTGCCGCGCGATCGACCGGCCGTATGCTTTGATCGCGTGGATCGCGGCTGTCCGGTATTCCGGACGGTTCAGATGGTACGAGAGGCGCGCCAGTGCGGCGGCTGCGGCCGCGTTGGGTGCGGGCGTTGCGCCGTCTACACCGTCCCGACGGCGCAGAATGAGGTGTTCGTGCACAGCGGCGGTACTGAAGAACGCTCCGCTTTCCTGGTCGATGAAGTCCGTCATGACTCGTTCCATCAAGCGCTCTGCTGCTCGCAAGTGGCGCTCGTCACCGCCGGTCTCGTAGAGATCGATGAGTGCATCCGCCAAATACGCATAATCCTCGAGATACGCGTCGACATGGGCGCGGCCCGCACGGTACGTGCGGAAGAGCCGTCCGTCTTTGGCACGCAGGTTCTCCAGGACGAAGTGGACGGATCGTGACGCAGCCTCGCGGTACCGCGGTTCCCGAAGGACCCGATATCCCTCCGCCAGAGCTCCGATCATCAGACCGTTCCACGCGGTCAGGATCTTGTCGTCGAGGCCTGGAGCAGGGCGGCGGCGGCGTGCCTCGAAGATCTTGGGCCGACACGCATCGAGAGTGCGCTGGAGTTCCTCGGGGGTCGTTTCGAGGTCGCGCGCCACCGTCGCGATGGGACGGGGCGTGTTGGGGATACTCACGCCGTCCCAGTTCCCTGCAGCGGTGATGTCGTAATAGGCGTTGAAACACCGTGCGTGTTTCTCGCCCAGCACGGCCTGGACCTCAGACGGCGTCCAGACGAAGAACTTTCCCTCCTCGCCCTCCGAGTCCGCATCGGTGGAAGAGTAGAATCCACCCTCGGGTGCCGTCATGTCCCTGAGCACGTACTCCAGGGTCTCGACGGCGATCCGCCGATAGAAGGCGTCGCCGGATACCTGATACGCTTCGAGATACGTACGGGCGAGCAGCGCGTTGTCGTAGAGCATCTTCTCGAAGTGCGGCACCAGCCACCGGGGATCCGTCGAATAGCGGTGAAAGCCACCCCCAACTTGATCGTACATGCCTCCTTGCCCCATGGCGTAGAGCGTCTTCTGGACCATGAGACGGGCGTGAGGATCGCCAAACCGATCATACAGGCGCAGCAAGAGCGACAGGCCCGTGGCCGGCGGGAACTTGGGTGCCGATCCGAAGCCCCCGTAGGTGCCGTCGAAATCGTCTGCGAACTGTTTGAGTGCCAGTCGGAGTTCTTCGTCTCCGACCGCCACGGCCGGCCCGATCTGCTGTTGCTGTTTCAGGTGTTCGACGAGGTCGTCGGCGGTTTCCTGCAGCTTGTCGCGATCGGTCTGCCACGCCTTGGCGATACTCGTGAGGAGGCTGTGGAAGCCTGGCCGGCCGTATTGGTCCGATGGTGGGTAGTAGGTTCCCGCGAAGACCGGTTCGAGATCCGGCGTGAGGAACACCGTCATGGGCCACCCGCCCTGTCCGTAGTTCATGGCGACGGTGGCGGCCATGTAGATGTCATCGAGGTCCGGTCGTTCCTCCCGGTCGACTTTGATATTCACGAAATGCTCGTTCATCAGCGCCGCGATGTCGGGGTTGCTGAACGACTCGCGTTCCATCACGTGGCACCAATGGCACGCCGAGTATCCAATGGACAACAGGATGAGCTTGTCCTCCCGCTTCGCGCGTTCCAGCGCTTCGTCTCGCCAGGGATACCAGTCCACGGGGTTGTGCGCGTGTTGAAGCAGGTAGGGGCTGGTTTCGTGGATCAGGCGGTTTGTATGTGCCGGATCGGCGGTGGTGTGGGTCATGAGGGCTGGCCGGGTGATAGCGCAAAGGGTGTCTCGCAGCGTACGCCTTGCACCGCGGAAAAGCAACTGAGCAGTCAGGGGTCGAGCGGGGAGCCCATCCCCGCCTTCGCTCCTCCCGGCCACCAGCGGGGAGGTCCGGTGCCGGATCTCCGCTTCTCCGCCGGGGGACCGATTATTGCATTGGAGTCGTGCTCGGTCGGTTGAGGAACCGTACCGCGTGCGAGTAACTTGTATGGGTAGTCGTGGGTTGGGTTGCCGGGCCGTCGGGGTGACGAACAGGAGTGAGTGATGAGCGAAGGATCACGCATCCCCACAGCGAATCGAGAGTTTACGCTGAGTCTCACCGAATCGGCGGTCAAGCGGGTAGCCGAGATCGCCGCTGGACTGGGTTACGACCGAGCCGTGGCGGGGCTGCGTGTGGGGGTCGTCGAGGGAGGGTGCTCCGGCCTCAACTACGATGTGAAGGTGGTTGACGCCCCGGCCGGGGATGAGACGGTGCATGTGTGTAACGGTGCTCGGGTGTTCGTGAGCGACTTCAGCGCGCCCTATGTCAATGGGATGAGTGTCGATTGGGTTTCTTCGTTCCAGGAATCTCGGTTCGTTTTCCAAAACCCCAATTCCACCGGCGGTTGCGGCTGCGGCGTCAGCTTCACGGTCGACTGAGGATCGCACGCCCTGCGCGCGCCCCGGACCTGGCTCGGGCGTGTCCCCGCCACCGGTCGGGACGCCGGTGACTCTCCATCCATGCCACCAGATGCTGTTCAAGTAGTCGCGTTCGACGCTGACGACACGCTCTGGCACACCGAGCGGGTCTTCGTCGAGGCGAAGGAGCGCTTTGCGGCGCTTCTGGCTCCTTATCACTCTCCTGATTGGATCGAAAGCCGACTCTACGATACCGAGATGCGGAATCTCCAGCACTATGGATACGGCATCAAGAGTTTCACGTTGTCGATGATCGAAACGGCGGTCCAGCTCACCGAGGGACGGATTCGTGGTCAGGAGATCCAGCAGCTCCTGGAACTAGCCAAGGATATGCTTGCGATGCCGATCCATCTGATGGATGGTGTCGAGGAGACGGTGGCTCGGCTGGCGGGCTCGTTCCGACTCATGATCGTCACCAAGGGCGACCTGTTCGATCAGGAGTCGAAGATCGCCCGGTCGGGTCTGGGAGACTACTTCGATCATGTCGAGGTGGTGAGCTCGAAGGATCGCGCGACGTACGAGGACATCACGACTCGGGTGGGCGTCAGTCCTCGACGGTTCGTGATGGTGGGGGACTCGCTCCGGTCCGACGTGCTACCCGTGATCGAGGTGGGTGGCAACGCCATTCATGTACCGTCCGACACGTCATGGGAGCACGAGCAGGTGCCGCCGGATGTGGCGGCGCGATACGAGTTTCTCCGCGCGGAGAGCATTCGGGACGTGCCCCGGTTGCTGGGGGAGCTGCCGGGATAGGACGTTTCCACGAGAAAGCGAACGGGGGCGGCG